>CADCDS010000004.1 GCA_902800215.1 uncultured Bacteroidales bacterium | reverse complement strand
TTGCGTCTCCGGTTGCAGCACAAAGTTCATCTCCACCAATTGCAGTCCGGCCTGCTTCGCATACCGACGGATAGCGTACGTTTTACCTGTCTGACGAGCGCCGGTAAGTAACAAGGCCTTGTTGGTGGTCGCATAATGACGTACTATAATACTGTCAATGTGTCGATTAAGCATAAGCAAATCCTGTATTTGTCCGTTTTTCCAACATGTTTATGATGCATTTTGTCCGTTTTTCCAACACGTTTATGATGCATTTTGTCCGTTTTTCTAAAATCCGCTGCAAAATTACTACAAATATTTGGAATACACAAGGATTTGACGATAAAAATTAAATTTATTTAGATTTTTAGCGGGAAAGACTTGTTATTCGCACGACTGTGCGAACGTAACTTCGAAGGGTCCCTTTAGGGTAGTAGGTCGAAGTACATTCCAATTTGAAATACACAAGGATTTGCACGAAAAAAGTGCCCACGAGGAGCACTTTTTTCTGCTAACAGCCAATAGCTAACAGCTAATAGCCAACGTCATTTACCACTGTTCGCCGGGGATCTCAACGATATTCATGTTGGTAGCCGCCGGGCTGGCAGCCTGCATGAGAGACATCGGGGCGAATTGTGCTACCTGCACAGAGGGATTGATATAGTTCTTTTTCATAAAATCTCAAATTTTAAATTTCAAATATCAAATATCAAATTTATTTGATCAACTGTCCTTGTACATTGTAGCGTACGCCATTCTTGATGATGATGAGTTGTCCGTTCTCGATGCGTTTCTCGGCCTTGGTATCTGCGTTTGCGTTATCAATGCCGGTTACCACCTGCTCTTGGTTGAAGACGAAGCGCATACGACGCGGAGCAGCGTTACCGCTGTAGATGACATAAGCCTTATGTGCTTTGAGGGAAGTGCTGTTGATCTGATAGAAACCGACACCATACTCGTTCGTACCACTCAGTACGTAGCAGTTCTCTTGTGCGATGCTCAGGCTCTCCAGCGTAGTAACTGCATCCACACCTTTGAGGCTGTTGTCGTCCGGATTAACACTTACGCCGTTCTCTTCCGTCGGGGTGAGGACAACAGGATCTGCCGAACCGGATTTACGGAAGATGACTGCCGTATTAGCCGGAATGACTTGTGTGCCCTCTGCGATCTTCGTCAGCACGAGGTCGCTGCCGCTCAGGTCAGCGATAAAGGCTTGCGTACCATCGTTGGTGAGCTTGTAGTTCTGCGTGCTGTGGAAGAAGGTCGAGTAGTGATAGCTCGGGTTCTCCGGATCTGCATTCGTCGGTACTTGCTCATCCGCCGAAGCTGGAGCCGAACCAAATGGCGGAAGCTCTAAAGAGATTTCGAGGCTGAAATCAATCCATTGGTAACCTGTTTCTGGGTCATACTTATCCATATTACCATTAACATTAACCTTTCCCATAAAAGGAGAAATTGTCCACTTTTCGTAGGGAATAATATTCACAGCATCGGCATTAGAATTAGAATAAGCATACATATCGTAATCTCCTTCAACACCGTATAGTTCTTTAAGCATTGTTTTCATCTCTTCTTCTGTGAACTCACGCGGGAGTGTAACATTCTCAACCTTCTTTTCATTGCCATTTGCTTTAAAGAGAATATGCACATACGGAGCGGCATTGATAAAATCGGACGGAGCATTCTTCAGCGTCTCATAATTGGACACCAATATTTTCTGACCATCGGTCAATGCATCATATGCATCCTGCGCTGCATCAATCTTATCCTGGCAATCCTGTGTATAAACAACCGGATTCGGGATCGCGTTAATTAAATCGATTACTGCGTCAGCATAAGGCTGTGCTGCAGCGACCAAAGCTGCCCATTGTGTTTCAGCATTGGTCAGCGTACTATAATTGGTGACTTGCGCTTTCTGCTCATCAGTCAAAGCGTCGTACGCAGCGCGCGAACCTTCAATATAATATTTGCAATGCTCAGACAGTTCTACAGATCCGATAGCATCAATGGATACGATAACCGGCCATACAACATCATAATACGGATCGCTAGGAGCAGAAGCAGCATCCACCAAGGCTGCCAAACCTGTAGTCAGGTCATTTTCGCAAGTAAGGGCGAAACTGGACGTGTGTTGATGTCCCGAAAGGAAGCAACCCATACCATTGGAAGAGACAAACAAAGCTGCATGATCCTGTGCATTGGCTTCTCCTGCATATGCACAAACGAGACCATACGCTGCGGGCTGGAACTCTCTTGCTGTCAAATTATATTGCCAGAGACGGAAAATAGGCATCTCCAATTTTTTCGCCTCCCTTTCTTCGTAACTCAAATCCGAGTAGTACTGATAGGCTGCAGAATTGACCTGTGAAGCGCAATCATAGTTATTGGAAGGAGTATAGTATGCTACGAACTCTAATTTCCAAGGACCGACAGCAACATTTCCATTTCTGTATCCTTTATATCCTTCGTATGGATCTTTGAATCCGGAAAGATTGCATGGATTATTTACTTTAGGGAAAGACGGATTACGCTGACAGTCGTAGTTATAAACAAATCTTGCTGCCGTCACCGAAGAAGCCGGAGTCGGTTCAATTGTGCAGGTAATTGTTATATTATCCATACCGGCAACCATACAACTGATAAGAACTGTTTCGGACTCACCTGTCCAAACTGCTGATGTTCCCAAGTTATCACCTGTAGGCCAACCGGCACTGGTAAATGCGCCTTCATAAATTTCCATAATATTAGCGTCTGTGACGATGGTAATACCGGTAAATTTCCCAAGCGATGTTGAGAATTCGAAAGAACCATTCATTGCCACTATGTCGCTAGAAGTCATACTTCCGTTCGACAGAGCCAAAGTCACTCCCTCCTTCGTAACTCCGGAAGATGTGAATTCACTTTTGTTGATAACCACTACCGTCTCTGCCCACATCATCCCTATGCTGGCTGTGAGGGCGAGAAGAAATGTAAATAATTTTTTTCTCATAAATTTTGATTTTAGTTAAACAATATGGTTAGTTTGATTAGTTCCATAATAATATAAGCAGCACTCACAATCAGTGAGCACCGCTTATGCGTTGCGAATTATGTCTTATGCCCATTAAGCCGCCATTCGTATGGGGGGGGGTAAAATTCAATATTGAATTACATCTTTGCATGGTTCGTAAAAAAATCGAGCAAAATTATAAAAAAATCTGCACATACGCAACACGTACATGCAGAAATTTACGCAGACTACCCTTTTTAGGTCATTTTTTTACGCAAACTACCTTTTTAGGGTGTCAATTTTTACACATAAATGTAAAAAAACGCACCTCGAAGATGCGTTTTTCTTTTTATGTTTGGTTTTTCTTATCCTACCTGGCAACCGTTGTGGACGAAGGATAAACGGAAATTACGCCCATAGGCGTTACGCTACGAGGCGTAATTGATAATATACTGTTTGTAGAACGGGTTACAGAAGGAGTATGTATTTCCGCTTTTATCAATAACACCCTCGTCAAGTAGCACAGCAACCGCTTTTTGCAGAGAGGATGCTCCAACTAATTGGTTTCGCAAAATATAGTCTGCTGAATAGATATTTTGTCCGGATTTGGTAAGCGCCACTAACAACCGTTTCTGGAGTGCAGACAAGCGATCTGTCCGTTCGAAATAATAATCGCTTTTTAGTTCTACTACACGGGTAAAACAGGTGTCAATAATCTCGTTGGTTACTTCATGCAGATCCGGCATCATATATTGCCATATCTCTGCGCACAATAGCTGTATATAATAAGGAATATTCTCTACGCGCGACAAGATGTACCGGCACTGTTGTTCTGATATTTGAATAGATGAAGCTGCAAAACGAGAAGTTATAAAATCAATAGTTTCGCGTTCAGGAAGTGTACTGATCTGCAGCGTCATAGCCGAATTATAAAATGGTTTGTTCTTGTCCATGAACATATCTTGCATAATATGTGTCTTACTGCCTAAGAACAGATAGTTGGCATGGTGTTGCAGTTGAATCTTACTGCGCAGCAAGGCTTCCAGACCAAACTTATGAAGCTTTCGTATTTCTTGAAATTCGTCCATTACTACTACTAACCGCTTGCCGTCTTGCGCTATCTTTTCCGGCAATTCAAGCAATTGAGCAATCGTCGCTATGCTTACCTTTGGCTCGACGAACTCAATACCAAATTCCGGTTTTCCGAATGCGTCAAAGGTCATTTTTGGCCGAATACTTTTCAAAGCCGCGATTAACTGGATAAGGCGTTCTTTGCTCGACAACTTAGTATAGAGCGCCTGTAAGTATAACTCAGCAAAGGACTCCAACGAATAGACTGGCATCAGATCAAAATAGACACAACTGATACCTATCTGCTCCAATTGCTCTATAGCACGAAAGACGAGCGAGGTTTTGCCATATCTGCGAGGCGCCAATAGCACCAGATTGTTGCCGCCTTGCAGCGTCTCCACAATACGTTTTGTCTCTTCCACACGGTCGAAAAAGTTATCACCTTGAGCGATAGAAATGTAGTTAAATGGATTCATAATTCATTACGCTTATTCAATTACGCCTGCAAAGGTACAAAAAATAATTGACATATGCAAGAGATAGTACAAAAAAACGCACCCGAAGATGCGTTTTTCTTTTTGTGTTTGGTTTCTCTTATCCTACCTGGCAGCCGTTGTGGACGGGAGCGGAGACGGTGGTGACAACCAGTTTGCCATCGGCGTTGACGGCAGAGAGGATCATACCTTGCGACTCAATACCCATCATCTTGCGCGGCGGGAAGTTAGCGATGAAGAGCACCTGTTTGCCAACGAGTACCGACGGATCGGGATAGGATTGTGCGATACCGCTAAGGATGGTGCGTCCACCCATGCCGTCATCCAGTTTGAACTGCAGCAGACGGTCGGATTTCTTGACGTTGGTGCATTCGAGTACCGTAGCTACCCGGATATCGGTTTTGTCGAACTCATCGATGGTAGTGGGTTCTTTGACCGGTTCCGGTCGCCAGTTCTTGAGTGCTTCCGCTTGTGCTGCGGCTTCGTTCTCGGCTTTGATACGTTCCAGACGGTCGAGTTGTGCCTGGATAGCCGCATCTTCGATCTTCTCGAAGAGGAGACTTACTTCACCGAGCTGTTGACCTTCTTTAAGCATATCGATACGACCGAGATCTTCCCATCCGAACGATGCATCCAGACGAAGCATGTTACGCAGTTTCTCCGACGAGAACGGCAGGAAAGGCTCAAAGGCAATCGATAAGTTAGCCGCGATCTGCAAAGCAATGTGCAGGACCGTAGCCGTACGGTTCATATCGGTCTTAGCGAGTTTCCAAGGTTCGGTATCCGCCAGGTACTTGTTTCCGATACGTGCGAGGTTCATCGCTTCTTTCTGTGCATCGCGGAAACGGAAGTTATTGAGCAGATCTTCGAGGGTAGCTTTGACGTTCTTGAACTCCTCGATAGTGGCCTTATCGTAGTCGGTCAGTTCTCCGCACGCAGGTACGCGTGATTCAAAATATTTATTCGTGAGCACGAGCGCACGGTTAACGAAGTTACCGTAGATAGCAACGAGTTCGTTGTTGTTACGTGCCTGGAAATCCGCCCATGTGAAGTCATTATCCTTGGTCTCGGGTGCGTTGGCGGTGAGCACATAGCGGAGGACGTCCTGTTTACCGGGGAAGTCATCGAGGTACTCGTTCAACCATACCGCCCAGTTACGGGAGGTGGAAATCTTATCGCCTTCGAGGTTGAGGAACTCGTTCGACGGCACGTTATCCGGCAGGTTGTATCCCTGTGCCTTAAGCATAGCGGGGAAGACGATGCAGTGGAAGACGATGTTATCTTTTCCGATGAAATGGATCATTCTTGTATCTTCCTGTTTCCACCATTTCTCCCAGTTTCCGAATTTCTCCGGTTGCGCCTGACACAGTTCCTGCGTGTTGGAGATATATCCGATCGGTGCGTCGAACCATACATAGAGCACTTTGCCTTCGGCACCTTCTACCGGAACAGGTATACCCCAGTCGAGGTCACGTGTGACGGCACGGGGTTTGAGACCGCCGTCGAGCCAGGACTTGCACTGTCCATAGACGTTGGAGCGCCATTCTTTATGGTGATTGAGGATCCAGTCTTCGAGCCATGCCTGGTATTGATCGAGCGGCAAGTACCAGTGCTTGGTCTCTTTCTTCGCCAGCGCGTTACCGGTCTCGGCATTGTAGGGATTGATCAGTTCATCCGGAGAGAGGGTAGCGCCGCATTTCTCACATTGGTCACCGTACGCGCCGAGAGAGTGACAGCGGGGACACTCACCGCGGATGTTACGGTCGGTGAGGAAGTGACCGGTCTGCGGATCATAGAACTGCTCGGAGGTCTCTTCTACAAACTGACCGGCATCGTACATCTTACGGAAATAATCCGCTGCAAACTGGTGATGGATCGGCGATGTGGTGCGCGAATAGATATCGAACGACACGCCGAAATCCGCAAACGAACGTTTGATCAACTCATGATAGCGATCTACCACCTGCTGGGTAGTGATGCCTTCTTTGCGTGCCCGGATAGTCACCGGTACACCGTGTTCGTCACTTCCGCAAACGAACATTACCTCTTGTCCCTTCAGACGCAGATAGCGGGCGTAGATGTCCGCCGGAACATACACTCCTGCCAGGTGGCCGATATGCACCGGACCGTTGGCATAAGGCAGTGCTGCTGTAATTAAAGTGCGATTAAATGCCATATTTTGTGTAAATTTTTACTAATTTGTAAAAAAAAATTATATTTTTCTTGCGTATGTTGTTTTTTTTTAGTACTTTTGCAGCGGATTTTGTGTTACTTTGCAAAAACGGGTGCAAAGGTACAACAATTTTTTGAAAAATACAAATAATTCGGTGAAAAAACATCAAACATATTTGGTTTTGCTAATTGCAGTGCTCTTTAGCGGTGCTATTCAGGCAAAAGTGAACAACTATGTAGGCGCATACGGCTTCGTTGGAGAATGGACGTTGCGTCCGGTTGAAAGTGACTATCGTCCGAGTCTGGGTGTAGCCGGTGGTGCCGGTTTTTTGTACGAGTTGCAGGCGGGTAAGGCCTATCACCCGGCGCGTTTTTTGTTTGATGTAGGTGTCGGTGCATGGGGAGGTATGACCTCGTATGCGCAGAGCAGCGACATGACCGTGGAGTTGTTCAACCAGTTGGACCTCCAGGGCGACCGTTTTGATTATGTGTATGAGGTGAAGAACCGCCATGACCAGTATAAGAACGTGTCTATTCAGGTGCCGATCTTGTTAGGTTTCCATTATCACCGTTTCTATATGATGGCCGGCGCGAAGATCAACACAGCGATCTTCACCAAGGCTTATACCTCAGCGGATATCACGACTTATGGTCGTTATGCCGACATCCCGGAGTTGCGGAACATGCCGGATTACCAGTTCTTCAATGATGCGAAGTTAAACGGTTCGGCGAAGACGAGTCTGAAGCTGGATGTGAACCTGAGTCTGGAGGTAGGTGGTCGTCTGGGCATAGTGACGGAAGCCAGCGGTTACGACGTGCCGAAACGTACGATCGAGTGCCGTTTGGCCGGATTCATCGACTACGGTGTGACGGATCTGCATTCGAATGAGACCAAAGCAGGTTTCACGGCGCCGGATATCTATGACACCAATCCCAGTTCACCGAGTTATGTCTATCAGACCACCTCGATGGTGGATAACCTGCAGGTGAACGACATCATGTCCACGGCTAAGATCAATGCCGATGGCAGTACCGTTCCGTTTGCGAAAGCGGTTAATAACCTGATGGTGGGAATTAAATTCACTGTTCTCTTCCAGTTGCCGGAAGACAAGAAGTGCGTGATCTGTCAAGATGCGTACGGTTCATCAGTCGGTCGCAGTCGAGGAGGCGTGAAGTACGAGGAATAAATCGTCTTCTTTCACTTCTCTTATCGCCCCGTCTTCGGCTACGGAGATACGGCCGGTCTCTTCCGATACCACGATACACGTGGCATCGGATTTTTCTGCTAATCCCAAGGCAGCACGGTGGCGGAGACCGTAATGCTGCGGAATACTCTGGTCTTTGCTGACGGGCAGTATGCAGGCTGCAGCAATCATTTTTCCGTCCCGGATGATGAGTGCGCCGTCATGCAAGGGGGTGTTTTTGAAGAAGATGTTCTCGATCAGTCGAGCCGACACGATGGCATCCAGCCGTTCACCGGTCTCCGTGTATTCTTTCAGGTTCTCCGCTCCGGACAGCACGATGAGGGCACCGGTCTTGGTGGACGCCATATGGCGGCAGGCCTGGATGATCTCCAGCACCTGTTGACGGGAAGCCGTATCTTCCTGTCCATTTCCTCTGCGCAGTAGTTGCATGGAGGAGAAACGGGCTCCGAGGCGGTAGAAGAACGAACGGATCTCTTCCTGGAAGATGACGATTAGCGCAATCGCCCCTACGGAGATGATACGGTCGAAGAGGGCACCGGTTAGTTCCAACTGGAAACCGAACACCACGACGAACCATACCACGATAAACGCCAGAATACCCCAGAACAGGTTAGCGACACCGCTCTTGCGCAGCAAGCGGTAGGTCTCAAACAGGATGATGGTGACCAGCAGGATATCGATCACATCCTTGAATCCGAAAGAAAAAGAAAAAATATGCATGTTGTTATCTATTATACTAATCTATTATACAATTCTATTGTATCGCGCGTTGCGCGTACGTCATGCGTGCGTAGGATGGTGGCACCGTGTTGCAAGGCATATAACTGCAGTACTTGTGTGCCGCATAAGCAGTTGTCCGGTGTCTGGCCTAAGGGTCTCCACACCATCGACTTACGGCTGACTCCCACCAGGATCGGACGGTTAAACCGTTTCAACTGCTCCATCTGCCGCATGCAGACATAATCCGCTTCCGTGCTGCCGATGAATCCGAAGCCGGGGTCTAAGATCAGATCGATGTCCTTCATTTCCGGATGCTGTTCCGGTAAATCCAGTTGTCCCCGTAAGGTCCATATGTACGGCACTTTGTGCGCACGAACGACCTGATACATCGCTTCGCAACCGCCGGAGATATCGTTGATGATCATGGGGCCGAACGTTTCCAGTGCCCGACGGGCAATCTCCGGACGGAACGTGTCGATGGAAAGTTGTGCATCCGGCAGTTGGGAACGAAGAATCCGCAAGGCAGGTTCGAGCCGTTGCCATTCTTCCTCTTCGGAAGCCGGAACACTGCCGGGACGGGTGGAGCAGCCACCGATGTCCAGGATCGTCGCTCCTTGTGCCAGCGCATCCTTCGCCCAGGTGCTGATTGCCTGTTCGTCCGATAGCCGTGATGCAGGGTAAAAACTGTCCGGCGTCACGTTTCCAATTGCCATAATTTGCACTTTCACGCTGCAAAATTACAAAAAAAACTGCAAATATGCAAAAAAAAGTAACAAAAATTTGCGTATGTGCGAAAAAAGTTGTACTTTTGCAGGCTGAAATATGTAAATTTGAGATTGTATATCCAAAAATCGAAAGAATAATACATAAGATATAGTTATGAAAAACGTATGTAAGTATCTGTTTATTGTTAGCGTAGCGATGGTAGCGGCATCGTGCCAACAACGCGAGTTGAACACCCGTGTAAGTAATACCACAGGTTGGAATTATTTCGATCAGAAGACGACCAATTTTGAGGCGCAAGAGGGTGTTGGTAATGTGAATCCTCCCGGAATGGTAGCTATTCAGGGTGGTTCGTTTACCGTAGGTGAGAAAGATGAGTTCCTCACAGCGCCGCGTAACAACGAGACGCGTACCGTAACGGTGAACTCGTTCTATATGGATAAGTACGAGGTGACGAACCTGAACTGGAACGAGTACCTGCACTGGATGGATTTCGTGTACGGTAAAGTAGCTCCGGAGCTGGTGGATGCAGCGCGTCCGGATCATAAAGTATGGCGCGAAGATTTGGCCTACAACGATCCGTATGAGGATAATTACTTTGAGCACCCTGCTTTCTCCTTCTACCCGATCGTAGGTGTTACGTGGGAGCAGGCGATGGATTACTGCCAATGGCGTACCGACCGTGTGAACGAGTTGGCGCTGATCCGTTGCGGTGCTATGCGTTTGCCGGATTATGAGATCCTGAACCGTGAGTTCGAAGAGGACGAAGTGGAAGACTGGGTAACGGAAAATCCGGGTTATGAACTGACGCCCTTCGAGCGTCCGAGTGACGAGGATCCGGAGCAGACGGTGACGCTGTACCGTGTGTCCTTCGAGTGGATTCGCGACAAGTTCGTGTTTAATACCGATAAGTATCTGATCGATGATAGTTATGTTCCTGAAGTAGGTCGTAAGCCGAGAAAAGACAGTTATGGCGTAGACCGCAAAGTGACCATTGGTGATGGTATCTTTGTAACCGGTTACCGTCTGCCGACGGAGGCTGAGTTTGAGTTTGCTGCCTATGCACCGGTTGCCGGTGAAGACGGTTTGACGATCGAGGGTAAGATCTATCCGTGGAGCGGTTATCATCCCCGTGATATGACGAAGAAAAACCTGGGTCAGTTGCAGGCGAACTTTGTTCGTGGCCGAGGCGACATGATGGGTGTGAGCGGTGCGTTGAACGACCGTCACGTGATCACCAACCCGGTAGATGAGTTTGCTCCGAACGATTTCGGTTTGTATAACATGGCCGGAAACGTGAACGAGTGGGTAATGGATGTGTTCCGTGAGACGACCTTCCAAGAGGCAAGCGAGTACAACTCCTTCCGTGGTAATATCTTCAGCCATCCGAAAC
Source organism: uncultured Bacteroidales bacterium (assembly GCA_902800215.1). Classification (GTDB taxonomy): domain Bacteria; phylum Bacteroidota; class Bacteroidia; order Bacteroidales; family Paludibacteraceae; genus Colicola. The sequence continues at coordinate 89,438 of CADCDS010000004.1, read as the reverse complement.
TGGATGAGAACGGTAAGTTCGAAATCGACTCTCTCGGTCGCGTTAAGTTGGAGTGGGGTAGTTCGGATGATAAGCGTGATGTACGCGACGGTGATGTAGCCAGCCAGTTCAAGACCGACTATCCGCTGCCGATGGATACCACGGGTATGTCGAATCTGGTGGAATATAAGGATGAGTTAACCAACGTGCTGGCACCGCGTATCACCAAGAACACGCGTGTGTACAAAGGTGGTTCCTGGGCAGACCGTATCTACTGGCTCAACCCGTCCACCCGTCGTTACCTGGAGCAGGACAAGGCTTCGTCCAAGATCGGTTTCCGTTGCGCAATGTCGTCGCTGGGTAACCAGATCCCCGGTACACCGGTTAAATAACGGCGAAAGGTTATAGGTTAAAGGTTAAAGTTAAAAGTTTACAGATATGAATTTTCCTGGAGATATTCGCTATACAAGCGAGCACGAATGGATTCGTGTAGAGGGTGATGAGGCGTTTGTCGGTATTACCGATTACGCACAGTCAGAGTTGGGTGAGATCGTCTTTGTGGATGTTCCTACACTCGGCGAGACCGTAGGTCAAGGTGAAGTGTTCGGTTCAATCGAGGCTGTGAAGACCGTGAGCGATCTGAACATGCCGGTAACCGGTGAGGTGCTGGAGATCAACGGTGCGCTGGATGCGCAACCGGAGTTGGTGAACAACGATCCGTACGGTGAAGGATGGATCATCCGTATTGCTGTCAAAGATGCAGCTGAACTGGATGCCCTGATGGATGCTGCGGCTTACGAAGCAAGTCTCTGATAACATCCCTACATAACGCAAAAAGTGACCTCAACGGGTCACTTTTTTGTGTAAAATACACTTTGCAAAATACACAAAAAATACATTTTTTTTGGACAAAATGTTGCTAATATGGAAAAATTTATGTAATTTTGCGCACTTATTTTGTTTATAATAAGGCAAATAATTATTTTTAGTACTAAAATAAATAAAGTATGAAGAAACATTTACTCATGTTGATGGTAGCTGTGATGGCTACGGCAATGAGTCTCAACGCCCGTACGGTGGTTATCGATGAGGGTTTTGAGAACGGTATTCAGGAGGATGTGTGGACGCAGGAGTATGTGTATGGCGAGATGGCTTGGGCTGTGGAAGGAGAGGAAGATAATCTTGCATATCCGTCTTCGGTGCACGAAGGTACACATCGTGCCTTTCTGCGTAACCCGTCCAGTGAGACATTAGGGTACAAGACCCGTTTGGTAAGTAAAGTAATGGACCTTCGTCCGAACAAAGTGTATATGCCGGAATTGACGTTCTGGTATGCGAACCCGAAATGGGGTGCAGATTGTGATACACTGCGTGTGATGTACCGTACCGGTTCGCGTGCGGAATGGAAGCAACTGGCGGAGTATAGCACCTCTGTGTCCTCTTGGCAGCGCGTTAAGATCGTGTTACCGGAAGTGGGACAGACTTATCAGATCGCTTTCGAAGGAACGGATAACCTGGGTCACGGTATCGTGCTGGATGAGATTAAGTTGCAATCCGCTCCGGAGTGTACCATCCCGTATGACCTGATGGTAACCAACAAGGGGGCAGGAAAAGTGAACCTCGCTTGGTCGGCCAGTTTCGATGCGGATAACTTCGAGGTGATCGTTGCTCGTGATACCATTGAGCCGGAGATGATTGCAGAGGTGGAGATCTTAACGCCGGAAAAGATTGCATTCCATGGCCTTGTAAGCGGTGAGGTGAACAATTATGACCTGACGCTTGAGGCCGGTGAGTTCTATCTGGCGTATGTCCGTTCTATCTGTGAGGATGAGAACAGTGCATGGAGCAGCGAAGCATCCAAGGACGGTCCGTTCGGTTTCCGTGTTCGTGTAGCGAAGCAGGTTCCGTTTACGGAGAAGTTCAACTACGCTTCCGGCGTGCGCCGTGATCCCGAATGGAGTTGGGGCAGTAACACCGGTAAGACGAATCCGTTCGTTAACTCAACCACCAGCGGTAAGGCGCGTGCCAACTATTCACCCGATACTACGGCTGCGTTGATCTTCTCCGGTGGAGACTTTACGTCGCTTACGGAAGTTATCCCGGCAGACCGCTATGCTTATGTAGCTACACCGGCATTGGCGGATACTACGAATGATGATTTCAAGATCAATCAATGCCAGGTGCATTTCTGGAGCACCGTCTATACCAACACCGGCCGTAAGTTCGGTCGCAGCCTGATGGTGGGTGTGATGGATGATCCGGACGATATCACCACCTTCACGCCGGTTGATACGGTGACCGTTTGGGGAAACATGTCGTTCGTGGAGAATATCGTGGACCTCGGCAGTTACCAGGGTAACGGTGTCTTCTTGGCCTTTGTCAGCGATTTTGACCGGGATAACCTGTTCTATATCGATAACCTCACGGTGGAGTATCGCAAAGAGGTCAATAAGGTGACGGAGATCTCCGTTAATCCGCGTGATACCTATGCTACCATTGAGTGGAAAGGCAATGCGGCTTCTTATAACGTGTTGGTTACCAATGCGGAGGTGAACCCCAATAACCCGGCTGCTTCGGCTATCGTGGATCAGACTACGGTGAGCGGAAACAGTTACGTATGTGAGGCCTTGGAGGCAGATCACAGTTGGAACAGACCGTATTATGTCTATGTGCAGGCGGAAGGTCAGGAATGGTCATACCGCTATCCGTTTGTGACGGTAGCAGCACAACGTGCGATCCCTTATTCGTATGACTTTGAAGCGCTCAACACGCCTACTTATCAGATCGGTACCAAGTCCTATGCAACCGGTATAGGTGTCTTCGGTAACAGCGGTAACTACCCTGCTATCGAGAATAACTCGGCAAAGAGTTATGTAGGTTCCGGCTGTCTGTCGATGAGTATGATGGGGGGTAAGGACGGTTGGATCACCCTTCCGATGGTGGAGGATCTGAGTAACACCCAGGTCAAGTTCTACTTGAGCGGTTACCAGACTTATGACCAGGCGCATGCGACAGTGGGTGTGATGTCCAACCCGATGGATATAAACACCTTCATTCCGGTGGCGGATTTCCAATTGAACACCACCGGTTACACCCGTTGTTACGCTAATTTCGAGAACTACAGCGGTCCGGAAGGCGTGATTGCTATCGTTTGGGCCGATGTGATGAACATGAGTAAGTTCACCAATAACTACATCGATAATCTGACGGTGGAGGAATTGTCTGAATGTGTACCGCCGACGAATATCGAGTTGTTGTCTATCGAACCCGATTCGATCACGGTTACATGGGAGTCGTCGGAATTGTCCGATGAGTGGGAGTTATTCATCTCTCGTGTAGCGTGGAAAGAGTCGGACCGTGTACAAAAGAGCTTTGAGCAGATGACGACGATGCCGGGCTTTGTGCTGGGTGATACCCTGACCTGGCCGGATGACTCTCAGTCGCAACCTCAGTTTGGTATCGGCGGTCTGGCCGAGCATACCAATTACTACATGTATGTCCGTGCTACCTGTGATCAGGACTGGTGGACCGAAGTGGCTTTCAGCACACCGTGTGAAGAGAAAGTGTTCCCGTGGAAGGAGACCTTTGAAGCGTATAGTTCAGGAAGCACCGATGCCGGTTGCTGGCAACTCAAAGACTACGTCGGTGTCGATTATCCGAAGATCTATTCCACTTCCAATAACAAGTGGCTGGAACTCTATTCGTCCGGAACTACCCACCGTTCCATGGCTATCCTGCCGACGGTGGAAGGTACGCTCACGGATCAGTTGCTGACCTTTGATGTACGTAACTATTCCACGTCCTCTTCTGCCAGCGGTGTAGTGTATATCGGAACGATGGAGGATATCAGTAACCAGACTACTTTTGTGCCGTTTGACACGGTGAAGGTTACCGGTTCGGATGTTAAGAAAGTACGCGTCATCTTGTCGAACTACGAGTTGGCGTATGGTAACCTCGCCATCACCTCCGGTATCGGTACGCTGCAGATGAACAGCGACGTGCTCATCGATAATGTGGAGTTGAAAGACCCGTCCTGTATCGATGCGTATGACTTCAAGCAGATCAATCTGGCGCCGCATTCGATCGATTTGACCTGGAGCGGTGTTTCCAACAATGACCAGTGGAGAGTGAAGGTGCTGAACCAGAATGCTGCTGTTTCAGCTGTGAAGAACGGTACGTATAATTCTTCGTATGACGTGCTGGATACCACTATCACCGGTAAGAATATTCATATCGAGGATTTAGAATCGTCGAAGATGTATTATATCTACGTGCAGACCTTGTGCGCCGATAGCATCTGGGCCGGTACGTCGGCTAAAACGACCTGTGAACTCCTGGATCCGGCCAAGGCCAACAAAGAGACCTTCGAGTCCTATTCGGAGGGGGCAGTACCGGGTTGCTGGACCGTAGGAAACAGTTCTTCCTATGGCAGACTTCCGTATGTCACTTCTCATGGCGGATCTCAGATCCTTTATCTCTACCAGTCTTCCAACACCGCTTGGGCGGCTTCGCCGGAGATCCTCATTGACTCCTTGTACAAGGTGATGGTAACCTTCTCGTCCGGTGCTTCGACATCCAGCGAGTACTGTGTTCTCGGCGTGATGACCGATCCGGATGACTTGAATACCTTCGTAGCGCTTGACTCGGTGAAGGGTGAAGGTTCTTCTGCTGCTTTGCAAACGAGATCGTTTGACCTCAGTGACTACAAAGCGCTCATTCCGCCAACGGCTAAGTACATCGCTTGGCGTGGTCGTAAGGGTAAGAGCGACTGGGTATATCTGGATGATGTATCGATCATCTCCATGGCTTGTCCGATGCCTAAGACCAGCATCTCCGAACTGACGACTCGCAGCGTGCGTGTCAGCAGTGGTCTGACCGCCGGTGACCAGTGGATCCTGTGGGTAACCAACCATTCGCTGACCGAAAGTCATCTGAATAATGAGACGGCCGTTCAGACTAACTGGATCATCGCCCATGACACCACAGACCGGGCATCGGTTAAGGTAAACGGCCTGCAAGGTCAGACACGTTATTATATCTATGCGGCTTCGCTATGCGAAGACAGTGTGATATCGCAATGGAAGTCATCCTATTTCGTTACGCCTTGTGAGGCCATGGTGCCTGAGACGATGGGTGTGATCACCTTCTCGGAGGAAGAAGGCTTTACTATCGGTAGCAACGGTGAGATGCCGTGCTGGATCAAGGGTAGTAAGACGGAAGATGTGTCCAACAGTTATATCCCGTATATCGAAGACAACGCTTCTACGAAGCATAACGGAAACAACTACCTGAAGTTCTACGATTATGTATCCGGTACTACTACCCAGAACATCGGTGCGTATGCGGTCATGCCTACCCTGGATGTGGATTCGATCAGTAAGTATCAGGTCAACTTCTGGGGACGCAGTTACAACAGCAGTTCGTACAACAACCAGATCATCGTCGGTGTCATCACCGACCCGTCGGACCTGAACACCTTCGTGCCGATGGATACGCTGAACTTGAGTAGAACCAGTTGGGATCCGTACAGCGTAGGATTTGAGAGTTATGAAGGAGACTATATGGGTGACCTGGGTACGAACATCATGTTCATCAGCGACTTCGGTGTCACTAACTACGCCTATATCTCGGAGATCTCCGTGGAACTGATCCCGCATTGCCGTGCTATCTCTTCCTTCTCGGTGGACAGCGTCGGTGAGGATGCAGCGAAAGTGAGCTGGAAAGGCTATCAGGATACTTATCGTCTCCTGTTGGCTGACAAAGCTTTGCTTGATGCCGATAAACCGAACTACAAGTATCTCTTGGATACGATTGTGGACCACTCGGATGAAGTGCTCATCACCGGTTTGCATGCCGCTTCTACCTATTATGCGTACGCCCAAGGTATCTGTGAGGATGGCGATAGTACCGCTATCTCCGTTACCTATGCCGCTATCCGCACGACCTGTCCTACCAAGAACGGTGCTCCGATACCGTTCTATGAGGATTTCGAGGCGTATAACACGGGTTATGCGTCGCCGGGATGCTGGACTTTCTATAGTTCGAACAGCACGACGTATCCGCAGTTGAGCGTGACCAGCTCGACTGGTACGAAAGCTGTTGAGTTATATACCACCAGTTCGAATAACTCCTGGATGGTAATGCCTGCTATCGACGGTGATCTGTACAACGCTGCCCTCTCGTTCGATGTCAGCGCTTGGAGTTCTTCCTATAGGGGAACCTTGTATGTCGGCACGATGGCGGATCCGGCGGACCCGACTACGTTTGTGCTGATTGCTTCCTTCCCCGGTCAGGAGACCTCGTTCACGCATCATACGATAGAGTTGGCTGATTACGATCTGCCGTATAATAATATTGCCTTTACCTCCGGTTTCTATTCCGCGATGGGATTGACTTCCTCCAGTGATATCTACGTAGATAATATCGCGCTGGAGTATCTGGCTACCTGTAACTCGCCGAAACTCAAATCCATTGGTGCTACTGCGAATTCCGTAGAGGTAGGTTTGACGCCGGCCAGCAAGCAAGATTCGCAATGGCAAATGGCTGTCATCCCCGAATCGATCTATTCGACACTCGGTGCAGCTGCTTTGGCAAACTACCTTGAGCAGATGGATAAGATCGATCTGGATACCACCTATGTGCAGATCGATAATCTTGATCCGGCTACTTCCTATTATATCTTCGCACGCACGGTATGTGGAGAAAACGAGGTCAGCGCTTGGACACGTAACCCGTTGAAGGTAACTACCCGCTTCTATTATGAAGACAGTTATCATTTCGGATTTGAAAAGAACGGCGAACTCTGGCAACGCAGCCAGTACTCGCAAAGCGATAACTACTTCATCCACCCGGCCTTGATCACCGGTCGTGCAGACGACAGTCAGACGATTGAGTCCATGATGTACTATCCGTACAGCTTGCTCAGTTCTACCACCGATCTCTATTCCCGTGAAGGAGACGGCGCTATGCTCATGTATTCCGATAACGGTATCTACGGCGAATATGTCATCTTCCCGTCGGTCGGAAAAGCGCAAGACCGTTCGTTTGAGTTCCAGGTTCGTCAGAGTGCTATCGACGCAACCACCAAGTTGCCGAAGAACATCTTCAATGCCGTCTTTGAGATCGGTACGGTGGATAAAGACCAGTCCTTTGATACTTATCAGACTCTGGCTACCGTCCGTATGGATAAACTGAATCCGGGTACCAAAGCAACCACCAAGGCATCGAACAACATGCTCTTCACCAAGATTGCTTTGGATCTTGACTCGGCAACGATAGCCGATAAACAGATCGTGCTCTACCTGCCCAAACAACCGGCTGACACCGCTTATCTCTATTTCGATGAGGTGAAACTGGATGCTCCGAAAGACTTCAGTTTGGTGGCGTTGAAGAAAGTGGTGGCAGATGGTACCACGGCGCTGGTAGAATGGTATAACGTAGGTAAGAAGTGGAATTTGAAGATCACTACAGCCAACGGTACACAGGTGGCACAGTATCCGAACTTGAGCGGTGTAACTTCGCAACTTGTGGAGAACCTCGATCCGAACACCACGTATATCGCTACGCTCGAATTGGCCGATGCGCCTTCCGCAGCGCAGTACTACCGCAAGTCGGATAAACTGTCCTTCCGTACGCTCTGTGAAGCGATCGAACCGGACGAGAACCAGGCTTTCGTATGGGATTTCGATAACTCCGATGAGTACGAACCGAACGATGTCCTGGCCGGTGATGCACATGACTCCTTGTACCTCAAGCCCTCGTGCTTCCAGACCGGTATCTCGTACATGCACGCCGTCAATGGTTACCAATGGCTCATCCAACGCAATGGATACGAGACATCCGGTGCTATGACCGCTTACAGCGGCAGTCGTCATCAGGAAGCAGGTCTCAACGGAAGCAATGCCCTGCGTGTACACACGACCGACGCTAACTATAACGCCTATATCGTGCTGCCGAAACTCAACTGCCGTCTCGACACGATGATGATTGAGTTCTACGGTCGTTGCTTCACCAACTACGACGATACCTACACCACCGCTTCGGCTCGTGGTCGAATCGTAGATGCTACCTACCTTGGCAGTGCGTACAGCCAGTCGATGGTTGTCGGTTCTCTTTCTGACCCGATGGATTGGAACACCCTCCACATCATCGATACGCTCCATTATTCGAATACCCAATTGACGACCAACAATAATGTCAACGATGATCCGGCCGGTTTAGACTACTGGGAGTTGATGCAGTTGCCGCTGGATAGCGTTCAGGGTGAGTATATCGTGCTCTTCCAACCGGCACCGGGTCTGTTCTTCGTGGACAACCTCGCTGTCAAGCCGATCGGAAACACACTCTTTAAACCCACCAACGCACACACTTCCGACATCACAGCGACTACCGCTGCACTCGACTGGAACGTGCGCCGTCCTAATGTAGAGTCGGTAGTGGTTCTTCTCAACGGTCAAGGACAGGAAGTCTTCCGTGATACCGTCAGCGGTACCCATTGCGACCTGACCAACCTCACTCCGGCGGCGATGTATGAGTGGTATGTTTACCAGACCGACGGAACGAATGACTCGCCGGCTACCAAGACCGTAGGATTCTACACCGACTGTGTCGCCAACTCAGCCGATTATACCTGCGGATTCGAGGATATCGAAGGATGGAAATTCATCGACGGTCAGACTAACTATAAACAGACGCTTTGCTGGACCTATGGTGACGCCATCCAGAATGAGTGGAAATCCGCTACCTATGATCCGTATAACCAGTCCAACACCAAGGATTATGCGTACAGTTTCGAAGGAAGCAACGCCGTGCCGATGCGTGCATCCTACAGTTCGCGTATCTCGTACCAGCCGTATATCGCTACGCCGGCAATGGATATCAACACGTATGATACCCTCCAGGTGATGTTCTGGATGCGTCCGGCTTATGTATCGGCAACCAATGACTCGGTCATCACATCCTACACCGGTTCGACTTATTCCAAGTCCATTATCGTAGGTACCATGACCGATCCGACCGATGCTACCACCTTCGTGCCTATCGACACCGTCACCTATGATGGCACTCTCTCGATCGTCGATAAGGCTACCGAAGCGAACAACCGGCTCTATCAGCAGATGAAAGTGGAACTGGCTGGCGCTACCGGACCGTACGTCGCACTTATGACCTCGTTCCAGGCCAAAGGTGGTGGTTCACAGAAAAGCGGTGACTATGTTTGGATTGATAACATCTCCTTTGAACATCGTCAGGAATGTAAAGACCCGACGGATCTCGAAGCCATCCAGATCGGTACCTTCCACGCTATGCTGCACTGGAACGGCATTGACTCCGCCGGCAGTTATCTGCTTCAGGTGTCCACCGATCCGTACTTTGCAGATGAAGATGCCTTCGTCTTCAACGAGGAAGTGCGTTCGAACACCTGCAAGGTAGAAGGACTGCAACCGCTCACGAACTACGTATGGCGTGTTCAGGCACTCTGCGGTGAGAGATGGGGTGAAAGCAGCTTCTCGCAGAAAGCAACCTTCAAGACCTCTCGTAGTCCGTATTTCTACGAACCGTTTGACGCTGCGGTCAGCGCTAACGAATGGACCTTCAGTAAGGCACACGCCGACAACGTCATCGATACCACCGGTGTTGTCGCTTCCGGTCTCGACAGCTGGAGCTTCACACGCACCGCTAACGGTTACGGTCTCGCCGGCTCGCATTACCAGGCTATCGGTTACTCCGGTGACTACCACTGGATGATATCGCCGATATTCTACCTGCCGGAAGAGGATAGCGTCCATTTCTCCATGGATCTGGCGCTTACCGCTTGTAACACCGCACACGCGGTTACTAACAACGCCGTTACCGAGAACGATATGAAGGATGACTATTACTTCATGATCATCGTTTCCGAAGATGGCGGTAAAACATGGAAGAGTAACAACATCCTCTCCAAATGGCAGAACACCAACGTCAGTGGTGAGCAACTGCGTGACATCCCGGCAACGGGTATGACCGTCCGTTACAGCTTGGCTTCTTATGCTGGTAAGAACATCCGAATCGGTCTCTATCGTGAAGCGAAGACCACGTCCAACACCGGTATCGCTGTTCATGTGGATAACTTCCGTCTGGCATACTTCGAAAAGACCGTAGACTATGCTTCCGCTTGCCAATATGAGGATATTCAAGTGGGCGATATCTACCTCTCCGGTGAAGATACCAAGCCCGGTATCCATGCGTACCCGACTTGCTATTACGTATCCGATGCTGACGCTCAAGCCGGTAAACGCGACAGCGTTCAACAACTCGAGATCGAGATATTCCCGGCGCAGGAGACCTTCTTCGCAGACACCATCTGCGAAGGTGAGACTTACACCGGTTATGACTTCCTGGCCAAAGACCGTACCGGTACCTACCGTCGTAAACTCCATACCGTAGAGCACGGATGCGATAGTATCGTTACTCTCTATCTCTACGTCAAAGAGCGTCGCTACGGTGAGGATACCGAAGTAGAACTCTGCGCCGGTACAACCATCACCTGGCAGGATAAGGAATACAACCGTGCCGGTATCTACCGCGACACCCTTACCTCTTCCATCGGTTGTGATAGTATCCTCACACTCGTCATTACCAATAGTAAGGCGAAAGTGATGACCTTCCGTGACTCTACCGTCATCGAACGCAAACAACTGCCGTTCACCTATGTGAGTCTCGAGCATCCCTATGCGGCAGGTCAGGAACCGATCTTCTATGACGAAGGTACACCGGTGGGAACTTATATCGACACCGTCTATGTGGATGGAATTGAAGGCATGTGCCCGAATATCCTCATCCATAAACTGACGATCACCAACAACCAGGCGATCGACAACGTCGATGCTTCGACGCCGGGTGCACGCAAACTCATCTACCGTGACCAACTCTACATCATCCTCGATGATGAATGGTATAACGCCTCCGGTATGAAGGTCGCTGACCCGACTAAGTAACCCGAGAAAGTAACGAAATGGGACAAAAACTGCAAAAAAATGCTTAAAAATTTGGTAGTTTCAAAAAAAAGCAGTACCTTTGCAGCCCATTTCGTGAAAATGGGATATAAATACTGATTTATTAACCGGGCATGGATTCGCGTAATCCGCAGCCCATAAAACAAAAAAAACTAATGGCAACAAAGATTCGTTTGGCTCGTCATGGTCACAAAGACTACGCTTTCTACCACATCGTAGTAGCTGACAGCCGCTCGCCGCGTGACGGCAAAATTATCGAACGTCTCGGTTCGTTCAACCCCAACACCAACCCTGCAGCAGTTATTCTCAACTTTGAGCGTGCATTGTACTGGGTAGGCGTAGGTGCGCAGCCGACAGACACCGTACGTACCATCCTCTCCAACGAGGGTGTGCTCCTGATGAAGCACCTCAACGGCGGTGTAGCCAAAGGCGCTTTCAGCGCTGAAGAAGCTCAAAAGCGTTTCGACGCTTGGAAAGCACAAAAAGATGCAAAGAATGGTAAGATCAGCCAGGCTGAAGCTGACAAGAAAGTAGCGGCTGCTAAGGCGCTCCTCGCTCAAGAGGTGGAGACCAACAAGGCAAAAGCTGCTGCTATCGCAGAGAAACGTGCTGCCGCTGCTGCTGAACTCGCTGCTGCTGCGCAGGAAGCTGCTCAAGAAGCAGCTGCCGCTGAGGCTGAAGCAAACGGTGAAGCTCCTGCTGAGGAAGCTGAGGCTTAAGCCACTGATGCTATCAAAAAAAGAAGTCCGGTTTATTCCGGACTTTTTTTATCGCTTTACCAAACCTCTCACTCGTTCCTTAAACTTATCAAAGTATATCTGCCATACCACCGGCAACGCCACTTCTAACGTGATCGCAAGCAGGTATAACAAGGTATAACCCGACAAAAACGCCTCACTACGAGGGAAGAACCAGATGTCTCGACTGAACGCTTCGCGCATTAAGTCATCTCCGAAGAAATGTACGAACATCCAGCAGAATACAAAACGTACCAGCAAATGGTTCGTCATAATCGACCACGTACCGTTACCGATTGCCGTCTCAATTCGGTTCTTCGGCACCCATTCTGCTATCTGCTTGCAGGCTACCATCCAGAACAAACAGCCTAACGTACCTGCCGCCAAAGGACGGATAATACAACCGCTGAAATTCATAAAGGCCCATAGGTAATACCTACTTGTACCATAGACCACCGCACACCAGGCCCCTAACAGCACAAGGCACATCCACCATAGATGTTTCGCTTGCAACAGCGGTTCGATGTAGATGCGAAAACAACGGCCTAACTGAATATAGAAAAGCGCTAACATCACCCGTTCCGCTACTAACCATCCTTTCCCCGGTAAACCCAACGAATTGCAATATAAGCCGGCTGCCGCTATCAACGCATACGCGATCAGCATCGCCCATGCAGGCAGGCGTTTACTGATTATATGAATAATACCGTAAAGAAGAATAGCTATATACAGCAATCCTACAAACCACGTCGCTAAGTTCAGTAAATACTGGTGACCCGTGATAAACGGTTCTACAAATAAATCGTGTACGTTCCATACCTGCGCTGTGGGGGGCAAATATTCAACGGGATGACGCAGATTAATCAGACTCACTATACCTGCATACACGATGTTCCAACCGATCAACGGTACCACCAAATTCTTCGTTTTTCTCCCGATGAAACCGGGGAAATTTGACCATTCGATGTCTTTAAACAGATAGCCGCTGATAAATAAGAACAACGCCATACGGTAACTTCCGGCACTGAAATGTGTCTGCCACCATTCGCATCCCGGTATCGGAAACGAATGACCGATAACGACCAACACGATCGCCACCGAACGTAATATATCTATCGACCTGTTTCGCTCTTTCGTAGGCATCTTTACTCCTTCTCTCTTAAAATTGGCTGCAAAATTACAAAAATTCTTGCATATATGCAAATATCTCATGCAAAATTTGCGTATTCCAAATATTTTTTGTACCTTTGCACACTTTTATGTGTGCAGCAAGTGAAACCATGCCAAAAGTAAGTGTCATAATGCCCAATTTTAACCATGCGCCCTATCTTAAACAACGCATGGACAGTATCCTGGCGCAGGATTATCCCGATTTTGAGGTGATCCTCTTGGATGATGCTTCTACGGACAACAGCGTTGAACTGCTCCAACACTATACGAACCATCCCCAAGTGAAGGCCCTCATCGTCAATGAGACCAACTCCGGCAACACTTTTGTGCAGTGGCAACGCGGTATCCAACAAGCGACCGGGGATTATATCTGGATTGCCGAAAGTGACGATGTAGCCGAACCCTCTCTGCTCACACGGTTAGTGCAGGAGCTCGAACAGAAAGATGCCGTACTGGCCTTTTGTAACAGCCAATGGATGGATAGCGAAGGAAATCCCATCCCTCGTAACCAGGATTCTCGATGGAAACGGGACTTTTCGATGGCTGGTGCCGATTTTATCAAGCAATATCTCTTGGGTTATAACACCATTTGTAATGCTTCTGCGGTCCTCTTTAGACGGGAGATGCTACCTGCTGTCGATTGGTATCAGATTCAACAACTTACCGCCAGCGGTGATCGTCTTTTCTGGATTCAACTGGCACTGCAAGGTCGTGTCGCCTACGTCGCTCAAACGCTTAATCACTTCCGCCAGCATGAACATAAAGTGTCAGGCGGTGCTGAATACAAGGGCCTGAATATTGTGCAGGATCATACGATCTACCAACTGATCGCACCGCTCTTGTCGCTTACGAACAATGAGAAAAACGTCATCTGCGGTTACCATTGGAAAGCTATGCATCGCCCCTCCGTCTCAGACGACGGACGCGCCAATGCCTTGGCTGCTTGGGCGACTGAACCCGAATTTGGACGGTTATCCTATCTGTTTTATCTGCTCCATAGAGCCATCGAGAAATGCTGACCTACCTCCTGAACATAGCCTTTGCCATTGCCGCAACGGTGCTTTTTATCCAGGCACCCGAGCACTATGACTATACCTATTGCCAGGCACTCATGTGGGTCTTCATTGCGCAGAATGCACTCTATTTCCTCACCAACAAACGCAAGAACTGGTTGGGATTTGAGTTCTTCTTCGCCCTCTCGTTCTTCCTTGTGAACTTCGTCTATCCCGTCTTCTATGCGCCCTTCGAAGAACGGCAATATTGGTCCTTCTTCAGTTTTGCCTTCAATGACGATCACGTCACCCGTGCTACCGCACTCGCCTACTTCGGCTATGCATGGTATCTATTAGGTGCCACACGGCTCTTTCGACTTAAACGTGAAGAACCATCGGAACCCACTTTTACCATTTCCATGCGGCAGTATATCTGGTTCTTCGGCATCACCATCGGTGCATGGATATTGTTTGTCCTCACCGGCGGTTTGGCTGCTTTGCAAAGTGTCTATGCCGAAGGATCCAACCTCCGGGAAGTGGGTATCTACAGCTATTTCAATAATATCTTTACCATTGGATGCTTCTTCATGGCCATCTTCCTCTTCCGGATTCCGAAACAGAAATGGTGGTTCTATACCCTTGTCATTCTCTCCTTCCTCCTCCTGCTATTGTCCACTGGAAGTCGTCAGATGGCAATCAGTCTGGCACTCATCTTGGTGGTCGGTTTCAGCATGTATGTCTATCACCTCAAATGGTGGCAGGTGACGCTGGTCATCGGTTTAGGCTCTGTCATCCTTTTCCTCGTCATGACCCTGCGTACAGAAGGTGTAGACACCGGCGCATGGGAGGAAAAACTGGCGCATACCAAACTGAATAGTTTCTGGGATATCTATGAAGACCTGATAGTGAACGATGTCAACCTCTTCCGTCTCTACGGTTTTGCGCAGGAGAATGACCCCACTTGGTTTCAAGGCATGGCACTCGATATCTCTTCCCCTATTCCCGGATTAGCCAACGTCATCATCTCCCATTCCGAACTGCCGCACGAGATGCTCCATGGTGGTGACTTACCTACCTATCTCTTCATGGGACCTGACTCTTCTTGGGGAACGGGAACGAACATGGTAGGTGAAGCTTATCGCTCCTTTGGTGCCATCGGTACTGCCATCGCGATGTTCCTTATCGGTCTGTGGGTCAAAGAGAGTTTTTATCGTGCCAAGGATAGCGTCTATTGGTATCTCATGTACTTCCTCTTGGTTAGTCATGCCCTTATCTATCCCCGTGCGCCCTTACTCTTTGATCCGCGTACCGTCGTATGGAGCCTGATCTTGTTGGCAATCGTCATGGGTATCACAAGCCATCAGACGCAGATCGTACATTGGTTAAACCGCCTCGGCAAAAAGAAGGAGGACCAAGCATGAACATCCTCTATTGCATCCCTCATCTCTATAACTCCGGAGGTATGGAACGGGTACTGACCCAGAAAGTGAACTGGCTCTGCGCCCATACCTCGCATTCCTTCACCATCATCACTACTGAACCGACACCGCAAGGGATGAACGATACCTATTTCCCATTGGATCCACGAGTACAGATCGTACCGTTGAATATTGACTTCAATGCAGATTATCGTAAACCGCTCCTCTCCAAATGGTGGGGACACATGCGGCGCATGCGCATGTACAAACGTGCACTCACGCGCTATATCAACGAGCATGCTATCGACCTTTGTATCTCCCTTTGCGGAAAAGAGATAGCTTTCTTACGCACCTTACCCTGCCGCACGGTCGCTGAACTGCATTTTGCCAAAGACCAGCGGCAACAGTTGTTGGAAGCAAATCATAAGAACTTCATATGGTCCCTTTTAGGGCGCATCCGCACATGGCAGTTGGTACGTGCTGTCAAACCCCTCGAACAACTCGTCGTGCTGACAGAAGCGGACAAGAACGATTGGAAGAGAGCGGGTTGTACCAACGTAACGGTCATTCCCAATATCTGCAGTCTGGACGGACAAAAAATCCCGATGAAATCGAAGAAAAATGTCCTTTTAGCGGTTGGCCGTTTACACGAACAGAAAGGTTTTGACTTATTACTGCAGGCATGGAAACCCATCGAGGAAAACCATCCCGAATGGGCCCTTCGAATCGTAGGGGAAGGTCCGAAACGAGAGGAATTGGAAGCATTGGTGAAGACATTGAAACTGAAACGGGTGGCACTCCTCGGACGAACGAATGAGGTAATCAATGAATATGCGCAGGCTTCTCTCTTTGTGCTCTCATCCCGTTATGAAGGTTTGCCTTTAGCCCTTATCGAAGCTATGTGGTGCGGCACTCCATCCATTGCTTTTGACTGTCCCAATGGACCGGCCGCTTTATTGACCAATGATAGAGGATGGCTTGTTGCCAACGGCAATATTTCGGCTCTTTCCAAACAGATAGAATACGTCATCACCCATTCCGACGAAGCTGCCGAACGGGCGCAGAAAGCACAAACTTATGCGCAACAGACCTATAGTGAAAAACAAATCATGCCTCAGTGGATCCAAGTAATCGAAAGATGAGCATACGTGTCGTACATACCATTCATGCATTTACTGCCACTACCGGCGGTACGGCTACGTGTACTTATGACTTATTGGCAGCGTTGAATAAACTTAAAGACGTGCAGGCTGAGATGTTGGTTACGCTTCCTTATCAACCTTTGATGGGGCATGGAGAAGAATGGATCAACACCGTTAAGAACGACGAGAAAACAAGATTCGGAGTGTCGGCTAACTTACGAAAAGCCTTGCAACAATCAGATGCAGATATTTTTCATACCAATGGACTTTGGCGTTATTGCAACCATATAACAGCCGTAGTGGCCCGACAAAAAGGAAAACCTTTTGTGCTGACACCCCATGGAATGCTGTATCCGCAGGCTCTGGATCAATCCAAGTGGCAGAAACGATTGCTGCATACAGCGATGTTCGATCGTGATATTCGTAGCGCGTCATGTATCCATGTTACATGCGAAGAAGAGATGAATGTCATTCGTGCGTTAGGTTATACGAATCCTATCGCTGTCATCGGAAATCCCGTTCCGGAGGCTTTAGTTACGGAGAGTGTTCCCAAAACGAATAAGCTTACCTTCGGATACCTGGGGCGTCTTCATCCTCGTAAACACGTGGAAAGACTGATGGAAGCAATGACTTTGCTTTCCGACAAAGAAAAAGAGCAATGCGAATTATTGATTATGGGTAGCGGAGACCCCGACTATGAAAAATCCCTGCGTGAACGTGCAGCAGAAATGCCAAATATCCGTTTCTTGGGTTTTGTGGAAGGGGAAGAGAAAGAGCGGCAGTTGGCTGCGATACATGCCTTGTTTGTTCCAAGTGATTTTGAAAACTTCGGAATGATTGTTACTGAGGCACTCCGTGCCGGAACACCCGTTTTTGCCGGAACAGGGACTCCTTGGAGACTACTCAACGAGAAGGGATGCGGCTGGTGGCAAAAACCGACACCGGAAAATATGGCTTCCGTCATGCGAGAAATAATTACGATGAACTTGAAAAATCTCGATGAAATGGGAAGAATCGGACAACAATTGGTAACCGAACGGTTTTCCGATAAGGCCGTTGCACAACAAATGTCAGAATTATATCATTGGATAGTAACTAAACAAAATAAACCCTCTTTTATCTATGAGTAAGCATGATTTATCGAAATACACCAATGCAGGCTATCAGCCCGGTCGTAACGCTTTCGTGCAGGTTATGTGGTATATTACAAATGCGTTATTCTTCAAGAGTTCTTGTGTCTTTTCCTATGGGTTCAAACGTGCTTTGCTCCGTTGTTATGGCGCAAAAGTGGGCAAAAGTGTAGTCATTAAACCGTGCGTCAACATCAAATACCCATGGCTTCTTTCCGTTGGTGAGAATACTTGGATTGGCGAGAATGTGTGGATTGATAACCTTGCTCAAGTCACAATAGGTAATAACTGTTGTATTAGTCAGGGAGCTATGTTGTTATGCGGGAATCACGATTTTTCCAAGGAAACCTTTGACCTGAAGGTAGAATCGATCATCTTGGAAGATAGTGTGTGGATAGGAGCCAAAGCGATCGTTTGTCCGGGCGTGAAGATGGAAGAAGGTAGTATGTTAACAACCGGTTCTGTAGCCACCAAAGACTGTTTGAAGGACGGTGTGTATCAAGGAAATCCGGCATTAAAGAAGAAATAAAAGGATCATGAAAATATCAATTATAACAATCACTTTCAATAGTGCCAAGACCATTCGACGTGCATTAGAGAGTGTACAAAGTCAAACGTACAAAGATATCGAACACCTCATTGTGGACGGTGCTTCTACTGACGGAACACGGCAAATCATCGAATCCTATGCTGCTGCACATAAGAACGTGCGATGGATATCGGAACCCGATGAGGGTATCTACAATGCCCTCAACAAAGGTATCGCTATAGCCAACGGTGATGTAATCGGCTTTCTGCACTCCGATGATGTGTTCTATTCCCCCGATTCCATCGGGAAAATCGCTACTGCATTCGCTGACGATCACATAGATGTAGTCTATGGGGATCTGCAGTATTGTCATGAAGGAAAAGTAGTGCGCCGTTGGAAGAGTAATGCTTTCCATCCTCGTGCCCTCAAATACGGTTGGATGCCGCCGCATCCTACAGTTTATGTGCGACGTGAGGTCTATGGACAAGTCGGCAAATACGATGAATGGTTCCGTATCTCTGCAGACTATGACATGGTGCTTCGTATCTTTACGGCTGGTTTTAAATCGCATTATATCCCCGAAGTGTTAGTGTCAATGGAGACGGGGGGGGCAAGTAACAAAAACACCCGTGCACGTTTATCCAAGACCCAAGAAGACTACATCGTCCTAAAAAAGAACCATGTCGGAGCAGGATATCTGACTGTGGCACTCAAACAACTGCGGAAAGTGAAACAATTCCTCCGCAAATCCTAAGGTATGCTCAATATATCTATCGTGCTATATCATCCGAAATGGGAAGAGGAACTCTTCCCCCTGCTGGAAGAGTTGCTGAAGGTCAAAAACCTTCGGAAGATATATCTCTTGGATAATAGTGAGCAGAAGTATGCTAATTTCCCGATGAAATCGGAGAAAGTGCGCTATCTCTTCAATGGAACCAACCTTGGTTATGGCAAAGCACATAACATCGCCTTACGGGAAAGTGCATACCAAAAGATTCCCTTCCATCTGGTGATGAACAGCGATATACGAGTCAAAGCGGAAGATATCGATGCCATGCATGACTGGATGTTACTGAATCCCTTAGTAGGACAAATGATGCCTAAAGTGCTTAACCCCGATGGCACACAACAGTATCTGGCTAAACGCTTACCTTCACCGCTGGATGTCTTCGGTCGCCGTTTCTTACCTTCCTTCTTGATGAAACGTCGTAATAAGAAATATGAGTTACGCGATTTGGACCTCAACCGACCCATTAATGCACCATACCTCAGTGGTTGTTTTATGTTTCTGCGCACCAAAGCAGTCGTTGAAGGCGGACTCTTCGATGACCGTTATTTCATGTATCCGGAAGACATCGATCTTACACGTACTATCCATCGGAACTACTTGACTCTCTACTATCCGCAATGGACAATAGTCCATGCTCACGCCAAAGCGTCCTATACAAACAAACACATGCTTCGGATTCATATCCAAAACATGTGTCGCTATTTCAATAAATGGGGATGGATCTTTGATTCTGAACGTTATACGTTCAATAATCTGTAAGTCAGATACCCTCCGTAAATCAGCAATAACACAGCGCCTGCCCAGCGGTTGATCTTATGCCCTTTGTCTGTCTTTACGGCTATCCATACTACGATACTTCCCAGCGCAGCTACGCACGCATCCAATGCGATACCATCATAGGTCGGTAACGGCCGAATGGTAGCACTCGTGCCTAACACAAAGAACACATTGAAGATATTTGAACCGATCACATTACCCAACGCGATATCGCTGTTGTGCTTGTAAGCAGCAATGATAGAAGTGGCTAATTCCGGTAACGAAGTGCCTAATGCCACTACCGTCAAACCGATGATCGCTTGGCTGACACCGCAACGGGATGCAATATCTACCGCACTCTTTACAATCAACTCACCACCAATCACCAATCCGGCAAAACCCAGCAGTAAAAACAGAATCGCTTTACCGGTGGACATCGTCTTTACCGTTTCTGCTTCATCTGGATGATCCTTGGCATGACGGAAAGTCTCATACAGGAAATAGATGAAAAACAGCAGTAATAAAATTCCGCCCAAACGACCGATACCTCCGTCTGCACTGCTCAAAAATGGCGCATGAATCAGGATAGCTCCTAAGACGAAAATACCCGCAAAAATAGACATAGGGATATCGAAGTTACGACTGTGTTTCTGCGATGCAATCGGAAAAATCAAGGCCGTCACACCTAAGATCACCAAGGTGTTGATGATGTTGGAACCCAATATATTGGTGATCGCCAAATCGGTGGAGCCTTCTCCTACCGAAACCATATTTACCACAAACTCCGGCATCGAGGTGCCGAAAGCCACTACGGTCAAACCGATCACCAGGTCACTGATGCCAAATCGTTTGGCAATAGACGATGCACCGTCTACCAAACAATCCGCACCTTTCACCAGTGCCACAAAACCGACGATAATAAAAATTATCGCCACCCATATACCGTTCGCTAATAAATCCTCAATCATACGTTAAACAAGAAATGCATGATATCTCCGTCTTGTACTAAATAGTCTTTTCCTTCTGTCGCCAGTTTACCGGCTGCGCGGCATTGGGCTTCACCGCCTAAGGTCACAAAATCTTCGTACTTAATCACCTCCGCACGGATGAATCCGCGTTCGAAATCTGTATGGATCACGCCGGCACATTGCGGTGCTTTATAACCTGCCTTGAACGTCCATGCTCGTACTTCGTCGCTACCTGCCGTCAGGAAGGTACGGAGATTCAACAGCGCGTAAGCTGCCTTAATCAAACGGTTCACACCCGACTCTTGCAAACCGATCTCTTCCAGGAACATCTGCCGCTCTTCATAGGTCTCTAACTCAGCAATCTCACTCTCGATCTTCGCTGCCAACACCAACACCTGCGCATCCTCATCTTTCACCGCTTCTTTCACCTGCTCTACATAGGCGTTACCGGTGACGGCAGCACCCTCATCCACATTACAAACGTACATAACCGGTTTGTTGGTCAGCAAAAACAGATCCTTGGCGGCCAATTCCTGATCTTTATTCTCCAACTCAACGGTACGGGCATTCTTACCTTGCGATAAAGCTTCTTGGTATTTCACCAGCACTTCCAGTTGCAATTTGGCGTTCTTGTCACCACCTGCTTTCGCTGCTTTCTCGCATTTCTGTATACGACTCTCTACGGTCTCCAGATCTTTTAATTGCAACTCCGCATCGATGATTTCCTTGTCACGAACCGGGTTAACACTTCCGTCCACATGCACCACATTCTCGTCATCGAAACAACGTAACACATGAATGATGGCATCCGTCTCACGGATATTGGCAAGGAACTTGTTTCCCAAACCTTCACCTTTGCTGGCTCCCTTTACCAAACCGGCAATATCTACGATCTCCACCGTCGTGGGAATCACACCGCGTTCGGGTTTACAGATCTCACCCAGTTTAATCAACCGCTCGTCCGGCACCGTGATCACACCTACGTTCGGTTCAATGGTGCAGAACGGGAAATTCGCACTCTGTGCTTTGGCGTTACTTAAACAATTGAATAGGGTACTCTTTCCTACATTCGGTAACCCTACGATTCCACATTGTAAACTCATTTCTATCTTTTTATTTATTCGTTTCTTTTATAACGAGAACAGATACTCCCATGCTTCCACGGCTTCTTGTTCCGTAATCTCCTGGTTGATAACCGGCTTACCTACCGCTTGCAGCAGGGTACAATTGATCTGACCTGCATGCTCGTTTTTCTTGTCTTGCTGCATCAACTTCACCAAAGTCTGCACGTCGGAACACTTGCATTGCGGTTTGCCGTAATCATGCAGCATGATCTGTGTCAACTGTTGCAAGGGTTCTTTGTTACATCCGAGTTTGACCACACTCAGATATAGTTCTGCAATCAGGCCATAAACCACAGCATAACCGTGATGGATCGCTGTCTGCTGAAAACTGATCTCTTCGATGGCGTGACCAAAAGTATGACCGAGATTGAGCACTTTGCGTGTACCGGTTTCCTGCGGATCTTCTTGAACAATGCGTGCCTTAATGGCCAAACATTGCTCGATCAGTTCATTCAGACCCTTCGTCGGCATCGTTTCTAAGTCGTATTGCAGCAGTTGAGACCACAGCTGCTCGTCAAGCAGGCCCGTTTTCAGCATTTCGCCAAAACCACTGAGAAACTGTTCTGCCGGTAAGGTGCTTAACCAGGAAGGATCAATAGGTACGGCCACCGGTGGTGCAAAAGTACCGATGCTGTTCTTCAATCCCCGGTAGTTAATGCCTGTTTTCCCTCCGGTGGAAGCATCTATCATCGCCAATAGCGTAGTGGGGATATTGATATAATCAATACCGCGCTTATAAGTGGCAGCGGCAAAACCGCCCAAATCGGTCAAGATACCACCTCCGATACAGATCAACAGACCTCGCCGGGTGATACCATGTTCAAAGAGAAAGTCCCATATTTTAGACACCGTTTCCAGCGATTTGCCGCTCTCGCTCACTTCAATCCACATCACTGGATAATCATGCAGCTTCGTAGAGGCCAACCATTCAGGATGGCGGATAAGTTTCTTATCCGCAAGAACACAAATTTGCCCTTTTTCGTACTTATTTAGAACTTCTAACTCCATTTTGCGTGCAAAATTACAAAAATTTTTGCATATGTGCAAATTTTTTCGTACCTTTGCGCCCGATTATGAAAAAAGAAACAATAATTGGGCTTTTTTTGACCGCCTTCTTGCTTGGCGGATGTCAGGCGCTGGAGAAGAAACAGCAGTCCGGTGCCGCAGTGGAACTGCACGGCCATTATCTGTATCAATCAACGCTGGATGCGTTAACCGTAGGTTTGAACAGTGAGGATAGTGCCCGGGTGGCACAACAATATATTACCCAGTGGGCAAAAGATATCTTGATCTATGATGCCGTGAAAGAAGGTATGACGGGTATCGCCGGAGATGAATTGGAACAGATGGTAGAGGACTATCGCCGCACTTTGTACGCGCACGCATATGAGGAATATCTGATCAATCACCGGATGCCGAAAAACGTCATGGATACAACGGTGCAACAGATATATGACCAGATGCCCGATCGGTTCTTGTTAAACGAGAGCGTGGTCAAAGGTATGCTCGTGGTCGTTCCCAAAGATGCACCGAACATCGCCAAACTGCGCAAATGGATGCGTGACGAATCCTTGGATGAGATTGAGAAATACGCCTATCAGATTGCGAACGGTTATGATTTATTCACCGATAAATGGATGACCACCACGGATGTGATCAGCAAAATGCCGGTGGAGCATGATGCCTTGGAGAACATGTTAAAGACCAAGAACCAAATAGAAGTGTCCGATTCGCTCAAGACCTATATCATCCAAGTAACGGAAAAACAACTGCGTGGTACACCTATGCCAGTCGAACTGGCACGGGCTGAGATTGAGAAAATCGTCCTGAGCGAAAGGCAGGTGGAGTTCTTGCAGAAAGAGCGTGACCGCATCTATGAAGAAGCCCTACAGCGGGGGGAGGTTATTTTTTATTAGGAATTATGAAACGATATAGCATATTATTTTTACTGGCCATCAGTCTGATGACCCGGGCGCAGGTGATTGATGAAGTGATCTGGGTGGTGGGCGATGAGGCCATTCTTCGAAGTGAAGTGGAAGAAGAGCGTCTTCGTGCGCAATACGAAGGACAGTCGATACCGGGGGATCCGTATTGTTTCATCCCGGAGCAGTTGGCGATTCAGAAACTGTTCTTGCATCAGGCGGTACTGGATTCTATCGAAGCCAATGAGTCCTCCGTAAGCCATCAAGTGGACATGCGTCTTAACTACTACATCAACCAGATCGGTAGCAAAGAGAAGATGGAGGAGTATTTCCGGAAGACCAGTTCGGAGATTCGGGAAGAGATGATGACCTCGGTGCGGAATCAGATGATCATCCAACAAATGCAACAGAAACTGACTTCCGACATCAAACCGACACCGGCAGATATCCGGCGTTATTATAACTCCCTTTCTTTGGATTCCCTGCCGATGATGCCGGCACAGGTGGAAGTGCAGATCCTCAGTTTTGAACCGCCGGTACCGATCGAGGAGATTGAGCGCGTCAAACAGCGCCTACGTGAATTTACCGATCGTGTGCAGAGCGGTAGCGCCGATTTTAGCATGCTGGCGCGACTCTATTCGGAAGATACCGAGAGTGCCAAACGGGGTGGTGAACTGGGTTTCGTAGGTAGAGGACAACTTGTTACTGAATTTGCCGATGTAGCTTTTAACCTCAGTGACCCCAAGCGCGTCAGCCGGATCGTGCAGACAGAATACGGCTATCATATCATCCAGCTGATTGAGAAAAAAGGAGAGCGTATCAACTGTCGTCACATCCTCTTGCGTCCCCGTATCAGTGCGACGGATAAAGTGAATGCCATCCAAAAACTCGATAGTATTCGCCAGCAGATATTAGTGGATAGTCTGCAGTTTGAACAAGCAGTCATCCGGTTTTCCCAGGACAAGAACACCGTGATGAATGCCGGACTGATGATCAATCCGAACACCGGTAGCAGTCGTTTTGAGTACCAGGATCTGGCACCCGAGATAGCCAAACAGATCTATAGCCTCAAAGAAGGAGAGATATCCCAACCCTTCGTCATGATGGATCAGACCAAGAACCGGGAAGTGTGCGCGATTGTAAAAGTGAAGAAGAAAACGGACATCCACCGCGCCAACCTCACCGATGATTTCCAGGCCATCAAGTCCATGTTGGAAGCTAAGTTAGGAGAAGAGTTAATCCACGATTGGATTCTTAAGAAACAGAAAACAACCTATATCCAGATTGATCCTGAATGGCAAGGATGTGACTTCGAATATCCCGGATGGATTCATTAAAGTACATAGTAGTCTTTATTCTTTGCTCTGTGCTCTTTGTTCCTGCAAAGAGTCAAACAATGGTGTACTTGCTGCAAGCCGATAACTTGCAATTTGATCAGGCGCGTATAGCGGATGCACAGATCGTCAAAGGCAACGTCATCTTCCGGCATGAGGAAGCGTTGATGTACTGCGACAGTGCCTATTTTTATGAAGAGACCAATTCGCTGGATGCTTTCGGACATGTGCGTTTTGAACAAGGAGATACCTTACAGGGCTTCGGAGATAAACTCTATTATGACGGGAATACCAAGTTGGCCAGATTACGCAGACACGTCAAACTTATTCATGGTCGCATGAACGAAAACCCTACCATCCTCACCACGGATAGTCTCAATTATGACCGGGCCAAGGGGGTCGCGTATTATTTTACCGGCGGAGAAGTAAAAGATACCTTGAATACCCTCACTTCCGTGCGTGGGAACTACCGACCGGAAACGAAGAATGCCATCTTCAGTAAGAAAGTGAAACTGGTGAACGATAAGTTTGTGTTGACAAGTGACACCTTGCTCTATAATACCGAAACCAAAATAGCGGATATCGTCAGTCCGACAGATATCGTCTATGAGAAAGAAACGGATATCCGTTCTTCTCGGGGATGGTATAATACGGAGAATGAGTTGTCTATGCTTCTCGATCAGTCGGTTATCCATCATGCTGATGGCCGAACGATGACAGGTGACACGATCTATTATGACAAAGCCATCGGTTTTGGAGAGATCCTGGGTCATATGACTATGGTCGATTCCACTCGGGAAGCGACACTCAAAGGACAATACGGCCAGGCATGGGAAGAAGAGAGTCATGGCTTTGCTACCGACAGTGCGTTACTGATTGATTGGAGCGACACGGCGCATATAGCCTACATACATGCAGACACCTTGTTTACCGAGGAACTGCATTTTACGGATAGCGCACGCATGGACAGCACCTACCAGCGCATTCGTGCGCATTATGGTGTGCGTGTGTATCGGGATGATATGCAGATGACCTGTGATTCACTCGCCTATCTGGGATCGGACTCCACGATGCATCTCTATGCAAAACCGGTGTGCTGGAGTCAGAACCATCAGATGTCCGCAGACAGCATGGTCGTTTATATGAAGAATAGTGTGGTCGAGCATGCCATTGGATACGGAAACGCGCTGTGCGTCATGCAGGATAGTACGGAGTTTAACCAGATGAGCGGAAAAGAGGCGACGGCATACTTCCAAGACGGGGAAGTGAAGATCATTGACATGAGCGGAAATGCCATGACGATCTTTTACCCTAAAGATGATGAGAAAGGAGAGTACGTAGGGATGAACACTACGGAGAGTAGTTTCATTCGGATGTATGTGGAGCATCAGGAGATTCATCATATGCGGTTTACGTCCGAGACAACGGGCGTACTCTATCCGATGGATCAGATTCCTTCCGGTGCGAACCGCTTGGCACTCTTCTTCTGGGCCGAAGAGAAACGACCGACAGATCCCGAAGATGTATTTCGTAGGACAAATGAATAAGGAATAAAGACAAATGACAAATATGAAAAAGATTTTTGTAACGATTGTAGTAGCCTGTTTAGCACTTAGCGCTTGGGCTGTAGAACTGCCTAAACAAGGATTCGGTATGCAGGTAGGTTGGGCACAGCCTATCTTGCGGCTTAATGACCCGGCAAACCCTTCTACAGCCAAAGACTCCCTTAGCAATGTAGTGAAGATGAAAGGTTTTAAGGTCGGAGTGGTGTATGACGGTAGTTTTATTGCCGGATTCGGTACCTCTATCGGATTGAACTACACCTTTGGTGCCTATAACAGCGGTTGGAAAAAAGACCGGAATAACTACTACGGCATGCCGTACCCGAGAAATAGGCAAATCATCACCTACCACCAACTCGAATTGTACGTGGACTGGCAGTATAAGTTTGAGATTGCCAAAGAGACCTACCTCATCCTCTATACCGGTCCTACCATCCAATGCGGACTCGGATTTGAGATGCGAGATGACTACCAGACGTATGAAGGAGAGAACTATGTTCCCAGGTATTTCAATGGCTATGATGCCGCTGATGCAGATCAGACATTCAGACGCTTTAACGTCACCTGGGGCCTGGGTGCCGGATTCCAGTATCAACGCTATTTCTTGCGAGGCGGATATGACTTCGGTATTGTGAACCCATACAAGCATACAGATTTCACGAACGGAAACCATACCCGTGGCCGTTTGGACCAATGGGAGATAAAACTGGGTATGTACCTCTGGTATACCGATTAACCTATGATCCCACGTGATGTAATCGATAAGATCCATGCTGCGGCTAAGATAGAAGAAGTGGTTGCAGACTATGTGACCCTCCGTAAACGGGGTGCCAACCTTATCGGACTCTGTCCTTTCCATAATGAGAAGACAGGTTCGTTCACCGTCAGTCCGTCCAAAGGTATCTACAAGTGTTTCGGTTGCGGAGTCAGCGGCAATGCCGTCGGGTTCATCATGGAGATTGAGCAATGTAGTTACGTAGAAGCACTCAAACTGTTAGGCAAGAAATACCACATCGAGGTGCCGGAACGGGAGATGACGGCGGAAGAACAGCAACGCCAGGATGACCGGGAGTCGATGTTCGTGGTCAATGACTTCGCTAATAAATGGTTTCAGGACCAGTTATGGAACACGCCTGAAGGACAAGCCATCGGTCTGAGTTACTTCCGCGAAAGAGGTCTGAGAGACGATATCATCCGTAAGTTCCAACTCGGATATTCCCCGGAGAAAGGAAGTCCTTTGGCACAGGCGCTCAAGAAGAAAGGGTTTAAAGAGAAGTTCATCCTCAATGATGTGAACACCAAGATAGGTGTCGGCGTGGTAGGTAAAAGTGAAGACGGTCGGATCTATGACCGTTTCCGGGACCGCGTCATGTTTCCTATCTTCACCGTCAGCGGTAAACCCGTGGCTTTTGCCGGACGTATCCTCAAGAAGAAGGACAACGTAGGCAAATATGTCAACTCTCCGGATTCCGTCATCTATTCCAAGACGAATGAATTATATGGTCTCTTCCAGGCCAAGCAGGCGATCTCAAGAGCCGATATGTGCTATCTGGTGGAAGGACAAATGGATGTAATCTCCATGCATCAGTCCGGTATCGAGAATGTAGTAGCCAGCGGTGGTACGGCATTGACCAAACCGCAGATCTGGCTCATCAAACGGTTTACATCGAACATCACCGTGCTCTATGACGGTGACGCTGCCGGTATCCATGCAGCCTTACGCGGTATCGATATGTTCCTGGAAGCAGGTTTCAACGTCAAGGTGGTGTTACTGCCCGATGGAGAAGATCCTGATAGTTATGCGCAGAATCATGACTCGACGGAGTTCATTCGCTATATCGAGGAGCATAAGACCGACTTCATCCGGTTTAAGACCAAACTGCTGAGCAAAGATGCAGGCGATGATCCTTACAAGCGTGCGGAACTCATCAAAGATATCACCGCCACCATTGCTATCATCCCGGATATCATTACGCGGCAGGTGTATATCAAAGACTGCGCCGAACGCTTGCATATGTCGGAGAAAGTACTCACCGTAGAAGTGTTAAAATTGCGAAAAGAGAAAGTGCAGAGCACTCAGAAAACTCCGAATTCTCCGAGTAATCAGATTATTCAGATTACTCCCAAGACACCCTTGGAGCAGAACTATTACAACCTCATGCAACTCATCGTGCGGTACGGAGAACGGCCTATTAACGTGGACGGATCTGTTTATACCATAGGGGAAGTAATCATCACTTCGCTGGAGAACGATGAGATACAACCCCCGCAACCGATCTATCAAACCCTCATCGATGAGTTCAAACAGCACTTCAAAGATACGGGTTTCAAGGCGGAGACATTCTTTAAGTTCCATGCTGATCCGCAACTGAGTGCACTCGCTGTCGATATGATCGCTGACAGATACCGTTTCGTGCAATCGGATGAGGAGAAACGTTTGGGAGAAGTGGTGACGCGACAGCTGTTTGAGATCAAACTGACGGTTGTTAATATGCAGATTGCTGACCTCGAACAAAACCTCAAGGCCGCGCAGGAGAATGGAGATCTCACACGCCAGTTTGAGTTACTCAAGCACCAGCCGGCACTCCTTTCCATGCGTAATGAACTGTGTAAGATACTCGGGAATCGAGTAATTAACGTGTAATATGCTTTTCGGAGAAATCGCCTACGGGCCCATACATAGTCGTCGTTTAGGTACCAGTTTGGGTGTCGAACTGATGCCGTTGGATCATAAGCTCTGTACGTTCAACTGCGTCTATTGCGAATGCGGTTGGAACACACCCGTCTCGCATCCCAAGTTACCGACTCGAGAAGAAGTCAAAGCGGCATTAGAAGCAAAACTGAAAGA
This sequence comes from uncultured Bacteroidales bacterium, assembly GCA_902800215.1. GTDB lineage: Bacteria > Bacteroidota > Bacteroidia > Bacteroidales > Paludibacteraceae > Colicola. The sequence goes on along the minus strand of CADCDS010000004.1, from coordinate 60,046 downwards.
GAAGTATGCTTTGGATGTTATTACTTTCTCAGGTAACGGCGAACCCACTCTTCATCCGGATTTCTTAGGCATCATTGAAGATACGTGTGCACTACGGGATCAATATTGTCCGAAAGCAAAAGTGAGTGTACTCTCCAATTCTACGCAATTGGGCCGCCCCGATGTGGTGAAAGCATTGTGGTTATGCGATAACCGGATTCTCAAACTCGATGCTGGAACGGACACCATGATGCGACGCATTGATCTTCCGGTGAACGAACAATTGACCGTACAAACGATCATCGATTGGTTGCAAGCCTTTGAAGGCGATTTTACGCTACAGACCTGCTTCCTACGGGGTGCGCATAACGGTGAAATCATTGATAATACCACTCCGGAAGAATTGAAAGCCTGGTATCAAGCGGTGGATATCCTTCATCCCAAACAGATCATGATTTATGTCATTGATCGCAAGACACCGGAAGAGAATCTGGAGAAGATATCCCGTGAAGAGATGGAGATTATTGCTACACCGCTTATCGCCAAAGGCTACGACGTCATCATAAGCGCATGAAGATTCTTGTTGCACCTTTGAACTGGGGACTCGGTCATGCGAGTCGTTGTGTACCGCTCGTTCAGCGTCTGTTGGATGAGGGACATGAAGTGATACTCGGAGGAGATGGTGAGAGTCTGACGCTTCTTCGGAAACATTTCCCGAAACTGCGATACACCTATCTGGCACCGCTTAACCTCCAGTATAGCAAAGGTACACGGCAAGTATTCGCTATCCTGCGTGCAATGCCTAAACTCATCAAGTGGTCGATGAAAGATCATCTAATGCTTAAAGCCCTTCTTAACGAAGAATCCATCGATCGCGTCATCTCCGATAACCGCTTTGGATTATATAGCAAAAAAACGGAATCCATCTATATCACCCATCAACTCCACATTATGCTTCCTCGTGGCTGGAAATGGGCAGAGCCTATTGCTTCACGCATACACGCACGCATATACATGCGATATAATAAGGTATGGGTACCCGATTATGCCGATCCGCAAAAGAGTCTCGCCGGACAATTAAGTCACACCACTGCTAAAGTGGATTATATCGGACCTTTGAGCCGCTTTCAGAAACAATCACCAATCACCAATCACCAATCACCATTTGATATCGTCGCTGTTCTCTCCGGCCTGGAACCCCATCGCACCTTATTGGAGAAAGAGATTATCGCACGGTATTCCGGAACAGAAGAACAGGTACTGATTGTACAAGGACTTATGCATCGCCCCAACACCCGTATTAAACGGGGAAATATCACCATCCTGCCGTATATGACGGATTCGGAATTGACTTCAGCACTCTTGGGCGCAAAACATATCATCGCCCGTTCCGGATACTCTACTATCATGGATTTTAACGCACTCGGAATATTGGATAAAGCGGAGTTAATTCCGACTCCCGGACAACCGGAACAGGAGTATTTGGCCACTTTATATAACAAAATGCAATAAATTTTGCAAAAAAATGCAAAAATATTTGCGTATGTCAAAAAAAAGCAGTACTTTTGCACCCGCTTTTGACGCGAAGGTGCCATCGTATAACGGTTAGTACTCAAGATTTTCATTCTTGCAATAGGGGTTCGATTCCCCTTGGCACTACAAAGACCTTCCCTAAAGTCAACATTCCAAAGCTAATCCTCTCAAGGCAGCGGAACAGTAACAAAACCGTCCGCGAGTCGGACAAAAAACAAAAACAAAGATGGCAAATCATAAAAGCTCTTTGAAGCGTATTCGCCAAACGGCAGCGCGCAAAGCACACAATCATTATTATGCAAAAACCGCACGTAATGCAGTGCGTGACTTGCGCAAGACTACTGACAAAGCAGCAGCAGCTGCTGCTCTGCCGAAAGTTAGTTCTATGCTCGACAAACTGGCTAAGCGTCACATCATTCACGTAAACAAAGCAAGTAACCTCAAATCGAAACTTGCTCGTTTCGTAAATAAACTCGCTTAATAATACGCAAGTTTAGGTCAAAAGAGGAATCTCATATGAGGTTCTTCTTTTTTTATGCATAAAAACGCACGAAAATTTGCATATATCATAAAAAAGTTGTACCTTTGCACCCGATTTTGATACAATTATTAAGATGAAAGAGAATAATATTCCTATTGTTGACTGTCCGTACGGAGATTATATGATCGGTGACGCAAGTGGTAAACTGATGAATGAGTACGGTCGGTATCCGTGTAAAATCAAATGCGGTGTGTATGCATTCTTGGTTCGTGGCACGGCACGTGCTACGATCAACGTGACGGATTATGAGTTTAAGCAAAACGATATCCTTTTATTGGAACCGGGCAGTTTCCTCTTTATCCGTGAGTGTTCGGACGATGCGCTGGTGTATTGGATCGTGTTCGGTAGCTCTTTCTTGGAGAAGCATACCGTCAATAACAAGATGTCCCTTTCGGCTTTGCAGTTACACTCGCCCAAACTGACGATCAGCGAAAACCATGCACAAGTGATCTGTTCGATGTACGATACCGTTGTGAAAGCGCTCAATGCTACGCCGACGATGTTAGATAGCGAGAAGATGGTGCATATCTTCAATTTACTGCAAGTCAGTTACGCCAAGTATGCCCATGAGCAGGATGAGTACCTTGTTAAACCGCTGGATCGTAAGACGGAGATATACCAGGATTACTGCCAGTTGGTGCTTAAGCATTACCACGAGTGGCATCATGTGAGCCAGTATGCGGAGGCAATGCGTCTGACCTTACCGCACCTCTGTTCGACCATTAAGACAGTGGGAGACCGTACAGCCGGCGATATCATCATAGAGGCACTGATCACCGATGCTAAGTCTCAGTTGAAGATCACTAACCTGCAGATCAAAGAAATCGCATTGAGTCTTGGTTTCGATAATGTAGCCTTCTTCAATCGCTTCTTCAAATCGCATGTAGGCGTTACACCAAAAGCCTATCGCAATGCATAAAGAAAGACGCCGTTTGGCGTCTTTTCTTTATCTGTTCTTATACATATCGTCGTAATACTTCTCGTACTCACCGGAAGTGATATTATCCAGCCATTCTTGGTTATCCAGATACCATCTCACGGTGCGTTCAATACCTTCCTCGAACTGCAGACTCGGTTCCCATCCTAACTCACGCTGTAACTTCGTGCTATCAATCGCATAACGCATATCGTGTCCGGCACGGTCGGTAACAAAGGTGATGAGGTCCAGGTCAGCACCTTCCGGACGACCTAACAATCGATCGACCGTCTTGATGACCGTCTTGATGATATCGATGTTCTTCCATTCGTTGAAACCGCCGATGTTATACGTTTCGGCAACGGTACCTTTATGGAAGATAAGGTCAATCGCCCGTGCATGGTCCTCCACAAACAGCCAATCGCGTACGTTCTCTCCCTTGCCGTACACCGGCAGCGGTTTACGATGACGGATGTTATTAATAAAGAGCGGAATCAGTTTCTCCGGGAACTGGTAAGGACCGTAGTTATTGGAACAATTAGTGACAATCGTCGGCATACCGTAGGTGTCATGGAAGGCACGTACGAAATGATCAGACGATGCTTTCGATGCCGAATAGGGGGAATGCGGATTGTACTTCGTGGTCTCATAGAAGAAATCTTCTCCATAAGCCAGATGATGCTCCGCAGACGAAGCGATGGTAGTGAACGGCGGTTCGATACCTTCCGGATGGGTCAGTTTAAGCGCGCCATAAACCTCATCGGTCGAGATATGATAGAAGCGTTTGCCTTCCCATTTCTCCGGCAGACTCTCCCAATACAGTTTAGCTGCTTGCAGCATACTGAGCGTTCCCATGACGTTGGTGCGTGCGAAAGTGAAGGGATCTTTGATCGAACGGTCCACATGACTCTCTGCCGCCAGATGGATCACACCCGTCACATGCTCTTCCTGCATCAGCGCATAGATCGTATCGAAATCGCAGATGTCTGCACGAACGAACCGATAGTTGGGTTTGTCTTCAATATCTTTGAGATTAGCCAAGTTTCCGGCATACGTCAGCTTATCCACATTGATGATGCGGTATTCCGGGTATTTGTTCACGAACAAACGAACCACATGACTTCCGATAAATCCGGCACCGCCGGTGATAATGATCGATTTCATAAAATATATTTTATTTGTTTAAATCCATATGTACGGTTTTGACCGTTTCGGTCGCATAACACGATTTCTCCGGTCGGCAACACATCTATGATACGTGCTTCAAAAATGCCGTTTTGGTCTTCATATTTCCAAAAGCCGTCTCGCCGATAGAGATGATTCTTATACTCCTCCCATACATCCTCATTAAGCGTTTCTTGCACCATGGCATACACTTTCTGCATTAACGCATCGATGTCGTATTCCTTTCCCGTGATCTGTTTCAGCGAGATTGGATTCGGTGCATTGGAAACAAAAATCGTTTGGTTCACATTCAGTCCGATACCTGCGATCGAGTACTTGACCTCGTTACCTAAAATCGCATTTTCCACTAATATACCGGCTACTTTCTTATCTCCATAGTAGATGTCATTCGGCCATTTGATGGTAAAATCTTCACCGATCACCCTCAGGATGGCCACTCCAACCGCTATATTGAGAAAATACAGATCTTTGTCCGGTGGTAACAAGATCGAGCATATCAGGTTCTTATCCGCTTCGCTCTCCCAACTGTTTCCTGTCTGACCGCGACCGGCTGTCTGATAGCCCGCATAGACGAAGCACTCGCCTTCCGGCCATTCGCCTTTCGCCAGCATCTCCTTCATCAAGGAGTTGGTACTATTGGTGCTTTTTATATACATCTAGCAGGTATTCTTGTATCACCGTTTGTATATTCTTCGCCTTTCCGGGTGCAGAATTGATCAGGATAGCGAACACCCAGGTATCTCCGTTCGGCATATCGATATATCCGGCGAAGTTCTTTGTTCCGGCAATCGTTCCGCTTTTGGCATGTATCTTTCCTTCCAATGCCGTACCGACACACAGACTCTTTAGCGTACCGGTCTGACCGCTGATCGGCAACGATGCCTTCCATACTTCGGCGTTCTTGCTGTGCGCCATGTAGGTTAGTAATTCCACTAAAGCCTTGGCACTTATTGCATCTTGCGGCGCCAGACCACAACCGTCTTTGATGATGGCGTTTTGGACACTCACTTTTTTGTTTTTCCAAAACTCTTTCACCACCTCTTGACTGTTATGAATCGTGCCGGGTAACATGTACCGTGTGCCCAAGAAACGGAAGATACTTTCCGCGTACAGGTTGTTACTGTTGACATTGGTCTCGGTGATCAATTCCGATAACTTCGGCGAGTAATGCGTGTAGATAGCGATACGTGGCGGTGTCATCGGATTATAATCGGCGATATATGTCGGTTCCCGTTGGACGGAAATGCCGGACTCATTCAGCACCTTCGTGAAATGGCGCACTAACAGCAATCCCGGATTCGGTAAGTCCCCTTTGACACCAAACGTACCCAAGTTAGACGGTACCGCACCGTTCAAGTACCGTTCCCGGCTGTAGGGGATACCACTCACAAACGCACCGTCGTATTGAATCCGGTCACAACGGATTCGGTTGATAAACACCAGATCCTCTACGTTCGGTTCGGTTTTCATAATCGTTGCCACCGTTCCCGGTTCACCGCTCTTGAGCACGATGTTCATCGTGTTCCCGTAATAATTGAGTGCAAAGATACCGGGTGCATAGTAGTTTCCTGCATCTTCACATAACCATGCCGGATTTTGTGCTTCCGCATCCAGCATCGTCATGTCTGCCACCACACTGCCTTCAATCACCTTAATACCGGCATTTTTCACCTCTTTGGCCCAACGGTACAGGAAACCGGTCTGACCCTTATTGCCCAAAGAAGGATCGCATCCTCCACGGACATATAAGTTACCAAACAAAGTGTCATGACGGATCACACCGTTATATTCGATAGTGGTAGGAAACTGATAATCCGCGCCATACATCTCCAGTGCCGCACCTGTCGTCAGCAGTTTCATCACCGATGCCGGAGGAACCACATGGTTCTCCCGTTGACTATCGATGACTTCACCCGTGTTCAGGTTTTGAACCAGCACAGACATATTCGCCTGCTCCGTAATCGGATGAGACGTCAGAATCGAGGATAATATAACGGCAGCTAAAAACATTCGCCTTTCGCCTTTAACCTTTCGCCTTTAAGTATTCATGCATTGCTGCTGCGGCTTTGCGGCCGTCTGACATAGCGAGAATGACGGTAGCACCTCCACGAACGATATCGCCTCCGGCGAAGATCATCGGGAGGTTAGACTGCATACCCTCGTTCACCACAATCGTACCTTTCTTGCTTATCTCAAGGCCTTCGACGGACGATGGGATCAACGGGTTGGGCGAAACACCGACTGCTACGATGACGAGATCCACAGGGATAGTCACGGTCTTACCTTCTACGGGCACCGGACTACGGCGACCCGACTCATCCGGTTCACCGAGTTCCATCACTTGCAGCACCGCTTCGCAAACACGGCCGTTCTCGTCTGCATGGTACTCAATCGGATTATGGAGCGTCATGAACTCAATACCTTCCTGTTTGGCGTGATGCACCTCTTCCACACGTGCCGGCATCTCCTCTTCTGAACGGCGATAGATGATCATCGCACGTTCTGCGCCTAAGCGTTTGGCGGTACGTACCGCATCCATGGCTGTGTTACCACCTCCGATGATCGCTACGTTCTTTCCGTAGAGCAGCGGGGTGTCGGTCGCAGGGTTCGAAGCGTCCATGAGGTTGACGCGGGTCAGGTACTCATTCGACGACATGACGCCGTTGAGGTTCTCTCCCGGTATGTTCATGAATCGCGGTAAACCGGCACCGGAACCGACAAAGATACCCTTGAAGCCTTGTTCCTCCAGTTCTTTAATCGTAATCGTCTTACCAACGATCGTGTCGGTGTGGAACTGTACACCCAAGGCACGCAGACCGTCAATCTCGATATCCACGATGCGATTCGGCAGACGGAACTCCGGAATACCGTATTTGAGTACACCACCTATCTCATGGAGTGCTTCGAAAACATGCACTTCATAACCGTATTTGGCGGCATCACCGGCAAAAGTCAATCCCGCAGGACCGGAACCGACCACCGCAATTTTCATTGCGGTATTTGAGATTTGAGATTTGACATTTGAGATTTGAGGCTGCGCATTTGCATAATCCGCGCAGAAACGCTCCAAGTAACCGATAGCAACAGCCGGATGACCCATCTTCAGATGGATACACTGACTCTCGCATTGCTTCTCTTGCGGACATACACGACCGCAGACGGCCGGTAGAGACGAACTCTCTTTGATGACCGCAGCTGCTCCGAGGATATCGCCGGTTTCCAGGGTCTTGATGAATCCCGGAATGTTGATGTTCACCGGACAGCCTTGCACACACGTCGGGTTCTTACAATTCAGACAACGATGGCTCTCGGTAATAGCTTGTTCGAAAGTCAGACCTTGGTTCACTTCCTCGTGCAGGCTCTTTACGCGCACTTCCGGACGCAGTTCCGGCATCTGCACACGAGGTATCGCTACACGGTCTTTCGGTTTGCCTTCAAAAGGCTCAACGGTGCCTACTTGCACATCATTGAGCGGCTTGGCCGCGCTCATTTCATCATTGAGCTCGCTTTGCGAGCGCTCATTATAAGCCCGCAGGGCTTCTGCTTCTTCCGCTTTGAACGCTTTCATGCGGCTGAGCATTTCGTTCCAGTCAACACCATGGGCATCAAACTCAGGACCATCCACGCAGACGAATTTGGTCTTACCGTGAACCGTTACACGACACGCACCGCACATACCCGTACCGTCCACCATGATGGTGTTCAGCGAAGCCTCGGTAGGGATATTGTATTTGGCAGTAGTCAGAGCGACGAACTTCATCATGATCGCCGGACCGATGGTGATACATTTGTCCACCTTCTCGCGGTTGATCACTTGCTCGACACCTACGGTGACAACACCTTGTTGACCCGCCGAACCGTCATCGGTCATGATGATCACTTCGTCGGACCATTGGGCGAGTTCATCCTGAAGGATGAGCAGGTCTTTGTTACGAGCTGCCAGCACTGTGATGACTTTGTTGCCGGCTTTCTTGAGTGCCTCGGCAATCGGCAGCATCGGCGCTGCACCGACACCACCGCAGGCACATACCACGGTACCATAGTTCTCGATACGCGTAGCGCGACCGAGCGGTCCCACGATGTCATGCAGACAATCACCCGGGTTCATCGCCAACAGTTTATGCGTCGAGGCACCTACTTGTTGTACCACCAACGTGATCGTACCTTTTTCGATATCCGCCCCTGCGATGGTCAACGGGATACGTTCGGAGTTAGCGTCCACACGGATAATCACGAAGTGACCGGCACGACGGCTACGCGCAATGAGCGGAGCTTCAACGATCAGCTCCGCTACATTGTCCGAAAAGAATTTCTTGGATAGAATCTTATTCATTAGAAATATTTGGTTTCTTGTCCTACGATAGAGGAAAGTAAGTTATTTGCCAGACGGCTTGCACCGAAGCGGAACCACTCATTATTGAGCCATTCTTCGCCCAGGATCTCTTTGACAAGCGTGAAGTGCTGTACAGCCTCTTCGGTTGTCGATACACCACCTGCCGGTTTGTAACCCATCTTAATGCCTGCTTTCTCTTTCCAAGCCTTGATAGCGTGGCACATGATGAAAGTAGCCTCCGGAGTAGCGTTCACGCTGATCTTACCGGTAGAGGTCTTGATGAAATCGCAACCGGCTGCCATACTCAGGATCGATGCTTTCCAAATGTTCTCAGCACTCTTGAGCAGCCCGGTCTCGAGGATCACTTTGAGGTGCTTGTCGCCGCAAACGGCTTTCAGTTCGCTGATCTCGTCGAAGCACTCCTGATAATTCCCTTCGAGGAACTTGCCTACAGAGAGAACGATGTCTATCTCGGTAGCGCCGGCTTTGATAGCCATAGCTGTTTCCGCCACCTTGACCTCGAGGAATGTCTGCGAAGCAGGGAATCCACCGCTGACGCAAGCGATATTGAATTTCGGATCTTTGAGTGCGGCACGTACGTACTCTGCCATGGCAGGATAAACGCAGATAGCAGCTACGTTCGGAATACCCGGGAAATCTTTCTCGAAGTTATTCACCGCATTCGCCATCTTCTCCACCTTAGCGATGGTGTCGTCGGCACTAAGCGTCGTATAGTCGATCTGGTGCAGACACTCTTTCCACACCTCTACGTTGTTGTTTTCAGCGAAATGCTTCGCTTCGATGTCAGCCACTTGAGCTTTTACTTGCTCATCGGTAAACGGGCAGGGGTACTGCGCAAATAATTCTTCAAAATTCATGGTTGTATAGTTTTAAAATCTTCAATTTTCAATTTTCATTTTCTTCGGAGAGACGAGCAATGATCGTCTCGTTTCCACGAACGGAGTCACCTACATCGACGAACATCTCCGTGTTCAGCGGCAGGTACATATCGACACGTGAACCGAGTTTGATAAATCCGAGGTGTGTGTTCCGGTGACATTGCTTGCCCACCTTGGCATAGGTCACAATCCGTCGTGCCATGGCGCCGGCTACTTGCCGAACGGCAATCTGAATCTTCGAAGGCGTTTCAATGACCACCAGCGAACGTTCGTTCTCGGTACTGGATTTCGGCAGCCATGCTCCTTTGTGTCGGCCTTTCTGGTGCGACGACTCTAAGATCGTTCCCTCGATCGGATACCAGTTGGCGTGTACGTTAAACGGCGACATGAAGATGGAAACCTGCAGTTTCTTCTCATGGAAATACTCGTTCTCCTCCGTCGGTTCGATTACTACCACACGACCATCAGCAGGCGCGATGACGAAATTAGGATCATCGATCTCCAACACGCGCACAGGATTGCGGAAGAAATAGGTGACAAACACCAATAAAATCGAAGTGATCGCTAACGAAACGGCTAATGCCCAGTGCGATGAGACGGACATATAAACCACGACGTTAATAATAAACAAAAGCAACACCAATCCGATGATCGGATTCCTGCCTTCTCTATGTATTCTCGGTCTTTTCATACTTTTACCTTTAACCTATAACCTTTAACCTTTAGCCATTTATTGCCAATTCCCGTAGGGGAACTTCGCCATCATCTCGGATGCCTGGTCGAGTCCGGTTTGTAACTTACCGCCGATCATCATCTTGAACATCATCGGGATATCGGCTTTCAGCGTTAACTTGATACGGGTGTCGTTCGGCGCCACTTCCTTCAACTGAATCCAGAAATTGGCATCCATCGGAATACCTTCGATACCAAACTTAACCGTATCATTCTCCAGTCTTTCTACCACCACGATGGATATTTTTTGTGCCAACCCGTCTGTTTTGATGCGAATACGGTCCGGCTCCACCTCCATCTCCTGAATCTTATCCTTCGGAATAAGATCCTTCACCCGATCAATGTTCTGCAGGTTACTGATCACCCGATAAATCTGCTCTGCCGAATAGGGGGCTGAACTGATTTTACTTTCGTATTTAGACTCTGCCATACTAAAAACTTTTAATTAGCGTGCAAAGATACAAAAAAAAAATGGCATATACAAATAATTTAAGAAAAATTGCATTTTTTTTCAAAAAAATTTGGTCAATTCAAAAAAATGTAGTACCTTTGCACCCGCTTTCGACTCGAAGGCATTCATTGGCCCCTTAATCGGGACATGGCGGGATAGCTCAGCTGGTTAGAGCGCATGATTCATAATCATGAGGTCCCCAGTTCAATCCTGGGTCCCGCTACAGAAAAAGTCACTCGTGCGAGTGGCTTTTTTCATGCTATTCTATAAGCAATCATCGACTATTTCCATTTTGGAAACTTTCTTGGAAAAGTAATAGTGTTAATTCCAAGACTCTACCTTGTGATTCTTGATATAAACATATATACCATCATAGCACCATTGATTAGAGCCGTAAGAAGAAGTGTTTATTTTATTTGGAGCACCTAATGCAAATCTCACTAACTTTTCAGGCATGCCAACTTTGATTTTTCCATCCAGAACAATCTTCATCATAGATAGACCATATTGCTTAACTAAATCGTTCCATTCTTGTTCTGCATAAATAGCTTTCCTTTTCTGTTCTAATTCCGAATAAGTTACAAAGTCATCTAAAAGGACTTTGTTGTCGATTTCATTGTGCTTAATGATCACAAACAATTTTCCTTCATTATTGATTGAAATACTCGTGGCTTCCCATGGTTCAGCAGATGATGCTTGTTCTTTATTCACCAAGACAGAATTGCTTATTACAAATTTGTTGTTTACTACTCTGCTGCACAAATAATTATAATAGGACATCGTTACAAAGGGAAAATCCCAAGCAGTGCCATGATAAATGTATTTGCACATTATCGTTTCGTCTGCCTTCATTTGCAACGTAAAAACATAACCATTATATCGAGTAAGAGTAGAATCTATCCTAATTATCTTAAATGTTTGACCAGCTATTTGATCATACTGACCATAGCGATACATATATGGAGGACTTTGATGTTTGTAATCCATGGTAACTATGCTCAAATAACCTTCTTTGCGCTTGCTTTCCTCTAACGGTTTTAGATATAATTCCTGTCCTACAAAAGCTTGAATAGACGGGTCATATTTACTCGTACTAACCTCAATAGTATTTTGCGTACTGTCAAATACCAAAGAAATAACATCCTCTTTCTTTGGCTCCTCAAACGTTGGAATTTGCGCATATGTGGTATATGCAATCAACGCGAACAAGATAAGCCACGATATTTTTTTCATAACTATCGAAATTTTTGTGCAAAGGTACTATATTTTTTTGACATGAGCAAATTTTATTTGCGTATGTAGAAAAAATTTTGTAATTTTGCAGCGATTTTTGGCTCATTAGGACATGAACAAGCAACAGGCTAAACAATATCGGAAGCCTTCATGGAAGGAACGTTGTAGGCAAATCATCGAACTGGATGGTGGAACTTGTCAAGTGTGTGGGCGAAAGGAGCCGGATGTGGTCTTGCAGGTTCATCATAAGAAATATATTCAGGGGAAGAAGCCATGGGAATATAACCAGCAAGATTTGATTACGCTTTGCAAAGGTTGCCATGCACGAGAGCACAATCTATTACCGGACGCTATACCACAGAGCGGATGGAAGTATGAAGGAGTGGATGATTTAGGCGGAGTGAATGGAGTGTGCGAGTTATGCGGAACAGAACTGAGATATGAACACTATTTATTCCATCCAGATTATGATGGATACTTGTCGGTTGGATGCGACTGTGCATGTAAACTGACGAACAGCGAGTATCCGAGTATAGCGGAACGAGATATGCAATTGGAGGAAGAGCGTTTACAGCGTTTTGTAGATTCACCAAGATGGAAGCATCGGAAGAATTGTTATATTTATGAGAACTATGAAAAGTATAAGATCATGATTGTCGAAATGCCGTATGGGTGTTATGTCAATCTGTTCTACAAATACTATGTGCAATTGGAGTATGGTGGTTTTCATGAACAAGAGCATAAGATTTCAGGGAAGAAGAAATTTCCTTCATTAGAGGATGCTAAACGGCACATATACAAGAATATAACAGATGGGACGGTATTGAGTTATCTATGCAAACATGAGTTGCCAGAGCCGGAAGAAAGGATATATATAAGTGAAGAATAATTCACACATTCACACATAAATGTGGAAAAACATAAGGGAAGATGAAATAAAAGTAATCGAACAATAATTTTCCGCGGTGATCATACCTACACTCTCACCGGCCAAGAGGTAAAATCATCAGCGTCCATTACGTCCAAATAGCATTTGGACATCCCCATCCCCCTCTCTTTTCTAGAGTAGGGGGATTTTTTTGTGCATTTTGGCGACATCATTGTCGCCATTATCCGCATGGCTCCCACTTATCCACCTTTGTCCGTTTCCAGAGATTATATCCTGGGCTCTCTTTTTTCTATAGCGTCTATGCGCGCACATTCATGTGCGCTTTTTTGAATCATTTTTGATCTTTTTTGACAAATTCTTCCTCAAAATTTGCATATATCAAAAAAAAGCACTACCTTTGCATCGGATTTAACTAATCGGAACGACAGTCGAACGACGGTCAACCGACAGTCAAAGCCAATGTCAGGCCTCTGTCGACCCAAAAACAAGCCGAAATTTATGTATAATACTATATTATATATTTATATATAATATACATTTTAAAAACCTCTTTTTTATGGCAAAAATTAGCACGTCATCAGGCATCGATGAAGTACACGGCAAACTCTACGGCCGCGATAGAGGCTATTTTTACATGCGAAATGGTAAACAATTCTATCGTGATCGCGAAGAAACATATCAGCAAAATCAGTCTCCACGCCAGAAATGGAACTCTGCTGCCTTTGCTTATGCCGCTTCTCAACTCAAACTCCTAACCTCTCCTGAGGCCAAATCCCAACTGAAAGCCGATTTCGAAGCCGCTCAACATATCGCATCAAACGGCAAAACCTATAAAACTTCCCGTGCTTGGAAATTCAACTCCCTCATCTACGAATACAAACAATCCCATCCCTTTGCAGGATAGGATTGTGTCTATACTTATCTCAAACCAATCCACATCCATCCATCCGGAATCATTGAACTTGCGGTTATCCCTGCTGCAGAACAAACCTACTTGCGCACCGATCCAGTGACCTTCAGTAGCTTGAAATTCTTCCCCCGATTTCGACCAATTCTTTCCGTCTGTTGATACATAGAACTGCCCTTTCTGCTTATCCGTCATCTTCAATCTTAAATAGTACCATTCATCCGTCATCGGGACTTCCAGTTTGAAAGATGCTTTCTTACCGCTTACAATCAAACCGGCACTCTCGGCTCCCTCCATCTTTTTATCTTTGTTAGGAACAAAACGCACACGTGCGGTAGCGGTAAAAGCTGCATATGGAATCTTCTGCAACAACATATTCGGTATCCGGTCGTCCTCTTCTCTCGGCGCACTATACAATCTTAAGATTCCTTTCGCGGCATCGCAAAAATACCACTGCGGTTTCACTCTTCCGCCTGCCCACTGCCAATCCAAAGCCAATTCCCCATTTTCAAACTCATCCCTTCTCGCAAAATTGCTCCAACTGCATTCTCCCTTCTTGGGTTTTCCGTACGTCTTTATCGGTTCGCCTTTATAACCCATCTCCGGCCATTCATTCACCCATTTCACAGGCTGCATGTGTACAATTCGTCCTGCTACTCCTACATCCTGAAAATGAATAAACCAACTCTCTCCTTCCGGCGTCTCTACCCACCCGCCCTGATGAGGACCGTTCACACTGGTACTACCTTGCGCCATGGTAACCTTTAACTCATATGGACCGTATATGTTCTTTGCTCGTTGTACGACTTGCCATCCCGTAGAAACACCTCCTGCCGGATGCATCAGGTAGTAATAGCCGTTCCGTTTATACAGTTTTGTACCTTCACTGGTCGGATGCGCTTCATGACCGTCAAAAATAATCCGACTCGGCACTTTGACACTCAATCCGTCACTGTTCAATTCTGCCATCAGCAGTACGCTTTTCAATCCCAACCGACTGCCTGCTACTCCATGACTCAGATACACCCTTCCATCCTCATCCCATAGCGGACAAGGATCGATATATCCCTTTCCTTCCAATACCAGTACCGGCGCTTCCCAAGCTAATGGAAAATCCAACCCTTTGGAAATATCGGCTTTAATGCAATAGATACCACGATCGGGATCTCCGTAATAGATATACAGTTGACCGTCATGCTCCCGTATCGCCGGCGCCCATACAAAGTTTCCCGCCACCTTGTCGCCTTCTTTGTAACCCGGCACTTGATACCGAATCGCTGCGTCCACAATCTCCCAATGTACTAAGTCCTTTGAGGCCAAAATCTGCAAACCCGGCACGTTATTGAACGAAGACGATGTCAGTAGATACGTATCCCCTATACGGCATACATCCGGATCCGAATAGTCGTACGGCAAAATGGGGTTAACAAAACTCGGTACGACGGCTTTTGACAAAACCATCATACTCAAACCAATCCATAAGAGAAGTAACTTTTTCATGTTATCTTAGAGGGTAGTTTTTTCGTAACTGCTCAAATTGTTCCGGATGGGCTTTGAGTTGTTCGAAAATGCGGGATAACCAACCCGGTGATGAATCACCGATTGATAATCGGTCATTGGTATTTGGTGATTGCAGATTGATCTTCGGCAAGTTAAACTCCTCTGCTACCGCATCAAGGCACATCTGCGAAGCATTGCGTTTCCCTTCCAACGAATATCCGGCGATATGCATCGATGCCAACAAGGCATGATGGAGCATATTCGCATCAATATGCGGTTCATTCTCCCAAGTATCTATGACAAACGGATGACCGCTTTGCAGCAGCGCTTGTTCATCCACAACACCTCCACGTGCCGCATTGATAATCAGTGCACCCGGTCGGCATTGCAGCAAGAATTCCGCATCGCATAGGTGATGAGTAGTGGGATCCAGCGGAACGTGAAACGTGATGATATCGCATTGCGCTGCGATCTCTTTTAACGAGACACCCATCCCTTTCGGAGGATCGTTGAGCAGCACTTTCAATCCTTTGCGTTCCGCCATCTTGGCAACCAATGAACCTACATGACCGACACCAATGACGCCGATGGTCATTGGATTGGAGATTGGAGATTGGATATTGGAGATTTCTTCTAAGGCTTCTTCGATATAGTCGCAGACGGCTTGTGCATTGCATCCGGGACAGGACATCCACCGGATACCGTGCGTCTCGCAATAAGCCGTATCGATATGATCGAATCCGATAGTCGCTGTACACACCATACGTACCTGCGAACCTTCCAATAAAGACGCATCCACACGCGTACGTGTCCGTACGATAAGCACATCGGCATCTTTCACCGCCGAAGCATCGATTTCTTCCGGTTTCAACGGGAAAATATCGACCTGAGGCCATTCCCGTTGAACAGCCTCAGCGATGAAAGGAATATGTTGGTCAACAACTATAACCATTAGCCTTTAGCCATTAGTACTTGATATTATCAATCAGCCGAACCGGTCCGCAATAGACGGTGACGCAACCGATGGCGTGATCAAAGGTGTCTGTAGGTAGCAGACTGGTCTGATCCACGATCTCGTAATACTCCACTTCCAATCCTTCTATCGCATTGATCGAGTCAATGACACGCTGTTGAACATCCGCAACAGTCGCACCTTCCTCTTTTGCCCATTCCAACGAAGCAAAAAGCGTTTTAGAGATAGCCAACGCGGTCTTTTTCTCCGCTTCGGAAAGCCGTTCGTTACGGCTGCTGAGTGCCAAACCGGATGCTTCACGTACGATAGGACAGTCGATGATCTGCAGGTTTCCGAACGTGCCGGCCATACTGCTGTGCTCTACCATATGGTGGATGATCGCCAACTGTTGGAAGTCCTTCTCTCCGAAATAAGCCTTGTCTGGTTGCACGAGGTAGAAGAGACGACTTACCACCTGCACAACACCGTTGAAATGACCGGGACGCATCTTGCCTTCCATCACTTTGTCCAAACCGGCGAAGTCAAAATCGAAGGTGGTGTTCATCTCCTCTTCCGAATACATCTCTTCCGGTGTGGGTGCGAAGACAAAGTCTGCACCGATGGTTTCCAATAACTCCGCATCGCGTTGGATGTTACGAGGGTACTTGGCCAGGTCCTCTTTGTTGTTAAACTGGGTAGGATTGACAAAAACCGAAACGAAGCACACGTTGTTCTCGTTCACTGCGCGTTTCACCAGACTGGCGTGACCTTCATGCAAGGCACCCATAGTAGGTACCAAACCGATGGTTTTTCCTGTTGCTTTGCAAGCCTCTACCATCGCTTGCAATTCCTTCTTGGTAGTAATAATTTGCATATAAAAGTGCTATAAATTGGTCCTTATTGTCAAAAAATCGTGCAAAGATACACTTTTTTTTGCATATGTCAAAATTTTTTTGTAACTTTGCAGCGGAAAAATGTTCACACGCTTATGAAAGAGCCGAAACGAATCCTTTTTATCTCCCAGGAGATATACCCTTATTTGGCAGAAGAGACGCCAATTCGTCTGTTAAACCGTCAGCTTCCGGAGTACTTCCAGAGCCATGGTTTTGAGACTCGTACGTTCATGCCTAAGTTCGGTGAGATCAACGAGCGCCGTAACCAGTTGCACGAGGTGATTCGCCTGTCCGGTATGAATCTGATCATTGAGGATTCGGATCATCCCTTGCTGATTAAGGTGGCTTCCATCCAGTCTGCGCGTATCCAGATCTATTTTATTGACAACGATGATCTGTTCGGCCGTCGCAAAGGTTTGACCGATGCGTCAGGAGTGGAGTATGCGGATAATGATGATCGTGTGATTTTCTATGCCCGTGGTGTAATTGAGACAGTGAAGAAACTCCGTTGGACGCCGGATATCATCGTTTGTTCCGGTTGGATGAGTGCGCTGGCGCCGATCTATCTGAAGAAAGCCTTCTTTGACGAACCGTTCTTTGCAAACTCAAAAATCGTCCTTTCTTTGGACGAAAACGAATATCAAAAAGCTTTTCCGACGAAGTTCTCGGAGAAAATGCGTATCGATGGTATCACCACAACCGACGTGCGCTCCATCGTCGATTTTCCGGTCGGATATGAGGAGTTGATGCGTCTGGCGGTGGATTATTCGGATGCGTTGGTATATGCGTCGCCTAAGGTGAACCAACGGGTAGCAAACTATGCGGAGACGAAGGGGAAACCCGTTTTGCCGTACGAGGAGACAGAGGATGTAGCTGCTGCGGCGAAACGTCAATGGGATTTCTTCCAAACGTTATTAGGGAAAGAAGAATGAATAAACGATTTGCGTTTATAGGATGTATCATTGCTTTCGTCATGGCCTTCACGGCCTGTAAAGACGATGTAGCCAGTACCGGAGAATCGGTGCTGGATTCCGGAGATCAGATTATCGTGCTGGCGGATACGTTTGCTTTCCGTTCGGCCATAGACAGTTGCAGCGCGATCATCTCTCAGGCGGATTCTTTCTTGCTGGGTGAGATAGAGACGGATTTCGGTGTGCTGCGTGCCTCTATCTTGACGCAATTGGCCTGTCCGGAGGGATATCGTTACCCTTCCGGATCGCATATCAAGAATCTCGGATTGGATTCCGTTTGTCTGTTCATGTATTACGCCAGCTGGACGGGAGACGGTTATTCGCCTTTGGCTATTGATGCCTATATGATGGATAAAAAGACCTTCCGCTATTCCGGTACGTATCCTACGGATCTGGATATCGACGATTATTGTTCCCATACCCATAGTATCCTGGCCAATCACCGGATTGTGGTGGCGTCCGAAAAATTGGATTCGGTGCAAGACAGCAACGGAAACTATACACCCATGCTACGCATGCGCGTCAATGATGAGTTTGCTGACTATTTCTGGGCAATTCAGTCTTTTGATGACCAGGAGACCTTCAATAACCAATTCAAAGGTTTGCTCATTGAGACCTCTTTCGGTTCCTCCACGATGCTGAACATATCCGATATCGCATTGGGCGTTTTTTATCATTTTGAATACGAGAAGACGCCGGGCAATGACACCTTGGTGCATGATATGAAAGCCTTCTACGCCAATTCGGAAGTGCGTACGGTTAATCATCTCTATTACGAGGATAAGCAAGCTTTGGTGGAAGAACTGAAACAGGATTCCGACACCTATAATTATATTATCGCGCCTGCAGGCGTGTACACGCGTATGCAATTCCCGATGGCGCAGATTGCGGATACCATCATCCGTCATCTGACCTATGACTCGGTATGGAATGACGCCCATGACAGCATCGCTTATCTCTACAAACGTCCGTATATCAACAAGGCCGAGGTGCGTGTGAATGTGGAGAATGTGTTCACGGGTTCGGAAAGTGAGATCACGCGCAATGACTGGCTGCAACCGGCTTCGTATATGCTGCTTATCAAGGAACAGAGCATGGACCGCTTCTTTAAGAACCGGGAACTGCCTACCGATACCTGTGCGCTGTTGAGTGCGCTGACGCAAGGCACGGACACGGCTGGAAACGCCATCTATTACTATACCTATGACCTGTCCGATTTCTTAGGCAACCAGTTGCGTAATGAGGCGGAAGAAGAGGAAGTGCTAAACCTGATGCTGGTACCGGTTACGATTGAGACCAGTGTTACTTCCTATTCCTCTACGACGGTCTCGTCGGTACGCCAACAGCAAACGATGTCCGCTACCAAGATCCGTTCCGCACAGAATGATATGGAACTGGAACTAGTCTATAGCGGGTTCTGATAACACAAAAAAAACGCGGCTCAAACCGCGTTTTTTAATTGTATCAGTTTCCGATGACCTAACTTCTGTTCCGTGAACTGTTTGGTAACCCGGAACTCCTGTGTCTTACCTAGATGCTTGTGGTTCGGTAACTCAAACATCAGATCGGTCATCACGGTCTCCATCAGTCCTCTCAATCCACGTGCACCGAGTTTGTACTCAATCGCTTTATCTACGATATAATCCAGTGCTTCATCGTCAAAGGTAAGCGTCACGTTATCCATCGCCAGCAGTTTCTTGTACTGCTTAGTAAGCGCGTTCTTCGGCTCGGTCAGGATATTACGCAATGCTTCTTTATTGAGCGGCTCCAGATAGGTCAGAACCGGCAGACGACCGATGATCTCCGGAATCAAACCGTAGGACTTCAGATCTTGCGGTGCGATATATTGCAGCAGATTGTTCTTATCCACCTGTGCCGCTTTCTCTTGTGCCGCAAAACCCACTGTCTGCGTATTCATACGCTGGGAGATCTTACGCTCGATACCGTCAAAAGCACCACCGCAGATAAAGAGGATATTCTTTGTGTCGATATGTATCAACTCCTGATCCGGATGTTTCCGTCCACCCTGAGGCGGTACGTTGACAATCGAACCCTCCAGCATCTTCAGCAGACTCTGTTGTACTCCTTCGCCGCTCACGTCACGCGTGATGGACATGTTCTCACTCTTACGGGCGATCTTGTCGATCTCATCGATGAAGATGATACCGCGTTGCGCTTTGGTCACGTCATAATCCGCATCTTGCAGCAGGCGAACCAGCAGCGACTCCACGTCTTCACCTACATAACCTGCCTGCGTCAGTGCCGTTGCATCACCGATGGCGAAAGGCACTTTCAGCATCTTGGCAATCGTGCGTGCCAGAAGAGTCTTACCCGTTCCGGTGGATCCCACCAGCAGGATATTACTCTTCTCAATCTCCACGTCATCGTTCGAGATCTCTTGCAGCACCCGCTTATAATGGTTGTAAACTGCTACAGAAAGAAAACGCTTGGCATCGTCCTGACCAATCACATACTGGTCCAAGAACTCCTTGATGCCTTGCGGCGTCGGTAAGTTAGCCAAACTCAATTCACCGGCTTTGGCAGCCACTTTCTTGGGTTTGGCGGTAAGCATCTTATAGCCCGACTCAATACACTCGCTGCAAATAAGCGTGGTGCGCTCCATGCCTTGGAACATCTCCGGCATAGTGCGTCCACAGAAACTGCACGTATTTACTGTATTACGCCCCATTATTCTTTATGCGTATATACCTTGTCGATCATTCCGTATTCCAGCGCTTCCTGCGAGGTCATCCAGTGGTCACGGTCCGCATCCTGACGGATTTGTTCCATCGACTTACCGGACTTGTCGGAGATGATCTGATAGAGTTCGTCTTTGAGTTTGAGAATCTCTTTGGCCGTGATCTCAATATCGCTGGCCTGACCTTGAATACCTCCCAGAGGCTGGTGAATCATGACGCGGCTGTGCGGTAATGCGGCACGCATTCCTTGCTCTCCGGCTACCAGTAACACCGCTCCCATCGAAGCAGCCAAACCGGTGCAGATCGTAGCTACACGTGCTTTAACAAACTGCATTGTGTCATATATTCCCAAACCGGCATACACCGAACCGCCCGGTGTATTCAGATACAGGTTGATATCGCGTTCGCTATCCACGGAGTCCAGATAGAGTAACTGCGCCTGAATGACGTTGGCTGTGTAATCATTCACCTCGGTACCGAGGAAAATAACACGGTCCATCATCAAGCGACTGAACACATCCATCTGCGTCACGTTCAACTGACGCTCCTCCAGGATAGTGGGCGATATATAACCGCTTGCACGGGTTGAATCCATGCTGCGAGACATGACGTTCTCTACATGCATGGAGTTCAAACCCTGCGAGACAGCGTATTTTAAGAAATCGTTTTGCATAACTTTAGCCATTAGCCATTAGCCTTTAGCCATTATTTCTTCAATGCTTCCTTTTTCTCTTTGCGCTTAGCAATCGCACGTTGGATATCGTATGCAATCGGCGAAGCGATGAACAGAGACGAATAGGTACCAACGATAACACCCATGAGGAGAGCGAAGACGAAACCTTGGATCGTCTCACCACCGAAGATGAAGATTGCCAACAATACCACGAACGTACTCATAGAGGTCGAGAACGTACGGCTCAAGGTGTTGTTCAATGCATCGTTGATGTTCACGTTCTTCTCACGTTTCGGATACAACTTGTTGTACTCACGAACACGGTCGAAGATGACCACGGTATCGTTGATAGAGTAACCGATAACCGTCAGGATAGCAGCGATAAATGCCTGGTCGATCTCCATGGAGAACGGCATGATCTTCCAAAGGATCGCATACAGACCCAGGATAATCACGGTATCGTGTGCCAAAGCTGCCAATGCACCTACGGAGTAAGCGAAGTTGCGGAAACGGATCAAGATATAGATGAAGATACCGATCAGCGCAGCAAAGATAGCCCAGATAGCACTGGTCTTGATGTCGTCTGCAATAGACGGACCTACCTTCTGGCTCTGCATGATACCTACCTCCGGGTTCTTCTCCGACGAACTGAAGTCATCGAAGCTAACCTCCTCAGCCATGAACGGTTTGCAACCGTCATACAGCAGTTGGTCAATCAGATCATCTACATCATCCTCGTTAACGAGGTAGTTGGTCGATACACGTACCTGGTTGGCGTTGTTACCAAAGGTGATTACGTTCAGCGAGAAGGACTCCTCTTCGCCACGTACTTTGGCATCTGCCTTGAAGACCTCATTCAGGTTCTCACGTACTTTCTGTGTCTCAATCTGATCGTTGTCAAAACGAACCACATAGTTACGACCACCGGAGAAATCAATACCCAAGTTCAGTTTTCCGAACACGTGCGGCTCAAGACCCAAGATAGCGAAGATCACAAGTGCACCCGACAGGCAGTAAGCCCACTTGCGTGCTTTCACGAAGTCGAAGTGGATATTCTGCAGGAAGTTCTTCATCATCGGAGTGGTGAAGCTCAACTCTTTCGCATTCTCACGCTTGCAGTAGTCATCCAGCAACAGACGGGTAATGAACACAGCCGTCAAGAAGGACGAGATGATACCGATCATATAGGTAACAGCGAAGCCCTTGATAGGACCTGTACCGAAGTAAGCCAGGATGGCACCGGTCAGGAACGAAGTCACGTTCGCATCCACGATGGCGCTGATGGCACCCTTGAAACCATCCTCAACCGCTTTACGCATACCCTTGCCGCCACGGAGCTCCTCACGGATACGCTCGTAGATAAGCACGTTCGCATCCACAGCCATACCCATCGTCAGCACGATACCGGCAATACCCGGCAAGGTCAGTACGGCGTTGAAGGAAGCCAGGATACCTACCAACAGGAAGAGGTTGCAAACCAATGCAGCGTCTGCAATCAGACCCGGGATCCAGCCATAGTAGAAGACCATGTAAACCAGAATCAGGATGAAACCGAGCAGGAAGGAAAGCAAACCGGCACGGATAGCTTCTTGACCCAGAGACGGACCTACTACATCCGATTGGATGATACGGGCAGGTGCCGGCATCTTACCGGACTTAAGCGTGTTCGCCAAGTCCTTTGCCTCGTCCATCGTGAAGTGACCGGTAATAGAACTGCTACCGCCGGTGATCTCACTCTGTACGTTCGGGAAACTATATACGAAGCCATCCAATACGATAGCTACGCTCTTCTGGCCATCTTCATATGCTTTCTTGGTGATCTCAGCCCATTTGCGAGCACCGGCAGCGTTCATCTTCATCAATACCTCGGCGTGACCGTTCTGTTGGAAGTCAGCACGTGCATCGGTGATCACGTCGCCTTCCAATCTCGGACCCTTACGAGTAGATTCACGTTTCAACGCGATGAGACGGAAATACATGCCGCGGTCATCAATCGCTTTTACTTCCCAGCAGAAATGTGCCAAACTCGGCAGGTCTGCTTTGTGACTTTGCAGAATAGCGTTGATACGTGCGGTGTCCGAATAATGAGCAACACCGATAACCGGCGTTTTGTCTCTACCAATAACGCCGTCAGAGAACAAACCAACCAAGGTCTGCTCTTCTTCAGCCAACTTACTCTCGATAGTCTGCAAGTCGCTAAACAGCTCCTGGCTATAGTAAGTATCCCAGAACTCCAGGTTTGCACTACCTTGCAGCAGTTTCTCTACGCGCTTCGGCTCTTTGATACCCGGTAACTCAATCAGGATACGACCGTTACCTAACTTCTGGATGTTCGGCTGTACAACACCGAAGCGGTCGATACGGGTACGAAGCACGTTGAACGAGTTCTCAACCGCGTCATCCACTTCGTTACGGATGATGCGTTTTACCTCGTTGTTGTCCATGTCCGGATCAATCTTGTCACGCATCGTAGCGGTGAACAGCGGAGCCAGACGGCCACCGCCTAACTCATACTCGTCAAAGAAAAGACCCAGGAAGTCATTCGACACACCGTCTTTCATGTGCTGACGAGCAGCATCAATAGCGGCTTTGTAGTTCTTTTCCAGACTGTGACCGGTCAGTGCGTCCAGAATAGCCGGAACGGACACTTCCATCGTCACGTTCATACCACCCTTCAAGTCAAGACCCAAACCGATCTCTCTCTCACGGCACTCTTTGAGCGTGTGCCAACACCAAACTGTCTTGGTTGCAATGGAGTCGAGGTAATAAGCCTCTTTAATCTTGGCCAGCGAATCATTCACTACACCATCCACCATCGCTTGCTCCTGTCCGTACTCTTTTGCTCGATTGTCATAGATACGAGTTACAAAAGAGAAAGACAGATAAAAGGCGCATACCACAATAAGGCATGCTACCAAAAATCTAACAAGTCCTTTGTTTTGCATAATTGTTTTTGTATTTGTTTTTGATTTTATTTCCTTGTCTTATTGCACGTACGTAACGCGTACTTTCGCGCACGACACACAAAAAGTGCGCAAAGGTACTACTTTTTTTTGACATATGCAAGAAAAAAGTGAAAAATCGTCTATTTTTGGGGCTATTTGACCTAAAATCAGCCTACATTGAACTGAGAACCGCCTATAAACTCCCGTAAAATGGAGGTGCGTGGAATGTAAGATGCTTCCAGTCCTTCAAAGAAACTGAGGTAGTACAGCAGCTGTTCCGCGATCTTGTATTCCGGAGCAGAAGCAGGCACGGTCTGCAAGGCTGTTTCTACCGCATAACGGATAGCCGGAAGTTCATACGTCATCGATGTGTCAAACTGCGCATCCGCTTCGTTCCTGAACGGCTCAATCCATTTCTCCTCTCCTTCTCGCACCGATGGCCAGCCGGCAATGGTTACCTGCGGAGTTTTGCCCCGCGTACGATAGTCGCGGCTCATTCGGCGTAACAGACGATGCACGTTGGTTGGTATCCAGGTCTCGCCGTCCAACGATACGGGACTCATCGGTGCCGCGTAGATCTTGTATTTCTGAGCATCGCTGATATGCCGGGTTAAGATCGGATTCAAGGCATGAATACCCTCCATCACCAATACGGCCTCACCCTCCAAACATAATGTCTCTCCCGGATACTCCCGTTTCTCTTCGGCAAAATTGAAGGTGGGTAAAGCAATCTCCTTTCCGGCTACAAGTGCTTTCAGGTCCTCTTCCAATTGGTTAAGATCAATCGCATATACCGACTCATAATCCTTTGTTCCATCCGGTTTCAAGGGTGTGAGTGTACCGTTCAGATACCAGTTGTCCAAGGACAAGGCCACCGGTTGTTTTCCGTGCGCCAGCAATTCCAGACACAGTTTATGACTCGTGCTGGTCTTTCCGCTGGAGGAGGGTCCGGCAATCAGCACGACACGTACGTTACGGGAACAGATCTCTTCGGCGATATGCGCCAACTGTTCGCTGTGGTACGCTTCCCCTTCGGATACTAACTGAGCGGCGTGACCGCTTTCAATCATTTCATTGATATACGCTACGCGGCGTTTGGATTCAGCAATCGACATCGATGATAATTTTTGAGGTTGAATATTTCTTGGCGGACCATACATGGTCTATCGCTTCTTTTAGTCTTCTCTTGGCTTCCGTGATGTTGGCTCCTTGCTCGATACGCAGCGTTAACTCACGGATATAATAGGCCTGCACACGTTCCACGGAGGGAATGATCACTGCAGAAACTCTTCGACCGAAAATACGTGCCAGATAGGTTTGTAATTCGGTGGCTGCCGCATGGATCTTGACCCCGTTATGATCTTTCATCGTTAACCGGATCATCCGGTAGAAAGGCGGATAATGGAATAGTTCCCGTTCGGCTATCTGCTGATCATACAAGGCCCGGTAATCATGGTTTTCCACCATCTTCAGCACCGCATTGGAGGGATCAAAAGTTTGAATCATCACCTCCCCCTTCGTGCCTTTCCGGCCTGCTCTACCTGCCACTTGCTCCAACATCTGGAACGCCCGTTCGTAGGCTCGGAAATCCGGTTGGTTAAACAACGGATCGGCATTCAATACCGCTACTAACCGTACATCATCGAAATGCAGACCTTTCGTCACCATCTGTGTGCCTACCAGTATATCGCATTCGTGTTCGGCAAAGCGGTTAATGATATCCTGATACGCCGATTTATTGCGTGTCGTATCCAGATCCATACGCAATACCCGTGCATCCGGGAATAAGGCCTGTATCTCATCCTCAATCCGTTCGGTACCAAAACCAATCGCTTTCAGTTCTCCGCTACAAGTAGGACAAACGGGTGGGATGGGGGTCTTGTATCCGCAATAATGGCATCTCAATTCCCGGTCACTCATATGCAGCGTCATCGGCACATCGCATTGCACACACCGAGGCGGTTGACCGCAGGCCATGCATTGGAGTTGAGGCGCATATCCGCGGCGGTTTTGAAAAAGAATAACCTGCTTATGATCCGCTAAGCACTGCCGGATCTTTTCCACCAAGGGGTCACTGAAATGACCGTACATCTCCTTGCGATCGTATTGTTTCCGGAGATCAATAAGCGATATATCCGGTAACTCCACTCCTCCAAATCGCTCGGTCATAGAAACCAAACCATACACGCCTTTCTGCGCCAGATAATAGGATTCTATCGATGGGGTAGCAGTACCTAACAGCACCTTCGCCTGATGCGTTTTGGCCAGCATAATCGCTGCGGCTCTGGCATGATAACGCGGATTGGGTTCCGCCTGCTTGTAACTCGGATCATGCTCTTCGTCCACAATCACCAGACCCACGTCCGGAATCGGTAAGAAGATCGCACTTCGTGCACCGATCACTACAAAAGGCTCTGAATGCTGACTACTGAAAGCTGAAATCTGTTTATACCGCTGTTCCCGTTCGGCATCGGTAAAACGACTGTGATACACAATTAACCGATCACCGAACACGCGTTGCAGACGGGTGGTCAGTTGGGTCGTCAAAGCAATCTCCGGCACCAGATACAGCACGTTCTTTCCGTTTGCCAATTGTTTCTCGATCAGATGAATATACAGATCCGTTTTGCCGCTGGATGTTACGCCGTGTAACAGTACGATATCCTTTCCTTCGGACCAAAAACGCTCGATTTCATCGGTACTTTTTGCCTGTGCCTCCGATAACGCATGGGCCGGTTCAATGGGGCCGGTATAGGGTTTCAATACATTCCGTGCCCGTTTAGGCGGATTCAGCAATCGTTCATCCACACCGGACGGAATCGCTGCGGCCATCACTTCGCCTAAGGTGCACATGTAATACCCGCTCATCCATTGCCATAATGCTAACTGCTCAGCGGATACCATCGGTGCTGTTTCACTCACTTCTGTGATCGGACGGATCTTGGATATCAATGCGTCATCCACCGGTTCGGTATGTTCCCGCAACACAATACCACGCACCGCTTTCTTCATCAGCGGCACGATGACGCGACTGCCCGGAACAGGCATAGACATACTATCCGGGACGCTATAGGTATAACAATCCCGGATAGCTAAGGGTAATATGATATCAACAAGCCTCACTCGCCAAGGCTTTGTTGTAACACTCGCGGCAGAGCGGTTCGTAACTGTCCGTCTCGCCTAACAGCACGCGTTTGTCGGATGCCACCAGACGGTGACTCACGTACGCCAAATCACCGCAGTTCACGCAGATAGCATGCGTCTTATAGACATCGTCGGCAATGGCCATCAGGGCCGGCATAGGACCGAAAGGAATCCCTTTGAAGTCCATATCCAATCCGGCGCATATCACGCGTATGCCACGGTCAGCCAACTGCTTGCATACATCGACGATACCCATATCGAAGAACTGTGCCTCGTCGATACCTACCACGTCGATGTCATCCACCATCAGTAGGATATTCTGACTGCTGTCCACCGGTGTCGATTGGATCACATTGCGGTCGTGACTGACTACGTCTTCCTCGCTGTAACGCACATCGATAGCGGGTTTGTAGATCTCCACGCGTAACTTGGCGAACTTAGCGCGTTTCATACGGCGGATGAGTTCCTCGGTCTTACCGCTGAACATCGATCCGCATACTACTTCAATCGAACCTTTCCGTAAACCGGGTCCTTTTCTGTCTCGTTCTGAAAACATATAGCAATTAAAATCTCAAATTTCCAATCTTCAATCTCAAATGTCCAATCTCAAATGTTGAATTCTTAATTCAACCTAATATCCTGTGCATTCATCTGCAGGGTCGTGCGGCCGCGGTAACTGTTCTCTTCCAAGTAGAAGCATACATCCACACTGTTGCCGTTTTGTAAATGCACCGCTTTGTCGCCTTGACCAAACGCGATACCATCCATCGCTACGATACGGTCCGTCAGATCCAGATGCAGATGTTTACCCTCACTCACCGCTCTCGTGTTGCGGTTGTTGATCAGGTGCCGGCATAGGAACAGCGGTCGTTCGTTACCCGGACCAAACGGCTCCAGGCACTGCAGGATCTTGTGCATCTTCCAGTTCATATCGCTTAACTCCACTTCCGCTTCAATCTCCAATGTCGGACATTGCTGCTCCGGCGTGATATGGGCCGCTACGTATTCTTCAAATCGTCGCTTGAACTCCGGCAAGTCCGCTTTATGCATACTCAGTCCGGCAGCAAACTTATGTCCTCCGAAGTTGGTCAGCAGGTCCCGACAGGAGTCAATGGCGGTGTAGATATCGAAATCACTCACTGACCGGGCACTGCCGCTGATGATATCATCCTCTCCGGCGGTTAACACAATCGTCGGTCGGTACCATGTCTCAGTCAGACGACTGGCAGCAATTCCCACCACGCCTTTATGCCATTCCGGCGAGAAGACTACGGTCGTATAGCGGTCTTTGTTCAACGGGTCCTGTTCCAATTGCGCCAAGGCTTCATCGGTCGTCTTGGTATCAAAATCCCGTCGGTCCTGATTATACGAATCGATGTCTTGCGCAAACGAATAAGCGGCATCGGCATCGTCGGTGATCAGTAACCGAACGGCTTCCGCACCACTCTTGATACGTCCTGCCGCATTGATACGGGGACCGAACTTATACACCAGGTCACTGATGGTGATCGTCTTTCCTTCTATTCCTGCTACGCGCATGATCGCCTGCACGCCTACGGAAGGTGCGGCATTCAGTGCCCTTAGACCATAAAAAGCCAAGATCCGGTTCTCACCGGTCAACGGCACGATATCGCTGGCGATACTCATGGCCAATAACGGCAATAAACGATACACCTCGGTCATCGCTATACCGCGTCGCATAGCGTATGCTTGCACTAACTTGAATCCGACACCGCAACCGCTTAACTCTTTGAACGGGTACTGGCAATCACTGCGTTTCATATTCAGCACCGCCACGGCCTCCGGAATCGTGTCACCGGGCGTATGGTGGTCGCAGATGATGAAGTCCACACCGATCGATCGAGCGTAAGCCATCTTGTCCACCGCTTTGATACCGCAGTCCAATGCAATCACCAACGAACAGCCTTTCTCTTTCGCGGTGTCGATACCTTTGGTAGAGATACCATAGCCCTCCGTATAACGGTCGGGAATGTAGTAGATCAGGTTATCCGTCTGGGTGCGCAGGAAAGAGTACATCAGTGCGACAGCCGTCGTTCCGTCCACGTCATAATCGCCGTACACCATGATGCGCTCATGCTGCTCAATGGCTGCGCATAACCTGTCCACAGCCTGCGTCATGTCCCGCATCAGAAACGGATCATGCAGACTGTCTAACGACGGACGGATATACGCCCGTGCCTGCGCTGCGGTACGGATACCGCGACCCGCTAACAGACGACCTGCTACCTCACTGATCTCCAGTTCGGTACTTAACCGCTCTGCTGCCGTTTGCTCTTCAGGCGTGAGTTCTTTTATGCGCCAATTAACATTCACCTCTAACCTCTAACCTTTCACCTTTATAGTATATTCATCCGCTTCTTGCCATTGCGGTAAAACTTCCCGGAAATGGCGTAGTTTTTCGATGGATAAGTCCACAATCTTGGTTCCTTGTTCGTAGTCCTCAAACCCGGCTATGTCGTGTAACCAGGTGTCGTAAGCCACCGAATGACCGTTATAATCCAACTGCAATCCGTCCGTGCCGACCATGTTCACGCCAATCGCGTAACTGTGGTTCTCCGCACCGCGTGCCGCTAAGAGCGCATCCCAGTATTGAATCCGAACGGTTGGCCAACAAGCCACTACGATCAAGATGTCATACAAGTTATGCTTGTCTTGCCGTAACCACACCGGGAAACGTAAGTCGTAACAAACGGCTAAACGGATCTTGACACCTCTGTATTCGAAGATCTTTCGCTCTTCGCCGGGTGAGAAAAACTCCGCTTCTCCTCCGCTGGCATACAGATGATGCTTGTCGTAATACTGCGGTGCGGCATCCGGGGAAAACAAAAAACCGCGATTATACAACTTCTCATCCTCCCTTGCCATGAGTGAACCCACGATGGCCATGTTATATTCATTTGCCATGCGTTGCAGTGCCTGACAAGTCGGACCGCCCCAAGGTTCAGCTAAACCCGGACGGTCGGTACAGAAGCCTGTACTGAACATCTCCGGCACCACCGCCATATCGGCTTGACCGGCAATAGCCAGCAGGCGCTCGTCCAAAAGGCCGATATTCACCTGCGGTTCTGCCCACTCAATAGGATATTGTAAAAGTGCAATCTTCAATCTCCAATCTTCAATCACTTCTTCCCCTTCTTCTCTCCGCTTCCGGCGATATTCTCCCGCATGGCGGTGTCGGCCTGCATGTTCTGCATGCGGTAGTAATCCATGATACCGAGGTTACCTTTCTTAAACGCCTCCGCCATGGCCTGCGGAACCAGTGCCTCCGCCTCGATCACCTTCGCACGTGCTTCTTGCGCCTTCGCTTTCATCTCCTGCTCGGCAGCAATAGCCATCGAACGACGCTCCTCGGCTTTCGCCTGAGCGATGTTCTTATCGGCTTCGGCTTGATCCATCTGCAGTTGGGCTCCGATATTCTTACCTACGTCGATATCGGCTATATCGATGGACAAGATCTCAAAAGCCGTACCGTCGTCCAGACCCTTGGCTAATACCAATTTACTGATCGAATCCGGATTCTCCAGCACCTGCTTGTGGCTCTCGGCACTACCGATGGAGCTGACGATACCTTCACCTACACGCGCTAACACCGTATCTTCTCCTGCACCGCCGACTAACTGTTTGATGTTCGCACGCACCGTCACACGCGCTTTCGCGATCAACTGGATACCGTCTTTCGCAACGGCCGTTACCGGCGGCGTGTCAATCACTTTCGGGTTTACACTCATCTGCACCGCTTCAAACACGTCACGACCTGCCAGGTCAATGGCGGTTGCCATCTGGAAAGGTAAGGTGATACCGGCTTTGCTGGCACTTACCAGTGCATGCACCACGCGCTCGATGTGACCGCCGGCCAGGTAATGCGCTTCCAAGCTGTCGCGTTTCACGTCCGTCAGACCCGCTTTGTGTGCCTCGATAAGGCAATTCACAATCTTTGAGGGCGGTACCTTACGGATACGCATCAGAAACAGTTGCATAAGACTCACGTGCACACCGCTGACCGTGGCATTGATCCACAGCATGAAGGGCACGTAATACAAGAACAACAGTACGAATATCGCTATCAGCGAAATAAGTACAATGGATACAGGATCGTTCATAATTAGTTCTCCTTTTTATTTTTTAATTTATTGTCTGCTAACTCGACGTGGCCCTCCACTTTGGTGTCCAACGCCATCTTATCCAGCGCCCTGCTGCGAACAAAACCCCATATAGCCAAACCCGACAATAACAAACACGCTGCTAAAGTGATATACCCGGCAACGGAACCGATATAGATCCATGCCACAATAACCGCTCCGAATAAACTACCGAAGCCCAGAATACCCGCAATACCGAATCCCGGCAAAAGGAACATCTCCGCTAATAATAACGCGACGCCCGCGAGCACTAATAATACAACTAAAAAAATATTCATGCAAGTCTTTTGTTAAAAAAATTACAACTATTTTTTTTCAAATCGGGTGCAAAGATACTAAATATCTTTGATATATGCAAATAAAAAAAAATAAATTTGCATAATTCAACGAAATATACTACTTTTGCAGCCGCTTTTGGGTGCTACACCTTATTATATAGTGTATTTTTTGTACAAATGAGTAAGAATTTAGTCATAGTTGAGTCTCCGGCAAAAGCCAAGACGATTGAGAAGTTTTTAGGTACGGATTACCATGTGTTGAGTAGTCAGGGTCATGTACGCGATATTGAACCGATCGGAAAAAATTCGATGGGTATCGATTTTGCGCATGACTATCAACCGCATTATGCCATCGATCCGCATAAGGAGCAACTCATTGAGCAGTTGCGCCGGGAAGTGAAGAAAGCAGATACCGTCTGGCTCGCTTCCGATGAAGACCGCGAAGGAGAAGCCATCGCTTGGCATCTCAAAGAAGTGCTTGATCTGCAGAATAAAGATACCAAACGTATCGTCTTTCATGAGATCACCAAACCGGCTATCCAGGAGGCGATTCTCCATCCGCGTGATATCGACTATGATCTGGTCAATGCCCAGCAAGCACGTCGCGTGCTCGATCGTATCGTGGGATTTGAACTGTCCCCGATCCTGTGGAAGAAAGTGGCAACCGGTCTTTCTGCCGGTCGTGTGCAGTCGGTAGCGGTGCGTCTAATCGTGGAAAAAGAACGTGAGATTGAATCCTTCCGTGCTTCCTCCGCATATCGAGTTTTTGCCGATTTCATCGGAGTAAATCCCGGTGATGCATCGGTGCTCAAATGTGAACTGAACCATCGTTTCTCGCATAAGAATGACGCCATGGCTTTCTTGGAGAGTCTGACGCAGAAAAACATGATGTTCATCGTGCGTGATGTGCAACGCAAACCGGTCACCCATATGCCGGCACCGCCGTTCACCACATCCACCCTGCAGCAGGAAGCGGCTCGAAAACTTAAGTTCTCCGTTTCCAAGACCATGCGTCTCGCGCAGTCGCTCTACGAAAGCGGAAAAATCACGTACATGCGTACCGACTCCGTCAACCTCTCTACTTTGGCATTGGCTACATCGAAAGAGGTCATTGAGCAACAATATGGTAAACAGTATATCCATACGCGTCAGTACCGCACCAAGTCCAAAGGAGCGCAGGAAGCACACGAAGCTATTCGTCCGACTTACATGAGCGAACTCACCGCCGGTGTTACCAAGGATGAACAGCGTCTCTATGAACTGATCTGGAAACGCACCATCGCTTCCCAGATGGCGGATGCGGAGAGTGAGAAAACGACCATCGAGGTGTCCGTTCACGGATCCAAATATGCCTTTATGGCAACCGGTGAAGTGACTACTTTTGACGGTTTCACCCGGGTTTATGTGCAATCTACCGATGAGGAAGATGAAGAACGTCGTGTTCTGCCGGCAATGGCAAAACGGGAACGACTGAAACTGCAAGGTGCGGAGGCGGTGCAGACCTATGCCAAACCGCCTTTCCGCTATAACGAAGCTACGCTTGTCAAACGCATGGAAGAACTCGGTATCGGTCGTCCTTCCACGTATGCCACCATCATTGAGACCATTCAGCATGTCAAATACGTGGAACGCGGTTCCGTACCCGGTCAGAAAAGAGATGCCGTGGTGCTGACCTTGAAGAACGGACAGATATCGGAGAAGAAGAAAACGGAGATGTACGGCGCCGATGCGCAGCGTCTGTTACCTACCGACCTGGGTCGGATCACCAATGATTTTCTGGTAGAACATTTCCCGTCTATCCTCAGTTATGACTTCACCGCCCATGAGGAGGAACAGTTTGATCGCATCGCCATCGGACGTGCCGATTGGGTGAAGACGGTGGATAATTTCTACAAGACCTTCCAACCCTTACTTTCCTCGATTTCATCGGGAAAAGTTTCGGGTCGGGTGTTGGGTGAAGACCCTGAATCCGGACAACCGGTCATCGCTAAAATCTCTAAGATCGGACCCTGCGTCCAGATCGGAGATGCTGCGGCGGAAAAACCTCGTTTTGCCAGTCTCAAAAAAGGTCAGTCCATCTTCACCATCACGCTGGCGGAAGCATTGGAACTGTTCCGCACCGCTTTGCCGCTTACTCTCGGTGAGTATGAAGGGAAAGAAGTTGTAGTCGGCGAAGGTAAATATGGACCGTACGTGCATTTTGATAAGACGTTTATCAGTATTCCGAAAGGCAAAGATCCGCTTACGCTGACGTTGGACGAAGCGGTGGCGCTCATTGAAGAGAAACTGCAAGCAACCACTCCGGTGCAGCAATGGGGAAACGTGCAGGTGCTCAACGGACGGTATGGCGCCTATATCCATACGCCGGAAGGAAATTATCAGTTGCCTAAGTCCCTTCAGCCGGAAACCGTAACGGAAGAACAAGTACGGGAAATAATGGCAAAAAATGAGCCTATTAAGCCCGGAAAACGAGTTTTTCGCAAAAAAAGTGCAAAATAATTGCAAAAAAGTGCTCAAAAATTTGCACATGTCAAAAAAAAGCAGTACTTTTGCAGCCGCTTTTGAAATGAAGCGTGTAGAGCGAGAAAATTTTTGCGTGCAAAAATAATCGAGAAATGCTCTGCATTTCGAGAAGTAGCGCAGTTGGTAGCGCACTACGTTCGGGACGTAGGGGTCGGGTGTTCGAGTCACCTCTTCTCGACAAAAGAGTCATCAATCGATGGCTCTTTTTGTTGTCTTATAGATCACCTTATATAATATATTATTGCGCACGCAATGGCCAATTGTGCCACTAATATCGCCGGTACACCGTATTTGAATTTCTTATGCAGCGTCTTGTGATGCCATGCTTTCATTCCCAATAACGCCCCGACACTTCCTCCTGCTACAGCCCACCATAGTAACGTCGCTTCTTCTATCCGCCATTTCGACCGCTTCGCTTTCCTTTTGTCAATACCGAACAAAAAGAATGTCACCACATTCACCACTGCTAAGTATATCCAGACCAAACGCATATCTCTTCGCGTTAACACTTAATTCCGCCGCAAAGGTACAACAATTATTTGGAATATACAAATAAAACGCATAGAAATCGAAAAAAAACGAACAAAAATTTGTATGAATGCAAAAAAAGTTGTACCTTTGCACACTCAATTACTTTTAAAATGAAGAATACGTTAACACTTTGTCTATTGAACAGACTTTCGCTACTGGTAACGCTTTTTGTGCTTACCTGTTTCTGCGGGTGCGATATTGAATATGATGAGACGATCGGTTGTGATCCGCAAGAGAAGGAGATTGGTTTGGAAGGCGGTTCCTTTATGGTTGATTTTAGATCCTATGTGAAGTGGACTTCCTCTACCCCTGCTGACTGGTTAACTGTTGATCCTGCTTCGGGGAAAGGTGATACCGTTTTGACCATTACGGTCGCACCTACAACTGTAAATCGAAGTGGTACAATAACCTTTGATAACGGATATGCAACCACCACACTTTCGATTCGTCAATATGAACGGACGCAGGTAGCTAGTTTAAATGCAGACTGATTATGAAAAAAGCAATAGAACTGTTAGTACTGATTTTGTTCGTAAGTTTATTACCGGCTAACATCGCGACTGCTCAGACAGATGACGGTGCTGCTTTTGTTGCACCCCAACCGAGTTCGTTTATTCTTCCGGAGCAGAGTAATGTGTCGCATCCGAAAATGAAGGTGGAGAAACGGCCTTTGTTACAGCGGTACTATGACCACTCCGGTCGTGGCATGATATCCATTTTTAGTTTCGGCTATTCGTCCTATTTTCTGCTCCCCGACTCTGGAGTTAACACGACGCAGTATTTTGGAAGACGCCATATTCTCAATTTCGAGATGTTTGAGATACGTGCAAGACTTTTTGGTATGTCGCTTTTCAATTTTGAGATGGGAGTCAATACTCCGCACGCCTATCCCGGAGATGTGTTGTCTTTGTATCAAAGAGGAGGTAAAGAAAAGACCGATGTGATCAAAGCAGATGGAAACACGATGTGGTTTGCTTATAAGCCCGCGTTGAAAGTTTATATCCCTATAACCAAGTGGTGTGCAGCTGAGTTGTATGGCGGCATATCGGTTGATATCACAAAACTATGGGATAAAATGTTTACGTCCTATTACAAAGAGCATCCGGAGGCACCGGAACAGAACTTTTTTCTGGGAACGTTTGGAGGAGCGGGTATAGTATTAACCCCTACTGCCGCTCTACCAATAGAATTAAAGGCGGAATACCGTCATCCTCTCAGAGGTAATACAGCTTTAGTACCCCAGGGTATTTATCTCACCGCCCAACTGCATTTGGGCAATCCGGTTCGCAAAAACGAGAATAATAAACAATAATTTTTTACTATTAATGTAATATAACCAACTTTTACCATGAAACGTTTTTATCTCCTGCTTTTCTCTCTGCTCTTCTCCTTGATGGCAGTATCGCAAGTGGTAATCAAATCAGAAGAAAACCATTATGGAATATACAACTCACACACAAAGAAGTGGGAGGTAGAACCCGTCTATCTGGATGTCCGTGAAATAGGCATTTATGACGGCCGGCAATATTTTGCAGTTTGTAGCGTGAAAGGGCGTAAGTGGGGGGTGATACGGAGTGATAACTATAAGCAATGGTATCTTCCGCCGCAATTAGAGGATGTGGCGTGTTATCCGGGGACGGATATGTTTTCGTCCATACCTGTCTTATGTATGCGAGAGAAAGAAGGATGGGGGATCATTGAATTGGGAACAGGAGAGTTCTGGTATATTCGTAAAGGCCAATACAAGTCTATTCGTTTGGATTCATCGGAGGAGAAGTTTTATTGCCAGAATTGGGACTCGTCCAAACCGGACGAGATCTTGAACGACTACGATTTGAAAAGGGCCTATGAGTACGTGCAGAGGGCGATTGCTAAACGCACAGGTACGAACCCGGACAGCCTTGCGCCTTCTCAAACGACGTCCGCCGGAAAAACGAATATGATCACCAAGCCGACCTGTCAGATTCTATCACCTGCTACCGGGAGCACGTATGAGACGAATACGATTCGTCTGAGGTACACGACGAACCTAAGTCCGGGCAGCTATACTGTTACGTTTGAAGTGAACGGGGGTGTGGTGAATCCGATTTCTACCGGAGTGGAGAAGGGAGCGAAAATAGAGAAAGGCGAGGAAGTGGAATTGCCCATGCCTCAGATTGTAGGCGACGAAGTGAAGATAAAAATCTTCTTACAAGATGCGAACGGCATATGGGCGGACCCTCAATCCATAAAAATGATGTATGCAGGCCAAAAACCCAAACCCACCCTTCATGTTTTTGCAGTAGGCATCAGCGAATACCCGGCTCTTGACCTTCATAACCTGAATTATGCAGACAAGGATGCGCAAGATTTTGTGCGGGCCATCATGCACACCGACTTGCAGATGTACGGCTACATTGATAGTACTGTTATTCTCAATCAGAAGGCGACGACAAAAAATATCCGCACCAAACTGTCGGAACTTAGCAATAGCGTCAATCAGGACGATGTGGTGATGCTGTTTTTCTCGGGACACGGTATCAATGAAAATGACGAAAGCTATTTTGTGACCTATGATGCATCTGCCAGGGACTACTACAACGGTGTGGAATTTGACTTTATCCGCAAGCGAATGACCGATATGGTGAACAAGCATAGTCATGTTATCGTTTTCATGGACGCATGCCATAGCGGCGCTATGTACGGGACGAAAGGCAATACCAAAGGAATTACGCTTGCCACTCCGGGTGTTCTCGGCTTCTATTCCAGCACGTCGGGTGAGAAGTCAGCAGAAATAGATGACTTGGGGAACGGCGTTTTCACACGCGCTATTTTGAATGCGATTAATGGAAATATAGCGAATGAGGAAGGAGAGATAACAACGCAGCAGCTATGGGATTATATCCTTAAGTATGTTCACGAGAAAACCGGCGGCAAGCAAACTCCTCTTTGTGAGAATAAGATTGGAGAATATGTTTTGCTGCATGTTAAGAAAAATAATCCATGAAACGATTCCTTGCTACCATAGGTGCTGTTTTTGTTGCGATATCCGGCATCGCACAACTATACGCTTTCTCTATTAACGGAAGAGCGCAGGTGCAACGTGAGAACACGTGCCATGATGTGTTTGTGGCAGATATACTGCATGAAGATGATTTGCTAACCACGGAAGAATACGGGCATATTGTTATTTTGGACCGCGATAATAACAAAAAATATTCAATCCAGTCCCGCCTTCCGCAAACGGTACAGTCGCTTATCAAGTCGCAGGGAGAAAATGCGCCTACGCTTCCGAAAGAATATATCCAACGCTTGTATGTGCATTTGTTAGGTTATGATTCGGGCGAAAACGAGCCTCAAGCGCTCCAAGGGATAACCTATCGCAGCGAAAGCATTGACCTGAGCATTGCGCATGCCTTGGTGCAAAAATCTGCCACCAAAAGGGTTGATTTTCAACTGCTTGACAAATACACATTAGAGCCTGTCCGAAATGTCGAAGAAGGACAGACGGTTATCTTTCAGATCGAAAACCATACCAACCTTCCCCTTTATACCAATATCATAGACCGTGATCCGGCAGGGGAAAAGTTCGTTCTGTTGCCTGTCAGTAAAATAGATTCACTATCTGACGTGTATATCCCTCCTCAATCCATCATCCGTTTACCCTCCCTTCCTGTTTCGTTCGCACCTGCCGGAACCTCGGATGAACTGACTTTGATGGCACATACCGAACCATTCAACATAGCGCAGGTTCTCCGAATGGCTCAAACCGAGATGGCGAACCCCACAGCAAATAATGTTTCTCTCGAGGAACCGGTTGATATGGGATATGTCAGCACCCATTTCATTGATATCCTAAAGCCATGAGAAGAGTTATTGCCCTATCGTTCTTAGTTATCGGTTTTTGCCTCGGTGTGGCGGCTCAAGAAGATTACGCTTCATCGCTCAATAATGCAGGCGCTCGATATCATGAAAATGGCGAATATGCGAAAGCCGAGTTATTGTATTTGCGGGCGTTACAAATCAATAAAATAGCGTTGGGCGAGAACCATCCGGACTATGCCCTTTCGTTGAATAATTTAGGACTCCTGTATAATGATATAGGCGATTATACGAAGGCGGAGCAGTATTATCTGCAGGCGTACAACGTTTATAGCAATGCGCCGGAAGAAAATCATGCTGCTTATGCGTCTTTGCTTAACAATTTAGGTAACTTATACAAAAATACCGGTGATTATTCCAAGGCGGAGCAATATTACCTTCAGTCCTTGGAGTTGGTCAAAACCACGTTAGGCGAGAATCAAGCAGCCTACGCATCTTCTCTCAATAATTTAGGAAACCTATATAGAAATATCGGCGATTATTCGAAAGCGGAGCAATGCTTTCTTCAATCGTTAGAAATCGTAAAATCCGTATTGGGCGAGAAACATCCGGATTATGCATCGCTGCTTAATAATTTAGGAAACCTATATAGAAATTCGAAGGATTATCCGAAGGCGAAACAATGTTATCTTCAGGCCTTAGCAATCATTAAGGACACATTGGGAGAGAACCACGCTGCTTACGCCTCTTCCCTCAATAATTTGGGACTTCTGTATGGCGACATGGGTGATTATTCGAATGCTGAGCAGTGTTATTTGCAGGCCTCGAATATATCTAAAATAACCTTGGGAGAAAATCATCCGAATTATGCTACATCCCTTGATAATTTAGGAAATCTATATAGAGCGAACCGCAATCAACCGAAGGCGGAGCAATGTTATCTTCAATCCTTGGAAATCAT
This sequence comes from uncultured Bacteroidales bacterium, assembly GCA_902800215.1. Taxonomy (GTDB): domain Bacteria; phylum Bacteroidota; class Bacteroidia; order Bacteroidales; family Paludibacteraceae; genus Colicola. The sequence goes on along the minus strand of CADCDS010000004.1, from coordinate 20,417 downwards.
CAAGACTGCATTGGGAGAAAACCATCCTGATTATGCATTTGTACTCAATGATATAGGGATATTATACGGCAATGCCGGTGATTATTCGAAAGCGGAAGATTATTTGCTTCGAGCCCAAGAGATTAGCAAATCGTGTTTTGTACAGTCTCTCAACTATATGTCTGAGCAGCAAAGAAATTCGTATTGGAACACGATAAAAAACAAATACGAATCCGTATATCCTGAATTTGTATATCGTTATCACTCACAAAATCCGACTATCTCTTCTTTCGCATATAACAATGAGTTATTTACCAAAGGTCTCTTACTGAATTCCTCCAATGCCATTCGTCTTTCTATTACGGAGAGCGGGGACACAGCTCTTATTCGGCAGTGGAATGAGTTAACGACTATTAAACAGAAGATGATAGTCATGGAAGAAAAGAATCCGCAATCCCAATACTTGGTACAGCTGCGGAAAGAGGCGGAACAATTGGAAAAATCCATCACTCGCTCCAGTGCCGCTTATCGTGAAAACCTACGGCAATGGAACATCTTCTGGGATAGCGTGCGTGCTGTGTTAAAACCCCGGCAGGTAGCGATTGAGTTTATGTCTGCTCCGCTCAATGAAGACAGCACGATGTATTGCGCCTTGCTGCTGCGCGACACATGCTCCTATCCGATCATGATACCGCTCTTCGAGGAGAATCAAGTGGCCGGATTGGCAGGCGTATCCCTTTCTTCCGCTATCAAACAGGTGTATGACTATAACGGATATGGCATGCAGTTGTCGCAGATTGTCTGGAGCAAGATACAGAAGTATATCAACCGAGGCGATGAGGTTTTCTTTGCGCCAACAGGCGTGTTGTACCAATTGGCTGTCGAGAACCTGCCGTTCGATGAGTCGCATACCATGAGCGATGTCTATAACATGGTTCGCGTGTCCTCTACGCGTGAACTCGTATTGCGGCCTGATAAAATGAAATACAAAACAGCTGCCTTGTACGGCGATATTAACTATAACCTGCGTGACACCAGCGTAATGTTAGCCAATGCAGACCGGTATCGGGATATGGCAAAAATATCGATTGTCAATTTCTCCGGAGATACCGTTCAGCGTTCCCTGGCCTCCAATCTTCCCGGTACCAAAAAAGAGATCGATACCATCCAACCGATCTTGCAGAAAAAGAAGATAGATGTGACGGTGTATGCATGGGATAATGCCTGTGAGGAATCGTTTAAGGCCTTAACAGGCAAACATCCGAGTATCTTGCATATAGCTACGCATGGTTTCTTCTGGGATGATGCCAAGGCGAAAAAAGAGCAGTATTTCCGTCAGCGCGGCGGCGTCAATCAGGAGAACCGATCGATCGATCCTTTGGACCGCTGCGGCTTGCTTTTCACCGGAGCGAATGTGGCATTAAGCGGTCATAGCAAGACCTTGCCGGAAGGAGTAGATGACGGTATCCTTACCGCCAAAGAAATCTCCAATCTCGATTTCCGAACCACCGATATAGTGGCCCTCTCTGCCTGTGAGACCGGCTTAGGTGACATTACCGGTGATGGTGTCTTCGGTCTCCAGCGTGCCTTTAAGATAGCCGGTGCACAAACCATCCTCATGACCTTATGGAAAGTGGATGACGATGCCACGCAGCGCCTCATGACCGCTTTCTATCGTCATCTTAGTAGCGGCCAGTCCAAACGCCAGGCCTTCCGGAATGCCCAGCAGGAGGTGCGGAACTATACCGTTACCGAAACACGAACAACTTCGCCAACGGTTACTAAAACTAAAAGCAAAGACAAAAGCAAGTCTTCAACATCCGAAACGACAACCACTCAACCTTATACTTCTCCCTACTTCTGGGCCGGATTTATATTGTTGGATTAAAAATACCAAAATAATTTGCGTATATCAAAAAAATGTTGTACCTTTGCAGCCGAATTAACAAACAATCTGCTCTATGAAAACGTTTCATTCCAAATGGTGGAAAGAGGGACTGCACGTAGCGGCTATTACGGTAATCGCACTCCTGCTGACCCGTTTTATCATCTATGATGTAGTCAGTTTAGGTGTCTTCGCGCCGCTCGAGAAAGAGATGGACTTCGAGACATCCGATATCTATAATGCCGTAAAAGAGAATCAATCCGTTCATCCCTCCAGCCCCGATATCGTGGTCGTCAGTGTGGATAAGCATGACAGAAAGCAAGTTCTGATGGACATCCGGAAAATCGCAGCGACGGAACCGCTGGCGATCGGTCTCGATGTGCATTTCAAAGTCTATCAGGAAGATGTTGACTCCTTGCTTTTGGCTACCGTCTTGGACCCTGCCAACCGTCTCGTCGGATGCACCAAAGCCGTACCTGATAGCAACGGTTGTTACAAGCAATCCCCGATGTCTTACTACGAGGAAAAACATAATCCGGTGGTGGGATATACCAATATCGATCCGGCGAAGGAACAGAAAGTGCTTCGTCATTTCCGCCCGTTCGTCCTGAAAACCGATGGAGATACGCTCATGAGCATGGAGCTCAAGATCGCCTCTATCGCCAATCCCGAAATGGCGCAACAGCTCATCGCACGCGGTAACGAGGTGGAGACGATCGACTACACCCGTTTTGTCATTCCCGTCATCGATGCCGACGATCTGGATGATCCGGATATACAAGCCTGGATAGCGCACAAAGTGGTGATGATCGGCGATGTGAAAGACATGGAGGATATGAGAATAACGCCCCTCCATGGCTATGTCCCCGGTGTGATGATTCACGCCTATGCCGTCGAGACGATCCTGCAAGCTTCCTATATCCGCACTTTCCAATCGTGGAAAAACTGGCTCATTGCCGTCTCTATCTGCCTCATCTTCGTCGCCCTGCTGCTTCTGGCAAGACGCACCATGAGTAATGTCGGAAACCTGCTCATCCGTATCTGCCAGTTTGCAATCATGTATGTGCTGGTCGTATGCGGTTGTATCGTTTTTGAGAATCACCACACCTACGTCGATTTTGCTCCGTCTATCCTCATGTTAGGATTCGGTACCTTGGCTTTTGACCTCTGGTTCGCATCCTATGGCATCATAACGGCAATCATTGCTTTTACTAAAAAACATATCCATAAGAAATGAAACGCATCTTCTCTCTCATTCTCTGCATAGCCTGCGGATGGCTTACCGTACAGGCCCAGTATAGAGTCTTCGGACATGAAGGCACCGTCGAGTACAAGAAGCATACCGGTAACGCCCCGGCATGGAAAACCGTGTATAACGGACTCTTGGTGAGCGGTATTGACTCTATTCGCATAACCGCCGGATCGCAAATCCTGATGGAAGATATCCAAACCGGTATGGTCTATCCGGCGAAAAACGAAGGTGTGGAATCCGTCTCCCATCTGGTGGATAAAGCCAAACGCTCCAATGCTGCCGTACTGGCACGGGTGAATAAGGAGATCTATGCCGGGAGAGGCAAACCATCTGCTGCATCTTCCACTACCTTAAGTTCCGAACGGATGATCGTCAATAGCGATTCGATCGCTATGATTGCCAAGCATTTCGCATGGATTGCTGCGCAAGCCTGTTCCGGACAACCCTCTCCGCAAACAGACGGACTCGCTTTTATCAAAAAGACAGCCTGGGGGAATCTCGACTTCATCTTCGAGAACAAGATGCCCGTGGATTACTATTATAATGTCCTCCATGTCAATACCCGCACCAATACCGTCTGCTTGTGCTATGTGGCGCATCCGGATGAGGAATATACCGCTTGTCCCGCCTCTCCCAACGGCACTTGCTCAGCCATCCGGGACATCTTCTTCCCCGATAGGGAGTGTGACGTGTATGTGATGGTGGTTTCCGAATTTGATTATGATACCGCCATGCTCGATTTTGAATTGCAATTCCTCTCTACTGCCGATGGTGAAGACACCGGCTTAGACGTTAAATACATGTGGTGATATGAAAAAGATTATCGTATTGATTTCTGCCCTCCTTTGGACCTTCGGCACCAGCCTCCAGGCGCAAAAAAAAGACATACCTGCGGCTTCCAAACCGGTGATCGTCTATGAGACGCGCATCTATACCGACCCCTCTCTTGGGGATGAACTGCTGGATTTAAGAAACACCAGAGGTTTCGGTTCGGATCTCTTAACTTCCTTAGCCAATGCGGCGATCGGTGCCGCTTCCGGCTGTGTGTCCACTATTGTCGATTTGGGCGTTCAGGCACTGGGCAAACTCATCACGCTCGATCGTAGAAACAAACAGGAATGGCTCGAGAATGCGCAGAAAGAATGCCGGTACACCGATTCGATCGGAACCCTCTATGCCCTCAACGATTTTTATTCTACCGGCTCTAAACTCGGTACGCTCGACCCGACGGGCATTCAGTTCAACGGCATCGGATGTCTCGCTAAAATAGGGGAGGATACCGCCTTCTATATCTCCTGCCATCTCAATAGAGATAAACTGAACCGCCTCTTGGATCATTCTAAGTTTGAGATGGTGCTGGATTCCGTCATCATCAACCCCTATCGCTCTCATCTTCCCAACACCACCTTGCCTATCCGATTCTCTTTCGCGCAACGAAAAAGTTTTAACTTTAAGATGACCATTCAGATCATCTCGTCCTGGATGGATTTCACCCCTTCGCTGCATCAGAACCAAGTACTCGGAGAATTTGTTCTCTCCATCCCCATCGACTCGGCGGCTATTGAGAAAAGTCCCAACGGCACCCTTGTCTATGTGCGCCAACCCGGTCATGAAGCACCGTACCAACTGGTAGGAGAGAGTTTTATCGTGCCTCGTTCCTATATGGAACTCGTCGATGAGAACCAGCAACTCGTACAGCACTATGGCACCGGCCAATATAGCGTCAATGTGATCATTGAAGAGGCCTGCGAATTGACACCGGAATATCAAAAAGCATGGAGAAAAGACCGGAAGATGCGGAAGGCTATGGCCAAGAAAACCAACAAAAAAGTCACCTTTGACGACGTCTGCCGGATGGTAACGAACCAAACTTGGGACGAGACCCTGAAATCCTGGGTAGTCACCCTCGTGAAAGCCCCTGCCGACTATTCCATCAAGGCCCTCAACGAAAAACTCAAACTCCCCACCACCGGCCAACAACAATCCCAGAAATAAAAAAATCACCCGATTATTTGCATATATCAAAAAAAAGCAGTACCTTTGCAGCGGATTTTGATTGAAAAAGCAATCATTAAGTGTTAAATATACAGTTAATGCGTGAGAAAGCAATCATTATGATAGACTATTTTATGACCAATGAGGCGCTGTTGCAGTATGTGGGCAAACAGATGCGGCAGATGCGAATCAATGCACGGTTGAGTCAGCAGCAACTGGCAGAACGCGCAGGCGTATCCCGTTCGACAATCACGCAGGTGGAGAACGGAAAGGGAATGAAGATGGAGTCGGTGATAGCCATCTTGCGAGTGCTTAACAAACTGGAGATTCTCAATAACTTTGAGACCCAAGCATTGGTCAGTCCGTTATTGATTGCAAAATTTCAAGGGAAAATACCCAAACGTATCCGACCCCGCTGTAGTTAATTTTATTCATCGACCAAACATTGGATGTAATCGGACGGTTCAACGATTATGTCGGAGACTCCATTCCGGAATGGATGAAACAGCCGATTCAGAATCAATTGAATGCGGTTAAAGCAGAGTTGTAATATGTCTAAATTATTAGCTGATCATATTTTTTCCGACGTGCTGCGCTATGAGAACCACCAACTCATCTATGCGCCTTCTAACGAGGAACCAGTCGAGATGGGCGGCATCCTTGCGGCTTCTCTGTTGGCCGTTCTTTTGATCGATACCGACGAAGGTGAAGCACGTGGAATAGCACTGGATACCGATGACCAACGGAAAGATTTCTTTGCCCGCTATAATCGTGAAGTCCTGCGCGACGATCTGGGCTATCTCTCTGCCGAAATAAACCAACTCCGGGATAACTATGTCCAACTGGCACTTGGCACCACCACCCTCAACAACCTCTGCCCCAATATCCGTCTGCTTAATCTGGTGATGGACATGACGGTGGCTTATATGCAGCAACTCGTCATCAAGACGTTCAAAGAACATATATGGGAAGCGCTCCCCTGGCAAGCACCTTTCCCGCAATGGCTCCTGGACGCTGCCCGTGTGGAGACACGCCGGCAACGTTTCCTTCAAACCGATTGGACCGATGCCCCTATCGTCACTGCCCTTGCAGACATGCCCGATAAAACAGAAGAACCAACCTTCTTTTTTATAGGCGAGAAAGCCTCCGATATCATGGAGCGCTATCTCCATTGGCTCTCCGATACCTATGTCGCCGTGAAACAAGAACTGCCCGGCGCAAAGATCACTTCTGCTGACCGAAAATATATCTTTTCTCAGGAAACCGATTGGGCATTTTTATCCGATGGAATCGAAGATTTTTCGACTTCTCAACATAAAGAATGGCTTCAATGGCAGCAGGAGTGGACCAGGTTCCTTACCGAACGGCTTCTGCCTCAGAAAGAAATTCGTTTCTGGGCAGATGATGTGCCGGAAGAAATCCAAAACCACCTCCTCTACCATCTCCAACTCGCTGAGCAGCATCCTGCCCATTTTCGTGACGTTACCACCGCCGTCTATGCCATGCGGCAACTCGGCTATATCCGCCGCAAATGTTCCGATAAGGATATCCGGCAGTGGCTCAGCGAACATCTCAAACTTGATTATACCGAGCGTAACAACGCCTCGCAGTTCCGGCGCGCCATGAATGAACATGGCCGACACACACCGGAAATACGAGACGAAGTAATGGCACTCGAGGCTATGGGTTATTTCCACTTTCATTCTCCCGCAGACCCTGATAAATCTGCGTGAACATCCAGCCGTAGAAATGCTTGTACTTCTTACTCCCTTTCGGTATCGTTTCCAGATACTCCGCATACTTCTCCTGCCAGATGCGCGCCTGTTCGATATCCTCTTCTCCATACTCCTCCGGATGATAGCACACCCGCTCAATGTCATGCGCCATCCGCTGCGCCACTTTGATCATCTCCCGATTCTTCGTCGCACCCTCTGACCATGGTCCTTCGTGGAAATGATAAGTATAGACTAAATGAATCTTACTTCCATCCTCATCTATCCATTTCTCTCCCCAATAATGCCATTTGCAAACCAACCGTGCCCGGTTTGCCTGTCCTTCCTTTACACTATCCAGCGCTCCCCGAATAGTATCTATTCCGTCAATATATGTTACTTTTGCCATATTATTTAATTTGTTTAATGAGTATATAATGGTTGTTACCTTATAATTACCTGGTAATCCTAGACTTTAGTCCTACCCAAACCCTAATCACACCCTAACCTAAACGTTGTCTGTTAGGTCGGATATCATCCGACAAAAATTTTGTCGTGACAATTTGGCAATTTGACAATTTCGATCATAATATCCTGAAATATTGCTATTTGTAAAGCTTTGTCAAATTGCCAAATTGTCAAATTGTCATCCTGCTTTTTTATAAAGCCCATGTTTCTCCTTTATAATTAATCCTTCTTGTTGCCATTTTTCATTCCATCGGAATGCGGTTCGTGGTGATATCCCTTGCGATTTGGCTTCATTTATCAAATCCCGATGCTCATACTCCCCCTTCAACTGCTCAAACAGCACCTTTCTTTGGTCCAGCGGTTTGATCTCCGGCACAACATCTTGTGCATCCCCGTCTATCATCCGGTACGCCGCCGCAATGTGAAGCAGCAGCTTATTCCCGATCATCTCTGCCGTCTCATAATCCTCATCTGTGCAGAAAAGGGTATTGCGCCCTTCGGCGATATTTTTATCGCCGTTTATCCCCCTCATTGCCGTCAATATCATCGCAATTCGCTCAATCTGAACCGCCATACGGATGACAGCGGAATGGAAGTTATCGCCTAACAATCCGATCAGCGTATTGTACTCCGTCTCCAGATGTTCGCCTAAGCGCTCTTTCTGATTCTCCGTCAGACTCCATTCCTGTTCTCCGCCGTTCATTAACTGCTCGTATGTGCGTAGGAGACGATGCCCGACGATAGAGGGGATAGCACTCTGTCCGCCTTTAGAGGAAACGTAGCGTTTATCAAACGGATTCGTACCACGGATGACAACCGTCAGCAAACGAGAGAAATAACCGTTCTCCACACTCGGAACGAGCGCCTTATACTGTCCGAACGTACCCGTCAACAGCATACTCAGTCTCGGATTCTTGATCTCCGATGCACCCTTGACGCGATTTCGACTGATCGGTTCATGTTCGGCTGCCTTACGGAGCGTCGTGTTGTAGTTCGCCGCACTCGTTTTCCAGATATCCGTGATGACGGATCCTTCACTCTCATGCAGGTAGCCGCAGCCGTTCTGTTCTTCGAGCGCCTTGTAGAACGCCGCCAAGGTGCTGTCGCCGGCAATAAGCATCGGATACTGCTCGTCAATGACGCGCACCATCTCCAGCGCCTGGTTCGCAATTCCTTTGCCGGAAGCCGCAGCAGCCAAAATGAAACATTGCAGGTTCGCATAGTACTTCTTTCCCGTCGGCCCGTAATGAAAATACAAATTAGGTACGCACGCACTCGCGGCCGCAAGCGTTGCCATGAGGATAATGTCCTGCTCTTCGGGTGTAGAAGCCAGCGCAATCATCTGTTGTACACTCTCAGGAAGTTTTTGCATGTCGAGATGCTCCACAATGCGGAGGTCTTCCTGTCCCTCCATCGAAGTTAAAGTTTTAAGCATAATAATTAGGTTTTAGTTTAACATTATTCGAGGTCTCGTATATCGAGGTCTCGAGATCTCCAAATCAGAAATCTACTACAAATATAAACGGCCCTCCAAACTCTTTCCGTATGTCCCTTCATCTGCCTTTACCACCTTGCAACAGCAAAACACCATCTAAATATCTCCTATTCAGCGTCTTACAAAACCCTATTCCCATGCTGTCTCAAAAATCAATCGGATTTTTTTCTTTAAATATATTTGCATATATTGCATCCGGATGGCTCTTGGCTCACTCCATGGTATATTTTTTATGCCTATATGAGTCCAAAAAACTCTTTGAATCTACAAAAAACACCTAAAATTCATTTGTGCAAGTCAAAAAAAATGATTAACTTTGCAGCACTTTTTATTCAAGTGCTGCTAAGCACGAGAAAAATGGCTAAATTAGCCGAAAGTTGCAAAGCATATAATAACAACTAATACCCATATGAAAAAACTACTATTACTACTCACTGCGGTGCTAATGAACACTTTGGCGATACAAGCCTCTGATTTGCCTTTTCACTATCGTCGTCAATACTACACCGACTTTAACGGTAATCGCGTGTCAAACTACACCAACCAAGCTGCCGTACTGGAGTTGTCGCTTAAGTTTACTCCCAATCAGGACGAATTCTATTTCACCATCAACAATGGCGAACCTCTGGTCAGTTGTTGGGTTCCTAATCAGGTAGACATGTTTAACATGAAAAGTATGATGTTTACCTCCAGCAACCGAGGAAAAATGAAAGGTTATTACACCCATCCCGGCGAAGACCAATCCCTTCAAGGCTACTCAGTAGACCTTGCATGCAATCAGATGACGATGAACATGTACTCCGGCATGCAGTCGCAAGATATCAAGGGAGAAATATGGTTCTTTTTCTCTCACGACAAGAAACATATGTACATGCGAGTGGACAAATATTTTGCTGCCTACGAACGCGTTACGCAACGTAACACTACGACCAACGATCCGCTTCATGCCATTAACCAGCCCGCTGTTCCGATGCCTGTATACGATACATACGACACTTATACGCCGGCGCCTGAGAGTTCAACTTATTCCGGAAACTCATCTAATAGCCAGCAAGGCGTCCTTGTTGGCAACTACGCTGCATTTGGTTTGGGGCAAGCCTATGGAAATACTGTTACACACAATCAAACATGGACTATTTATCGCGACCAACATGGCTATTATGTAATCGACCCTAAAAATCATCTACCAAACTATCTAAGATATAATTCGTTCACCACTTATTTCGATTATCCGGTAAGCGGATACAACTACGTATTCAGCACTTTCCTTGGCTCGGATATAATTTGGTTTGTTAGATTATAGTTTTTTCAGAGCAAGGGTAAGAAATCCAAAGGGTAGATTGTCGTATGTGATTTGTATTTTTTCTGCTTTATTCTTGAACTAAAATCTACAAAAATCACATAAAATTCAAAAAAAACGAACAAAAAATTTGTGCAAGTCAAAAAAAATGATTAACTTTGCAGCACTTTTTATTCAAGTGCTGCTAAGCACGAGAAAAATGGCTAAATTAGCCGAAAGTTGCAAAGATAGCAAAAAAATGAATAAATCAACTACTATACAACGGATTCAGAAGATGGGTAAACAGATACTTCCGGAAGGAAGTCATTTGTGGTTGTATGGTTCTCGTGCTCGGGGAAATCATCGTCCGGACTCCGATTGGGATTTGTTGGTGCTTATGGATAAGGATAAGCAACAATTACAGGATTTTGAAAGTTATGCATATCCTTTCATTGAGATGGGGTGGAGAATAGGAGAGGAGATAAATCCAATGCTTTATACGTGCAAAGAATGGGAGCAGCGCCATTTTACACCATTCTATCATAATGTAGAAGATGATAAAATCGTATTGGTATGAGTTTGACGAACGAAGATAGAAAAGTAATGATGCAACTGCATCTCGATAAAGCGCATGCTTGTATGTCCGATGGAGAGCAATTGTTGAACATTGATTCTGTTTCTGCGGCTGCTAATCGTTTCTATTATGCTGTTTATCATGCGATTCATGCTCTTTTTGTGACGAATGGAATACAATCGAAAACTCATAATGGTACAATCGCACAGTTTCAACAGCATTTTATAAAGACAGGTTTAATTGATCCTAGTTATGGTCATTTTGTAGCCTTGATGGAGAATATGCGTGAGAAAGCTGACTATGATGTGATATACGATGTAACTCGCGAAGATTTGGAGGCATTAAAACCAGTAGCGTATGAACTTATCCAAAAGATAGAGCAATTGTTGAAAGACTAATCTTGCTACTATTATCAGTGTAAAAACCCTTTTAAGGCGTCCGTGTGACGCCTTTTTTATGCCTATATGAGTCCAAAATCCCCTTGAATCTACAAAAATCACATAAAATTCAAAAAAAACAAACAAAAATTTGTATATTCCAACTATTTTTTGTAATTTTGCAGCGGATTTTAAAGATAATATATTATTCATTATATTGAATATTAATTTATAATACATATAATAGTATTTGTTATTTGTAATGTATGATATATGATTTTGAGCAAATATCATCAGTAGAACTGATGCAGCAACTGGCTGAGCGACTGAAAGCACGGAGATTGGAGAAGGGTTTGTCTCGACAAGCCTTGGCAGAGATTTCCGGTGTGCCGGCTCCTACGATTGCGCGGTTCGAACAACAACATGCGATCTCCATGCGGCAATATATCGACTTAGCTATCGCATTAGGATATGCCGATCAGTTGCAAGTTCTGATGCGAGAAGCGATATACAAGACGATGGATGAATTGGAGACGATAAAACAAAATCAACATCGAAAACGCGGTAGGTAGTTTCTTTCAGTCCAAAATTACCCAAAATGTTCCAGAAAATCAAAAATATTGATAAACTATACGTCACGTATCACGGACAACGTGTCGGGACACTGATGATGTCGCCGAATAGTGAGTCGGTGGTTTTTCAATATGCAGAGGAATGGCTTAGAACAGGCTTTTCTATTTCGCCCTTAGAACTGCCTTTGGAGAATAGGCTGTTTATCGCTCCTCGGAATCCGTTCTATGGCAACTTCGGGATCTTTGAGGATAGTATGCCGGACGGATACGGACGATACTTGCTGAATCGGATACTGCGGGAACAAGGCATTGATGATTTCTCGCTGACTCCGCTGCAACGATTGGCGATAGTAGGTTCTGCCGGAATGGGTGCTGTATGCTACGAACCGGCCATTGAGGCTACGTCAGGAGTAGCATTGCCTGAACTGGACGAGTTGCAGCAATTGGCGCTGGATGTATTGTCGGAGAAACAGACAGAGGGAGCGGATGTGCTGTATTTCAATAGTGGCAACTCAGGTGGTTGTCGTCCGAAATGTTTACTACATCAGGATGGCAAAGATTGGCTTGTCAAGTTTCGGCATACATACGATCCGAAAGACATCGGCGAGCAGGAGTACCGATATATGCAATTGGCAGCGAAATGCGGCATAGATATTCCGGAATGTCGGTTAATACATGGGAAATATTTTGCATCGCAGCGTTTTGACCGGACGGAAGGAGGAGAGCGTATCCATGTGGCAACGGCTGCTGCGCTGCTGACAGAGAGTATCAATCCTCCAAAGACGGATTACAAGATACTGCTGAGTCTAACCGGTTGGCTGACACAATCACCGCAACAGGTGGAGCAGATGTTTCGGCGAATGGTGTACAACGTGCTGATAGATAATAAGGACGATCATGCGAAGAACTTTACGTTCATGTGTCGCGAAGGGAAATGGAGCTTGGCCCCGGCTTATGATTTGCTGCCGTGCATGGACGGGTATCATGGGCAACATGCGACATCTGTGATGGGCAAAGGTAACCCTTCGGAAGAGGACATGATTGCAGTCGGAGAGTCCATCCGCATCAATGCCCATCGTGGTAAGCAAATCATCAATGAGATAAGGGACGTGATTCGACAAAAATGACAAAAATCACATAAAATTCAAAAAAAACGAACAAAAATTGCATTTTTTTGTCAAAATGTTTCCGTATATGGAAACTTTTTTGTAATTTTGCAGCAGATTTTGATGAAAACAATAAATAGGGAGGAGAATATATGCAGTTTTACACACAAGACCAAATGGTAGATAAGCACGTAGGAGTGAAGGGGACTAAAGCTCGTGCTGAATATGACGAGCAAGTGGAACTGATGCTGGTAGGCGAAGCGATTCGTAAAGCACGTCAGGCACGTTCTCTATCGCAAGAGCAATTAGGTGAGATGGTGGGTGTTCAAAAGGCCCAGATTTCCCGTTTGGAGAATGGCAAGAACCTAACGCTTGCTTCTATAGTTCGTTTGTTTAAGGCATTAAATCAAGAGGCCTCTTTAGAAATCCCGACTATTGGTAGAGTAGCGCTTTGCTGATTATCATCAAAAGTTGTGCATAGTTAAATGCGTTTTCGAGAGAAGACGCATTTTTTTATCCAAAAACTTGCATATATCAAAAAAAAGCAGTACCTTTGCAACCGAAATTATAAACAAGACGAATATGGGTACGTTAATCAACACAAAAGAGCCTAAGACAGATAGAGGCAATCGCTTGTACGAGTTTAAACGCGTGCAAGGGGAGGAGTTGGAGAAATTTCGTATTCCCGTATATGGATATCTTGCCTAATGTTAGCGCATTATCCTTATAAGTTCCTCACGCGTCAAAACGCAGGTGATATACCTGTGCTAATCTATCATTTTCGTTCCACTAAAACCAAGCGTTGGTATATAGGCGTGTTTTGACTACGTATTTCTCTGAAGAGCAGTATTTGCATTTCCAAATTGTGGAGAAAAGTGCCTATGCTCTTGTGAGAAAAACAACTATAGAACACAATCCAAATATCATCAAAGAAATAAGTACCTACTTCTCAGACCATTATACTGATTTTGATTAAAAGTTGCGTATATCAAAAAAGCAAATAATTAAATTCAACGTAGTATGAAACTTATACTACTAATACAAAGTTACTCATATTAATCATCAAAAGTTGTGCCCGACACGGATTAGGGTAATGTATCATGAAAAAGATTCACGTATTTATGTTGAGCGTTATCGCATCGGTAGCATTATTAACGGCTTGTGGCAGTCAGTCTATCGAGTCGGCTGTAGCAGAAGCGTCCAGAGAGTGTCCGATGTATATAGACGAATACACGACGGTGACGAATATCCAGTTGGAGGGTCACGATATCGTGTATGTATGCTCGGTAAATGAATACTTACTGGGTATGGAGGTAACTATTTTCCAGAATCCGGAAGTGATTAGCGCAATGAAGCAAGAGATAATTAAGTCGATCAAATATAACTCGGATCCGAGCGTAAAAGATCTGGTTCGTATGTGCAAGAAAGATAACTACAATATCGTTTATCGCTATGTAGGATCCTCGTCGTATGCTATCGTAGAGGTTCGTGTTTTGCCGAGCGAGATGTAATTCATCATACGCAATAAGAAAGAAATGCGTTTTCGAGCGAAGACGCATTTTTTTTGTCAAAAACTTGCATATATCAAAAAAAAGCAGTACCTTTGCAGTCGCAAAGGTTTGAAGAATGAATATGTCCAAGCAACTGCAAATACGCAACTCGACGGCAGAGTTTCTGATTTTCCAAGCGGAAGACAAAGCCGAAGGTGTACAAGTCTTCTATAAAGACGAATCTATCTGGGCGACGCAAAAAGCGATGGCTATGCTTTTTGATTGCTCTACGGATAATATCAGTCTGCACCTGAAGAATATCTTTGAAAGTGGAGAATTGGTTCGCGAATCAGTTACCGAGAAAATCTCGGCTACTGCCGCTGATGGCAAGAATTACCTTACCCAATTCTTCGAATCTGACTTCGATCGTTTTGAGTTACCTGTCTTGCCTTTTGTAGATAACGCATAATTAATTAAATATCATTATGAAATGTCCGAATTGCGGCGCAGAGATCGCCGATAACAGTGATTATTGTATCTATTGCGCAAGTCCTGTGCAGAAAGCGCCGAAGGCGGAAGAAGTCGCTGCCGGTGCAGAGAAACCGGAACGGAATGGATTTGTTACGTTCTGGCTGTGGTTTATCATCGTGGTGCAGGTGCTGAATATAGTGGCTTGCTGTGCCGGTCTCTTCAGCGACAGTTTCCGTGGTTATCGCGTGGATGATCTGGCGCGTGTGATGTTTGTCGGAGGACTGATTGTGAGCATCGTGAACCTGTTAGGCGCAACGCAGCTACTGAACTGGAAGAAATCCGGTTTCCGGCTGATCTTAGGCATGGCCGCCTTGCGTGCGGTGCTCGGCGCAATGACGATGGCAGACGGCAGTGCTTCCGGCATGATGATTTCGCTGATAGGTCCGTTCTTCGGAGTAGGTATCCTGTGGGCGGTGCTGCAGATCAGCAAGAACGGCCGTTCGTGTTGGAGCATGCTTCGGTAAGGCAGAAAAGGAGAAAAAATAGAACATTTTTGGGAAGAGGGTGCTACGGCGCTCTTTTTTCGTTATGGACTGGTAGAGTGCAAAAAAGCGTACATTTTGTAAACTAAACATAGCAAATTTGCAACAATTTGACGATTTTCAGGAAAAAGTTTGCGCAATTCGAAAAGATTTCGTATATTTGCCGCCTAAATTGTCTATATAACGGAAAAATATAACAATTTGTATATTTGTATTAATTAACTGAATGTTTAACAAACAATTAAAGTGTATGAAAAAACTACTACTTTTGTTTACGCTTATCTGTGTTGCATTTAGCACAGCTAAAGCGAACGACTTAACGGTAGCGGAAGGTACTGCGACAAATTCCTATTTGCCGATTTACGGTCTCTACGTGGATACTCAAGGTACGGAGGGCCAGTTCTTGTATCCGTCTGATTCGTTAAGCGACATGAATGGTGGTACAATTTCCAAGATGACTTTCTATTTGTCTTCGTCAGCTGATGAAGCATGGACGGGTACGATTAAAGTTCGTCTGGGAGAAATTGACGATGAAGCACTCACCTCTTCGTTTGTGTCCTTAGATGACTTGACGGAGGTGTTCACCGGAACGATGGATGCTACGGGCACGGAGCTGACGGTGGAGTTTAGTGAGGCGTACACCTATTCGGGAGGTAACCTTCTCGTTGACTTTTACGTTGCTACAGGCGGTAACTGGAAGTCAGCTTCCTTCTATGGTGCAAATGATTTAACATCGTCCGGCCACTATGCTTATTCTTCTAGCAATGCCGTTATCGCATTCCTTCCGAAGGTGACGTTTGACTACACCCCGGGTAGCGGCAGTATTGTGTCGTGTGACAAACCGTCGAGTTTGACAGTAACGGAGATTGGATCGAAATCTGTATCTCTGGCATGGGAAGGCGGAAGCGGCACGTATGATGTGGGTTACAAAGGCCCGGGTGAGAACGATTACACGTTCTACGAGCGTAACACTACTGCAACGAATCACACCTTTACCGGTTTGACACCGAACGCTTCGTATTCCTTTGCTGTCAAGAGCAAGTGTGCAGAAGGGGAGAGTCCGCTGAAAACGGTAAGTGTAAAAACGTCGATTGCTATTCCGTACGAAGAGAACTTCGATGCTCTTTCGGGTATTCCGAGCGATTGGAAACAGTACACCGGCCTGTTAGCGGACGTACTGAGCGGTTCGGCAAGTCTTGTTTCTACTACTTACGGCTGGTCTTTCTTGTCTGGTACTACGGGTGTGTTTGGTAGCAAGCATATTTATACCAACATTTATGGTACAAGCAGAAAGAACTGGTTGGTACTTCCGTCGATTAGTATGGAAGGTAATGCGATCCTGACCTTCAATGTAGCATTGTCGGGCAGCTCTTCTTCTAGTACGAATCCCGGTACTGGCGGTACTGATGATAAGTTCGCGGTTGTGATTTCGACCGATGAGGGTGCTACCTGGACTACTCTCCAACTTTGGGATAACGCAGGTTCACCGTATGTGTATAATGATATCGCTAAAGAGGGACAAGAAGTATCTATCGACCTCAGTGTATACGCAGGATCGAGTGTGCAAATCGCTTTCTATGGTGAGTCCACCACTTCGAATGCAGATAACTACCTTCATATTGATGATGTGCTGATCGACTTCGGCCGTTCTTGCTCCAAACCGACCGGTTTGAAGGAAGTGGCTGGAAAGGCTACGAAGAGTTCCGTACAGATTGCATGG
Source organism: uncultured Bacteroidales bacterium (assembly GCA_902800215.1). GTDB lineage: Bacteria > Bacteroidota > Bacteroidia > Bacteroidales > Paludibacteraceae > Colicola. Next base: position 3,500 of record CADCDS010000004.1, on the reverse strand, counting down.
GATGAAGATGCCAATGCAGCCGCATGGAAAGTGCAGTACAAGAAGAGCGCTGATACGGATTGGATTACCGTTGATGCCAATGAGAATCCGTTCTCCATTGAGGGTCTGGAGGCTTATACAGATTATGATGTTCGTGTAGCTGCGCTGTGCGACGCTTCGGATGAGACTTCTCTGACCCGTTATTGCAAAGAGATCACGGTGAAGACCGCTGCAGGCGTTCCGTATCATGAGGGCTTCAACCAATCCAGTGTTCCTTCCGATTGGAAACGCTATGATATATCTTTGGATGCAGTAGTGAATAGCGGTGAAGAGTTGGTTGCTGCTACTTCCGGTTGGTCGGAAGGATCGAAGAACAATATCTTCCCGGATTCGACCTATCACCTCTATCTGAATACCGTTGGCGCAGAATGCCATAAGTGGATCGTTAGTCCGTCGATTGAGATGGAAGACGGTTATGAATTGAGCTTCGACCTCGCGCTGACGAAATCGGCCGGTGGTGCCGTAGAGGCCGGTGGCCAGGAGAACGATATGTTTGCTGTCCTTGTCTTCGACGGTAAGGATTGGGATATCGCTGCTCAATGGACCAACACCGGTGCCGGCTATGTATACGATGAGATCAATGCAACAGCTAACGGCCAGATTATTAAGATTAATCTGAGTTCGTATAAGAACAAGAATGTGCAGATCGCTTTCTACGGTGAGTCCACCGATGCTGAGAGCGACAATAACCTGCATATCAGCAATGTGTCGATTGCTGAGATTCCGGATTGCGCTCCGGCATTGAGTCTGAGTATCGATGATATCAGCGTTACCTCTGCAACGGCACAATGGACTGCACAGGAAGAAGGCGGCGAATGGGCATACGGTTTTGTAGCTAATCCGGCTGCTAACTTTGCTCCGGCTGCTACAGACTACCTGGATACCATTGCACTGAAGGTATTTGCAATGAGCGAATTGACGGCTAATACAGAGTATGCATTCTTCGTTCGTCATATTTGCGACGGCGATGCTGCCAGTGATCCGGTGGTGAGAACCTTCAAGACCTTCCCTGCACCGAAGACCATTCCTTGGACGGAGAACTTCAATGCAGCCGGTTTCCCGGAGTTCTGGGATAACTCAGAAGGTACAACCACTTCGGCTTCTTACAGATGGAAGAAAGACTTTGTAGCAGATGGTGATTCTTGCATGCTTTTCGATTCGTACAGCAACTCGAGTGGAAACACCAACTTCTTGGCTACGCCGCGTATCGACCTGTCTGTAGCAGCTATCCTGTCCTTCGACTGGAAGAACCCAGCCGGTGGTGCAGGTGAAGTGCTGATTTCGACCGATAACGGTGTAACGAAGACTTCCTTGCTGACCAGCGGTTTGACCGGTGTTTCGGAATGGACGAACTTCGAGATCAACCTCTCGGCTTACATGGGTCAGATTGTAACGCTCTACTTCAAGGGAACGAGTAACTACGGTCCTTCTGGAGCATATCTCTATGTGGATAATGTGAAGGTTCAAGAGGCTCCGGATTGTATCAAACCGAGTGGCCTGGAGATTTCTTCAATCGGTTCTGAGTCAGCCATGGCTACTTGGACCGACGATAACGACGGTTACACCTGGGTATATGCATGTCTGCCTGCTGCGGATGCTGAGCCTGCCGGAGAAGCGATGACACCGGTAACTCAGAACTCGTTGTCGTTGTCCGGTTTGACGGAGAAGACTAATTACGTCTTCTATCTGCGCAAGCTGTGTGGCGAAGGCTTCAGTGCAAGTACTAGTGCTGCCTTTAAAACGAAATGTGGCGCAGTCGAGGTTGGAGATGGTTACACAGAAGGCTTTGAGGATTATGAAGGAACAACCTACAGCGCGAATGGTGTTGCTCCGGATTGCTGGGATGTGGAAGCTGATGCAAGCACCAAACCGCACGTAATTGGTTCCGGATCGTACTACTATGTACATGAAGGAACGAAGGCACTCACCTTCTATGGTAAAGGTAACTGCTATGCAGCAATGCCTGCGTTCGTAGAAGAGATAAATACCTTGCAGATTAAATTCTGGATGAGGGTAGAGAATACTTCGTATGGTACGTTGACCCTGGGTTATATCACCGATGAAGATCCGGGTGACTTTAGTACCTTCCAATCGATAGCAACTTTCCAAAATAGTGGAAGCATGGCGCAACGCGAAAGAGCGTTGAACGATGTTTCTTCGGATGCATATCGTTTGGCATTCCGCTGGAATTACAGTGGTCAGTATAGTTGCTGTATTGATGACATTGAGATTACGCCGCTTCCGTCTTGTATGAAGCCGACGGATCTGGCTGTTGTTGACGGAAGCATCACGACCACTTCGGTACAGCTGAGCTGGACGCAAGGTTTGAATGAGACCGCATGGTCTGTTCAATACAAGAAGCAGTCAGAAGAAGAATGGGAGACGATTGCAGCCGCAACGAATCCGTTCACGCTTGACGGCTTGGATCCGGCTACGGTTTATGAAGTGAAGGTAGCTTCGCAATGCGAAGAGGAAGAGATCTCTGACTACAGCGATTCCATTAGTTTCGTTACCGAATGTGAGGCTATTACGCTTGCAGAGCTTCCGTTCAAGGAGGGCTTTGACAGTATCGCCGGTGCAACGAGCAGTCATGTAATGCCGCTCTGCTGGAGCTATATCAACACCTGTTCGTATGTAACCTCTTACTCCAATTATTCGATCTATCCGACGGTATATGCTTCTGCAAGTTATGCCAACACTCCGGATAACTCGCTGCGTTTCTATTCGACATACAGCACGTATACGGACTATGATCCGCAAGATCAGTATGCTATTCTGCCGGAGATCGATGCTACCATCAGCGATCTGCGTATCAAACTGAACGCACGCAAGTACAGTGCTTCGAATAATGCAGACTTCACCATCGGTGTGATGACGGATGCAAGCGATACCTCTACCTTCGTAGCGGTTGCTACTCTGTCTCCTGCTTCGGAGGCTTATGAGGCATTCGTTGTTCCGTTTGACACGTACGCAGGTGAAGGTAAGTTCATTGCGATTAAATTTGCTGCCGCTACTTCGGCTCAAACATCTCGTTATGTTCATATCGACGATATCGTAGTAGAAGAGATCCCGAGTTGCTTGGAGGTAAGTGCTTTGTCCGTTCTGGATACGACGATCACGATTAACTCTGCTGAGGTTCGCTGGACGGCAGGTGGTGCTGAAACCGCATGGCTCGTTCAATATAAGAAAGCTGCTGACGAAGAGTGGATGGAAATCGAAGCACAAAACGACACCGTTCTGCTGAGCGGTTTGGTTGCTGCTACGAAGTACGAAGTACGCGTGGCTGCTAAGTGTAGCGACACGGAGGTATCTCCGTTCTGCGATGCAATCAGCTTCTATTCCGCTTGCGATGTTTATACGATGCCGTTCGTGGAGAACTTCAATGATCTGACCGCAGGTATTCCTATCTGCTGGGACAATGAAGAAGGAACGATCACGACTGCAAGTTACAAGTGGAACTC
>CADCDS010000003.1 GCA_902800215.1 uncultured Bacteroidales bacterium | reverse complement strand
CCGCAAACACATCGTCGTCCGCCCTTCCCGTCACCGTCCTGGCCTCTTCGAACTCTATACTTACCATTTTCCCAAACACTGGTCCGCTGCCTGTGTAGCAAACCGTGAACTCATCAAAGAAGCCCAACGACAAGCACATGCCCTCGAACGCGACCATTCCATGGAAGCCCTCGAATGGCGTATCCGTTTCCTGAACCATTATTTCAACGTCTTCAAAGCCCATAAACAACCCGAACCCGGCCTCAAACCCTACGCCCGTTTCTATCAATATACCTACGTCTCCATCTACCGTGCCCTTCAAGCCGCCCGTGATGCCGCCAAATCCCCTGAAATACCCGAGGAAAAACCAACTCCCTCTGATGTTACTTTCGAACCGATAGAAATGCATCGCCTCCACACCTTTGCACGTCGTCGTCAGGCCTTCAGCCGTGTCTTCCTCGGCGCCATGACACCCATCCTTGAGTAGAATCTGCACAAAAAATGCACTTTTATTTGCATAAATGGCATAATTTTTGTGCCATTACACCGTGAAATGATACTTAATTGACTAAACAATTAAAATATAGTAATACATGAGAGAAGATGTTGTTCTCACATTAGTATTTGTAACGGGACTTGGATATGGGATTCATACCATATTCTTCAAAAAGCATGCAGAAACACCTCCTCTACAAACAGAAGTAATAGAAGAGGAAGTCTCGGTGGAGGAAGTAATGCTATATCAGGAGCAAGACTCGTTCCAAATCATGCTTCATAAGGCCCAGCAAGTGGATGCAAAAGATACCTGTTCTGGAACAGTTTACTGATGATCCGTGCTAAAATGCAGAAAAATCTGCAAAAAGAATGGCATATGCTTGCATATGTCATTTTTTTTTTGTAATTTTGCAGCCGCAATTAATATGGAGTACTATGTTTGATAATTTAAGTGAACGATTAGAACGGAGTTTTAAGATTCTGAAAGGTGAGGGTAGAATCACCGAAATCAATATTGCGGAGACGGTAAAAGATATCCGTAAGGCCTTGCTGGAAGCCGATGTCAACTACAAGACCGCCAAGCAGTTCACCGACCAGGTGAAAGAGAAAGCGTTGGGTCAGAACGTGATCAACGCCGTGCGGCCGGGTCAGTTGATGATCAAGATCACGCACGATGAGTTAGCAGCCTTGATGGGAGGTGAAGCGCAGGAGATCAATCTGAAGGGGTCTCCGGCGGTAATCCTGATGTCCGGTCTGCAAGGTAGCGGTAAAACGACTTTTGCGTCCAAACTGGCGAACTACCTGCAGACGAAGAAAGGCAAACGCGTGATGCTGGCTGCCTGCGACGTCTATCGTCCGGCGGCTATCGAGCAGTTACGCGTACTCGGAGAGCAGATCGGAGCGAAGGTATTCGCTAATGGTGGATTGATAAATGGTGACGCGGCCAAGCCGCTTAATGGTGGAGACCCCGTTAAGATTGCGCAGGATGCGATAGCCGAAGCACGTAAGTTCGGTTACGACGTCGTGATCGTGGATACCGCCGGTCGTCTGGCTATCGATGAGCAGATGATGAACGAGATCGCTGCCATCAAGCAGGCTATCCAACCGTCTGAGACCCTGTTCGTGGTGGATGCCATGACCGGTCAGGATGCCGTGAACACCGCCAAGGAGTTCAACGACCGTCTGGATTTTGACGGTGTGATCCTGACGAAGTTAGACGGTGACGCACGTGGTGGTGCCGCGTTGAGTATCCGTTCGGTGGTCAACAAACCGATTAAGTTCATCGGTACGGGCGAGAAGATGGAGGCGCTGGATGTGTTCCATCCGGCTCGTATGGCGGACCGTATCTTGGGTATGGGTGACGTCGTTTCTCTGGTAGAACGCGCCCAGGAACAGTACGATGAGGAAGAAGCACGCCGCGTAGCGAAGAAGATCGCCAAGAACCAGTTTGACTTCAATGACTTCATGGGCCAGTTGAACCAGATCAAGAAGATGGGTTCTATGAAAGACCTGATGGGGATGATCCCGGGTATGGACAAGGCGATGAAGAACGTGGAGATCAGCGATGATGCGTTCAAACCCATCGAGGCAATGATCAACTCCATGACTCCGGCGGAACGCTCCAATCCGGCTTTACTCAACGGTAGCCGTAAGAACCGTATCGCCAAAGGTGCCGGTGTAACCATCGTTGAACTGAACCGCTTCCTCAAACAATTCGAGCAAACCTCGAAGATGATGAGGAAGGTTCAGCAAATGAAAAGGAAATAATGGCAGATAGCGACGAAAAGACATATCAGCCGCGATGGGAGGAGAAGAAGGCGGAGCAGGAACAGCACCACCACCATCATCACCATCATTACTACGAGCACAGTTATGGCAAACAATCGAAGAAGTCGATCGATTTTGCCGGATGGCTCAAGAATAAGGACAAGCAGGCATGGGTCGGTCTGCTGGTTATCTTGATAGCAGCTGTAGGGTTTGGCTTATACAAACTGTATGATGTGTACCGTGAGGATTTTAAGGTGTTGTATCCCGAAGGAAACGACGAGGTAGTCGAGAAGGTAGATGCACTGAATATCGACAAGGTCGCGGAATCGGACAAGCTGCTCTTCGCGGACAGCCTGAAGACGGAACTGCAGATGGATAGCTTGGTACGCACCGTGACCGGAGAACACCATAACGTATATCGACCGCCCAAGAAGAACGATAATGTCACGATCGACGGACGCGAATGGAACTCCATCTTCAAAAACCTCAGACGATGGTTCAAAGCCAATGGAGGTGATCCCAAACTGATCATCGCCTTGGTGCTGTTCGGCTTGTTTATTATAGGCCTGGCAGGTTACGGTATCTACAAACATAAACATAGACACGGAAATTACCGGTGGTAAGGGTTACAGGTTACGGGTTACGGGTTACAGGTTACAGGTTATGATATTAGACGGAAAGAAAATAGCAGCGGAGATACGTGGTGAGTTACGCACGGAGATAGACGCCATCAAGGCTTCGGGACAGCGAGTGCCGAAGTTAGCGATCGTGATTGTGGGACATAATCCGGCGAGTGAGACCTATGTGAACAATAAGCTAAAGGCCTGTGCGGAAGTGGGAATTGAAGCGGTGAAGATCGCATATGAGACGGAGATTACGGAGCAGACCCTGTTGTCCGAGGTGCATCGACTGAACAACGACGGGACGATAGACGGTTTCATCGTGCAGTTACCCTTGCCCGATCATATCAACGAGACGCGTATCCTCTCCGCTATCGACTACCGGAAGGATGTGGATGGCCTGACGCCGGAGAACGTAGGCCGCACTGTTCAGGGTCTGCCGTCGATCATTAGTGCCACACCACGGGGGATCCGGGAACTGTTGGCACGGTATCAGATCCAGACGGAAGGTCGGCACGTAGTGGTCATCGGCCGATCGAACATAGTAGGCAAACCGATCGCTATGCTGCTTATGCAACGTCCGTATCTGAGTTTACCGGGCATGAGTGCCGCCTCTTTAGGAGACGCTACCGTCACGATCTGTCATAGCAAGACGCAGGACTTAGGCGCTATCTGCCGCACGGCGGATATCATCATCGTAGCTGCCGGTAGTCCCGGATTGCTGACGGCAGATATGGTGAAAGAAGGAGTTGTCGTCATCGACGTGGGTATCAACCGTGTGGACGGTCATCTCGTCGGAGACGTAGACTTCGACAACGTGGCACCCAAAGCCGCCTATATAACCCCCGTTCCCGGTGGTGTAGGACCCATGACCATCGTCAGCCTCCTGCAAAATACGTTGCAGGCGGCGTTAAATCGTTAAAACGTTAAACTGTTAAATCGTTAATGAATATACTCGATAAAATAGAAGGACTCGAGGCGAAGTTTCACGAGGTATCGCTACTCATTACAGACCCTGCCGTCATTGCCGATCAGGCGCGTTATGTGCGTCTGAACCGGGACTACCATGACTTGGAACGCGTACTCGAGTGTGCACGCAGATACCGTCAGGCCTTAGATGACCTCAAGGAAGCCAAGGAGATCAACTATAAAGAGGCGATCGATGAACTGGAGCCGCAGATTCCTCAACTCGAAGAAGAACTCAAACTCCAACTCTTACCCCAAGATCCCGAAGACGGCAAGAACGTCGTCATGGAGATTCGTGGCGGTACCGGTGGTGACGAAGCATCGCTCTTCGCCGGTGACCTGTTCCGGATGTACACCAAATACTTTGAGATCAAGGGATTCAAATATACGATCTCCTCGTTCAGCGAAGGTGCTGTGGGCGGGTATAAGGAGATCATCTTCAACGTGACGGGAGAGAACGTCTATGGGACACTCAAATACGAGTCGGGTGTACACCGCGTGCAGCGTGTGCCGGTGACGGAGACCCAGGGTAGAGTACATACCTCGGCGGCTACCGTAGCCGTCTTACCCGAAGCGGATGAGTTTGAGGTGCACATCAACGAGGGAGAGATCAAATGGGAGACTTTCCGTTCCGGCGGTGCAGGCGGACAGAACGTGAACAAGGTGGAGTCCGGTGTGCGGCTTCGCTATAACTGGAAGAACCCCAACACGGGCGAAGTGCAGGAGATATTGATCGAGTGTACCGAGACGCGTGACCAACCTAAAAATAAAGAACGTGCGCTTGCGCGCCTGCGTACGCAGATCTACGATAAGGAGCATCAGAAATATATCGATGACATCGCAGCACGCCGTAAGACCATGGTGTCCACGGGTGACCGCAGTGCGAAGATACGGACGTATAACTATCCGCAAGGCCGTATCACCGACCACCGTATCGGTTATACCGTCTATAACTTAGCCGCCTTCATGGATGGCGATATCCAAGGCGTGATCGATGCACTGCAGGTAGCGGAGAACGCAGAACGAATGAAGGAAAGTGAGTTATGACGAAATGACGTCATGACGATATGACGACATGTATTTATTTTATGCACCAAATATCAAAGAAACGCTGACGCTTCCGGAAGAGGAAAGCGGTCATTGTGTGCAGGTGTTGCGCCGCACGGCGGGGGATGAGATCCTGGTGACCGACGGGGCAGGGCAGTTATACCGCTGCACCATCACCAATCCGCATCGGAAGCATTGCGAGCTGAAGATCGATCAGGTGGAGACACCGACACCGCTGCATGAGGGATTCATCCGCATATGCGTGGCACCTACCAAGAACATCGATCGCCTGGAATGGTGCATCGAGAAATGTGTGGAGATGGGTGTGGATGAGATCATCCCGATCCTGTGCGACCATTCGGAACGGAAGACGATCAACCACGAGCGGTTACAGAAGATCCTGGTTTCTGCTGCCAAGCAGAGTCTGAAAACCCGTTTCCCGGTGTTGCAACCCTTAACGAGGATGACCGACCTGCAGGTGGAAGGCGATAAGTTCATCGCACATTGTATCGAAGGGTACGAGCCGTCGGATCATAAGTATGCCCTGCAGCAACGCATTGTGCGTGGGCACGAGACGACGGTGCTGATCGGCGCAGAAGGTGATTTCTCGCCGCCGGAAGTGGAGTGGGCCTTGGCGAACGGTTATGTGCCGGTGAGTTTGGGTGCCGCACGTCTGCGCACGGAGACTGCCGCTATGGTGGCTTGTCATACGGCGGTACTCGTAAACGAGTAATTGGATATTGGAGATTGGAAATTGGAGATTGGAAATTGGATATATAATCAATGAGTATAGATACAGATATAGTAGTTTGGGTAAACGGGCATCACAGTGCGTTTCTGGACAGTTTCATGTGGACGGTAAGTACACCGACTACCTGGATTCCGTTATACGTCCTACTGCTTGTTTTACTGGGCTTTGCCTATAAAAGAAAAACCTGGTCAGGTACGATGCATACGTTGTTTACCATCCTGATCGGTTTTGCGATAGCTGTCGCCTTAAGTGACTACATCAGCAGCGGAATATTAAAACCACTGATTTGTCGTCTGCGACCGACGCATGACGGTTCGGTGCCGTTGTTGCATCTCGTGAACGGTTATAAAGGCGGAATGTACGGTTTTTGCAGTAGTCATGCGGCCAATTCGATGGCGGTGGCATTGCTGTTCAGTCTGCTGTACCGCAAAAAAATAGCCACCATTCTGCTTATGCTTTGGGTGGCTTTGGTATGCTACAGCCGCATTTATCTGGGGGTGCATTACCCCACCGATATCATCGCCGGTCTGTTTGTAGGGAGTCTGATGGCAGTGGTGGTCTGGGTGACGTTAACATTGGTCTTCCATGTGGATGACGAGGATCTTCTGCGGGATGATTCATAAACTGCTTGAGTTCCTCTTCGGTAAGCAGGTTCTGCAGTTCCCTATGAATCGCATTCATGCGCTCTAAGTTCTCCGATCTCGACAGGCCTTTTTGCCGCCAACGGGCATACTTGAGATGCATGCGGTAGATGGTGTCAAAACGCACCGAATCGGTGATACCCAACTCACGTACCAGACGTGTCGTTTGCTTGAACGCTTCCTCCTCCGGCGTACGCTGAGGACGATCCGCCTCCTCTTGTGCCATCATGGTACCCGCCAAGAGAACGAGGGAAAAAAGAATAAACAGTTTATTTTTCATAACGAAAAATATATAACAAAAATCATGCCAAATAATGCTTTTAAAATAGCATCCCGTCTCTATTTCTCGCAAAAGGGAAAGAAACGTCAGTCACGTCCGGCGGTGCGTGTGGCTTTGATCGGCATGATGGTTGGTGTGGCGGTGATGCTGCTGACGGTGTGTATCGTGGTGGGATTCAAGCAGACGATCACGAACAAGATCGCCGGTTTTGGTGCGCATATTCAGGTGGTTAGTTTTGAAACCAACGACACCTATGACTTACATCCGATCGAAGTGACGGACAGTCTGCTGAAGCAGTTAAGCCGTTTTGAGCATGTGGTCAGTGCCACACCGTTCATCACCAAACCGGGTATGCTCAAGACCGATTCAGCCTTTCAAGGTATGGTGCTGAAGGGCACGGACGAGTGGGCGTTCTTTGCTTCCTGCCTGACGGAGGGCGAACTTCCTAAACAACCGAATGAAGTGCTTCTCTCCACTTCCGTGGCGCGTCAACTGCAGTTACAGGTGGGCCATTCGGTGCTCAATTATTTCATCGATAACAAGGATGTAAAAGCACGCAAATGGACGATATCGGGTTTGTATGACTCGGGATTCTCCCAATACGACGACCTGTTTGTTCTCACTACTTTACCCACAGCCCGGCAGGTACAACACTGGTCGGACTCACTCTGTTCAGGAGTGGATATCCGGCTGGATGACGTAGCGAATTTAGAGCAAGCTTACGATGATATCTACTTCGCTACAGTCAACCACGTAGACGAAGACGGATACGCCTTGTATTTTGTAGAGAACCTATACGAGAAAAATCCGAAGATCTTCATGTGGTTAGACCTGCTGGACATGAACGTGGTGATCATCATCGTGTTGATGTTATTAGTGGCCGGATTCACCATCGTGTCGAGTCTGATTATATTGATCTTGGAGAGTGTGCAGTTGATCGGAACGCTCAAAGCCTTAGGTGCCAATAACCGTTTTATCCGGCATATCTTCCTGATCCAGGCGGCGATGCTTATCGGAAAAGGGGTATTATGGGGTAATATCGTGGGATTACTGATCGCGGCCGTGCAGTATTGGGGTCACCTGATACCACTCGAAGCCGCTACCTATTATGTGGACACCGTGCCTATCGCCTTCCCGTGGGGATGGATCGTGGCGATTAATGCGATCACGGTGCTGCTGTCCTTTACGGTACTGCTGTTACCGTCTATGATCATCTCTAAGATAAATCCGGCTAAAGTGATGCATTTTGAATAAGGGTTACGGGTTACAGGTTACGGGTTATGGTTAAATTGCAGACTATAGTAGATATTAAGCCTTCCGAATGGAAGATCGGGTATGAGGATAAGATCCTGATGCTGGGTTCGTGTTTCTCCGATGAGATAGGCGAACAGATGGCACAACGCTATCTGCATGTCACTTGCAATCCTTTCGGAACGCTTTATAATCCCTTGTCTATCGCACAAGCCATCAATCTCCAATCTCCAATTTCCAATCTCCAACTGGTTTACCACGAAGGTTTATGGCATGCAATGTCGCATCATGGTTCTTTCTCTCGTGCTGATAAATCCGAAGCGGAGAATGTAATAAGAGCTTCCATTGAGACGATGCAAAAGGCCTTGAAGGAGGCGACAGTGGTGATCGTTACCTTTGGTACCGCTTGGGTGTACGAGAAAGATGGCAAGATAGTAGGTAATTGTCATAAGTTACCGGAGAGTGCTTTTACCAGACGCCGTCTGACGGTGGAAGAGATCGTGGAGGCCTGGAAACCCATCTTGGCACAGTATCCCGATAAACACTGGCTTTTTACCGTTTCTCCGATTCGGCATATACGTGACGGTTTACATGAGAACCAACTCAGTAAAGCGACCCTTTTGCAAGCCGTAGAGCAGTTAGGTGATTACTATCCAAGCTATGAGATTATGCTCGATGAGTTACGGGATTATCGGTTCTATGCCGATGATTTAGTGCATCCGTCCTCTTTGGCGGTGAACTATATCTGGGAGCGGTTCGTGGATACGTTCTGCACGAATCCCACAAAAAATGAACTCGTGCTCCAACATAAACGTTGGAAACACGAGCATCATTTGGCGTTGCACTAACGTTAAAACGTTAGTTTTTCAGAGCTTTAATAGCTTCTTCGATGGCAGCGATACGGGATTCCGCGTCGCTTTTCTTTTTGCGCTCTAACTCCACGATCTCCGGTTTCGCGTTGGCTACAAACCGTTCGTTACTCAGTTTCGCCATTACCCCTTTCAGGAATCCTTGTTGGTGCGCCAGATCGGCTTCGAGTTTTTGGATCTCTTCGTCCACATTGATGAACGCATCCATCGGGATAGCGAACTCCGTGGTACCAACGATGAACTTGGAGCAATTGGCAGTTAGCTTTTGGCTGTTAGCTGTTAGCTCTACCTCAACGTTAGCCAGCTTGTCTACCAGTGCGTTAAGCGGTTCGGGCGAAATGAGCGTCAGGCGCTCTTTTTGCGGGATATTCTTCGATGCACGAATAGCACGGATATTGGTGATGATCTCTTTGAGAGTCTCGATTTGACCGAGGATTTCCGGTTTCTCGGTATCCCGGGATACCGGTATCTCGGCATTCATAATGCTTTCGCCGGCCTTACGCTCGTAGAGGTTCTGCCAGAGTTCTTCCGTGATGAACGGCATGAATGGGTGGAGCACACGGAGCAGACGATCGAAGAAGGCCAGTGTTGCCTCATAGGTCGCTTTGTCGATCGGTTGTTGATAACCCGGTTTGATCATCTCCAAATACCATCCGCTGAACTCGTCGCAGTAGAGTTTGTAGATCTCCATGAGGGCTTCGGACAGGCGGTATTTGCTGAACAAATCGGCTATATTTGCTTCCGTCTCCGCTAACTTCGCATTAAACCAGTCGATCGCATATTGGCTGGTCTCCGGTTGTGCGATGTCTGCTACTTCGAGACCCTTCACCATGCGGAAACAGTTCCAGATCTTATTGCAGAAGTTACGTCCTTGTTCGCACAGCGAATCATCGTAGAGGATGTCGTTTCCGGCAGGTGCACTGAGCAAAATACCCATGCGGACACCGTCAGCACCGAAACGCTCGATCAGATCCAGCGGATCCGGGCTGTTACCCAGCGATTTACTCATCTTACGACCTAATTTATCGCGTACGATACCCGTGAAATAGACGTGCTTGAACGGCATCTTACCTTGGTATTCATAACCGGCCATGATCATACGTGCTACCCAGAAGAAGATGATATCCGGACCGGTTACAAGATCTGCCGTCGGGTAATAGTAATTGATCTCTTTGTTGTTCGGTTCTTCAATACCGTTGAACAGCGAGATCGGCCATAACCAGCTGCTGAACCAGGTATCCAACGCTCCTTCGTCTTGCACGTAGTTGCCTTCGGGCTTGGTCTCGGAAACGATGATCTTGTCATCCGGGTAGTTCTCCAGACCGGTCTGTGCCAACAAGTCGGCATCGTAGTACGCCGGGATGCGGTGACCCCACCAGAGTTGACGGGAGATACACCAGTCTTTGATGTTCTCGAGCCAGTTACGATAGGTGTTCTTGTATTTGGTTGGATAGAAGACGATGTCGTCGTTCATTACCGGAGGTAATGCGATATCGGCAAAATGCTGCATCTTCACGAACCATTGGAGACTCAACCGCGGCTCGATAGGTACATTCGTACGCTCGGAATAACCGACCTTGTTGTCGTAGTCTTCGATCTTCTCCACGAGGTTGAGTGCCTGCAGATCTTCGACGATCTGCTTGCGGCAGTCAAAACGATCCATACCGTGGTATTTGCGTACGTTCGGTTGCAGCTCTTCTTCCACTGTGTCCATGTTCAGATGAGCATCGGCGGTGAAGATGTCGATGGTCTTGAGGTTATATTTCTGTCCCAAGGCATAGTCATTCACATCATGTGCCGGCGTCACTTTGAGGCATCCGGTACCGAAACCGATCTCTACATAACGGTCCTCAATGATCGGGATCACACGACCGACACCCGGCACGATCACATGCTTGCCTTTGAGCCATTGGTTCTTCTCCTCCTTGGGGTTGATGCACACGGCGATATCGCCGAAAATCGTCTCCGGACGAGTGGTAGCCACAATAGCGTATTTGCCGGGTTCTTCCGCAACTTCGTAACGGAGATAGTAGAACTTGTTATGCTCGTCGTGGTAGATCACCTCCTCGTCGGAAAGAGCCGTCTGTCGTTCCGGATCCCAGTTCACCATCCGCAAACCACGGTAGATGAGACCTTTGTTATACAGGTCGCAGAACACCTTGATGACCGCTTTGGAACGGGTCTCGTCCATGGTAAAGGACGTACGATCCCAATCGCAGGAACAACCGAGTTTGCGAAGCTGTCTTAAGATGATTCCTCCGTGCTCATCGGTCCAATCCCAGGCATGTTTGAGGAATTGTTCACGCGTCAAGTCCGACTTGTTGATTCCTTGTTCCTTCAGGCGCTTGATAACCTTGGCTTCGGTAGCAATCGAAGCATGGTCGGTACCCGGAACCCAACAAGCGTTCTTACCTTCCAGACGTGCACGACGCACGAGGATATCCTGGATCGTCTCGTTGAGCACGTGACCCATATGCAGCACACCCGTTACATTAGGCGGCGGAATGACGATGGTAAACGGTTCGCGACCGTCCGGTTCGGAGTGGAATAACTTGTTGTCCAGCCAGTATTGATACCAGCGTGCTTCAATGTCCGTAGGATTATATTTACTATCCATAGATAATTTATGATTTATTATTTCTTAGCCCTGAAGGGCACGATTGTTTCAAATTTTTGATTTGTGATTTACACAAAAAGCGTGCAAAGGTACAAAAAAAAAATGACATACACAAATAATTATTAAAAAAAATCGCGCGCGCTTGCGTATATCAAAAAAAAGTTGTACCTTTGTGCGCTAAATTGGATAAATATGGATACTTTCGAACAATTGTGCCAAAAACGGCGGTCTATCCGTAAGTTCACTGCTCAACCCGTGGAGCAGGAGAAGATCGATTATATGCTGCGCTGTGCGTTGATGAGTCCGAGTGCCAAACGGACCTGTCCGTGGGAATTCATCGTGACGCATGACGAGGCAAAACTGCGTCCGTTAGCCGGCTGTCGCACCTATGGAAGTCAGATGTTCAACACTGCGACGGCAGCGATCGTCATTGCTTTGGATCCCAACTTGTGTGACAACACCTGGATGGCAGACGGTGCCATCGCTGCGGAGCATATTCTGTTAGCGGCTGCGGAACAAGGTGTCGGAGCCTGCTGGTGCCATGTGTATGAACGGGAAGGTGCGCCTGAACTGACACGGCAGTTGTTCGATATTCCGGAAGATAAAGTGGTGCTGTGTGCAATTACATTGGGCTACCCCGATGAAGAGCGAAGTTCGTATGACCTTTCTCGACTGAAGTACGAGAAAATTCATAACGAACAATTTTAAATTTTAGATTTTAGATTTTTGATTTTATGAAACCTATCATTGCAATAACGGCCGGTGATACGAACGGAGTAGGATACGAGGTGATCATCAAAGCACTGCTCAACGGGTATGTGTTTGAGATCATGCGCCCGGTGATCTACGGAAATGCAGCGGTCGCCAAGCAACATATTCAGACTTTGGATGAGGAATACCGGAACATCACGTGGAACTTGATCGACACGCCGGAACAGGCGAAAGACGGACGTCTGAACCTGATCAGCTGTTACACGGATAACGTGCCGGTGGAGTTTGGTAAGAACACGGAGATGTCCAACAAGGCGGCGAAGGCATCGTTGGATCGTGCCTGTGCGGATCTGAAAGCCGGTAAGGTGCAGGCGATCGTGACCGCGCCGATCAATAAGGAAGCGCTGCACGGAGGACACACGGAATATCTTGAGAAATGTTTTAATGGTGCAAATGATGCAAATGGTGGAAGCCTGATGATGCTATGCAGCGGAAACCTGCGGGTGGCATTGGTTTGTAACCACGTGTCGATCGCCGATATCCCGGCACAGATCACCGAGGAACGCATCCTGTCCAAGCTGACGCTGTTGAACAACAGTCTCAAACGGGACTTCGGTTATGAGAAACCCCGCATCGCCGTGCTGGCATTGAATCCGCATGCCGGAGACCAAGGCCTGATGGGAAAAGAGGAGCAGGAGATCATTATTCCGGCGTTGGAGCAAGCGATGAAACAAGGTATCTGGGCGTTTGGTCCTTATGCCGCAGACGGATTCTTCGGAACGGGGCATTTTGTGCAGTTCGATGCTGTGCTGGCGATGTATCATGATCAGGGCCTGATTCCGTTTAAGACGCTCGATATGACGGGAGTGAACTACACGGCGGGACTGAACATCGTACGCACTTCACCCGATCACGGTACGGGATACGACATCGCCGGAAAGAACCAGGCCGATGAACGATCCATGCGTAATGCCCTTTTTATGGCCATCGACGTGCTGCGGCAACGGGCGGAATATGATGAACTGCGTGCCGATCCTCTGCCCTTCATTGAGCGACCGGACACCGAAGGTAAACCCCGTCGGGAGTTTATTGATTTCAAAACCACAAGATATCAGGAAAATAAAGAATAACCATATATGACAAGTAAAGAAATTAGACAAAGTTTTTTGGACTTTATGGCATCGAAGGGACACCAAGTAGTTCCTTCAGCTCCGATGGTGATTAAGGATGATCCTACGCTGATGTTCACCAATGCCGGCATGAACCCGTGGAAGGGTATCATCTTAGGCAATGATCCTATCAAATATCCCCGTGTGGCAGACAGCCAGAAATGTCTGCGTGTGTCGGGAAAACATAATGACCTGGAAGAAGTAGGTCACGATACCTACCACCACACCATGTTCGAGATGTTAGGCAACTGGTCCTTCGGCGATTATTTCAAGAAAGAAGCGATCGACTTCGCATGGGAATATATCGTCGATGTGCTCAAGATCGATCCGGCTAACTTGTATGCCACGGTGTTTGAAGGTTCTCCGGAAGAAGGTCTGAGTCGGGATGACGAGGCTGCTTCTATCTGGGCGAAACACTTACCGGCGGATCATATTTTGAACGGTAACAAGCATGATAACTTCTGGGAGATGGGTGATACGGGTCCTTGCGGTCCGTGTAGTGAGATTCATGTCGATAGCCGCTCTGCAGAAGAACGTGCCAAAGTGCCGGGACGTGAGTTAGTGAACAAAGATCATCCGCAGGTGATCGAGATCTGGAACATCGTCTTCATGCAATATAACCGCAAGGCGGATGGGTCTCTCGAACCGCTGGCCAAGAAAGTGATCGACACCGGAATGGGTTTTGAGCGTCTGGTGCGTACGATTCAGGGCAAGACCAGTAACTACGATACGGATGTCTTCCAGCCGATGCTGCGTCGTATCGGCGCTATCTGCGGTTGTGAATACGGTAAGGATGAGAAGATCGATATCGCGATGCGTGTTATTGCCGATCATATTCGTACGATCGCGTTTGCCATCACCGACGGTCAGTTGCCGAGTAACGAGAAAGCCGGTTATGTCATCCGTCGTATCTTACGGCGTGCTGTTCGTTATGGATATACGTTCTTAGGTATGCGCAGCGCATTCCTGTACCAACTCGTTCCGCAACTCATCGAAGACCTCGGTGAAGCGTATCCGGAACTCAAAGCACAGCAGGCACAGATCACACCGGTGATTAAGAGTGAAGAGGAAGCTTTCCTACGTACGCTGGATAAGGGTATCGGTTTGTTGGATAAACTGATGGATGATGCACGCAAAGCCGGTAAGACGGAGATCTCGGGTGTGGATGTGTTTACACTCAAAGATACCTACGGCTTCCCCTTGGATCTGACGGAATTGATCTTGCGTGAGAACGGCTTTACCACCAATGAGGAGGAGTATAACAAGGCCTTGGAGCACCAGAAGGAGATGGGTCGTTCGGCCAATAAGCAGGATCTGGGTGACTGGACTGTACTGGCTGAAGGCGATACGGAGTTTGTGGGTTATGACCAACTGTCCGTAGAATGCCGTATCCTGCGGTATCGTCAGGTGAGTCAGAAAGGTAAATCGTTCTATCAGGTCGTACTCGATAAGACACCGTTCTACGCCGAGATGGGTGGTGAAGTTGGTGATACAGGTACGCTCGGAAATGTTCGCGTGTTGGATACTAAGAAAGAGAATAACTTACCGGTACATATTCTGGCAGAACTGCCGGAAGAGCTAATAGCCAATAGCCAACAGCTAACAGCTACCGTAGATGCCGACCGTCGTCAGGCGATTGCATGTAACCACTCGGCTACGCATATCCTTCACCACGCGTTGCGTGAAGTGTTGGGTAAGCATGTGGAGCAGAAGGGTAGTTTGGTGACACCCGACAGCCTGCGTTTTGACTTCAGTCATTTCCAGAAGGTGACGCCGGAAGAACTGCGTCAGGTGGAGAAAGTAGCGAATGCGTTTGTGCGTCGTGACTTCCGTTTGGAGGAGAGTAGGCACACGCCGATTGCCGAAGCCAAAGCGATGGGTGCAATGGCTTTATTCGGAGAAAAATACGGAGACGATGTGCGTGTGATCAAGTTCGGTGACTCGGTAGAACTCTGCGGTGGATGCCACGTGTCGAGTACCGGTCGTATCGGTTCTATCCGTATCATCATGGAGACCAGTGTCGCGGCCGGCGTACGTCGTATCGAAGCGGTGACGGCTGCTAAGGCGGATGAAGTGTTCTATGCGGCGCAAGATATGCTGAATAACTTACGGGAGACCTTGCATAACGCACCCGATCTGGTGAACGCTATTCAGAAATCCATTGATGAGAATGCGGCGCTTAAGAAGCAGATCGAGCAGTTCACCGCAGAGAAGATAGCGCAGTTTAGAGATATCCTCATCAACCGTGCGGAGGACTTCGGAGATATCAAGTTAGTCCGTCTGGAAGGCGAACAGAACCCGGAGATGATCCGTGGTGTGATGCCGTTATTACGCGGTAAGTTCACCGACGTGCATTTTGCTGTAGTAGGTGCGACCGAATGGGAGGGAAAACCGATGATATCCGTCTTCTTGTCCCAACCGCTCGTTGATGCCGGAAAGAATGCAGGCGCGATGATCAAGTCTGCTGCCAAGCATATTCAAGGCGGTGGAGGCGGTCAACCGTGGATGGCTACAGCCGGCGGTCGTGATGTCAACGGACTGAAAGCAGCTTTGGAAGAGTTATTAGCCGCTTTACAATAAACGACATATGCAGATTAGTATCAAAATCAAAGATAAGGAGTTTACCATTCCTATTGTGTTCCCGTCGAGTTACCTGCCTCGACTGCTTAGAACCGCTATTCGGTTCTCGGTGGTGGGTGGACTCGGTGTGTTCATCCAGACCTGGTTCTTCACCACCTCGATGAGTGTGTTTAACCTGGATCCGGATGTGAAGAGCGGTGTGCTCTATTTCATCGCCTTCACCTTGGGATACGTCTTTGAGATGATACCGAACTATCTGCTGTCAAACTGGTACACCTTCGGCACACGGCCCCAATGGAAGAATGCCGGCGGATTTGTGTTGGCACGTATCATTAACTTCCCGATACAGGTGTTCCTCCTGCCGGTATTTAACAACCTGCTGCCTACCTGGTCCAATGAGCATACCAGTTACTTGGTCATCTTCATTGCCGGAATTGTCAACTATTTCATCTGTCTGTTCTTCTTTAAAAACAAGAAAAAATGAAAATCTATCGAGCGAATATCCTTTATACCCCGACGCCGGATCATTTTGAGATCATTCCGCACGGTTATATTGTGGTGAAGTCCAACGGTCTGATCGAAGGGATCTATACTGAACTGCCGGAAAACATGGACTGGCGGCGACAAGTCATGGATTTTGGAGATAAACTGCTTATCCCGGCTTTCAATGACATGCATGTCCATGCACCGCAGTACCGGAACATGGGTCTGGCCTTGGATCTGGAACTTCTTCCGTGGTTGAATACCTATACCTTCCCGGAGGAGGCCAAGTATGCCGATCCGGAGTACGCCCGTCGACTGTACCGCCGTTTTGTGCATGAACTGTGGATGCAGGGAACGATGCGCAGTGCCGTCTTTGCTACCATCCATCCGGAATCTACCCGTATCCTTGCCGATCTCTTTATTCAAGCCGGCATGGGAGCGATGGTAGGAATGGTAGGTATGAACCGCAATAGTCCTGATACGCTGCAGAACACAACCGCTGAACTGATCGACGGTATGCGCATGCTGAAGGCCCATCTGGACGAGCACGGTAACGGTCTTGTGACGCCGATCATCACGCCGCGTTTCGTGCCTTCCTGCTCGGATAAGATGCTGCGTGCCTTGGGCGACTATGCGGCGGAGACCGGTCTGCCGGTACAGTCCCACCTGTCGGAAAACCGTTCCGAGATCAGTTGGGTCAAGGAACTCGAACCGGACACCACCTGTTACGGCGATGCGTACAACAAATACGGTCTCTTCGGCCAGACCCCGACGCTCATGGCACATTGTTGTTACACGGACGGCGAGGAGATGGAGCTCATGCGTAAGAACGGTGTGTACGTAGTACACTGCCCGATGTCGAACAGTAACTTGTCCTCCGGTATGGCGCCGATCCGTAAGTTCCTAAACGCCGGTATCCACGTGGCGCTGGGTACGGATGTATCGGCCGGACACCATATGTCGATGTTGCGCGTCATGCAGTATGCCATCCAGGTATCCAAACTCAACTACGCCCAGACACGCGGTGAGATGCCGTTCCTCAGTCTCAGTGAGGTCTTTTATCTCGCTACCAAAGGCGGAGGATCGTTCTTCGGCAAAGTGGGTAGTTTTGAACCGGGCTATGAGTTTGACGCCCTGCTGGTGGATGACCGTTATCTCAACTACGATAATTACTCGCTCGAGCAGCGAATTGAACGCTATATCTACCTCGGTGACGACCGCGATATCAAACGCCGTTTTTGCCGGGGTGTTGAGTTAACCGAACCATGCTTGTAGTTCACTATCCGGAAGATTTGTCTTTGGCGCAGTACCTGCAGATCGAGCAGGAGTTGGTCAAGGAAGTCAAGGAGCCTACGCTCTTCACCTGGATCGTGCAACCGACGGTCATCTATGGTCGGCATCAGTCGGCAGAGGTGGAAGTGAACGAAGCCTATTGTGCGGAAAACGGTATCGCTGTCGTGCAGCGAAAGAGTGGAGGAGGGTGCGTTTATGCGGATCAGGGTAACCTCATGATTTCCTTTGTGACGCCCGATATACACAGCGAACAAGTGTTTGAGGATTTTCTACAACTCATTCGCGATGCGTTGACTGCTAAAAACATACCGGCCGTGACGACCGTACATAATGATATTTTGGTGGAGGACCACAAGGTATCCGGCTGGGCATGTTATACGACACCTACGGGAACGATCGTGCATGGAACGATGCTGTATGATGTGAATCTCGATGCCCTGCAGCATGCCATCACACCTACCCAAGCCAAACTGGCGAAACACGGTGTGGCATCGGTACGGCAACGGGTAATGAATCTGAAAGAATTAACCGACGCGTTCGCGGATATACACGCGCTACGCGCATATATAGAAGAATATGGAAATAAGTTTACGGGCACAATCGATGCCTGAGAGCCCGATTCGTAAATTGGCCAAATATGCCGACGCAGCAAAATTAGCAGGGGTGCATGTCTATCACCTCAACATCGGTCAGCCGGATATCCAGACTCCACCGCAAGCACTCGAGGCGGTGAAGAATTTTCATCAGGATATTCTGGCCTATTCCCCGTCGCAGGGTCTCAAATCCCTGCGCACGAAAATGGTCAGCTATTACGCCGAGTACGGTATTGACCTCTCTCCCGATGAAATCATCATCACCTCCGGTGGTTCGGAGGCCATTATGTTTGCGTACATGAGTTGTCTCAACCCGGGCGACGAGATCATCGTCACCGACCCGTCGTATGCCAACTATATGGCTTTTGCGATCTCTTGCGGTGCGGTGGTTAAGTCCGTGAAAACCGATATCAAGAACGGTTTTAAACTACCGCCGGTAGAGGAGTTTGAGAAACAGATCACCCCCAAGACGCGTGCCATCCTCATCTGTAACCCCAACAACCCGACGGGCTACTTGTACACCAAGCAGGAGATGCGGCAGATACGCGATCTGGTCAAGAAATACAACCTCTACCTCATCTCTGATGAGGTGTACCGGGAGTTTATCTACACCAAGTCACCCTATATCTCCGCTTGCCACCTCGAAGGCATTGAGGATAACGTCATCCTCGTCGATAGCGTGTCCAAGCGTTATTCCGAGTGCGGTATCCGTATCGGTGCGTTGATCACCAAGAACAAAGCGGTGCGTGAAGCGGTCATGAAATTCTGCCAGGCGCGTCTCAGTCCTCCTTTATTCGGTCAGGTGGTGGCCGAAGCATCCCTCTCCACACCGGAAGAGTATATGCAGGAAGTCTATGACGAGTACCTTGGACGCCGTAATTTCCTTATCGACCAACTCAATCAGATCCCGGGTGTCTTTGCCCCGGCTCCGACAGGCGCGTTCTACGTCATGGTGGAACTGCCGGTAGACGATGTGGAGAAGTTCTGCAAATGGTGTCTCACGGACTTCACATACGAAGGCGCGACCATTATGATGGCACCCGGAACGGGTTTCTACACCAACCCCGAAGACGGTCGTCACCAAGTGCGTATGGCCTATGTATTAAACAAGGACGACCTTCGTCAAGCGATGATCGTCCTTCGTAAAGCACTCGAAGCCTATAACGCATAAAAAACGGAGCTCAACGCTCCGCTTTTTTTTATTCATTCGTGTCCTCGAAACTGTCACCTACGATCTTGCGGTAGAGTTCCTTGGCATCGGTAGCCTTGCGGATGATCTCATGCAGATCTTCGATCTTCACGCGATCCTGCAGCATCGTGTCGCGGTAACGAACGGTGACGCAGCCGTCTTTCTCCGTGTCATGATCGACGGTGATACAGAACGGTGTACCCACTGCATCCTGACGACGGTAACGCTTACCGATACTGTCTTTCTCGTCGTATGCTACCTTGAAGTCGAACTTGAGTTCGTTCATGATCTCGCGGGCTTTCTCGGGCAGCCCGTCTTTCTTGACGAGCGGCATGATACATGCCTTGACCGGAGCCAGTACCGGCGGCAAGTGCAGTACCACACGGGTGTCACCACCTTCAAGTTGTTGCTCTTCGTACGACGAACACATGACGCTGAGGAACATACGATCCACACCGATCGAGGTCTCGATCACATACGGCGTGTAACTCTGGTTGAGTTCCGGATCGAAGTACTCGATCTTCTTGCCCGAATATTTCGCGTGACTGCTCAAGTCAAAATTCGTACGGCTGTGGATACCTTCCACCTCCTTGAAACCGAACGGCATTTGGAACTCGATATCGGTAGCAGCATTGGCATAGTGCGCCAACTTATCATGGTCGTGGAAACGATATTTCTCGTCACCCAGACCCAGCGCTTTGTGCCATTTGAGACGGAATTGCTTCCAGTGCTCAAACCACTTGAGTTCCTCACCCGGTCTTACAAAGAACTGCATCTCCATCTGCTCAAACTCACGCATACGGAAGATGAACTGACGAGCTACGATCTCGTTACGGAAGGCTTTACCGATCTGTGCGATACCGAACGGAATCTTCATACGACCGGTTTTCTGAACGTTGAGGAAGTTCACGAAGATACCTTGTGCCGTTTCCGGACGAAGGTATATCTTCATCGCACCGTCGGATGTCGAACCCATCTCGGTGGAGAACATGAGGTTGAACTGACGCACGTCGGTCCAGTTACGTGTACCGCTGATCGGACAAACGATCTCTTCATCCAGGATGATCTGTTTCAACTCCTCTAAGTTGTTATCGTTCATCGCTTTCGCAAAACGCTCATGCAGCGCTTCCCGTTTGGCAATATGCTCTTTGACGCGCTCGTTGGTAGCCTTGAACATCTCCTCGTCGAACGAGTCACCAAAACGCTTGCGTGCTTTCTCTACCTCTTTGGCGATCTTCTCGTCATATTTAGCGATCTGATCTTCGATCAGCACGTCGGCACGGTAACGCTTCTTACTGTCCCTATTGTCGATCAACGGATCATTGAACGCATCCACGTGACCGGACGCTTTCCATGTCGTCGGGTGCATGAAGATAGCCGCGTCGATACCCACGATATTCTCGTGCAGCAGCGTCATCGAATCCCACCAGTAACGCTTGATATTGTTCTTCAACTCCACGCCGTTCTGACCGTAGTCATACACAGCGCCCAGACCGTCGTAGATCTCACTGCTCGGAAAAACAAATCCGTACTCCTTGCAATGCGCCACGATTTTCTTAAATGTTTCTTCTTGAGTTTGTTGTGCCATAAAGCTATAATTATTTTCTATACTGCGAAATATCTTGGTCCGGATCTAATCCGGTTTTGCGGTGCAAAATTACAACAAAAATTTGAATTATGCAAGTCTTTGGCATAATTATTGTAAATTATTTGGTAAAAATTGGTTATTTATGAAGAAATTTGTCTCTCTTTGTGCATTATTGCTCTGTTTGACCGCTGCAAAAGCTACCACGGTCATCGTGATGGACTCGACGAAGGCGCTGCTTAATGATGTAGCCGTCATCGCCGGTACCGATACCCTCTTTACCTCGTATGACGGTAGGGTGGTGTTTAAACCCGAACAACTGAAAGGCATCGATAGTCTGGCTTTTGAGAATCAGCGTTTCCTGCCGCTTAAGATAGCGACTCCTGTTTCCGGCCTCACTATCGTCACCCTGACCGCCGTTCCCTACACACCGCCCCAACACGATGATTTGCTCTTTGAATATGAAGAGGAAGATGGGATGTTCGTGGCCGAAGAGAAGGTCGTCGGTTACGGGCGTGTTTCAGCAATGAAGGATACATACTACCTTCGAACGTCTGCAAAAACCAAACCGTCCAAGCATACCAAACCGGCTAAGCATTCCGAAGCGATGCCTATGGTGGAAGTGGAAACATTAGGTATCGTCGAGTCCGCTAACGACCTCTCTGCAGGCCGCTTAACCGCAGGCGAAGTGAATGATTTTGCCAAGTGGTATTTCTGGCCGACCGTCATCGACAGCACCCATAAGGCGCATGTGAAGAATTGGAAGTTATCGCCCAAGCATCGGTTTACGGTCCAGGTCAAGAACCAAGCCGGCTATCCGATCGCCAATTATCCGGTTAACCTGACGGACAAGCAAGGCAACACGGTCTTCCAAGCCGTCACGGATAACACCGGTAAAGCCGAACTGTGGAACGGTCTGTTCGGTCAAACGGCAGATGTCGATCAACCGGAGTGGATGACGATTGTGGTCGATGAGGAATGCCAACAGCCAACAGCTAACGGCCAAGGTCCCGATGTAGATGTGTTCTTCGTCTTTGACGCTACGGGTTCGATGGGCGATGAGTTGCGTTACCTGCAGGCTGAGATGAAGGATGTCATCAGCCGTGCCAAAGAAGCGACCAATGGTCTGAATATCCGTACCGGCGCTGTTGTCTATCGCGATCACGGAGATGAGTATATCACCCGCCTGTCCCGTCTGACGGAAGATGTGGAGACCACCAAGTCCTTCATCGATCAGCAGTCAGCGGGTGGGGGAGGTGACTATCCCGAAGCGGTGCCTGAAGCACTCATGGCGGCTATCAACTCCGGCGGATGGGACTCTAACGCACGCGCACGCATCGCGTTCCTTATATTAGATGCTCCCTGTCATCAGGATTCTGCCACCGTCGCCTTGCTGCACGAACAAGTGCTCAACGCCGCCGCACAAGGTATTCGTATCGTGCCGGTCGTTTGCAGCGGAATAGAGGAAAGTGCTGAACTGCTCATGCGTTGCATTGCTTTGGTCACCAACGGCACCTCCTTCTTCCTGACTGACGACTCCGGTATCGGCGACACCCATCTCAAACCAACCACCGACAGCCTCAAGGTGGAGCACCTGAACGACATGCTTGTACGCACCATCGTGGAGTTCTCGGCAATGCCGAGTTGCGAAGAATCCGATATCCAATATCCAATATCCAATGACCAATTTATACCAAATCCCTTTGACGCAAAGGATCTGGAGAACAACCCCGACATCCCGCATGGGGAAGGCATCCATTACCTCGTCGATATAAGCGGTAAATTGTTAGGAGTCTATAACGGTGAAGTGAACACAAGTCAACTCCCGATCGGTGTCTATTTCATCAAATCGTACTACGATGGAGAGTGGCATACCAAGAAAATTCTGGTAAAATAACAAAAAAAGTGACATACATTTGCGTATGTCATTTTTTTTATGTAATTTTGCACCGCAAAATTGTTTTGATATGAAGAAATTAACTGTAATTATCCTTGCGCTCGTATGCGCTACAAGTATGATGGCCGAGACCGTCAAAATTAACGGTTTCTATTTTTCCTTAGGAAACACGACCGCCACCTTGGTCCAAGACCAGACGACAGACAAGTCGGCTTATGCCGGTTTTATTGATATCACCATCCCGGCATCCGTGACGTATAATAACTACACCTATCCGGTGACGACCATCGGTACGTCAGCATTTGAGAGTTGCACGAACTTGCAGTCCGTCACTCTTCCAAACAGTATTACGACCATCAACACGGACGCCTTCTATTATTGTACCAAATTAGGCAGTGTAAATTTGCCGGAAGGACTGACGACGATTGGTCTTAGAGCATTTTATTCCTGTAACCTGGACACGATCATTGTCCCGAGTACGGTGACATCTATGGGAAATAAGGCATTTTACAACAATCCCATCAAGTCGGTTACTTGGCTGCCGGCTAATTGCTCTGTCGGAACGGGAGAAGATTCTCCTTTCTATAACGCCAACTCGCAGGTTGCTTCGTTCACGTTCGGAAACCAAGTGCAGACCGTGCCTTCGTATATTTGCTATAAGATGAGCCAACTGGATACGATCGTGCTGCCGTCCTCCGTTAGTTCGCTCGGTCAGAACGCGTTCATGTACTGCACATCTCTCAAATCCATCAACCTTCCTGTCACGCAGAAGACCCTTCCGGTAAGTTTCTTCGAAGGCTGTACATCATTGGAGTCCATCGAGCTGCCTGCTACGCTGACCACCATCAGCCAGGATGCTTTCTATGGTTGTACGTCGCTGAAAAATGTGACCCTGCATGAAGGTATAACGACCATAAACCAACGTGCGTTCTATAACTGTAAACTGGCAGAAATCACTGTTCCGAGTACGGTAACATCCATCGGTAATGGGGCGTTCAAAAGTAACCCGACCACCTCGGTCACATGGCTTCCGAAGAACTGCTCCATTGGTACAGGAGAATATGCACCGTTCTACAGCACAGACTCGAAAATCACATCCTTCACCTTTGGCGACAGCGTGCAGACAGTGCCTTCGTACATCTGCTATAAGATGAGTCTGCTGGATACGATCGTCCTTCCGCCTTCGGTTTCTTCGCTGGGTCAATATGCATTTTATTACTGCACGAATTTGAAATCCATCAACCTGCCCGTAACGCAGAATACCCTTCCAGTTAGTTTCTTTGAAGGCTGTACTTCACTGGAGTCCATTGAACTGCCGGCGACCTTGACGACCATCAGTACGGACGCCTTCTACGGCTGTTCCAAACTAGCGAATGTGAATCTGCATGAAGGTCTGAAGACCATCAACCAACGGGCATTCGAATTCTGCAAACTGGCTCAGATCACGATCCCAAGTACCGTGACTTCCATTGGAAGTGCGGCTTTCCAAGGTAACCCGACGACCTCGGTCACATGGCTGCCTAAGACCTGCTCTATCAGTACCGGAGACGCTGCACCGTTCTATAGTACCGATTCGAAGATCACATCTTTCATCCTGGGTGACAGTGTGCAGACGATCCCCGGATCCTTGTGCTATATGATGAACAAACTGGAGAACATTGCCTTGCCCGAGAAACTGACAACCATCGGTGCGTCTGCTTTCCAGAATTGTTCCTTGCTCCATGATGTTACGATCCCTCAGACCGTTACCTCTATCGGTCAATCTGCGTTCAAGTCTTGTACATCCATCAAGAACTTCGAATTTCCAAAGGGCATAAAGACCTTAGCTACCAGTGTCTTGGAGGAATGTAGGGCGCTGGAAGACGTGTTGATCCCGTCGTCTGTCACTACGATCAATCAGGATGCATTCTACAACTGCTCCAAACTGAAGGCGATTCATAACTATGCCATCACGCCGCAATCGATTCCTACCCGCGCGTTGTATAATGTGAATAAACAGACCTGTATTCTCTATGTGCCGATGGATTATATTGACCTCTATCAGGCCGCGGATGTGTGGAAAGAATTCTACAATATTATTGGTGTAGCTACCGACTTGCAGTTCGAAGATAAGATTATTCCTGTTACCTACCTCAAGCAAGACTCAACAACCTTCTATATGGAGGCGCAGACATGGGCAGTACCCCATGAACCGCATTTCGAAGGCTTTACATTCATTGGCTGGCAGGTACAGCAAGGTATGCTGTCAGACGGCATCGTGCTGGTGGCGGTGTATGAGTCCAATAACCCATCTAACACCGCAGATGTGGTTGTGAACCCGGCTAACAAAGCGCAGAAACTCATTCGTCAAGGATCCGTTTATATCCTGCAAGACGATCAACTCTATACCATTCAAGGACAAAAAGTGAAATAACATGCGTCGCTTATCGTTCATCCTCCTTTTAGCGCTCAGCCTTCAAGCGCTGGCGACTAACAAAGAGCAAGCCGTGCTCTATCGGTCCATCGACCAGCACGGGGATTCTATCACCCTCTCCGGTCTGCTCTCTTATCCTTTGGATAAGACGCCTAAAGGGGTGGTGCTCATTCCGCATTATACCATCGCGTCCAATGACCAGACGCCGTCGATAAAACCTACCGGTGAAGCCGCCTATTTCAAGGAGGATTATATCCTCCTCATGCCCGATCTCATCGGGTATGGCGTCACGGTGGATCTGCCGCATCCCTATCTGGCTGGTGAACTCACCGCCCATAACTGCGCCGATATGCTATCCGTCCTCCATCCGATGCTCGATAGCTTGCAATTTGCGTGCTCCCTCGACAGCGTCTATATCGTCGGCTATTCGCAAGGCGGTGCGTCGGCCGTGTGGACCATGAAGGTAATGGAAGAAGAGTACGCCGATCGGTACCACGTCATGGCCTGCTACGCAGGCGGTGGACCCTACGACGTGGCGGTTACTTATGACGATGCGCTCGCCAAGAAGAAAGTGTTCATGCCCGCTGTTGTACCGATGTTAGTGGTCGGCACCGATGTCGCCTATGACCTCCATCTCAACTACTCCGACTATTTCACGCCTAAGATGCAGGATATCTATGATCGCTATCTGGCACGTAAGGAGTATTCTACTTCCCAACTCTTCTTTAAGTTTACGGATCATCGGCTTAAGACCTGGATGTCACCCAAAGCGATGGATTCCTCCCTGCCGGAAATGAAGTCGATCTATGAGGGTTTCAAACGCTCCAGTCTTGTGCGCTATCCGTTGAATGACAAGATCGCTGACCAACAGATCATCTGTCCTTCCTGGATTCCTAAGGCTCCCCTCTATGTCTTCCATTCCACCAAGGATAATGTCGTAACCTCCCTTTGCGCAGAACACCTCCGCCGTTGTTTACCGGATCAACCGAATATCACCTTTGACATCCGCAACTACGGCTCCCATCTCCGGGCATCCGCCCGTTTCTTCCCCAAAGTGGTGGAGATGATGAGTAATGGCGAAAGGTGATAGGTTATAGGTGATAGGGAAAAAATACAAAAAAATGATGTATGCTCTTGCGTATGTCATTTTTTTTGTGTAATTTTGCGGTCGATTTTGAAAATGAATCGGATTAAAAACAAAAAATAACGTCAAAAATATGAGCAATATCCGTTTTGATGCGTTAAAAACTGCATTTGATCATCAAATCTCCAATCTCCAATCTCCAATCTCCAATGACGAAAGAGTCCGTGACTATTTCGCTTCCGATGTGTTCACACGTGAGAAAATGAAGGAATATATCGCGCAGGAGGTGTTAGACCAGTTGTTCGATGACGTGGACAATGGTCGCACCATCCATCGCGACATCGCCGGCGTTGTAGCAATCGGTATCCGCAAATGG
The DNA here is from genome assembly GCA_902800215.1 of uncultured Bacteroidales bacterium. Taxonomy (GTDB): domain Bacteria; phylum Bacteroidota; class Bacteroidia; order Bacteroidales; family Paludibacteraceae; genus Colicola. Next base: position 84,661 of record CADCDS010000003.1, on the reverse strand, counting down.
GCAATGGACCGAGGTGCAACCCATTTCACCCATTGGTTTCAACCCCTCACCGGAGGTACGGCAGAGAAGCACGATGCGTTCTTCACCCTCAAGAACGGTGCCCTGATCGAAGAGTTCAGCGGGGATAGTCTTTACCAGCAGGAACCCGATGCATCGTCTTTCCCGAACGGTGGTATCCGAAACACCTTTGAGGCACGCGGGTACTCGGCTTGGGACCCTTCGTCCCCCGTCTTCCTTATCGGCGACACACTCTGTATTCCTACGGTCTTCGTCGCTTACACCGGTGAAGCACTCGACTATAAGACACCCCTCATTCGTTCCACGGCATCGCTCTGTCATGCCGCTCGTGAGGTATGTGCGTACTTTGACAAACAGGTCAAGCATGTGCATGCGAACCTCGGATGGGAGCAGGAGTATTTCCTGGTGGACGAAGCGCTTTATAACGCCCGGCCGGATCTCATGCTCACCGGTCGTACCCTCATGGGACATAACAGTGCTAAGTCGCAACAACTCGAAGACCATTATTTCGGAGCCATTCCGGCACGGGTACTCGCCTTCATGAGGGAACTCGAATACGAAGCACTCAAAGCCGGAATCCCGGTGCGTACACGCCATAACGAGGTAGCGCCGAATCAGTTCGAGATGGCACCTATCTACGAGGATGTCAACCTCGCTAACGACCATAACCTGCTCGTCATGTCTATCATGGAGCGGGTAGCCGAGAAACATCATTTCCGGGTACTGCTGCACGAGAAACCCTATGCAGGCGTCAATGGTAGCGGTAAACATTGCAATTGGTCCATGGAGACCAACACCGGTATCAACCTCTTGGCGCCGGGTAAGAACCCTTACCAGAACCTGCAGTTCATCACCTTCCTCGTCAACGTCCTCATGGCCGTACAGCGCCATAACGGACTTCTCAAAGCCTCCATCGTCTCGGCCACCAATGAGCATCGTCTCGGTGCTAACGAGGCACCGCCGGCTATCATCTCCGTCTTCTTGGGCAAGCAGATCAGCGAGGTGCTGGATAAACTCGAGCATGCGACCGCTGAAGAAGCTATCATCATCAACGCCAAGAAAGAGATGAAACTCGGAGTTGCGAATATCCCGGAGATCCTCCTGGATAACACCGACCGTAACCGCACTTCGCCCTTTGCCTTTACCGGAAACCGTTTTGAGTTCCGTGCGGTCGGTTCGTCCGCTAACTGCGGTGCCGCCATGCTGGCACTCAATGCCGCTGTCGCGGAACAGTTGATACTCTTCAAAGAAGAAGTGGATGCACGTATCGAGAAAGGCGAAGCCAAAGAGCGTGTCCTCTTCGATGTCATCAAGAAATATATCGTGGCATGCAAAGCCATCCGTTTTGATGGAAACGGTTATTCTGATGAATGGAAAACCGAAGCTGACAAGCGGGGACTGGACTGCGAGCAAAGCGTGCCTTACGTCATTGACCGCTACCTGAGTGACACCAGTATAACAATGTTCGAGCGTACAGGTGTACTCACACGCGCGGAACTGCAAAGTCGATGTGAAGTCAAATGGGAGACCTACGTCAAGAAACTGCAGATCGAAAGCCGCGTCATGGGTGACCTTGTCGTTAACCATGTGCTGCCGGCTGCCAAACGCTATCAGACGATGCTGCTGCAAAATGTCCTTGCCGTCAAGCAGGTCTTCTCGGCAGATGAGACCGCTTCGCTCAACGCCATGGACTACAGCATCATCAAGCAGATCGAGCAGCACTCGGGTGCTATCTTCGATGGCGTCGAACGCATGACCGAAGCACGCCATAAAGCCAACCGTCAACCCGACGAGCGTGCCAAAGCCATTGCGTATCACGATAATGTTCTTCCACTCATGGCCGAGATCCGTGACCATGCCGACGCCCTCGAACTCATCATCGATGATGAACTCTGGACCCTGCCAAAATATCGTGAATTAATGTTTATACATTAACCTATCACCTATAACCAATAACCTTTATAGCATGCAGATAGCAGACAGAATACAACAGATAGCGGCCTCGCAGAGTCTGGCCATGGCGGCTAAAGCCCGGGAGATGAAAGCGGCAGGCATCGATGTGATCAGCATGTCGCTCGGCGAACCGGATTTTGAGACGCCTGCCCACATCCGGCACGCGGCGCAGGAAGCGGTCGAAAACGGATTCTCACATTACGGTGCTGTAGCCGGACTTGCTTCTTTACGTGCCGCGGTGGCACGGAAACAGAACAGTCTTATAGGAAACCGCATCGCGTGGGAAGCCGAAGATGTCATGGTGTCGGTGGGTGCCAAAATGGCGATCTACAATGCCATTCAGACTGCCATCAACCCGGGCGATGAGGTCATCATCCCCATGCCGAGTTGGGTCAGTTACAGCGAGATGGTGAAACTGGCAGGAGGAAAAGTGGTGGCGGTGCAAACGAATATGGAAGAGGATTATTGTATGACCGCACAACAGCTACGTGCTGCCTTGACGGACAAAACGCGTATGCTCATCCTCTGCTCGCCGAATAACCCCACGGGATCCGTCTATAACCGGGAAAAACTAACGGAGTTAATGAACGTATTACGTGATTTTCCCGAAGTATATATTCTCTCCGATGAGATCTACGCCTCCTTGGCATACGATATTTCTCCTTTGAGTCTGGCGGCTTTTGACGTCCTGTCCGAGCGGCTCATCCTCATCAATGGTGTCAGCAAAGCCTATGCTATGACCGGATACCGGATTGGATGGCTGATGACCAAAAACCGCCCTTTCCTCAATGCCTGTATCCGTTTGCAGGGCCAGCAACTAACCTGTGCCACCATGGTCGCGCAGAAAGCCGCTGAAACGGCACTCAACGGTCCGCAAAATTGTGTGGAGCAGATGCGCCGGGTGTTTGAACAGCGACGCGATCTGATCTGTCGTCTGGCGGCGGACATCCCCGGATGGAAGTTTAACAAATCGCAAGGTGCCTTCTATCTCTTCCCCGACGTGAGTGCGATAGGCGACGGCGATGCCGTAACTCAGATGCTCTTGGAAAAAGCACACGTCGCTGTCGTGCCCGGCTCCGCCTTCGGATCCCCTGCCTGCATCCGGCTCTCCTATGCCATCTCCACCGAACAGATAGAGGAGGCCATGCGGCGAATTAAAAATGTATTCATGTAATGGAAACGAAGTATATCTTTATTACCGGAGGTGTAGCTTCATCGTTGGGTAAGGGTATCATCTCGGCATCCTTGGGTAAGTTACTCCAGGCGCGTGGGTATCGGATAACGATTCAGAAGTTCGATCCCTATATAAACATCGACCCGGGCACATTGAATCCGTACGAGCACGGCGAGTGTTACGTGACGGCGGACGGTATGGAGACCGACCTTGACCTCGGGCACTATGAGCGATTTACGGGTATAGAGACCACGCGCGACAATAGTGTTACGACCGGTCGTATCTACTTGAGTGTGATAGAGAAAGAACGCCGTGGAGATTATTTAGGTAAAACGATACAGGTCGTTCCGCACATCACGGACGAGATAAAACGGCGTATTTTGCTCAATGCCACCAAACAACCGTTAGACTTCGTTATTACGGAGATAGGCGGTACAATAGGCGATATAGAAAGTCAGCCATTCTTGGAGGCTATCCGTCAATTACGCTGGGAACTCGGCCCCCAGCGGGCGCTCAATGTGCATCTTACCTACGTGCCTTATCTGGCTGCCGCAGACGAACTGAAGACCAAGCCGACGCAGACCAGTGTCAAACAACTGCAAGGACTTGGAATCCAACCGGAGGTGCTTATACTTCGTACGGAACATCATCTGAGCGATGAATTGCGTAATAAAGTGGCGCATTTCTGCAACGTTGCACCGGAGGCGGTGATTCAAAGTCAAGACCTGCCGAGTATCTACGAAGTGCCCATCAATATGTATGAGCATCAACTGGACAGGGTTATCTTGAGTAAGATGGGCATCAAAAGACCTACAAAACCTGATCTGAAATCGTGGTTGGATTTTTTGGACTGCCGTAAACGTGCAGACGAAGTGCTGCATATAGGTCTGGTCGGCAAATACGACCTGCAAGATGCGTACAAGAGTATTCGTGAGAGCCTCGCGCATGCGGGCACATACAGGGGTTATAAGGTGAAGATTCATTTTATCAACAGTGAGTTTATCACGCGCGATAACGTAGCCGAACAACTATCCGGAATAGCCGGTATTGTCATTTGTCCCGGGTTCGGGCAACGCGGCATAGATGGCAAGATTCTGGCCGCAGAATATACCCGTACGCACGATATTCCCACATTCGGTATCTGTCTCGGCTTCCAGATGATGGTGATTGAGTTCGCGCGTAATGTGTTAGGCTACCAAGATGCCAATAGTAGCGAGATGGACGAAACGACACCGCATAATGTCATTGATATGATGGCGGAGCAGAAGAACATCACGCAGAAAGGCGGAACGATGCGACTCGGCGCGTACGAGTGTGCCATAACCCAAGGCAGCCGTACCTCGCAGGCTTATCACGGGCAAACGCTCATTAAGGAAAGACACCGTCATCGTTATGAGTTCAATAATTCCTATAAGGATGAATATGAGAAGCGTGGAATGAAATGTGCGGGTATCAACCCTTCTTCTGATTTAGTGGAGATTATGGAGATACCAGCCTTACGCTGGTATATCGGCACGCAGTTTCACCCCGAATACAGTTCAACGGTCTTACATCCGCATCCGTTGTTTCTGGATTTTGTTGCGGCATGTATTAAAGCATCAAAGGACAAATGAAAATTCTTCCGTTCATCAAAATGCATGGTCTGGGAAATGACTATGTGTATATAAATTGTTTCCTTAAGACCACGGCTGAAATCATTGCCAAGACTGATTTGGCGGCTTTAGCGCGTGCCGTCTCTGACCGACATTTCGGTATCGGTTCTGACGGACTCGTGCTCATTCAGCCGTCCAAAGAAGCGGATGCCAAGATGCGTATCTTCAATGCGGATGGAAGCGAAGCGGAAATGTGCGGTAATGCCATTCGTTGTGTGGCAAAATACCTGTTCGAGAGTGGTCTTTGTCGCGATGTGCATATGCAGATAGAGACCCTCGCAGGCATCCGTTCGCTGGCACTGCATGTGGATAAAGAAATAGTAGATCAAGTGACGGTGAATATGGGTAAACCGGTCATCCGACCGGAGTCTATCCAAAGCGGTTTGGATCCTATCGGTTATACGTCTGTCAACATGGGCAATCCGCATGCCGTCTTCTTCCGGGACACGGTATCGCAGTTACCGGAAAACACGAATATAGAGTTTGTCCGTGTGCGTAACGCGAAGGAGTTGGATGTCCGTGTGATAGAACGCGGTTCCGGAGAGACCCTGGCATGCGGAACGGGGGCCTGTGCATCGGCGGTGGCGGCTATCTTCCATGACTTGACGGAGCGGAATGTGACCGTTCATCTGCCCGGCGGAGACCTGATTATCCAATGGAAAGGGAATACCTCTCCTGTCTTCATGACCGGCCCAGCCACCGAAGTGTTCCGAGGGGAATGGGGACTTAAGGAAAGTACAAAGGACGAGGTACAATGTACAAAGGAATTTAAGAATGAATAGAAACATCCATTTTGACCAACTGCCGAACAGGTACCTGTTCAAAGAGATAGAGGTACGTGCGGACGCGTATAAAACCCTCCATCCGGATGCTCATCTCTTGCGCATGGGAGTAGGGGATGTCACCCGTCCGCTGCCACCCGCCATCATCGATGCCATGCATCAAGCGGTCAACGAATTGGCGGCACTGGCCACCTTCCGCGGTTACGGACCCGAAGAGGGATACCCTTGGCTTCGCCAAGCAGTGATCGACAACGAATACACGCCGCGGGGAGTGAACTTGGATATAGACGAGGTCTTTATCAGCGAAGGAGCCGGCAGCGATCTGGGCAACCTGAGCGAACTGTTTCTCAGTGCCAACAGCGTAGCGATCCTCGACCCCTCGTACCCGGCGTACATGGACAGCAGTATCATGGCAGGACGAACGATCATCCCGCTGCCCTGTACGATCGCCAACGGCTTTGTGCCCGAACTGCCCAAGCAGAAAGCGGATATCATCTATCTCTGTCTGCCCAATAACCCGACGGGAACGGTGCTGACTCGTGCCGAGCTGCAGCGATGGGTCGAATATGCCCGGACCAACCATAGCATCATCATCTTCGACGCCGCCTACGAGGCCTTCATCGAAGATCCGGACGTGCCCCATAGCATCTATGAGATAGAAGGAGCGCAACAGGTCGCTATCGAAGTGCGCAGTTTCAGTAAGAGTGCCGGTTTTACGGCCGTGCGCTGCGGTTACACGATCGTGCCCAAACAGACCGGCCTCAATGCCATGTGGTTGCGGCGCCAATGTACCAAGTACAACGGCACGTCCTATGTCGCTCAGCGGGCTGCCCAAGCTACTTTCACGCCCGAAGGCAAACGCGGCATCGCCGCTAATCTGGCGTACTACAAACAAACGGCGCAGCTCATCGCCGGCGGACTCATCGCGATGGGATACGAGGTGTACGGAGGTGAGAACGCACCTTATATATGGTGCCGCGTGCCGCAAGGATACGACTCCTGGTCGTTCTTCGATCATCTGCTCCATACCTGTCAGATCATCTGTACTCCGGGTGTCGGTTTTGGCGATGCCGGACAGGGATTTGTGCGTTTTTCGGCCTTCTCGGACAGAAAAGATGTCGAAGAGGCACTAAAAAGAATGAAAACTATTGCATAAACAAATAATTTTTAGTAATTTTGCAGCGCAAAATTGCAAATCACTATGTGTGGAATTGTAGGATATATCGGTAAACGCAAAGCGTACCCGATTTTGATTAAAGGCTTGCATCGTTTGGAGTACCGCGGGTACGACAGTGCCGGTGTGGCGCTCATCAACGAAGCCGGACAACTCAACGTATATAAAGCCAAAGGAAAAGTAGCTGAACTCGAGGCTTTCTGTGCCGAGAAAGATACGTGCGGCAATATAGGCATCGCCCATACGCGCTGGGCGACTCATGGAGAACCAAATACGGTGAACGCCCATCCGCATTACTCCGAGTCGGAGCGCCTGGCCATCATCCATAACGGCATCATTGAGAACTACGCCGTGCTCAAAGCCGGACTCATGGAGCAGGGCTACACCTTCAAGTCCGACACCGACACCGAGGTGCTCGTCCAACTCATCGAATACACCCAGGTCAACCGGCACGTGGACCTCAAGACCGCTGTGCAACTGGCGCTCCAACAGGTCATCGGAGCCTATGCCATCTCGATCTTGGATAAGACCCATCCGGACACCCTCATTGCCGCCCGCAAAGGTTCTCCGCTCGTCGTCGGTATCGGCGAAGATGAGTATTTTCTCGCTTCCGATGCCACCCCCATCGTCGAGTACACGGATAAGGTCATCTATATTGAAGATGAAGAAGTAGTGGTCATTCACCCCGTAACCGATAACCCGTCACCCGTAACCGTTACTACCATCGGCAACGTGCAGAAAACGCCTGAGATCAAACGCCTTGAACTCTCCCTTTCCCAACTCGAGAAAGGCGGCTATCCGCATTTCATGCTCAAGGAGATCTTCGAGCAACCGCGTACCCTCACGGACTCTATGCGTGGTCGTGTCAACGTGCGGCAGGACAACATCGCCCTCTCCGGATTCATTGATAACAAGGACCGTTTCCTCAACGCCAAGCGCATCATCATCACCGCCTGCGGCACCTCCTGGCATGCCGGCCTCATCGCCATGTATGCCATCGAAGAGTTTGCGCAGATACCCGTCGAGGTGGAGTACTCGTCTGAGTTCCGCTACCGCAAACCCGTCATCAACAAGGACGATGTCGTCATCGCCATCTCGCAGTCCGGTGAGACCGCCGATACACTGGCCGCTATCCAACTTGCTAAAGAGAAAGGTGCCTTCATCTTCTCCATCTGTAACGTCGTCGGTGCTTCCATCCCCCGTGTCTCGGACAGCGGTTGTTATACCCACGTCGGTCCCGAGATTGGTGTGGCATCCACCAAGGCGTTTACTGCACAGGTAACCGCTCTAACGATGCTCGCGCTCTGTATCGGTCGCGAGAAAGGAACGATTAATGAGGAGCAGTACCTGCGTATCGTGCGTGAGTTAGGTCAGATACCGTCTAAGATCGAACGGGTTTTGGGACAAGACAAGCTCATCGGTGACTTTGCAAAGATCTTCTCCTATGCCCAGAACTTCATCTACCTCGGTCGAGGATATAACTTCCCCGTGGCTTTGGAAGGCGCACTCAAACTGAAGGAGATCTCTTATATCCATGCCGAAGGCTATCCCGCTGCCGAGATGAAACACGGACCTATCGCCCTCATCTCACAAGAGATGCCGGTGGTCGTCGTCGCACCGCACTGCGGCACCTACGAGAAGATCGTAAGTAACATCCAGGAGATCAAGGCCCGGAAGGGTAGGGTCATCGCTGTCGTCACGGAAGGCGATGAACTGGTCAGCAAGATCGCTGACTACTGCATCGAAGTGCCGGCAACGGAAGAGTGTCTCACACCGCTGCTCACCGTCATCCCTCTCCAGTTATTAGCCTACCACATAGCCGTCGTCAAAGGCTGCGACGTTGATCAACCACGTAACCTTGCCAAATCAGTAACAGTGGAATAATCAACAGGATAGTAAAAAGAACGCCTTCGGGCGTTTTTTTATGCAATAAATTTGCATATATCAAAAAATTATTGTAATTTTGCAGCGCAAAGTCAAAACGAATGACAGATAAGCAAAATATTTTAGCTCGAATTAAGCGCCTTGGAAAGGAACTTCTTCCTCAAGGAAGCCATCTGATATTATACGGTTCTCGTGCTCGTGGCGACAACCGTACGGATTCAGATTGGGATTTGCTAGTTTTGCTTAACCGTCCGCAGAGAGAAAATTCTGATTTTGCAGAAATCTCCTATCCTCTGATGGAGCTGGGCTTTAGCCTTGGGCAGTATTTCAGCGTACACACTTATTCACAGCAGGAATGGCAAAAAATGAGTTTTTTGCCTTTCTATAAAAATGTCGAACGTGATAAAATTCAATTGGTATGAGTCTCAACGATGAAGAAAGACAGATTATCGTTAATCTGGAGCAAGAGAAGGCATTAAACACTTTTGCAGAGATGGAAGTACTGCGTCAGGCAGGACTTTGGAATAATATCGCAAATAGACTTTATTATGCGGCTTTTCACGCTGTTAGTGCGTTGCTTATTCATGATCATTATAATGTCGGTTCGCATCAAGGTGCAGTTATTATGTTGCATCAATATTATGTGAAGCCTGGCATTTTATCGAAGGAAGATGGCGCTTTCTATTCTCAGTTACAAACAATGCGCGAAAAGAGCGATTATAATTGCACATATAATGCAACGGAAGAAGATACCCTTCCGCGAATTGAACAAACAAAACAATTTATAGACCGAATACTGAGTATGATTAAATAACACGCGAGGTTTTCGCGTCTGTCGCTTCCCGACGTAAAACAGAAGGACAAGCGCAAGTGTGCGCTACATAGATAAAATAAGCGTTTGCTTTATTTGAGGATTCTTTCAAACTTGGACACTTTGAAAAATCGTATTCCGAAAAATAATGCAAGACGCTCACGTTTATGCGTGAGCTGTCTGCATATTGGATACGATGGGAGTCCAAGCCCGAAAGAACCAATAGCAGTTGGCTCACGTTTTTGTATACAATTAACTCAACAATAATCATTAAAACCGACGGGGCGATGGGATATAACTGCCACTATGAATTATGAAAAAAATAGTTATTTTACTTTGCGCTATTATTCTTAGTGCAATTTCTTTCGCACAAGAGAAAATTGGAAGTTATTCCATGAGTTATTTTGATGGCAAATCATACGCTATTAAAGCATCAGAACCCAAAAACAACAAGTTTGATTTATACATCGAAGTAGGAGGTGAGCATAAATCAGATGATGTAGTACTAGGTATTGAAAGCAAGGATCTTATTTCCTTTAAAGACGCATTAATACAAATTCGCGATAAATTCTTAGAATGGAAAAAGACAGCTATTGAAAACAATGTCAAAGATATTACTAAGGATTTTCCTATCTCATTCCCTAAAGTAACTATAGCATGGTACGGTTCAAAATGGTGGTTCGCCTTTAATCAACGTATAACACCGAAATTTTTTGTTTTTAAAGATGGGACATGTGCAATGGTTGTATATACAAATGCAAAAGCATCATCTAATGAATATATAGATCAAGATGTGTATTGGGTATTACAAGAGGAAAGTGAGTTTAATGATATAATTAATCTTTTGAACGAAAATATTGTTTATGACTATTTTAAGGCAAAATCGTCTCAAACAGATTTATTTAACTAATCTCATAAGTCCCAACAGGATAGCGTAGCGGTCTAGGTTGCCAGCCTTTCAATTCTCGCCCGACACCCTCAATGTGCCGGGCGGATTTTTTTTCTCTTATACAGGAGGATGTGATCCTCCGCTAAAAAAAACGTCCATTATCCCGATTATCCGGTTCTGTCTTTCCTCGTTATTCAAGGGTAGCATAAGCGATTTAGGCTGCCTAGGCCTCCTCGTAAAGTACCTTAAATGAAATTTCTACATCAAAAAATTTGCATATGTCAAAATTATTTTGTACCTTTGCACTCGGTTTTACAAACTTTCCGGCTCCGGTTCCTTAACCGGTTTGCACTTGAAATTATAAAACACGATTAATCCCCAACCTCTTATGTACCTGTCAAGTACTATCCCGCATAATGGTTCCGTTGATCTCAAGTTTATGTTTGAGTGGGTGATTAGTGGGTGATAAGTGTGTGGTTAGTAGGTGGCTTGGCTAACCAGACCCTAACGACAACGCAAAAACAAGCCCGAAATAGGCTCAAATTTTAACAATAAATACTATTATATATATTTATATATATAATACAATCATAACCCGATTTTTATGGCAAAAATAGACTTACACGTTGCCTTCGATCATGTTCGTGGCAAACTCAACAAACGCGACAACACCGTCTTCCGGCAGAAGAAGTACCGCTCCGTAACGGGAAAAGTCATTAATTATGGCGCACAAGAGGCGTACGAGATCCTTAATCCGCGCGATTACAAGAAGAATCCGCCTAAAGGTACTGAACTCCGTAACATCAATTCCTTTGCCGAAGCTAGTCGTATGACCACACTCATCATTCAATCCGGCAAGTTAACCGATGAGGAACTGGCAGCTATGCCCGACGAACTCCGCGCGCAAACAGAAGACCTTCGCCGACAATTGGCGCAGTTCAAAACGCGTTTTTTCGCCCAACTGACCAAACCCGATCCGCAAGCCCCTGTTCTCCCCAAGACCGATCCGCAATATAATCCCAATTCAATCAAAATCCAGCGTCGCCAATATCGCACACTCAACACCTTTATCCGTGCCATGATTGTGCAGACTCTCAAATCGGACCAAAATCAATAAAAATAGTCCAATTATTTGCATAATTCAAAAAAAAGCAGTAATTTTGCACCGCAAAATTGATTGATATGAAAAAAATTGCAATTTTAGGTTACGGCAATATTGGCCGTGCCGCCGAAGAAGCCATCAAAGCAGCGCCGGATATGGAACTCACCGGCATCTATCATCACAATGATTGTTTGGATTGCATCGATGCAGATGCCGTCCTGATCTGTACCCCGACGCGTGAAGTGCAGAAGTTCGCCACCGTCCTGGCCGCTCGTGGAATCTGCACGGTGGACAGTTTCGATATCCATGGTCAGATATGGTCGCTCCGTAGCGCCTTAGACCCGGTATGCGTACAGAACAAAGCCGTTAGCATCCTCTCCGCCGGTTGGGATCCGGGATCGGACTCCATGATTCGTGCCATCCTTCTGGCGTTGGCACCCCAAGGCCTGACCTACACCAATTTCGGTCCCGGTCGTTCGATGGGCCACACGGTAGCTGCGAAGTCCAAACCCGGTGTGAAGAACGCTCTGTCTATGACCATCCCCTTGGGAACCGGTATCCATCGCCGTATGGTGTATGTCGAACTCGAAGACGGTGCTGACTTCAAGACCGTTGAAGCTGCAATCCTGGCCGATGACTATTTCGCACACGACGAGACCCACGTCATCCCGGTGGACAGCGTCGATGCCCTCAATAACGTCGCGCATGGGGTGAACCTGGTGCGTAACGGCGTCTCCGGCAACACCCATAATCAGCGTTTTGAGTTTAACATGACCATCAATAACCCGGCCCTCACCGGTCAGGTCATGCTCTCCTGCGCCCGTGCCGCTCTGCGGATGAAAGAACGCGGCGAATATGGTGCCAAGACCATGATCGAAATTCGCCCGATAGATCTCCTCCCGGGAACAAAAGAGAGCCTCATCAAGGCTCTCGTATAACAGTTTAACAATTTAACGTTTTAACAGTTTAACGTTCCCGCAGGGAACCGTTCCGATACATCGCAAGGAGTTGTTCGAGTGCATCTATCTGCTCGAGCAGCTCCTTTCCCTTATCCGTATCCTTGATGCGCATGCGCTTGCCGGTAAAATCCTGCAGCAGTGTCCGGTTATGGATATCGTTACCCGACAGCACCGCCTGCTCCCGACTCTCAAAACTCTCATGCTCCACCAACTGGATTCCGTGACTATTGTAGATCAGCGTATATCCGGCGATACCGGTCTTCTCCTGATACGGCTTACTGAAACCGCCGTCGATCACGAATCGCTTACCATTAGCACGCATCGGTGTCTCTCCTTTGATGGTGCGAACCGGCACGTGACCGTTCACAATACGTCCCGTCGCAGGGTCTAAACCGAACTCTTTCAGAATCTGCTCGCAGATCTTCTCATCGTCCGCTAAGGTGAAATACGCGCCCTTATGTTCCTCCCAAGCCTCACCTTTCGGTAAGAAATAACGTTCAAATGTCGTCATCTTATCCTTATTGTACAGCGGCGAGTTGGCGCCTTCCCATAAGTACAGCATATAATCTAATGCATCCGCTTTCGCCTTGCCCGTACCGTAATACGCCTGCCGGATGATCGCATCCGTGCGGTCCATCAGCGCCTTTCCGCTTACGCGCTTGCCGCATACCTCCGCCTCCGTGAACGAACCGTCCGCATTCAACGGTATCGCCGCATGGTAGAGTAGGAAACCGTTCCGCACCAGATATAGCGATCCGTGTTCGTACAGCATCTTTAGATGTTTCTGCATCTTCTCGCTCTTCCTAAACGACCGCCATAACTGATCCATCAGATCCTGCTCCTCCTGACTTAGCGCATACGGGTCCTTTGGATCGATAGTCGGCAAATTCTGGTCAAGTAATACTTGACCATCCACTTTCCACTTTCCACTTTCCACTTTACACTTATGGAGTATCGCTCGGTCATCCATCCCCCATTCCGGATGCCGAAGCACCGTCTGGCCTTCTAACTTAAACTGAATGATCGATATCGCCTTATGCATCTTCGCCATCAACTGGGCGCTTCGTGTCAGGCGGGGATTGTTATCGAAGTCCTTCGTCTGCCATATGACGCACGGGTCATCGCCGTACACGGTCATCGCAAAATTGGCAAGCGGCAGCAGGTTGATGCCGTATCCTTCTTCCAGCGTCTCGATGTTCGCGTACCGGATCGATACCCGCAGCACCGTCGCCAGCAGCGCCATATTTCCCGTCATCGCACCCATCCATTCGATATCGTGGTTGCCCCACTGGATATCGTAGTCACGCACCGTACTCAGCACGTCCATGATCTTCGCTGCCCCGGATCCTCGGTCGAAGATATCGCCGACGATATGCAGCGTGTCAATCGTCAGACTGTGAATCAGGTAGCATATCGCTATCAGCAGCTGGTCCGCACAACCCGTCTCGATGATCGCATCGATGATGGCGTGGTAGTACGTGTTCCGGTCATGCTGCTCTAAGTTCGTCTCGTGAAGCAACTCCTTGATGATATACGCATAGTCCGGTGGTAACAGCTTATGCACTTTGGACCGGCTGTATTTGATCGTCACCGCCCGGGCGATCTCTACCGTCTGCGACAGACGGATCTTGTACCATGCTTCCATGTCCGGCTGCACCGTCTTCTCATATTCGATCCGCTCGTCCGGATAGTAGATCAGCGCACATAACGCCCGCTTCTCTTCTTCCGGCATCGTCTCGCCATACACCTCATCCACCTTTCTCCTTACCACACCCGACGCGTTCTTGATCATATGGATGAACGCCGAAGAAGCACCGTGAAGATCACTCACAAAATGCTCCGTCCCTTTCGGTAACGATAAGATCGCCCGCAGGTTAATCAACTCCGTGATCACCGCCTGCGAGTTCGGAAATTTCTCACTCAATAACTGCAGATAACGCTCGTCTGTCATAGTCATTCTCAAATTTTGCTGCAAAGGTACTGCTTTTTTTGCATATATGCAAGATTTTTGAAAAAAAAAATAATCGACAAAGCGTAGCGGTGGAGAAATAAAAAGAGAAAAATTTGTTGTACATTTCACCGAAAATCAATCAACTATCCAGTATTATATACGTAGTATATAATACCAATATAAGTGCGTGATAAGTACGAGATAAGTGCGTCATTTGTGCGCGATAAGTGCGAAATAATTAGGGTCTATAACTTTTAAATAATATAGAATATTTTATACACAAAAAAAGGAGTCCAATGGGCTCCTTTTGTTATCTAACGGATAGAAATTAGGCGTTTTTGCGTTTCTCCAGTTGGGACTCTAAAGCGTTGAGGCAGGCATCGAGACCTTCTTCAAACGTGTCTGCGGTCTTCTCGGCGAACAGACCGGCGATACGAACTTTCACCTCCTTGTTGGCATTCGTCTGCGGCTTGATGACCGACATGCGAATCTCTACCTGGTCGTCGGCGTTCAAATGACGCTCAAAACGATTCATCTTCTTCTCAATAAACTGCTCGAGTTTCTCTGCCATCTCGAAGTTTACGGCATTGATAGTCATGTTCATAGTAGTATGTTTTTAAGGGTTAAACTAAAATCTGCTGCAAAATTACAAAAAAATTTGGATATATGCAAAAAAAAGTGTAACTTTGCAGCAAATTTTTAAAATATTTTTATTTATGCAGGTAAATTACTTGGAGTCCCGTCATATCGGACTGACAGTAGAAGACGAAAAAAAGATGCTTGAGGCGATTGGCGCCGAGTCGATGGAAGGGTTGGTGAAGGAGACGATGCCGGCGGATATCCTGCTGCCGGAACCGATCGAACTGGACGAGCCGTTGACGGAACAGAAGTACCTGGAGAATGCGGATGAACTGCTGGCGGAGAACCTGCCGGCACGTTCGTATATTGGTCGCGGTTGGTACGGCACGATCACGCCTGCCGTCATCCGCCGGAATATCTTGGAGAACCCTGTTTGGTACACGAGTTACACGCCGTACCAGGCCGAGGTGAGTCAAGGCCGGTTGGAAGCGCTGTTTGTGTTCCAGACCATGGTCAGCGACCTGACGGGTCTGCCGTTGGCGAACTGCTCTTTGTTGGATGAAGCCACTTCTGCTGCCGAGTCGGTGACGATGATGCGGAACCTGCGCAGCCGGGATCAGGTGAAAGCCAACGTGCGCAAGGTGTTTGTGGACGAGAAAGTATGGCCGAACACCTTATCTGTACTACGCACGCGTGCGAAAGGACAGGACATCGAGATCGTGACCGGCAGTTATGCCGATTTTGAACCGTCTGCCGAGTTCTTCGGCGCCTTGGTGCAATGGCCGAACAGCGACGGTGCCATCGAGGATTACGAGACTTTCATAGAGGACTGCCATGCGGCGGGAATGAAAGTGACGGTGGTGGCTGACCTGCTTGCATTGGCCTTATTGAAACCCTTAGATGCGGATATCATGTGCGGTACCGCCCAACGCTTCGGTTTACCGATGGGCTTTGGCGGTCCTACCGCCGGTTATATGGCTACACGCGATGAGTACAAACGCGATATGCCGGGACGTATCATCGGCCTGAGTAAAGACAAATACGAGCACCCGGCTTTCCGTCTGGCGCTGCAGACCCGTGAACAGCATATCAAACGTGAGAAAGCAACGTCGAACATCTGTACCGCCGAGGCATTGTCGGCGATGATGGCCGGAATGTACGGTGTCTATCACGGTGCGGAAGGTATCCGCCAGATCGCCGAAGGCATCCACGGCAAAGCCGTGTATTTGAGCGAAATGCTGCAGGCCTACGGTTATGAGCAGGAGAATAGTGAATTTTTCGATACGCTCAAAATTCGGGCGAATGGCGAATGGGCGAATGGACTAAAGGTGAAGGCGGAAGAGTTGGGCATCAACCTCTATTACGATGCCGAAGGATGGATCGGTCTGTCGATCGACGAGACCGTTGATATCGATGACATGAACGACCTGATCGAACTCTTTGCCGAAGCATCCGGAAACATGCCGCAGTACGAGGAATCCGACGAGGCGTTTGAAGGTCTTTGGGCCATCGACGAGAGTAGGGTGCGTGACCTCGATTATATGCAGGCGGAGGTATTTAAAAAATACCACACCGAGACCGAACTGATGCGGTATCTCAAGCGCCTGGACCGCAAGGATATCTCGTTAGCCACCTCGATGATTCCGTTAGGCAGTTGTACGATGAAACTCAACCCGGCGGCTGCGATGATCCCCATCACCTTCGGTGGTGCGATGAATGTGCATCCTCTGGCGCCGGCAGATCAGACCGACGGATACATGGCCATCATGGAGCAGCTGAAGAACCAGCTCTGCGCCATCACCGGTTTTGATGCCTGCACGCTGCAGCCTACTTCCGGTGCTGCAGGCGAATATACCGGTCTGGTCGTGATCCGGGAACACCTGCGCCGGCAAGGCCAGGAAAACCGCAAAGTGCTCCTTATCCCTGCTTCGGCACACGGTACCAACCCTGCATCCTGTGTGCAAGCCGGTTTCGTGCCTTGCGTAGTCAAATGTGACGAACGGGGAAACACCGACCTGGCGGATTGGAAAGCGAAAGCGGAAGCGAACAAAGAGATCCTCGCCGGCTGTATGATCACCTATCCGTCCACCCACGGTATCTTTGAACAGGCTATCCGTGCGATGATTGCGGCGGTGCATGAGAACGGCGGACTCGTTTATATGGACGGTGCTAACATGAACGCCCAGATCGGCTGGACCAATCCCGCCTTCATCGGTGCGGATGTATGTCACCTCAACTTACATAAGTCCTTTGCTTCTCCTCACGGAGGTGGCGGTCCCGGTGCCGGTGCCGTTTGTTGCACGAAAGCTTTGGCAGATTGCCTGCCGACGGAGGACAATAACCGTGTCTCGGCAGCATTGTACGGCAATGCCAACATGGCGCTTATCTCATGGGGCTATATCGCGATGATGGGTGCCGAAGGACTGCGTCATGCCACCGCAGCCGCTATTCTCAGCGCTAACTACATGGCATCCCGTCTCAAAGAGGCATATGGCATCGTCTATACCGGCGCTAACGGAAGGGTGGGCCATGAACTGATTCTGGACTGCCGCCAATTCCATGCAATCGGTATCACCGAGGCAGATATCGCCAAGCGTCTCATGGACTTCGGCTACCATGCGCCGACACTCTCCTTCCCGGTGCACGGCACCCTGATGGTGGAGCCTACCGAGTCGGAGTCACTCGAAGAGATCGATCGTTTCTGCGACGTGCTGCTGCAGATCCGCCAAGAGATCGCCGATATTGAATCCGGTAAAGCCGATAAGGCCGATAACGTGCTCGTTAACGCACCGCATCCCGAATACGAAGTAGTAGCAGACGAGTGGACACACCCTTATTCGCGTAAGCAGGCTGCGTATCCGACGGAGTGGGTAGCGCAGACGAAGTTCTGGTGCCCCGTAGGACGTGTGGACAACGGTTTCGGAGATAGAAATCTGGTGGCAAAGTTCTGATATGGAGAGAGAGCAGCGCAATAAACTTCGTGAGCAGTTACGCGCGTATTACAAGGTCTTGCCCTGGATCACGCTAAAGGAATTGCTGTTAATAGTCTTAAGCACAATACCTTATGCGCTGACGGTCAACCAGTTACTGGTACCTCATGCAGTTGTCGGAGGTGGCGTGACGGGTCTGTGCGAGATCATCTATTTTGCAACGGACACGTACATGCCCATATGGCTTTCCAGTTTATTAATCAACGTCGTGCTGCTCGTTATAGCCGCTTTGACGGTCGGCTGGCGCTATGCTATACGGACTGTCTGGGGTGTGTTATGGCTTACGATATGGCTTAAAGTGGTACCGATAGCTACGGTTCCTCTGTTGACGGACGCCTTCATGGCGGTAGTGATCGGCGGTTTGTTTACCGGCTGTTTCTTGGGGATCTGTTTCCTGAATAACGGTTCTACCGGCGGAACAGACGTGGTGGCGATGATTGTCAATAAATACCATCATCTGCCGATGGGACGTGTCTTGCTTTTTGCGGATATGATAGTTATCTCTTCGGCCTTCTTCTTGCCTACCATTCAAGCGGCAGGAATGCAAGGAGCCATTGAGAAAATCCTGTTCGGTTTAACCTATACCTTCATGTGCTCAACCGCTGTAGATTGGGTAATGAACCGAATGAGGCAGTCCGTGCAGTTCATGATCTTCACCCAGAAACCGGAAGAGATAGCGCAAGCCATCATCACGCAGGCACATAGGGGATGTACTTTCCTTGAAGCCGAAGGTGGTTATAACAAAAAGCCGATGAAAGTTGTCACAACGATCGCACGTTCCTATGAGTCCGCTACGATCTTCCGCTTGGTACGGGCCATTGATCCGAACGCTTTTGTCAGTCAAAGTCAGGTTCGTGGTGTCTTTGGCCAGGGCTTTGACCCGGTGTCCAGTGGACGATAAATGATATATAACTAAACTCAATTACCCATATGCTTTTGCTTCCTCGCTACAGCAAATTAGTTAACCCGCATAATACGCCGCAAGAGTCTGTCTCGCGGATGATAATGGAATACCTGGTTATTATTCTGGGTATAGCGCCTATGGCGCTGATGGTCAACTGGGTGTTGCTGCCACATGCGTTCGTAGGTGGAGGACTGACGGGTATCTGTTCCGCTATCTATTACCTGACGGATATTCCCGTCTGGCTGACGACCTTTGTCTTCAACACTTTGCTGCTCATCACCGCCGGTCTCACCGTCGGTTGGCGGTTCTGTATCCGGACGATGGTAGGCGTAGCCGCGATCACGTTCTGGTACAGCGTCATCCCGATTCTGCCGGAACCGATCATTGAAGATCCCTGGCTGGGAGCTATTATCGGCGGTTTTGTGTTCGGTCTCAGTCTCGGCTGCGTCTTGGCTGCCAACGGTTCTTCCGGAGGCACGGATATCGTAGCGATGATCATTAATCATTACCGTGATATTTCCTTGGGAAATATTATGCTTTTGTGCGATATCGTCATTATTGCCTCTGCTTTCTTCTTGCCGCTTCCTGAGTCCATGATGGCAGAGGGAGGAAATCCGGCATATCTGAAAATCAAGCGTGTCTTATATGGTGTTTGTATGACGGTTTCCTATACCGCCGCTGTGGACTGGCTCATGGCACGTATTCACCGCTCCGTCCATTTCCTCATCTATTCTTCCAAATACGATGAGATTGCTACGGCCATCAATACTACTGTGAACCGTGGTGTGACGGTGCTGGATGGAACAGGTTGGTATTCACAGAAACCCGTTAAGGTGATTTCGGTGCTCGTACGCAAACCCGAGAGTGCTTTGGTGCTGGATATTATCCACAAGATAGATCCTAATGCACTCGTTTCAATAGCCGACGTAAGAGGCGTTTTCGGCTCCGGATTTGATAAAATTAAAGGGAAATAGCATTTTTTTGCGATTTTATTTGCACAATTCAAAAAAAAGCAGTACCTTTGCAGCCGCTTTTTAATCGAGAGATATATTTCTCGAGAAAAATGGCTAATCTTAGCCGCTTTCGGTGGAAAGGGTAAGGAGAGTTGACTGAGTGGTCGAAAGTGCCGCACTCGAAATGCGGTGTACGCATTACGTCGTACCGGGGGTTCGAATCCCTCACTCTCCGCGGTAAAAGAATAGGGATACCCACAAGGGGCGTCCCTATTTCTTTTATTCGGAGATGAGGGCCTTCTTAACCCCCGATCGGTGGGTTCTTATCTCGCTTCGCTCGAACGATTATTGCCTATGGCAATTTTCGAATCCCTCACTCAATCCAACTACTGACCTCTATAAACTCATTGGAATGAGTTGGTATAAAAATGCTTTTCCCGGAGCACCAGGAATCGCGCAAAGAAATGTAAGCTCCATTATTATAAATGTATATCTTATATATAATGGGCATCGTTTCCAAATGCCAGTAACCGCCCCAATGACCATAATTGATTTCCATATATTGAGCTACTTTGCCTGCATTCTTGCGATTTATCTCATTGGAAGTCGGGACACCTCCCAGGTAGGTTGATAATGCTTCTTCCTGTTTCATGAAAAGATACAAAACAGGATTTTTAACATTTAAATGCGGTATGTAAGTCGAATCTACAGAAATAATAAAAGAACTATCTTTTTTAATATCTAGCATTGAACGATAGTTTTTTTCATCAAAATCCGCATTCAGGATGGTTACCGGTACATATTTGGGCAAAACAATATATGGATGAGTTGTTCTATTTGAATAATGCAAGAAAACTTGTTGGAATACACTATCAATGGTAGCATTACTATGCAGACTATGAAATCTTGCAAACTCCTCTGATTGTTTGTGCCATTGATAAAAGAAAGTATCAGAAAGTAATGAAGGTGAGCAACCGGTTACAATCACATCATCCCAACAGTTATCATCCCGGAACTTGAGTGTGATGTCATATTTTTGTAAAGGTTCGTCTGTGAGATATATTGTATCCGGAAAACAGCAAATATATGAAACTACCAGATATTTTACATTTTGAGAACGCTGCGTCACTAAGTAGAATTTACCATCATAATCGGAAACAGTCCCCCGGGAAAGCTCATTACCAATACTATCATGTGCTTTGATATAGGCACCGATGATAGGTTCTCCTTGTTCATCAGTGATAGTACCAACAATGCGGATAGTATCTGATGCTTGCGCTGTGAGATGACAACAACCAATAAGCAATATGTACAATAGCCGTTTCATAAATCTGCAATTTTTAATGATTATACCGACGATGATACGAGTCTAAAATCTCTTCTCTTTGCTCGCGGGTCCATCTGAGCCATCCTACGTCTCCGGTTTTTTCGTCGTAGATGCTATCGTCCTCGAACTCATCTGCATATCCCGGTATGATGCGGCGGACAGCATTTCTGAAATATACGGAATCCAAGTGGAAGAAATACATAAAATGCCCTTCATAAAGTATCTCTGCCCCTGCTCCGTCTGACCATGGATACATCCGAATATATGCGTCGCGGAAAAGAGGATTGTATTTTGAACGAGCTATCGCCATGCTGTCGAATACCAAAGACCGAAAGTTACACGGGTAGTTCCATTCATAATCATACACCTCGTATTGTTCCTTGTTTTTGGGCATAGCTTGTAAAAGTTCCTTGTCTGTGATAGTCTCGTTCCTCATGATTTTTTCATACAAGTTCGCCAAGTAGTTATTATACATCCACTCCTTAAAATAAGATTTTACAGACCTTTGATAATATCTCAATGTGGTGTCTCTTTGCTGCATTTTGACAAACTTACCGCTCTCAATGGAATAGGTTGTTTCTGATAATTCAAAGAGCAACGTATCACTAAAATTCCTTCCGGTAATAGGTTCAGCTCTATAGTCCTTTAAGACATATATATCGGAATCGGAGATGGTCAGCAACTGATCATTCAATTGATACCCACGTTTAAAATGGTTCCTAATCTTAACAGAATCGCTCAAGCCGATGCCGTCTATTTTATCGCATTCAACATCATAAAAGTCTGATAGGATGTCCGAGATAGTGGTATCCTGATAATCCACCAAAGCCAAAGTGTAATTGACATCATTAAAACTAACCAATACCATCTTATCCGGATAGAGAGACCAGCGGACAGAAACGTTTGTTGGCTCAATGGGATCTTCCTCATATTGTTGGTTTAACTGATCCACATATTGCAGAGTAGCCCTTTTAATGCTTTCCAACAAGATGCTATCCTCTGCGGTTGTCTTTTCCGTACTCTTTGTTGTCGTGTTTTTGTGACAAGCCGTCAGACAGAGACAGGAAAGGAATATAATAAATAGCCGTTTCATAAATCTGCAATTTTAGAGTATAGGATAATAACCTTTGGTGATGCTTTTGATTATAGATGTTTATTATTTTACCTGATTTATCTTGTTACAAACTGCTTGCACATGATCAAGACCGTAGAGTAGCGCGTGGCTATCTATTCCCATCCATGCAAAGAGAGTTTGAATCTTTTGATACTCATTGATGATATACGATGTGTCAACTGTCTGTGATGAGTGTGTAAAGCATATCGGCTCATGGTGCGCAATTCGATTGCGTAATGTGTTCACCTTATCCAACTCATTAAAGATATATGTGTTGTTACAATTGAACTCTGCAGATGACCTTGGTTTGTTCGGAAATACCTTCAACAAACATTTGCCGCTAGCTCGATACTGCACATTGGCGAACATATACTTCCATGTACCCATATTGAGCGCCGATAGGAGTTTTGAGTGCTTGTATGTGCCATCGTGTAGCAATTTATTATATGCTTTCTGTATTTGTGTGCGCGACTCTGCCATCTTTGGATCATCAAATATACCGCCAGGCATAATCGCATCACGCAGCCAATTGTTGCCGAATAACGCAACCATTCGTTTGTCGATAGCATTGCGGAGCGCCACCTCAAAGCAACTGACAACTGTGAAAACTTCTTGTGAAAGGTGTAAGTTGTTACGATACAGTGTCATGGCCTTGTTTGTATCGCCGTTGCACGCATCGAGGTATCTTCCCATCCTTTCTGTCGACATTATATCCTCAAAATCAGTATATTTCATAAAAAATGTAATTTTATTTGATAAAAATTTCTTTTTTTTGAATAAAAAACGATTTTTTTTGTCAAAAATTTGCACAATTCAAAAAAATGTAGTACTTTTGCATCGGAATTCCCGGTAGTCCCTGACGCAAGTCAAACTATCGGGTGTCGTTTTTATAGTACCCTTGCGTTCAAAATCGGTCGCAAAGGTACTACTTTTTTCTGACATATGCAAATATTTTTGAAGAAAAAAAATCAAATATTTGTAATTTCGAGGACACCGACACAGCTCTGCTGTCCCACCTCGAAATTACATTTGCAGTGTCCTGCAAATAACAATCTTCTGCCACAAAAACAAAAATTATGCAAGCATATTTTATTTTTTGCACCAAAATCTTGCATAAGTGAATTTTTTTTTGTAATTTTGCAGCGCATTTTATGTTGAAACATAAATCACTTACGAAAATGGATAAACAAACACAAGCGTATATCGACGAGTTCATGGCCGAATTGGTACGCAAAAACCCGGGTGAGAGTGAGTTTCACCAGGCAGTAAGAGAAGTAATCGAATCAGTAGCACCGATGATCATGGCATATCCGTATCTTCGTGAACAGAAGATCATGGAGCGCATCGTGGAGCCGGAACGCGTGATCATGTTCCGTGTGCCGTGGATGGATGATCAGGGCGAGGTACAGATCAATAGAGGTTTCCGTGTGCAGATGAACAGCGCCATCGGTCCGTATAAAGGCGGTATCCGTTTTCACGCGTCTGTGAACCTGAGTATCATGAAGTTCCTGGCTTTCGAGCAGACCTTCAAGAATGCGTTAACGACCTTACCGATGGGTGGCGCCAAAGGTGGTTCGGATTTCTCGCCGCGTGGTAAGTCCGATGCCGAGGTGATGCGTTTCTGCCAGAGTTTCATGACTGAACTGCAGCGTCATATCGGTGCAGATACCGACGTGCCTGCCGGCGATATAGGAGTGGGAGGTCGTGAGATCGGTTTTATGTTCGGTCAATACAAACGTCTGCGCGATGAGTTCACCGGTACGCTGACCGGTAAAGGCCAGATGTGGGGTGGTTCGCTCATGCGGCCGGAAGCAACGGGTTACGGTGCCTGCTATTTTGCGCAAGCGATGTTAGCTACTCGTGGCGAGAGTTTTGAAGGCAAGAAAGTATGCATCTCGGGTGCCGGAAACGTGGCACAGTATGCGGCACAAAAGGCGATGCGCCTGGGTGCCAAGGTGCTCACGCTCAGCGATTCCGACGGATTCATCTATGATCCGGAAGGTCTGAACGAGGAGAAGATGAATTATGTCTTCGAACTGAAGAACATCCGCCGCGGCCGTATCAAAGAATATGTAACCAAATATCCGCAGGCGCAGTATTTCGCAGGGGAACGTCCGTGGAAGATCGCCTGCGACATCGCTATGCCGTGTGCTACGCAGAACGAGATCGAGAAAGCCGACGCAGAGAACCTCTTGAAAAACGGCTGTTTCTGTGTGACCGAAGGTGCTAACATGCCGAGTACTCCGGAAGCGATTGCACTCTTCCAGGGTGCGAAGATCCTCTATAGTCCCGGTAAGGCATCCAATGCCGGTGGTGTAGCGACTTCCGGTCTGGAGATGACGCAGAACTCGATGCGTCTCAAATGGACGGCGGAAGAAGTGGACCAGCGTCTGCGTACCATCATGGCCGATATCCATGCGGCGTGTCTAAAATACGGTACCGAAGAAGACGGCTATATCAATTACGTCAAAGGTGCCAATATCGCCGGCTTTATGAAAGTCGCCAATTCCATGGTAGAACAAGGCTTGGTATAATGGATAATAGCAACTACACATCGTTGATGTCGAAACGTGTCCGGCGGATCCTGCTGGTATGCAATAACTATGACAGTTTTGCACTGGAGGAAGACGGCCGCATCGACGTGCAGATCGCCCAGGAGTATGCGCAGTTGAATCTGAGCAATCCTCCTTCGATCACCCGTGCCGAGACGACGCAGCAGGCGCTGGAACGGATAAGGGCGAATGGCGAAGGGTTTGATCTGATCATCGTGGTCTATAGTGCCGGAGGAAACGATGTGTGGGAGTTTGCGCAGCAGGCCAAGCAGCTGCTGCCTTCCTGTCCGATCGTGCTGCTGTCTTCGTTCAGCAAAGAGGTGTACCGGCGTATTGAGCAGCAGGATAAGTCCTATGTGGACTATCTCTTTAACTGGAATAACTCCACCGACCTGATCATCGCCATCATCAAACTGATAGAGGACCGGCTCAATGCCGAACACGATATCTTGGAAGAAGGGGTACGGGCGATCTTGCTGGTAGAAGACAGTGTGCGGTATTATTCGACTTACCTGCCGCTGCTCTACAAACTGGTGCTGCAGCAGAACACCGTCGCCATCCGGGATGCGCTCAATGAGAAACAGCAATTACTCCGTAAACGAGCACGTCCGAAAGTGCTGATGGCAACTTGTTACGACGAAGCCATCGAACTCTATAACCGCTATAGCCGGAACATCATCGGTGTCATCTCCGATATCGGTTTTGTGCTGCATAAAGGTGATCCGGCTTCGTCGGAGAAACTGGATGCCGGTATCGAGTTATGCCAGCTCATCCGGGAAGAGAATCCGACCATGCCGTTCCTCATGCAGAGTTCGCAGGAGTCCATGCGGTCCGTGGCCAATAAGCTGAAGGTGGGTTTTGTGGTCAAGAAATCCAAGACCCTGCTGCAAGAAGTAAGCGAATATATCGAACGGGAGTTCGGTTTCGGTGATTTCATCGCCCGGGATCCCCGTACCGGTAAGGAGATTGCGCGTGCGTCAGACCTGGAAGGCTTCGAACGCATCATCTCCACCATCTCGCCGGCTGCTTTCCGGCGGTTAAGTGATAACAACTACTTGTCCAAATGGCTTTTTGCACGCGGTCTGTTCTCTGTAGGACGACCCGTCAGTGCACTCAAGATCCAGGATGAGACGGATATCGAGAACATCCGGCAGATTAATATACGCTTGATTCATGACTACCGTATTAACCAGGCCTTGGGTGTGGTAGCCAAATACGACAAGGATACGTATAACAACACCATCTGGTTCGCCCGTTGCGGTGACGGCGCGCTGGGAGGAAAGGGTAGAGGACTCGCCTTCCTGAACCATATGCTGCAGAAATATGAATTGTTCGACAAATGGCCCGACGTGCGTGTGCTGGTGCCGCGTACGATGGTGATCACCACCGACTATTTCGATCAGTTCATCCATGATAACGGTCTTCAATACGTCATCAATGCCGACCTCACGGATGAGGAGATCCTCTCGGAGTTTGTGGCAGCGATGCTGCCGTTGGAGTTACGGGATGCCTTACGGCATTTCATTCAGGTGACCCATCGCCCGTTAGCGGTTCGGTCGTCTTCTAAACTGGAAGACTCGTATTACCAGCCTTTCGCCGGGGTTTATAGCACCTACATGATTCCGAACACGGAGAATGAGGACCAGCAGCTGCGTATGCTCAGCAAGGCGGTGAAATCCGTTTATGCATCCGTTTATTTCGCTGCATCGCGTGGGTATATCGTCTCGACGGGTAACGTGCCGAGTGAGGAAAAGATGGCTATTGTGCTGCAGGAAGTATGCGGTGAAGAGGAGAACGGATTCTATTTCCCGACGATCTCCGGTGTGGCACGCAGCATCAATTTCTATCCGGTGGGCAAAGAGAAACCCGAAGACGGTATCGTCAAGATCGCCTACGGTTTGGGTAAGGCGGTAGTAGACGGCGAACAAGTGTTACGGTTCAGTCCCAAGTACCCGAAGAACGTGCTGCAGACTTCTACGGTTGACCTCGCTATGCGGGAAACGCAGCAGTCGATGTTAGCGCTGTCGCTTAGTCCGGAACGGTTCAAGACTTCGGTAGATGATGCGGTGAATTTGGAGCGAATAGCGGTGCATGATTGCAGTCAATTCGATTCGCTCAAACTCATTGCTTCTACTTACGATCGGGAGAATATGCGTATCGTCGATTCCTGTTACCCCGACGGACCGAGAATCATTACTTTTGCACCGCAGTTGAAGTTCAACACTTTCCCGTTGACACCGATCATCCGGGAACTGATGGATATCGCCCAGCAGGAGATCAAGACACCCGTCGAGATCGAGTTTGCGGTGAACATGATACATGAGCCGCAGATCTTCCATGTGCTGCAGATCCGGCCTATATCGGCGGACTCGCTGACGGCGGAAGTGGATTGGTCCAAGATCGATGAGAGCGGTGCGCTCCTCCGTTCCGGCAATGCCTTGGGTATCGGAAAGATAGAGGACGTATGCGATATTATCTACCTGCGCAAGGAAGCATTCGATATCCTGCGTACTCGGGAAATGGCGGACACCATCCGGGAATGGAACAGACGTATGCAGCAGGAAGGAAGACAGTACCTGCTGATCGGTTACGGCCGTTGGGGATCCCAGATCCCGACACTTGGAGTACCGGTTGCTTGGGGAGATATCAGCGAAGCCAAAGCGATTGCGGAATGCAGTCTGGAGAACTTCCGTATCGAACCGTCGCAGGGCAGTCATTTCTTCCAGAACCTCACGTCCTTCAATGTCGGATATATGAATATCGATCCTTGGGCGAGACCGGAAGATATACTCGATATCGCTGCACTGGATGCGATGCCGGCAGTGGAAGAAACAGAACTGGTACGGCATATCCGGCTCGATAAACCGCTGGAGATGTACGTCGATGGCTTTAATAACAAAGCTATTTGTAAATGGTAAATGGTAAATGGTAAATTATAAATTTATATGGAATTAGCTCTACAAATTGTAACCCTCTTCGGTTCCGTGGCGATGCTGATGTACGGAATGAAGGTGATGTCCGAAGGTCTGCAGAAAATGGCGGGTAGTAAGCTCAGTAAAGTGCTGGGTACGATGACTACGAACCGCTTCACCGGCGTGTTGACGGGTTCGTTTATTACCGCAGCGGTGCAGTCTTCTACGGCGACTACGGTGATGACCGTCAGCTTCGTGTCGGCAGGCATCCTCTCTTTGGCGCAGGCGATCTCGGTCATCATGGGTGCGAACATCGGTACCACCTTCACGGCCTGGATCATGGTGGCCGGCGGTGGTAGTTTTAACCTCAAACTGATCATCTTCCCTGCCATTGTCGTGGCGGTCGCCCTGATCTATTCGAAACGGAAAGCAAACATCGGTGATTTCCTCATCGGTCTGGCCTTTATGCTGCTCGGCTTGGCGACACTCAAAGAGAACGCCGTGGCCATGGAACTCCATGAGAAAACAGCGGTGACGGGTTTCTTCGGCGCTACTTCCAGTTGGGGGTACGGCAGCTATTTCCTGTACTTGCTCGTCGGTGGTATCCTGACCTTTGCCGTGCAGTCATCTGCCGCCATCATGGCCATCACTATGACCCTCTGCTCGACGCATGTGCTGCCAATCGATATGGGTATAGCATTGGTGCTTGGTGAGAACATCGGTACCACGATCACGTCGAATATCGTGGCCTTATCCGCTTCGGTGCAGGCACGTCGTGCCGCGTTGGCCCACCTGGTGTTTAACCTCTTCGGTGTGATCTGGGTGCTCTGTATTTTCCGGCCTTTCGTAGGCGGGGTATGCAGTATATGGGGCGTAGATTTTACGCCGGGTCAGACCTCCGACGTCGATCCGATTCAGTTGAGTGCTATCCTGGCTACGTTCCACACCTTCTTTAACGTCTTTAACACCTGTATCCTCATCGGATTCATCAAGTACTTGGAGAAACTCGTCATCTGGATTCTCCCGTCCAAACCGGAACAGAAAGATACGGACAGCCAGTTGCGTTTTATCTCCGGTGGTCTGATGTCCACTTCCGAGTTGTCGATCCTCCAGGCATGGAAGGAAATCCACGTCTTCGGTGTCCGTACCCAGCGCATGGTAGGTATGATCCATGACCTGTACAGCGAGAAGGATGATACGCAGTTCACCAAGATCTTCTCCCGTATCGAGAAATACGAAGGAATCTGCGACCGGATGGAGTTTGAGATAGCGCAGTACCTGAACAACGTGGCTGACGGTCGTCTGTCCGATCAGTCCAAGCACGAGGTGCATAAGATGCTGCGTATCGTCAGTGAGTTGGAGTCCGTCGGTGATGCGAACTATAATCTCTCCCGGTATATCCGCCATAAGCATGATAATGCCATCAAATATACCGACTATCAAGAGCAGAACGTGGAGACGATGATGTATCTGCTCAGCGGTGCGGAAGCCAAGATGGTGGAAGCGCTCGAGCATGGAAACATCAGCGAAGAGGAGTTCTTCACCATGACGAACATGGAGAACGAGATCAATAACTTCCGGGATGAACTCAAGACCCAGAACATGCAGCATATCACCGAGAAGGAATATGACTATACCACCGGTGTCAACTACATGGATATCATTCTCGAACTGGAGAAGATGGGCGATTATATCATCAACGTAGAAGAAGCATTATACGAGCATAAACACGATAAATAATATGAAAGTAGATTGGAGTAAAAATGTAGCAGCCGGCGCGCTGATCGCAGTCGGTTTGTGTCTGGGAGGATTCTTTATTAACAAGGGAATCTGTAAGTTTGCGTCGAAAGACCGTGCCGTGAGTGTGAAAGGTCTCAGTACCCGTGAGGTAACGGCCGACCATGCCGTTTGGCCGTTGTCTTACTCATGGAGCGGAAATGACCTGCCTGCGCTCTATGAGCAATTGGCAAGAGTCACCGACCGTGTGAAGAGACATCTTCTCTCCTTGGGATTCTCGAATGAGGATATCCAGCAGGGATCGATCTCTGTATCCAACAATTGGGACAGCTATTACGGCGACCGCCGGCCTGACTATAAGTACACGCTGAGCACCTCTCTCGTCATCTCTACGGATAACGTGGACTTGGTGGTAAGCAGTCAAGGTAAAGAGTCGGACTTGCTCAAAGAGGGTATCATTGTGACCAGCAACAGCTGGAACCTGGATTACCAGTACAACGGTCTGCCGGAACTCAAGCCGTCGATGATCGAGGAGGCTACCCGTAACGCACGTACCGTCGCACAGAAGTTTGCAGAGGATGCACAATGCTCGCTGGGCTCGATCCGTCGTGCCAGCCAAGGACAGTTCTCCATCGAGTCCGATGAGTACCAGCCTTGGGTGAAGCATGTACGCGTAGTAACAACCGTGGATTATTTCTTGGAGTAATTATGGAATTAAAAGAAAATATTCAAGCCTTATTAGGCCAAGTCAAAGACTTAAAAGCAGCGAATGCGGAAGAATTGGAAGCGCTGCGTATCAAGTATCTCAGTAAGAAAGGCGAGATTACCTCGCTCTTCAATGAGTTCCGTACCGTACCGGCAGAGCAGAAACGGGAATTGGGCCAGCTATTGAACCAGCTGCGTCAGGAAACTGAAAGCCGTATCAATGAACTCAAAGAGACGATCGAAAGCCAACAGCTAAAAGCCAACAGCCAAAGTGTTGACCTCACTCGTACGCCGGATCCTATCGCTTTAGGTACCCGTCACCCTTTGTCGCTCGTGCGTGAAGAGATCGAAGATATCTTCAGCCGTATCGGTTTCACCATTGCGCAGGGACCGGAAGTGGAAGATGACAAGCACGTCTATGGCATGCTTAATTTTGCACCCGAACACCCGGCTCGTGACATGCAGGATACGTTCTTCGTGGAGAAAGAGATCGGCGTGCAAAAACCGACGGATATCCTGCTGCGTTCCCATACTTCGTCTGTGCAGACACGTGTTATGACCAGCCAGAAACCGCCGATCCGTGTGCTCTGTCCGGGTAGGGTATATCGTAACGAAGCTATCTCGGCGCGTGCACACTGTTTCTTCCATCAGGTAGAAGGACTGTATATCGACAAGAATGTCAGCTTTGCTGACCTGCGGGAAGCATTGCTGTATTTCAGTAAGGAGATGTTCGGAGCAGAGACCAAGATTCGTCTCCGTCCGTCGTATTTCCCGTTCACGGAACCGAGTGCCGAAATGGATATCAGCTGTAATATCTGCGGCGGCAAAGGATGTTCATTCTGCAAAAACACCGGTTGGGTGGAAATCCTCGGCTGCGGTATGGTGGACCCCAACGTACTCGAAGCCTGCGGTATAGATAGTAAGGAATACAGCGGTTATGCTTTCGGTATGGGTGTGGAGCGTATCACGAACCTCAAATACCGCGTCAAGGACCTGCGCCTGTTCTCGGAGAATGACGTACGCTTCCTTAAGCAGTTTGAGAGTTGCTAAACTCACAACCGCAGTATAACTGGTTATAGAATCCGTATTCTTTGAGTAACGTGTTTCTGCGTTCCTGAAGACCGTCTTTCCGCCAGTTCTGCGCCCAGAATTGAACATTCGCCTTTGGCCCTTCGCCATTAACCATTAACGCTGCCGCTTGTCCGGCGGCGTTAATTTGTTCTAAGTTCTTCCAACGGGACGAGGCGAGGGTGGTGGCAAAGTATTCTATTCCCATCTCATGCGCCTTCTTGGCTGTTGCCAGCAGTCGGTGATAGAAGCAGGCTTCACATCGTCTTCCTCTCTCCGGCTCGTGTTCCAATCCGCACACCGCTTCCCGCCAGGCATCATGACGATAGTCATCATCTATCCATGTGATACCGAGACTTTCCGCATGCCTTTTACTCTCGTTCTTCCGGATCTCATATTCCTCCAGCGGGTAGATATTCGGATTAAAATAGTAGATCACCGGCTCGATATCGTGCGCCAGCAACCATTCCACGATCGCACTCGAACACGGCGCACAGCACGCATGCAGCAGTACACGTTTACATCCTTGAGGCACTATAATGGAACTCTTTTGACGCATGCAGATATCATTTTTCAAAAAAACGATACAAAATTACACATTTTTTTGCATATCTCCAAAAATTTTTGTACTTTTGCACCCGATTTTGATAAATCAAGTCCTTTAAAGGACAAAAAAGATTAAATTAACACATTAAATTCAATTGAATTATGAAGAAGGTTTATTTATTCGCTATCCTGTTTGGCGCTTCGATGGCATTTACTGCTTGCGGTTGCAAGGGTGAGAACAAAGAGTGCTGCAAGGAAGCTGAAGAGCACAAATGCTGCAAAGAGGCTGCTGAAGAGGCTACTGAAGAGGCTGCTCCTGAGGCGGAAATTACTCTGGAAGAAGCTGCAGCTCAGCTCGAGGAACTCGCTAAGTAATAGCATCCTCAGTGAACAAAAAAGAGACTCATATGAGCCTCTTTTTTTTATTCCTCCTCATTCATCAGCCATTCGAGCGCATGCTGGCAGATACTTTCAAAATCCTGCGTCGCTTCCAACGGAAAACCGAACACTAAGGTGCGGTGATTATAACCTATCGCTGCCGGACACCGCATATCTGCGTACGTGGCAATTTTCTCTGCCTCATTGTCCGCCGGTTTTAATCCTTCCGGATGACAGGTGAAAAGCTGTTCCGCATTCGGCCTTAACACCAGTTGATACGGGCGATGCCTTGAACTGACGACACGGCCGCTGTGCGTAGCCTGCGCCGCATAGTACTGCGCGTGCAGGTACTTCTTTGCCCATTGGGGATCGAGAGAACTGAAATGATCGGTGCTCAGTAACAACTTACCGCCCTTATCTAGATACGGTGCGATAAACTGTTGGATCTCAGCCGATAATGCATCTCTCTGCCTACCGCAGACAATATCCAAAAGACTGAATACTGAAGGCTGAAGGCTGAAGGCTTCCTTCATTCCCGCCGTACAACTGACATACGAGATTCGCATTTGGCGCAGTACTCGTCCGTGTTGGGCACACCAGTCATGGGTGTTGCCGATGGTTTGTTTGCCGGCATAGTCGCGGTAACAAGCTCCCCAACCGCAGTTATCGTCATCTTTCCATTCATCGCTGCGGGTGTAGTTCCATTGTTCGCCGATATACGCGCAAGAGAAATAGTTCTCACAGGCATAACTGCCCGGCACGATACCGGCATAGGTGCTGTCAGCGAACCATTCTACGCCGTACACATCGTCAAACGCATCCACCACCAGCGCCATAGGTGCATTCTCCTGCTCACTCATATATGCGCTTACAATAGGACTCGGCATACTCAGACCTCCTTCATTGCCGGCGACGACATAGTAGTTATATAGTACTCCGCGTTTCAGCTCTACCTGCAATTCCGTCACTTCTTCCACTTGCTGGACATTCCAGTCGCCGTCATTCTCCTGAATATACACCATGTAATAGGATGGGGTAGCCGTCGTTTCCAGACTATCAATAGTGGGTCTCCATTGTAACACTCCTTCCTGTGTGATCGCCAATTGTTGAACAGGTAAGGGTTGTACCACCGCGTTGGTACCGTTCAGATAGCGTAAGATGCCTTTATAGACGGCACGGCTGGCGGCAAAACGGAACTTGGGATCCAAACCGTACCGCATGTCGGCCATGTTTTTGTGACTCAACAGTTCCAGGATGATACTCGGCACCACCGGCACACGCGTCTCACAGTAATTGGCTTCTTTGAGTTGCCGCCTTGTCCATTCCGGCGCGATATGCCGTAAGTCTTCCGTCACCTGCGTCTGAATCCAATCCGCTAAGTTTCGGTTCACGGTCTCCCGGTCTCTGCCGTCTCTCAGCTTGCTATGTCCGTCATCGTCCTTGGCAGTGTAGATAACCAGCGTGCCGATGATCGTGCTGTCATTGCCGCTGTCGTTTCCGTCGGTATGAAAAGCCAGACACAGGTCGATCGGTGTCTCTAAGGAATTGATCCACAGCGCCCTGCACTTCATGTCATCCTTATACTCATCCCCTTCGTATAAGTTCCAAAGGGTAGAGTCGGCACCTTGCGAGATCAACCAATAGCGTGCGCCTTCGGTCCAAGCCGGCATGCCGGAGATACCTCGTTGTTGTTGCTCAAGACCGGCACGCGGCATATGGATCGTCGCACCGGCATTCTCCAACATCTGCTTGATCAGCCGCACATATTCCTGGCTGTACAGGTCCTCTACCGTGGTCCATAAGGTAGCACGTTGCCAGATCCACTCATCCCGATCCCGGTTGTAATACAGACCGTGACTCGGATACAAAGCAATGTTTCGGTCCGATAAGTCGTGTGGTTTTCCGGTTGCAAGAATGCCTTTGGCGCAGTTGGTAACCAAATTCTCGATATCGATGTTCGCCGTCTGAATGGTCACTTTGCCTTTCTCATGACCCAGCACCCAACGACTCACTTTGCGTTTCAGTTCAGCGATATTGGCGGTCGTCCAGCGTACATCTTTGAGTGTTTTATTGGTCTTGACCGTGATCTTGTTCCCATTCACACGCAGGTTCTTCACCTTTACGGCCGGTGACCACACGGATGAAAAACCGGTCCATGCGGTTAACGAGTCCCCTAACTCCTGCATGCCGATATCGGCCTTGGCTGGCACAAAGAACAAGGCACAAAGAACAAGGATAAATATATGTTTAAAAATCCTCATCGCTAATGTCGGAGTGCGCTTTTCGGTTGTTTAACACCGCTTCCTGATACGATTTGAGCAGGTCAGAAGAGAACCGTGCCTGATAACTCTCCACGATATCGTAGTCCTTCGGTTCATTCTCCTTTGGTACGATACGCACCTTGATTACGGTCTCGCCTTTCTCCAATGCCTCGATCAACTCCGGTGTCACTTCGTACTCCGTGACAGTAGGGTAGAACGTGATAGTTGCCGTACCTTTCTTCTCAGAATACTTCTTCTCATTGCTTACTGCCGCACCGTTACGGTTCAGACGGATCGCTTTGCCGTCACTCAAACGAAAGAGTACACGCGATGCGTCGGTGAACTCATAGTACGCACTGGTACTGACTAACTTCACCAGCAATGTCGTTACATCTGCATCCTCCTTATGGTCGATGCGGAATGCAATCTGTGGTTTCAGGTTCTTGTTCACCGTGTTGTCCACATGAATGAACTTACCGCGTTCAGCGGCGTTTACACTCAGCGCTAACGTCAGCGCTACCAATACAGAAAATACCTTTTTCATCTTATTGTTGTTTTAATTTTATTCCTCTGTTCACGGGCCGAACCCGATATCCTGCCGCCCGTAGTTGTTCAATTAATCCTTTCTCGCCTCCCAAATAGATGGCATTGAGCGTGATAAACGCATTCCCGTCCTTCAGGTGTTTCTTTAACCGTTTGACCCATTCTTTGTTTCGCGCACAATAGACTTTATAGTCCGAAAAGGAGATACTGGTCTTGTTATCCGGCCCTTCCACCTGGTACGCGATATCGCTCAGTCTGCCGTCCAGATACATCGCCTTCAGCGTCTTCTCTTGCTTCACCTCATTCTCCGGATATTCGATCACTTTCAGCAACTCTGTGCACTGCCAATGAAACGGTTCCCGGTCAAAAAGCATGTACATCGTCTCCCCGATATCATCCAATCCGATCACCGGCATATCCCGTTCTGCGGCGATCGATTCGAAGAAACTCTCCATCGATCGCTGCTCGTCAAACTGCAACCAATTCTTCATCAATTCCGTTCGGTACATCTCCGTCAGATACGCCGGTTTCATGCGGCATAGCTGATCTAAACCCATGCCCAAACCAATGCGAAGACTATTATCAATTAGCGTATATTCGCTTTCGCTGTAAAAATTACTCAGTTTAATCGAGTCGGGTAGCACCGCTGCCTGGCGTAATGCAGACAAGGCTTCATAGTCTTGCATTGCAAATTCCGTGATCACTTTATCGCATTGTCCAAAGCATTTGAACACATTCGGTATCGTGTCCAGAAAAGTCATATCCACCAAACGGTTCGTCGCTAACAGATACGATTTGTCTTTCACCCCGTTACCCGAAATCTCGTATAGCAACTGACCTTTTACCGGAATAAGGACAAAGGACAAAAGACAAAGGATAAATATGTGTCGTATGGCTCTCATTTAAATCGGGTAATCAAATTATATGCCTGGTAAATACCTAACTCTCCGGCTTTACTCAAATCCGCCAGACCTTTCTCGTGCTCACCGGTGTAGAGATAGGTCAACCCCCTGTTAAAATAGGCTTCGGAAAAATCCACATCCTGAGCAATGGCACGCGTGTAATACTCGATGGCGTCTTTCCACTCGTGTTGCGCACAGAGGATATTGGCCTTGTTGTACAATGCAAACGCAAAGTCCGGCTGCAGTCGAATCACTTGATCATAATCTCGAAGCATGATGTCAAAATCCATCGATGCCGTCGCTTCCTGTTCTCCTGTCGCACGCTGGTATTCAAACAGACGATACCGCCAATTGGCACGGCAGAAGGTCAGAATAAGCGTCATATCCGGATCGGCTAACAAGGTCGCTTTCGTGCAGTCGTCAATGGCACTGGTGTAGTCCTGAACGACCGCAAACTCGATCGCTCGAGCGAAATACAACGCGGCGGTCGGTCCTTCGTCGATCATCTGCGACAGACGGGTAATCTCCGCAAAATGGAAATCCACCATCTCTGCCGTCAAGGTCAACTCCTGACACGTAAAACGCAAGGCCGCCGGTAACACTTCCCGTTTGTTGAGTTGATCTACCGTCGGATGGTAGTAGTTCGTACGTCTCAAACTCAAATCCTGACTGTAATAACTGAGTACGATATTGGACTCTAACACGATGTCTTGATGGCGTTTCTGCACCGTTCCACGGGTCTGAGATTCATATTTCTCTTCCTCTTCCGGAAGATCTGTCTGATTTTGCGCGGTATTGGCAGAAAACTCCTTTCGGTAGTCTTTCTTCTGCGGCTGGGCGTCAGCAATCAGCATATCGGTCTTCGGCTGACTCGCCTGCTGTGCCTGGATCTCCTCTTTGCGCTGCTCTAATTCCGCCGCTTGCTCCTTGTACCGGTAAGCCGCTTTATCCTTACCCTGCTTGGTGCACGCCTGCGCCGCTACATAATAACTCGGCAGGAAATACGGATAACGGGCAATCATCGCGTTCATATCCTCCACGACAGCACTCCATTGTTTGAGTTGTAACTCGATCAGGCCGCGTTGATAACGCATCTCTGTTCGTTCCGGATCCAGGGAAATAGCGGTGTTCAAGTCCTCCAACGCCTTGTTGTAGTCACCCACTTCTTGCCGCATAATACCGCGGTTATAATAACTCTCCGCATCACGGGGGGAGATCTTCACCGCCTGATCAAAATCCGATAACGCACCACGGTAGTTATGCTTCCGATAATGCAACAGACCCCGGTTGATATAGTCGCCTGCCCATTTTGAACCTAAGTTAATCGCCTGGCTTAGCTGCACATACGCATCTTCTTCCCGCTCTAACATCAGGTTAATCACACCCAACGCAGACCAGATGGCCGGATTGGTCTTGTCGTACTTAGCCGCTTGTTCAAAAGCCTCCACGGCTTGCAGGGTATCGCCTTTCAAGAACGACACTTGACCTTTCTCACTCCAGAAGGATGCTGACTGCGGTTCTCGTTTCAGTAACCACTCGATATCCTCCAACGCCGCCTTGTATTCCTTGCGTTCCGCACGCGTGTCTGCGCGTAATAACATATAGGTGCGGTTCTCCGGCGAGAATTGCAATGCCTGCGTGTAGTCATCTTCCGCCTTGTCCGCCTGCTTCATCTGCCGGTAGATATAACCTCGTGCATAGTAATAACCCGGAGAAAACGGATTACGCTCTATCGCGGCATTGCAGTCATTCAACGCACCCTGATAGTCCTCCAACTGAATCTTGGCGATCGAACGGTAGAAATAGGGTTCCGCCAAATACGGCTTCAGACGAATCACCTGATTAAAATACTGAATCGACAGGATATAATCTTCAAAATACAAGGCATTCCTACCGATCGCCGTGATGCGGTCGGTATTCAACTGCGCCTTTGCCGGAACAAGGAAAAGGGACAAAAGACAAAAGACTAATATGTGCCTATTCGCAACCTTCATTGGGGTCGAACCATGCTGGAATATCGAATTCTTCCTCTTCGCTGTATCCTAAACTCTTGTCTTTGAAAATCTTCTGCAGATAGATCGCACAGATAGGCAAGGCCATCGAAGCACCCTGTCCTTCGGCCATATTATCAAAGTGGATCGCACGGTCTTCACCGCCCACCCAGGCTCCGTTAACCAGGGACGGCGTGAAGCACATGAACCAACCGTCGGAGTTGTTGTTCGTTGTTCCTGTCTTACCACCCATCGGCGCCTTGATGCCGTATTTATACCGTGCCCGGATACCGGTACCGTGATCAACCACTTCCCGTAACATATAAATCATCTTATACGAAGTGGTCTCACCGATGATCTCGTGTGTCTTCGGGGTGAATTGTGCAATGATATTGCCGTTCGCATCCTCGATGTGCGTTACGTACAGCGGTTCGGTGCGGATACCCTTGTTGGCAAAAGCCGTGTAGGCATCCACCATCTCTTCCACACTCACGTCACACGGACCCAGACAGAGCGACACCACCGGATCCAACTCTCCTTTGATACCGAAGGAACGCATTAGGTCCACTAATTGTTCCGGCGTGAACAGCGACATCAGGTATGCCGACATCCAGTTCGACGACTCTTTCAGTCCCCATGCTAAACTGAGTGTGTCACCTTGGTATTTGTCGTGTGTATCACGCGGTGTCCAAGGCCTGCCGTTTGCATCGATCAGCGTGATCGAGTCATACACCCAGGTTTCACAAGGCCACATACCTTCGTCCATGGCCAAGGTATAGAGGTACGGCTTGATAGTCGATCCCACCTGACGACGACCTTTCGTACACATATCGTACTGGAAATTAGCGAAGTTCGGTCCTCCGACATAGGCCTTCACATGACCCGTGATTGGATCCATCGACATGAATCCGCAGCGCAGATAACTCTTCTGCCAACGGATCGAGTCATACGGCGTCATCACGGTGTCGATCATACCTCTGTCATAGGTAAAAATCCGCATAGGCTGCTTCTCGTAGAAGGTGGCAAAAATCGAATCCTGACTCATCCCTTCTTGCTTTAAGTACCAGTACCGGTCGGTATTCTTCATGCTTTGCTTCATAATACCGTCCACTTCCTCCTTCGTCAAATCAATGGAGAAAGGTGCATTCTTTTTCTTCTTCAACTCCTTGAAGAACGATTTCTGCTGCGCCTGCATGTGCTCACTCACCGCCTCCTCGGCATACTTCTGCATACGCGAATCGATAGTGGTGTAGATCTTCAAGCCATCCCGGTAGATATCGTATTTACTGTCGTCCGGCTTGCGATATTTCTCGCAAAAACCATACAGCGGATTATTATCCCATTGGTACTTGTCAAATGTGTACTGCTGCTTGTTCCAAGTAGAGTAATCTCCATAACTCGGTTCTTTAGCAGTCAATGTAACACGCAGATATTCACGGAAATAGGGTGCTAATCCTTGTTTGTGGTCAGCTGTTTGATAACGCAGTACCAGCGGTAATGCCGACACGGAATCTAAGGTGGCCTTGTCGATAAAATCGGATTTGTACATCTGACCTAATACGGTGTTACGCCGATTCACACAACGCAACGAATCCCGACGAGGATTATAGTACGACGGGTTCTTACACATGCCCACTAACGTAGCCGCTTCTTCGATCTTCAGATCTTTTGGTGTGGTACTAAAATAGATACGCGCTGCCGATTGGATACCCACCGCATTATGCAGAAAATCGAAACGATTCAGGTACATTGTGATGATCTCTTCCTTGGAGTATAAGCTTTCCAATTGTGTTGCAATCGCCCATTCCGTCGGTTTTTGGGTCGCACGCTGGATGGCTGTACGACCTACGTTCTCCGTCCACAACTGCTTGGCTAACTGCTGAGTAATCGTACTACCACCGCCGGCTCTACCTAACTTAACAGCCGCACGGAACAAAGCTTTCAGATCCACACCGGTGTGACGTTCAAAACGCTCATCTTCAGTTGCTATCAAGGCATTGATCACGAACGGAGAGATGTCTTCGTACTTCACGCTCACACGGTTCTCTTTGTAGTACTGGCCAATCACCTGATGATCGGACGAGATGATCTCGCTAGCCAGTAAGTTCTTCGGATTCAACAAGTCGTCCACAGGCGGCATATAACCCAGTACACCTTTGGAAATCAGCAGCATAAAAAGGAATGCCATTACGATAAAGGTGCCGAAAAGACTCCAGAACCAGATCATAAACTTCCTCTGCCAAGGTTTCAACGGGTATTTTTCCTTCACCTGCTTGAACCAGTTTTTACCATTCTTCTTCATATCATTAAATCTTCTATTATTCTGTTTAATATATGGATGCCATCTTGGGTCGCTACCACTTTTCCTTCTTTCTCTTGCAGCAGTCCTTGTGCGATATACCCACTCACATCCTTGCGAATCAGCGTCTTATCCACACCTTTGCAGGTCCGTAAACCTAACATCAACTGCTCGTTGTACCAATCCTCATCGGTCAGCGTCTCACTTTCCCGCTCTGCCGTCCCGGCGATATACGCATCGATATCGCTTACGTTCCAACTTCTTTTTCTTCCCACCAGACTATGCGCGCCGGCACCAATACCGATATACGGTGTATGGTCCCAATAACAACTGTTATGCTGCGCTTCATAACCCGGTAAGGCAAAATTACTCACCTCATAATGCACTAATCCTGCCGCTTTTAATCGCGCACACAGCACATCGTACATTGCGTTCTCCGTGTCCTCATCGATCGCTTCGATCTGTCCGCTCTCCAGCATCTTCGTCAGTACTGTACCTTCTTCGTACATTAGACCGTAACTCGATATATGCTGTACGCCCAGCTCCAAAGCCGTTTCGATATCCGCCTTCCACCGATCCATCGTCTGCGTCGGTAACGCGTACATCAGGTCGATAGACAGGTTCTCAAAACCTGCTTCCTGTGCTGTCTTCACCGCGTCTATCGCTTGCTGTGCCGTATGTCTTCTTCCAATCAACTGCAGCAATTGGTCATCAAACGACTGCACACCCATCGACAAGCGGTTTACACCTAATGCTCTTAATCCCTCCAGATACGCTTTCGTCACATCCCCCGGGTTTACCTCCACGGTATATTCACCTATGAATGTACTATGCAAGTACTGGTTAATACCTGTCATCGATTCGATGGATAACGTGCTCGGTGTACCGCCGCCGATATAAACCGTTCGAATCGGCTCACCTGCCTCATCCTTTCTTTCCTCGATCTCCCTCATCAGCGCGGCTACGTATTCTTCCCGTTTCTCCAACTGCGTCGTGGAGAAGAAATCGCAGTACAGACACCGCTTCTTACAAAACGGAATATGTATGTATAAACCAGCCACTAATCCTCTAATCCTTTTTCCAAAACTCCGTGCCGACCAACTCGTCCGGCAGATATTGTTGCGCTACCCAATGTCCCGGAAAATCGTGCGGATACTTATACCCGTCGGCATATCCCAGGTCTTTCATCAGACTCGTCGGTGCATTGCGCAAATGTAACGGAACGGGTAGGTTGCCCGTTTCACGCACTTTTGCTAACGCAGCATCGATCGCCAGATAGGCTGAGTTATCCTTCTTACAGGTCGCCAGATAGATCGTCGTCTCCGCTAACGGAATCCGCCCTTCCGGCCAGCCGATCTTATTCACCACCTCAAAGCAGGTGTTGGCCAACAGCATCGCATTCGGATTCGCTAATCCGATATCCTCGCTGGCCGAGATGACCAATCGTCTGGCAATGAACTTTGGATCTTCTCCGCCTTCGATCATCCTTGCTAACCAATAGATCGCTGCCTGCGGATCACTGCCACGAATCGATTTGATGAATGCGGAAATGATATCGTAATGCATCTCCCCGTCCTTGTCATACGCCACAGGATTCTGCTGTAACTGCTTCGTAACGGTCTCGTTATCAATGATCTTGACACCGCTGTTACTAACCAACTCAATGATGTTCAGTAATTTCCGTGCGTCCCCACCGCTGTACCGTAAGATCGCTTCGGTCTCTTTCACCTGCAGCCCCAAACCCTTGAGATACGTATCCTGCGTCATAGCTCGGTTCAGTAATTCCATCAGATCGTCTTTCTCCAGCGACTTCAGTACATACACCTGACATCGGCTGAGTAGGGGAGTGATCACCTCAAAAGACGGATTCTCCGTCGTCGCTCCCACCAACGTGATCGTGCCTTCTTCTACCGCACCTAACAAACTGTCCTGCTGACTCTTGCTGAACCGATGGATCTCGTCGATAAACAAGATCGGACTTCTGCTGTCTGTCGGCGCAAAAAGACCGCTGTTGATACTTGCCGTCCGTTTCGCCTTGTCGATCACATCACGCACCTCCTTCACACCGCTTGTCACTGCACTCAGCGTGTAGAACGGCCGCTGTAACTGATGCGCGATGATACGTGCCAGCGTCGTCTTACCGACACCCGGAGGACCCCACAGAATAAAACTGGCGATGTTTCCGCTTTCGATCATCTGCCGTAGGATCGCTCCTTGACCCACCAGATGTTTCTGTCCTATGTATTCGTCCAGCGTCTTTGGACGCAGTCTTTCCGCTAATGGCAACATAATAACTGTTTCGCGTTGGCTACCGCTTCCGGTGTCGGCGTGTTTCCGCTTAACATCGTCGCGATCTCCGTGATTCGTTCTTCTTCATTCAGACGGCTGATATGCGTCTCCGTCCGTTTATCTGTATCGGCTTTATATACCTTGTAATGATGCGTTCCCAACGCCGCTATCTGCGGCAGATGAGTGATGGCGATGATCTGCCTGTGACTTGCCATTTCCTGCATAATAGATGCCATCTGGGTAGCGATATTACCGCTTACACCCGTGTCGATCTCGTCAAAGATAATCGTCGGCAGACCCTTCGTGCTGGCAATCAAGGCCTTCACACATAACATCAACCGGCTGATTTCACCGCCTGATGCCACTTCGCTCACATTTCGTAAACTTTGATTCAGGTTCGCAGCAAAGAGAATCTGGACCTCATCACAACCTTTCTCGGTAAAATCTTCCGTCGCGCTGATCGGTATCTCCACTTTCGCATGCGCAACACCTAAACGCGTCAAACCGTCCACTAACCGCTCACAGATCTGCGGTACTACGGCCTTGCGGCTCTTCGTCAATGCATCCGCCTTCTTGATCAACACCGCTTTCTCCGTCTCTACAGCCTTCTTTGCTTGCTCGATATCGAAATCAAAGGAGTCCAGACGGTTCACTTGTTCCGCTAACGCATCTCGCATCTCGATCAACTCCTCGATCGTCTCGGCGCTGAACTTATGCTTCAACTCCTCCAACATCCCGATCCGTTCTTCCACCCATTCCAGGCGTTTAGGATCCATCTCGATGCGGTTGAGTTTCCTTTCCGCTTCCTCAGCGATGTCCTGTAACTCGATCCGTGCACTGTCAATGCGTTCCTGTAAATCACTCGCCGCATCGTCCAGCCGACAAGCCCGCAATGCCTCTATCGCACTTCCTTGTTCGCCACTCAACGCTTCCACCGCCGTCTCCAAGGCCGCACGAATCTCTTCCGCATGACTTAACTGGTACTGTTCTTGCTCCAACTGCTCCAACTCACCTGCCTCTAAGTTCGCCTCACTTAACTGTTGATACCGGTACTGGATATAATCGGCA
The DNA here is from genome assembly GCA_902800215.1 of uncultured Bacteroidales bacterium. Classification (GTDB taxonomy): domain Bacteria; phylum Bacteroidota; class Bacteroidia; order Bacteroidales; family Paludibacteraceae; genus Colicola. The sequence continues at coordinate 41,194 of CADCDS010000003.1, read as the reverse complement.
TCTTGTTGACTCTTCTTGGCCAAACTCTGTAGTCTTCTTAACTCCTCACAAGCCTTCTGATACGCTTCATACTGCGTGCTATAGTCTTGTAACAACGACTCATTCTGAGCGATAGCATCCAATACTTCCAATTGAAAATCCGCATTCTCGATCAGTAAGTTTGCGTGCTGCGAGTGAATATCGATCAGCTTGTTTGCCAGCACTTTCAACTCCTGCAGCGTCACTACACTGTCGTCCACAAACGAACGACTCTTGCCGTTTGCATATAACTCTCTTCGAATAATCCCCTCATCAAACTCCGCCTCAATAATGCATTTGTCCTCTCCATCTGTGATGGCTTTACTGTCTGCTCGTGCACCTAACACCAAGGCAAGCGCACCCAAAATGATACTCTTACCGGCGCCTGTCTCACCCGTCATTACCGAGAATCCCTCCGCAAAATCAATGTCCAGGTGACTGATCAGGGCGTAATTCTGTATGTGTAAATGCTTTAGCATTCTTTTGTCTTTCTACTTTTGTCTATTCGTTGATTCGATCATAAACTTGCTGCCGCGTCGGATCGATATCCATCAGCAGGTCATACACCGCTTTCTTCTCCTTGTCCGTTCCTTTCTGGAAGATATCGACTAACTCTTCTGCTTTGGCGTCCAGAAACGTGTTAATCGCATACGTTGCCGGACGTGCTCGGAACGCTTCTTTGAGAACAGGAAGACCCTCCGCAATTCTCGCTCTACCGTTCGTCACATTACCTGCCATCTCGTCTAGACCCAAACGGTGGTACTCGTAATAGAAATTACGGTATTTCTTAAACGCCTCATCCAACAAGTTGTTAATCAGCGCATAACGGTTACGGTTGCTGTCAAATGCTAACCAGCCGCGCTGCTCGATATTATCCATACTCGCACTCTGGCATGTATTCACGATCTCTTCACACACCTCAAAGAACGGTGTACCACCCATGCGTTGAAAACTATCTTGGTCGTGACCGAGAATCAGGTAACAGTAATAGGCTAACATCGCCGTGAGGTTCGTCGTAAATTGGTTCTGTTGCCATTCGATACGGTCAAACTCCTGGTACGAGAAGTTAAACGCGTTGTCCTTGAAGTTCAACAGCGGCGTCGTATACGTCGTTCCGTACACCGGTCTTCTGCTCTGCAGCGTCATCTCGCAGTTGAATAGATTATTCTCCATGCTTTTCACTACGATCAGCATACTGCATTCGATCTTCTCGTGCTCTGCATACGTCATGTTCGTCCAACGGTTCGCGTTCATGTACTCCTCAATACTCGCCTTCAAAGTCTCGAAAATCGACTTATTCGAACCCTCTATCTGATCGGAGTTAACCGTCACCGTGCATTTGATCTCCTGAGCGTATAAGCCAACTGCTAACAGCCAAAAGCCAATTGTCAAAAGGAACTTTTTCATTTGCTGATAGATACAATATTACCCGTCTTTTCGTTAAACACAATAATCGGCAGATCACCCGTGAACAACTCTTTCGGTAACGGTACATCTACACCCAGTTGTGCTACAGGAACGGTCTTGCCTGCCAAAACCCGGTCTTGGAACACCACCTTCACTTCTGCGCTACCTGGTAAGTTATATACGATCGGAGACGACTCCGGTACTGCTACCTGACCCTTCTTCTTGCCTTTCGCAGGCTCTTCTACCGGCTCTGCGGCCGCTAAAGTCTGTGCTTCCAGCGTCATATGTACACGAATCGTATCGGCATCCACATTATCGCTTCCGGTAAATCCGTTCTCGGCGCTGAAGAAATACAACTGCTCCGTCGTGTCCGGAACGATTGTGAAGACCTTATGCTCCATACGACGGATACGCTTACCCACAAAAAGGTCCGTCAGCACTCTCTCCTGCTTATCCAACTCTTCCAACACCGCTTTCATCGACGCTCCGTCTGCCGGCGCATGCTCCACTTCTCCGCTTAACAGAAACGTTCTTGTCTCCCGGATACGGTAGATCTGCTGCGCTACTACTTCCGCTACATCGGTAGAATCCGTCGCTTTCAAAATATCCTCGGCGAACGGCGGAACGATGAACGGCTGGCAGAAATGATCCTCCTTCTTCGGATGATCAAATTTCTTCGGCGCTTGAGGAGCAACATAAGGGATGTTATAACCTTTTAGAATTCCCTTCTCATTGAAACTCAATAACATCGGTACACCGTCATTGGCACTCACCTTATGCGCACGGTCCAAATCGGCTTGGGTGCTTGTACCGATATGCACACTTTCCAAACGATAGGTCGTTTGACTTTCCTTTACAAAATCCGTTACACCCAATAACTCTTCCGCATATTCGGCATACGGACCGGCTTCCTGGATTTCCACTTCATACGCAAAATCCAATCTTACCTCCGTCTTCGGACTATAATACACCAAGGCGGCTTCGTTCTCCCGCAACACCTGTGCACTCATCGTACTAACCATCATTGCTCCTATGAGCATTCCAAAAATTCGCTTCATATAAATATCAAATTTCAAATATCAAATATCAAATCGCATTTGACCAAATGCGCCATGCTGCTTTGGCTTGACCGTACAGCATATCCAAACCGTTCTTTATCGTGCATCCCTGCGCTTTGCCTTTCTTTAAAAACAAAGTCTCTTCCGGGTTATACACGCAGTCATACAACAAATGTCGTGCCGAAAGGCGTTCATACGGGATATCCGGACAACTGTCCACGTCCGGAAGCATACCTAAGGGCGTACAATTGACGATAATCGTATGCTTATCCATCACTTCCTGCGTCAACGCATCGTATCCTAACATCCCTGCTTTTGGTGTTCGGCTTACCAGGGTAGGGGAGATGCCTAATTTCCGCAAACCGTAACACACGGCTTTCGATGCTCCACCGGTACCGAGTACTAACGCTTTCCTATCATATTCCCGCACCAACGGTCGCATCGACTCCATGAATCCCAAACAGTCTGTGTTATAACCCACATGCTTGTACACGACGTTCACCGCACCAATCGCTTCTGCGGTCTCGTCCAATCGCTCTAAGTACGGAATCACTTCCTGCTTGTACGGTAAGGTCACATTGAACCCGTCCAAAGAGTCCAAGATATTTCCAATTTCCAATTTCAAATTTCCAATTTGTACAGGGTACAAACTATATTCCGCCTCGATCCCTTCTGTTGCAAATTTCTCGTTAAAGAACTTCGCCGAGAACGAATGAAATAATGGAAATCCTATGATACCGTAGTGACGCATAATTCTCCTTTCTTTAGCACACCCTGATGGGTCTTGGAAGTAAACGTTTTTCCTCCTTCCCCTTTCATCAACGCATCGTAAATCTTATCTGTTTCCGCAAATCCAAACACGCGAATATTTTCATACAATGCTGCAATTCCTGCTTCGCGTGTGCTTTTGCCCTCTAATAAATCCACATACCCCTGCATATATTCCGCCGTCTGAGCGATGTGCTCGATCTCCGCTTTGCTGTACGTCTTCAACTGTTCCCGCACCGCGTTACGACGGAACGTCAGGTCACTGTTCGTGCTGTCATTCATCCAACGCAAACCCCGTTTGTCTCGCAGATAATGTTCAATATAGTCCCGTGTCGTACATAGTAAAGGACGCACGATCGGTAAACCTTCCGGCACCATCGGATTAGCACTCATCGGTCGCATGCCTGCTAATCCCCGGATACCCGCACCGCGTTTGAGATTCATCAGCACCGTCTCTGCCTGGTCATTCTGATGGTGAGCAACCACCACCGCTTGACAACCGTTTTGCTTACCGACCTCATCGAACCAACGGTACCGTAACTCCCGTGCCGCGACCTCTATTCCTATTTTATTACCGCGCGCGTATGCGTGCGTATCAAAATGCTGCACCATCAACGGCACATTCAGCTGCTTACACAACTCCCGCACAAACGCTTCGTCCCGGTCGCTCTCTTCACCTCGCAGATGAAAATTACAATGGGCTGCCACACATTGATAACCCGCTCTCACTAACACATCCAACAGAGACACACTATCTGCCCCTCCGCTGATGGCTACCAACACAGGCTTTGTCCTATCCAACAACCCGTGTTTGCGGATATATGTCGTAACACGTTTTAACAATTTAACAATTTAACAGTTTAACAATTTAACCGTTTAACCCACGGTAACGTGCCCGTTTCGGTTCGCACGCTTCTTCGCCTAACCGCATCTTCTTGTTCTGCTCGTATTCGGAATAACTGCCTTCGAACCAGAATACTTTCCCTTCTCCCTCGTACGCCAGAATATGCGTGCAGATACGATCCAAGAACCAACGGTCGTGGGAAATAACTACCGCACAGCCGGCAAAATTCTCCAGACCTTCCTCTAACGCCCGTAAGGTATTCACATCGATATCGTTCGTCGGCTCGTCCAGTAACAGCACGTTGGCTTCGCTCTTCAAGGTCAGCGCCAAGTGCAGACGGTTACGTTCTCCACCACTCAGCACACCGCATTTCTTCTCTTGATCCGCCCCCGTGAAATTAAACCGGCTCAGATAGGCTCTCGCATTAATCTCCTTGCCGCCCACACGGATAAACTCCGTACCACCGCTGATCTGCTCAAAAACACTCTTATTGGGATCGATATCCGTGTGCTGCTGATCGACGTAACCGATCTTCACCGTCTCACCCACACTGAACGTACCTTTATCGGCTTTCTCCGTACCGATGATCATTCTAAACAATGTCGTCTTACCGGCACCGTTCGGACCGATCACACCCACGATACCGTTTGGCGGTAACATGAAGTTCAGATCTTCAAACAGCAGTCTATCCCCAAAGGACTTAGCCACACCTTCGGCATTAATGACCTTATTACCCAATCTCGGACCATTCGGAATGAAGATCTCTAACTTCTCTTCCCGTTCCTTCTGCTCCTCGTTCAGCATGCGATCATATGACTCCAGACGCGCTTTCTGTTTCGCATGCCTTGCCTTCGGCGCCATACGGATCCATTCCAACTCCCGCTCCAAAGTCTTTCTCCGCTTGCTGGCCTGTTTCTCTTCCTGCGCCATACGGTTCGTCTTCTGTTCCAACCAACTCGAGTAATTGCCTTTCCAAGGAATACCTTCGCCGCGATCCAACTCCAAGATCCATCCTGCTACATTATCCAGAAAATAACGGTCGTGCGTAATACAAATCACCGTTCCGGCATACTGTTGCAAATGTTGCTCTAACCAATCGATACTCTCTGCATCCAAATGGTTCGTCGGCTCGTCCAGTAATAGCACGTCGGGTTGTTGCAATAACAGACGACAAAGTGCTACACGACGTCGCTCACCTCCTGAAAGGGTAGTCACATTTGCATCGTCCGGCGGACAACGCAGTGCGTCCATGGCCCTATCCAATCGCTGATCGATATTCCAGGCGTCCGCAGCATCGAGCTTGTCTTGTAACTCCGCTTGCCGTGCCAGTAACTTATCGAAATCGGCATCGGGTTCGCCAAAGGCCATGTTGATATCATCGTACTCCTTCAACATATCCATGATCGGCTGTACTCCTTCTTGTACCACCTCGCGAACCGTCTTGTTTGGATCCAGTTTCGGATCTTGCTCCAAATAACCGACACTGTAACCCGGTGACCATACCACCTCGCCCTGGTACTCTTTCTCAATACCGGCGATGATCTTCAGCAAGGTCGATTTTCCGGCACCGTTCAGACCGATGATACCGATCTTGGCACCATAAAAGAAACTCAGGTAGATATTCTTTAACACCTGTTTTTGAGGACCGAAACTCTTATTCAGTCCCACCATCGAAAATATAATCTTCTTATCGTCTGCCATATTCTGCAAAGGTATAATCGTAAGGATTATTCTCATCGGCAGAGTGTTTCTCTGCACTTAATTGTTTCCAAATATTCAAATCGATCTCCGGGAAGAACGTATCTGCATCCGGCCAAGAATGATGAATATGCGTGATATAGAGTTTGTCTGCAAACTCCATCGCTTGTTTATACACCATACCGCCTCCGATCACAAACGCTTCCTCTTCTCCATGAACGGCTTGTTGCATCTCATCCAACGAATACACCGTCTCGGCTCCCTCAAAAGTTTTGCCGACTACGTCTGTCAGCACGATATTCCGGCGGTTGGGTAGGGGATGCTTAGGCAAGGACAGAAACGTCCGTTCACCCATCATCACCGTGTGCCCGCTTGTAATCTCTTTAAAATGCTTCAGATCCGCCGGCATATGGCACAACAAATCGCCTTTCTTCCCGATCGCATAGTTCTCCGCGACCGCAACTATAATACTGATCATACGCTCACAACACCCGCGATATGAGGATGCGGGTCGTATCCTTCTAATGTAAAATCTTCGAATTGGAAACTAAATAAGTCCTTCACCTCGGGGTTAATAATCATCTGCGGTAACGGTCTCGGTTCACGCGTCAACTGTAACTTCACCTGCTCCAAGTGGTTCAGGTATATATGTGCGTCACCCAACGTATGCACGAAATCACCGCATTTAAGTCCCGTCACCTGCGCCATCATCTGCAGCAATAATGCATAACTCGCAATATTAAACGGCACACCCAAGAAGATATCGGCACTGCGCTGGTACAACTGCAAACTCAACTTCCCGTCCGCTACATAGAACTGGAACAGACAGTGACACGGCGGTAAGGCCATCTTATCCACTTCGGCCACGTTCCAGGCACTCACCATCATACGCCGGCTATCCGGGTTCTTCTTAATCGTCTCCACGATATTGGCGATCTGGTCAATGGTACCACCGTTATAATCGGGCCAACTGCGCCATTGATGGCCATAAACAGGCCCCAACTCACCGTTCTCGTCTGCCCATTCGTTCCAAATCCGAACACCGTGATCCTGCAGGTACTTCACGTTCGTGTCGCCCTGTAAGAACCACAGCAACTCATAGATAATGGACTTTAGATGCAGCTTCTTCGTGGTCAAGAGCGGAAAACCGTCCTCCATCTTAAACCGCATCTGGTGACCGAAAACGGAGATCGTACCCGTTCCCGTCCGATCGTGTTTCACCGTGCCTTCTTCCAGCACCCGCTTACATAAATCCAAATATTGTTGCATGCTAATACAATTTATACGTTGTTTTGACCACTTTAAACTCGGTCCTACGGTTAATCTGATTGCAGATATCCTGCTTATCTGCCGGCAGACTGTTAATAAACGTCTCGTCCAGTACTTGTTCCACCGGTATCCACGGATATTGTTTGTTCAACGCCTTGTCGCATACCACCGGTTTCGTCTTTCCGTAACCCACCGGTGTCAAACGTTCCCGTTCAATACCGCTTCTAATCAGGAAATCGCAGCAACTCTGTGCACGTTTCTGACTTAACTCGTTATTGAACTCGTCCGTACCCTTCATATCGGTGTGCGCACTCAACTCGATCGTGATATTGGGGTTGTCGTTCAGCAATTTCACTAATCGTTCCAACTCTTCCTCCGAGGCTTTCGTTAACTCCCATCGTCCGAATTCATAGAAGATATTATCCATCTTCACCGGTCGGCTGATCGGGTTCAACGCAAAATTCATCGTGTACGTCTTACTGTCTTTCAGACCCTTCGTGTCCCATTGGGCTTTGTCGTTTAAGTGTCCACGGGCCGTTGCTAACATCACGTATTTCACTTCCCGGTTCAACTTGATCTTATACGTTCCGTCCCGGCGGGCGTTGATCTTACTGTTCGTGCCGTCGCTACCCACGATGCGTAACTGGGCCTCACTCAACGCGTTACCCGCTTCGTCCGTGATCGTTCCTTCTACCAAAAACTCCATCTCCGGCAGTACAAAACGGTAGATCTTATCAAATCCCTTCTTATCCCCTCGGTTAGAAGAGAAGAATCCGTCCTGCGTATTTCCCGCAAACGTGATACCGAAATCGTCTCCGGCACCGTTGAACGGTTTACCCATGTTAAACAGAATCCAGACCGTACTGTCCTTTATCGTCGTGTCCCGTGTCGCCTTGAAGATATCCAAACCTCCGTAACCCGGGTGTCCGTTACTGGAGAAATACAAAGTACCATCGGCATGGACATACGGAAACATCTCATCCATCTCCGTGTTAATACCGGCACCTAAAGGCTGGGCGTTTACCCATTCCGTACCTTCCAACTCCGCCATCCAGATATCTTTCCCGCCTTGCCCCCCTTCGGCGTCACTCACGAAATAGAGGGTATCGCCTGTCGCATTCAAGGCCGGGTGACCCACCGTGATCGAACTGTCCGCAAACAGTTTCACTTCCTGAGGCTCTCCCCATTCTCCACTGGCTCGTTCGCTGCGGTAGATCTTTGCACCTAAGTCTTTTCCGTTTACCGGCTTCGAATAGGTGAACAACATCGTACGTCCGTCTGACGAAAAACAGCATACACCCATCTCCGCCGTACCGGCACTCTTTCCACCCGTCGAGTCATTCTGCTGCTCTTCTTCCTGCGCATCGTACAAACCCTCCGCCAACTCAATATCCTCCCATTCTCCGGCGGCATTCTTACGCGTCTGGTATAACTGGAACAACTGCTGACCCGTCACGTTACTCGGGCGCTGCATCTTCTTCGAACCGCCTTTCGGCTTCTCCTGACGGTTACTCGAAAACATCAGCGCATCGGTATTGTCTCCGATAAACATCGGAGCGAAGTTACTTGTCCGTTTTTGATTAAACTCCTTCGCCTCGGAAACCTTATACCGACTACTTTCCTGCTTCCATTCATCCATCTTCATGCAGGCGAACTTACCGGCCTTGGCCACGTAGTGATCTGGGTGCGCTTCCAGGTAGATGTCAAAGAACTTCAACGCTTCTTTGTACTTACCCTGGTACTGCAGCACCTGTGCCGCACGAAGATATACCGTCGAATCCTGCGTCTGGTACTTGCAACGAATCGCATTATTGTAGCAGTTATATGCACGCGTATTATTGATGATTCGGTAACACTCGCCCTGCTGATAGGCCACGTAACCTTTCAGCACACGGTCTTTCTTGCTGTTCAGACGACTGTAACAGGACTTATAGATATCCGCTGCCACGAAGTACTCGCCGATCGCAAACTTCTTATCCGCCCGCTTCACCCGCTGCTGAATACTGCAACTCGCAAGACACAGCACCGCCAAGAATATGTAAATAATCTGCTTTCTCATTCTAGTATACCAGTTGACCAGTAGACCAGTTGACCAGTTAATTAAGCTCGTGAATTACCAATCCGCTTCTCAATTTCGGTTCGAACCACGTCGTCTTCGGCGGCATAATATTACCGCTATCGGCGATGTCGATGATCTGCTGCATGGTAACAGGGTAGAGTGCCAGCGCAAGCGCCATCTCGCCGCTATCCACTCTCCGCTTTAACTCTCCCAAACCACGAATACCGCCCACAAAATCGATCCGTTTGTCTGTCCGCAGATCCTTAATGCCTAAGATCTTATCCAGAATCAGATTACTCGAGATCGTTACATCCAGCACACCAATCGGATCCGCATCGTTATACCGACCCTTCTTAGCCGTCAAACTGTACCATTTCCCACCTAAATACAGGCTGAAATTATGCAATCCCTGCGGCTTATAGATCTCTTCACCTTTCTCCTCTACCTTAAAATCCGTCTTCAGCGCTTTCAAAAATTGAGCCTCCGTCAGACCATTCAGATCCTTCACTACACGGTTATAGTCAATAATCGTCAACTGGTTATCAGGGAAACAGACAGCTAAGAAATACTCGTACTCGGGATTTTTAATTTTTAATTTTTCATTTTTAATTTTTAATTCCTCGCCCACTCGCGCCGCGGCAGCTGACCTGTGGTGTCCGTCAGCGATATACATCGCCGGAATCTCAGCAAAGATATCCGTGATCTGCTGAATGGTCTTTGGGTTATCGATCACCCAGAAGGTATGCCTGAATCCTTCCGGCGCCGCTACAAAATCGTACTCCGGTTTTTTCTTGCACACCTCTGCCACAATGGCATCCAGATCTGCACGATGCGGATAGGCAAAGAAAACCGGCTCCATGTTCGCATTGATCGTGCGCACATGTTTCATGCGGTCTTCCTCTTTATCCTTGCGCGTTAACTCGTGTTTCTTGATGCGACCCTCCAAGTAATCATCCACCCACGCAGCAACCACCAGACCATACTGGGTCTTACCGTTCATCGTCTGCGCGTAAACATAGTAATGCGGATCCAAGTCTTGCTCTAACCAGCCTTTCAGACGAAAACGCTTATATTGCAACTTGGCCTCTTGATACACACGGGGATCGTGCTCATCGGTGCCCGGCTCAAAATTGATCTCCGGCTTGATGATATGATATAAACTCATATCGTTACCAGCTGCTTCATTTCGCGCTTCTTCCGAATTTAACACGTCATACGGCCTACTGCTCACTTTCTCCACGAGCTCTTGCGGCGGTCGAACACCTTTAAAAGGTTTTATCTTCATAAAAAATCTAAACGATTTAACGATTTAACGTTTTAACGGCGCAGCCGCCTCTTGTGCCTTGGTGCCCATTGAACAGGTACCGTTAAAGATAGCTCCCGGCTCTACGATCAACGTCTTCGTGATCACGTCTCCGTTGATCTTGCCGTTTGCACGCAGATTCAACTGCTGCGAACATGTTACTTTACCTTCCATCGTACCCATGATCTCTGCGTTGGCGCAGTTAACCGTACCTTTTACTTTACCACCTTCACCGATAATCACCTTTCCGGTACAGTTCAACTCACCTTCGATCGTTCCGTCGATGCGAAAATCGCTGTCTGCCGTGATGTTACCTACAATCTTACTTCCTGCGGTTAACGCGTTGAACATCAAACCGCCTTGTTTCTCATTTGCCATAATTCCTATCGTTTTTTATTGTTATACTTCGTTTTATTGCGTTTTACGCAAAATCGGGTGCAAAGATAGTAAAAAAAAATGACATATGCAAGCATATGCCATTATTTTTACAAAAATTGTTCAATTTTCAGAATCCCGACGGAATACAGAAGTGCATTTTCTCTCCCGTTACCGGATGCAAAAATTCAATTTCCGCCGCATGTAACAATAACCTATCACCCCGTAACCCGTCACCCGTAACCCGTAACCCATTATACAACCGATCTCCCAAAATCGGCGCATTTAATCCTTCCGGGTGTGCCGCATGAACCCTTAATTGATGCGTTCTACCCGTTAACGGGTAAAAATCCACAAACACCGTTCCATCCTCTCGCTTTTCCCTTATCACGTACCTCGTGATGGCTGGCTTCCCGTGCTCCTTATCTACCATTTGTCGCGGCCTGTCATACGGATTCGGCAACAAGGGTAGGGAAATAGTGCCTTCCCGTAACCCGTCACCCGTAACCTGTAACCCTTTACAAACGGCTTCATACCGCTTTAAGATGTCGCGTCGTTGAAAATACGCTTGTAATGTCTTATATGTCGCCTCGTTTTTCGCCAGCACCAACAGCCCGCTTGTATCCTGATCCAATCGATGCACCGCCTTTAAAAATTTGAAATTTGAAACTTGAAATTTGAAATAACTCTCTATTGAGAGTTCCTCTCCTTTCCCCGGTACTGACAATAATCCGCTGGGCTTATTTACCACCATTAAATCATCATCTTCATACACCACTTCCGGCTTAGAAAAATCTCCAATTTCCAATTTCAAATGTTCAATTTCCAATCCTTCTAACATGTGCCGAAGGATTGGTCCGCATCTTCCTGAACAAGGTGCATAAAAAGCCCCTTCTTGTCGTATCTCATTTTTCGGCGATGCCCCCACCCAAAACTCAGCCAATTCTACCGGTTCTAAGCCCTGCAAAAATGCCGCCTGCAGCAACTTCGGCGCACAGCATTCTCCTGCACCACTTGGCGGTAGAGAGGAAGCCTTTTTGCCATTAAACCATTCATCTGCTGAGAGGATAGGTTTTTCCTTCTCAAATATCTCCAAAAGGTTCTTTTTTTCTCCCTTTCCGTTCAGCAGCTTATATTCCGCAAAAAGCAGTCTTTGTAACCGTCTCGATTCCTCCTTATTGGTCCCGATTGGTTCTTCCTTCATTTCGTACACCGGCCCCACAAATCCTTCGTGCTCATACGACCCATCCAACTTTGCCGAGAAAGCGGCTAAATACCCGTTTTTACAAAGTAAAACACCAAACATCTTTCCACACGTATGCAGCTCACTTTCCGGGTGAACTTCCATATACCGATGCACTTTTTCCATTACTTCCTCTGCTGCTTTCCGTGCTTCCTCCGTCGGTCCTATTTCATAAGGCGATTTCACGCTGCAAAATTACTGCTTTTTTCTGACATACGCAAGCGCCCGCGTACATTTTTATATATTTTATTACATTTTCTATCCATTTTCGTCACCAAAAATTTGCATATTCCAATTTTTTTTTGTATCTTTGCACTCGATTTTGATACCTCCTAAGGTCTAAAATTGAACTTGGAAACTCCCCGCATAGGGACCGCGTAATACTAATCCTAGACAATGCTTATAATTAACATCATATAACAAACACATATACAACACATTACATGCTATGGCAAGACATCTGAAAACGGAGATAATTTCCAGTTTGGATCGCATTGTTTCGGAATATGTCATTCTTCCGGCCAATTCCGCTCCACGAGCCCGTGGAGTGCGCTATCTGACCTTCGTTGAAGGCATAGATGCCTATTTCGGTATGATGAACTCCCACAAAGATGGCCGCCATTACCGCAAACACATCATTGTCCGCCGTTGCCCGGAACATAACGGTCTTCACCAACTCTATACCTACCATTTCCCCACCCACTGGTCTGCTGCCTGTGTAGCGAATCGTGAACTCATCAAAGAAGCCCAACGCCGGGCACATGCCCTTGAACGCGACCATTCTATGGAAGCCCTCGAATGGCGTATCCGTTTCCTGAACCATTACTTCAACGTCTTCAAAGCCCACAAACAACCCGAACCCGGCCTCAAACCCTACGCCCGTTTCTATCAATATACCTACGTCTCCATCTACCGTGCTCTCCAATCTGCCCGTGATGCCGCCAAATCTCAGGAATCTCAAACGATTTCAAACGATATCAAACAATATCAAACGACATCAGAAGATGTCATTTTCGAACCCATCCCTCTCGGTCGTCTCCACACCTTTGCCCGTCGTCGCCAGGCCTTCAGCCGCGTCTTCCTCGGCGCTATGACACCCATACTCGAATAGAATCTTCCCAAAAAATGCACTTTTATTTGCATATATGCAAAAAATTTTGTACCTTTGTGCCCGATTTGTGATTAAACTCAAAAAAGTCGTATGAAACGAGTGATAATAGCGCTATGCCTTATGGCGTTCGGATGGCTTCCAACGAAGGCGGAGATATGTCATGAGACCTTGATCGATCCCCGTATTCTCGCCATTCAGGCGCGATCGTCGGAGATACTGAATACCGTTCCGCAAACGGAGGTGTATCAGACCTCCCTGCAGCAGTACCGGACGGCGCTGATGCAGATATTGTCCAGCGAAGAGATACCGGCAGACCTTCCTATGCCTGCCGAGATCAGCGATGCATACACAGCGGAATTTTTCCGTTACTACACCGATTCGAAGACCGATCAAGCCGTAATGACTTGTTTTCGCCTGACGACGCAGAGCTTGGACGAAAAGACGATGAATGAGATCGCGGCGTACACCGAACGCAACTTACCGACCGTGCTGATGACGGTTTTTGAACCAGCGCAGCCGATAGAAGAACAAAATCCTAATCTGACGGAATTTGCAGTCGCACTCATCACCCGTATCAGCGAGTGGATCCATCTGTATTATCCCCAATATAACACATCCCGGCCATGAACCTGTTAGCACTGATAGTAAGCGTAATGAGTTTTACGGTGACGAGCAAAGAAAGCGTCACCGCCGACGGCGTATGGCCGTACAGCATGGAGGCAAACTACCATTGTACATACCAAAAGGGCCAGGTACGACAAGGCGACACGGCGGTGATCTCCGTAAGCGGATTAGATAATATAACGATAGAAAAGGTAGAAGTGGAGATGCGGTCAAACAAGAGTTCCGGCTCAGGTACATTCTATGTTAAAGTGAACGGCCGGGAGATCGCATATAAATGGATTGCCGATCTCACGGATACGCTGACAACTATCGACTTGGGCATCGCACCGCAAATAGGAGTGAACGAGATAGAGGTGTCCTTGGTAGGAATTACAAACTCGCTATACATTAATAAATATACCTTCCGTTGGTCGCAGGGTGCAACGCATACCGTAACGCTGAACAAAGGCAACGAGACGATCGATGCATTGTCGGGCGCCGAGATCGAACTGCCGAAGATGGAAGATCAAGGTGAATGGGCCTTTATCGGCTGGACCGACCGGCCGTTCTACGTGAAGAACGAACCGCTGCAGACCTTGCTCCCTGCCGGTACCTACCGACCGACGGACGATATCTCCCTTTGGGCGGTGTATGAATATCAGCCACGATGGGAAGACCGGATAGCTACCGACTTGCAAAACGGTGTCTATATCTATGCCGACGCGTCTTCCGGCATGGCGATGCAGGGAAGCGTATGGAACAATCGGACGGAAACGGATGCCATCAATCTGAACAATCGTATGCAGTGGTATGAGGTGCTGTTTGATGAGGCAGGATTGGCCACGATCCGGCTGCTATACGTCTATGGTGAGGAATATATCGGTTTTCAAGGCACGAAATTAGTGAACAAACCCTCCAAATGGCAGGTCTATCATTCTGGAGAACAGACGGCATTCTATTTGACGGTGAACAACAAGACCTATATCTTATGGCCGGATAAGTTAGACGAGGCTACCGGCACTTATGGGGCTCAGTTAATAGAGGGAAACAACCTGACGGAAACGCCGACGGTGCTGCTTGCAACAGACGAGACGATCACCATGACCTGCTATCCGGAGATAGGGTTCGATATAGAAACGGTTAATGGCGATGAGCGAACGGCGAAGGGCGAATGGATAATCCCGTTAGGTAACTACCGTTTGATCATAAAAGACGGAAAAAAACAATTGGAAGTATGGTAAAAACAACGATTATAGCCGGTTTGTTATCGGCAATATTAGGCGGAGAATACAATGCAAAGACGCTTTCGATAGCGGAGCAGGATAGTATTCTGAATGACGGAATAAGCGCTTCGCTCAATGAGGGGATGTCGAATCGTTACCGCTTGGAGAGTGAGAACGAGCAGAAGATCTTCCGTCGTTCCTGCACGGCAGATTGGTACATTGTCGATACCAAGAAGAACCAGCGTAACCCCTTAGGCAAGGACAAAGGTGCGGTGCGCGATGTGACGATGAGTCCTAACGGGAAATACATCGCCTTTGCCAAGGACAATAACCTGTACATCCATAAGTTGGATTTCGGTACCCAAGTGGCTGTCACCAAAGACGAAGATCCGGAT
Organism: uncultured Bacteroidales bacterium; assembly: GCA_902800215.1. Taxonomy (GTDB): domain Bacteria; phylum Bacteroidota; class Bacteroidia; order Bacteroidales; family Paludibacteraceae; genus Colicola. Next base: position 25,820 of record CADCDS010000003.1, on the reverse strand, counting down.
ATCATCAACGGCATCGCCGATTGGTTATATGAAGAGGAGTTCGGCATCACGGCACTCTATGCCTGGTCACCGGATTCAAAACAGCTGGCGTTTGTGCGGCTGGATGAACACGAGGTGCCTTCGTTCTCATGGGATGTCTATTCCGACACCCAATACCCGACGGCTGACACCTTGCGCTACCCGAAGGCGGGGTGCAACAACGCCAAAGCTACCGTCTGCGTCTATGACGTAGCGACAAAAGGTATTCAGCGCTTAGCGGTGAGCGATGAGGATTGCTACATCCCTCGTCTCCTGTGGACCGATGCCAACACCCTCTTGGCGCTGAAGATCAACCGGGATCAGACAAAGATGGAGGTGATCAGCTGTAACACCAAATCCACCGTGACCCATCCCATCTATAAAGAATCCAGCGATCGTTATTACATCGATTATAGCCTCTTTGATGAGTGGAAATGGTTGAGCGACGGCCGAATGATTGTGCTCAGCGAGAAAGACGGTTGGCGTCGGGCTTATCTGTACGACGGTCAGGGTTTTGAGATCAAAGCCTTGACGCCGGAAGGTATTGACGTGACGGCGCTCTATGCCGTGGATGAAAAATCCCAGACACTCTATTATCAGGCGGCATCGACACCGGCGACACGGCAGATCTATGCGGTGAACATCAAGAAAGGTTCGATCTCCCAACTGACGATGGAAGAAGGTACATGGTCGGCTCGTTTTGCTCCAGACGCAAAGAAAGCCGTCTTCTGCTATCAGTCCTTCGAAACACCCAATACCTATTATTTGTATTCCAAAAACAAACTCGAACTCATCGAGGATAATGCCGAAGTGCGTGAAGCATGGAAAGCGAATAACTTACCGGAACCGGAGTTGATAAATATCAACGGGTTGGAAGCCATGTTGCTGAAAAGCCAACAGCCAATAGCTAACAGCCAACAGCCGTTAGTCATCATGCACTACAGCGGTCCGGCAAGCCAGCGTGTGCTCAATCGTTGGCGCAAGAAATTCGAATACGTCCTCGTGCAAGCCGGTTACTCCGTGTTGATCGTGGATCCCAGAGGAAGTGACTGCAAGGGTAGAGCATGGCGCAATGAGACTTACATGAGCTTGGGACAGAAAGAAGCGGAAGACCTGATCTCGGCAGCCCGTTGGGCAGCGCAACAAGACGGTATTGATGAGAACCGCATCGCCCTGCTCGGCTGGAGTTACGGCGGATATCAGACGCTGTTCACGATGAGTCAGAAAGATCACCCGTTCAAAGCCGGAATCTCCATCGCGCCGGTGACGGATTGGACCTTGTACGACACGGGTTATACGGAGCGTTTCATGCGTCGGCCGCAGGTGAACGGTCGCGGTTACAGGGAAGCTTCGCTACTCAACAAAGCAGCTGACCTGACCGGCGAAGTGCTCATCATCCATGGCACGGCAGACGATAACGTGCATGTGCAGCACACGATGCAGTATATCGATGCACTCGTAAATGCAGGGAAACAGTTTGAGATGCAGCTCTATCCCGATGATAATCATCATCTGCGCAAAGGAAATAACGCTGAACATATGCATAACAGAATATTAATCTTTTTACAAAAAAATCTATAATCTATGAGTAAATCAAACAATTTGAAAATCATTACCATCATCGCGATGATGTTTCTCTACGCGATGATTGCGTTTGTAACCAATCTGGCAGCGCCGGTAGGAAAGATCTGGGAACAGACTTTTGAAGGCAGCGATCATGCTAACATCTATGGCATGCTGGGTAATTTCTGTAATTTCCTGGCCTATCTGATTATGGGTATTCCGGCAGGTAATTTCCTCGCTAAGTTCGGTTACAAGAAGACAGCTTTGACGGCTATCATGCTCGGCCTTGGCGGTATTGCTATTCAGTGGTTAAGCGGTGTAACCGACAGTTTCTATGTTTATCTGATCGGTGCGCTCATCTGCGGTTTCTGCGTTTGTATGCTGAACACCGTGACTAACCCGATGCTGAACCTCTTAGGCGGCGGTGGAAAGAAAGGAAACCAATTGAACATGATCGGAGGTACGCTCAACTCCTTATCCGGTTCGTTAACACCGATGCTGGTAGGTGCCTTAATCGGTGAGTCGCTCAAAGGCAAAGAGATCGACGATGTGAACGTGGTGCTCTATATTGCCATGGCGGTGTTTGCACTCATCTATGTGGTGATTCGTTTTACTCCCCTGGCAGAGCCGCAAGCAACTACAAACAAAGTGGTGTACGAGCGCAGTCCTTGGGCTTTCCGTCATCTGACCTTAGGTGTGATCGCTATCTTCTTCTACGTCGGTGTAGAAGTAGGTGTTCCGGCTGCACTCATCTCCTATCTGGAGAACAACCATTATGCCGGATACGATGCGGCTACCTTCATTGCAGGTCTGTACTGGCTGCTTATGCTTTTAGGTCGTACGATCGGTTCGTTCATCGGCGGTAAAGTCAGCAGTCGTACTATGGTAACCTGTGTCTCTGTGGTGGCCTTGGGCTTGATGGCCGCTGCCATGGTCCTGGGAGACACTATCAGCGTGAAGATGCCGACGAACTGGTCCTTTGTCATGGAGAGCGTACCGGTAGCTGCATTGCTCATCGTACTGGTCGGCTTGTGTACCTCCGTCATGTGGACCTCTATCTTCAATATGGCTACCGAAGGACTTGGTAAATACACGGCTAAAGCATCGGGTATCTTTATGATGATGGTAGTCGGTGGTGGTATCGTGCCTTTGGCACAAAGTGCGTTCGGCAGCAACCTGATCGGATATATCGTGCCGATGATTGGTGTTGCATTTATCCTGTTCTACGCGTTGATTGGAAGTAAAAATGTAAACAAAGATATTAAAATTGATTAACCATGGAAAAGTATGCTTTAGGTATTGACTTGGGCGGAACAGGTACCAAGTTCGGTTTAGTAAATGACGAAGGAAAAGTGTTGCGTTGGAACTCCATTCCGACCCAACAGTATCCGGAAATCGATGAATACTGCGACGTGCTGTGCGACGGCATGCGCCGTTTGGTGGCTGACGAAGGTCTGACCATGGCTGACATAGTAGGTATCGGATGCGGTGCACCGAATGCCAACTTCTATTCGGGATGCATTGAGCAGGCACCGAACCTGCCGTGGAAAGGTGTCGTTCCGTTTGCCAAACTGATCAGCGAACGCATGGGGGTAAAATGCACCATCACCAACGATGCGAACGCAGCAGCGCAGGGTGAGATGATCTACGGTTCGGCTCGTGGTATGAAGAACTTCATCGTCATTACACTCGGTACGGGTGTAGGATCCGGTATCGTAATCGACGGAAAGTTACTCTACGGCCATGACGGTTTTGCCGGTGAGTTAGGTCACTGCAAGATCGACCACAGCGGTAACGGTCGTCTCTGCGGTTGCGGTCAGAAAGGTTGCATTGAGGCTTATGCGTCGGCAACGGGTGTCGCTCGTACAGCGAAAGAGATCGTGACGGCTACAACCCAGCCGACACTGCTGCGGAACGTAGAAGACATCGATCATATTACATCCAAAGACGTATTTGACGCAGCGGAGAAGGGTGACTTGGTAGCCAAGGAGATCTTTGACTACACAGGTCATCTCTTAGGTGAGAAACTGGCAGATTTCGTTCATTTCTCGTCTCCGGAAGCCATCATCCTCTTTGGTGGTCTGACCAAATCCGGTCACTGGATCATGGACCCGATACGTGAAGCGTTGGACGCTAACCTTATGCCGATCTGGAAGGGTAAGATCCCTGTATCTATCTCGGTACTCAAAGATAACGACGCGGCTATCTTAGGTGCTTCTTCCTTGGCATGGTAAGAGCACGTGATATATGGCAAGGCCTGTACCCGTACGGTGTGTTCCGTACGGGTAAGGCCGTGTATCTCACGTTTGACGACGGACCCATTCCGGAAGTGACACCCAAAGTGCTGGAGATCTTGAAACATTACAACGTCAAGGCTACCTTCTTCATGGTGGGAGAGAATATCGACAAACACCCTGATGTGTATCAACAAGTGGTGGACGCCGGTCATATCGTCGGAAACCATACTTATAACCATCTCAAAGGATGGAACTATTCGACGGAAGAATACCTGGCAAACGTGGATAAGTTTCCTAAGGAGACACAACTCTTCCGTCCTCCTTACGGTAAGGCAACATTTAGGCAGCGCAAAGCGCTGCACAAAAAGGGATATACCTTGATTTATTGGGATATCCTGACGCGTGATTATAACGCAAAGATCACACCGGAACACATGTTACGGAATATACAACGCAACACACGGCCCGGCTCGATTATCAATTTCCATGATTCATTGAAGTCCAACGAGCGTATGCTGGCTGTACTTCCTCAAGCCATCGAATGGCTGCAGGCCCAAGGGTATCGTCTGGAAACCTTGTCGCCTTTGAATAAGCAAACAAAGATAAAACAATAGATATATGAATACTAATTTCGGATTTGTGCGTGTAGCGGCAGCGGTGCCGATGATCAAGGTAGCAGACTGCAAGTACAATGCAGAGCAGATTCGTGCCCAGATCGATGAAGCCATCGAACAAGGGGTGGAGGTGATCTGTTTCCCGGAACTGAGTCTGACGGGGTATACCTGTGCTGACCTGTTCTTCACCCAAGCGCTGCAGCAGAGTAGTATGCGTGAGTTGGAAGCGCTGTGCGATTACACCCGTGGGAAAGCAATCATCGTATTAGTGGGCGCACCGCTGCAGGTGGATAACGACCTGTTCAACTGCGCCTTCGTGATGACGGACGGCGAAGTGATGGGTGTGGTGCCGAAAGTGAACCTGCCTAACACCGGTGAGTTCTATGAGAAACGTTGGTTCACTTCCGGTCGTGCAGCACGTGAATACACCCCCGGCGGAGTTGCACCGCGCATTCCGAAGATTGAATTATGGAGCGGAGAAGTACCCTTCGGTACCGACTTGCTTTTCGTTACCCGTAACTATACCTTTGGTATTGAGATCTGTGAAGACCTGTGGTCTCCGCTTCCTCCGTCCACACAACTGGCGATTCAAGGGGCAGAGATCATCTTTAACCTCTCTTCATCCAACTGCATCATCGGTAAGCATATTTTCCGCCGTCAGATGATTAAGCAGCAGTCGGCTCGAGTGCATTGCGGCTATGTCTATACCTCGTCCGGCGTAGGCGAATCAACAACGGATGTTGTCTTCTCCGGTAGTACGTATATCGGGGAAAATGGAGATATCCTGACGACAGGAGAGCGTTTCCAGCGTTCCAACTCGATGATCATCCAGGAGATAGACGTGGAGCGGCTGCGTACCGATCGGCAGCGGAATACCAATTTTACCAAAGATAAAACGGGACATTACCGTCACATCAACGTCGCCCCCATTGAGCGGGAAGAAGAGATGACTGAACCGATCCATCGTACCTTCTCTCCGACACCGTTCTTGCCTAAGAAAGGCAAAGAAGACCAATACTGCATGGATGTGTTCTCGATCCAGACTTCTGCCTTGGCTCGCCGATGGGAACACACGCATTCACAGACAGTGATTATCGGTATCTCTGGCGGCCTGGATAGCACCTTGGCTTTGCTCGTTGCCGTGCAGACGGCTGATCTCTTAGGTTATGACCGCAGTCGGGTAGTGGGTGTGACGATGCCGGGATTCGGAACGTCTGACCGTACCTACCAGAATGCGTTGCAACTAATGAAAGAACTTGGTATCACCCATCGGGAGATATCCATCTGCGACGTGACGACACAGCACCTAAGTGACATCGCTCATAACATGGACATCCATGACGCGACTTACGAGAACGCGCAGGCACGGGTACGTACGCTCATCCTTATGGATCTGGCGAACGAACTGAACGGATTGGTAGTCGGCACAGGTGACTTAAGTGAACTGGCACTCGGCTGGTGCACCTACAACGGCGATCAGATGTCGATGTATTCCGTCAATGCCGGTATTCCCAAGACACTCGTCAAATATCTCGTCCGTTATGCGGCTGAGAATCTGTACGGCGAACCGCTGCGCAGCATCCTGTTAGACGTAGTAGAGACACCCGTTTCACCGGAGTTGCTGCCTACCGACGAGAACGGCCAGATTGCGCAGAAGACCGAAGACAAAGTGGGACCGTACGACCTGCACGACTTCTTCTTGTATTATTTCATGCGGTTCGGTTTTACCCGTGAGAAAATCAAATACATGGCCTGCCAGGCCTTCGAAGACCAATACGACGAAGCCACGATCGATAAATGGCTCAATGTCTTCATGCGCCGTTTCTGCACCCAGCAGTTCAAACGTTCCGCTATGCCCGACGGACCGAAAGTAGTTTCTGTTTCATTATCTCCCCGTGGAGATTGGAGAATGCCAAGCGATGCAAGTTGTATCTGATTATAGAATACCCAATACCTTTGGTTTAGAAGCCAAAGCGAAGACCTTCATCGAGTATTACTCGTTGGATGAATTACGCCAGGTGCTCAAAGAGCACAAGGGAGAACGTATCCTGCATATCGGACAAGGATCGAACCTGCTGTTTACACAGGATTTTGACGGTATAATCCTCCATTCCGGTATGGCTCGTGCCCGCTTCATCGATGATGAGACAGTGGAAGCACAGAACGGTTTATGCCTGGATGACCTGATCGCCCAACTGACCGACATGCAGTACTGCGGAATGGAAAAACTCAGTCTCATTCCCGGAGAAGTGGGTGCATCGGCGGTGCAGAACGTAGGCGCTTACGGCTGCGAAGCGAAAGATGTCATCGATCGCGTATATACCATCGACGTGGAGACACTCGAAGAACGCGTCTTTACCAATGCCGAGTGCAAATTCGGTTATCGTGACAGCGCCTTCAAACATGAACTGAAAGGCAAATATATCGTTACGTCGGTCGTCTATAAAGTGAAACCCGGTGATGCCACCAAGACACGGGAAGAGATCATCGCTACCCGCATGGCGAAACTGCCTGCCGTAGGAGAAATCGGTTCAGCCGGCTCGTTCTTCATGAATCCCTTCGTTCCTGAAGAGCAAGCGAACGCCCTGCTCAAACAGTATCCCGATATGCCGCATTTCCCGTCACCGCAAGGCGTGAAGATCCCGGCAGCCTGGCTGATCGAGCAATGCGGATGGAAAGGGAAGACACTCGGTGGAGCACAGGTATGGCCTAAACAACCGCTCGTCATCGTCAATGCCGACAATGCAACCGCCCAAGACATCATCGACTTGGCGGCACAAGTCAGCAAAAGCGTCAAAGAGAAATTTAATATAACGATTAATCCCGAAGTAAACTACATTTAATATGGCAAGTTTTATCGTAGAAGGAGGACATAAACTGCATGGCTCCATCACACCGCAGGGTGCGAAAAACGAAGCACTGCAAGTGCTTTGTGCCGTGTTGCTGACCAAAGAGACGGTGGTCATCAAAAACCTGCCGAACATCCTGGACGTCAACAACCTCATTGACCTGCTGGCATCCATCGGAGTGACGGTGGAGAAACTGACGAAAGGTGAGTTCGCCTTCACCGCTCGTAACTTGGACACCGCTTACTTGCGCAGCGCCGATTTCCTCAAGAAATGCAATAAGTTACGCGGCTCGGTGATGCTCATCGGTCCGCTTTTGGCGCGGCTGGGAGAAGTGACATACGCCAAACCCGGTGGAGACAAGATCGGTCGCCGGCGGCTTGATACCCACTTCCAGGGAATGCTGAACCTCGGTGCTACCTTTCAGTACGACCATAACTTAATGGCTTATCGTTTCGACGGCAAACACTTGCGCGGCTGTTATATGCTGCTGGACGAAGCGTCTGTCACCGGTACAGCGAACATCATCATGGCCTCTGTGTTGGCGGAAGGAACGACTACCATCTACAATGCAGCCTGCGAACCCTACTTGCAGCAACTCTGCAAGCTGCTCAATAACATGGGTGCACGTATCAGCGGAGTAGGTTCTAACCTGCTGACGATCGAAGGAGTCAAGGAACTGCATGGCGCACAGCATACGCTCTTACCCGATATGATTGAGGTCGGCTCGTTCATTGGCATGGCGGCTATCACGGGTTCGGAACTGCGTATCAAGAATGTCAGTTATCGTGACCTCGGTATCATCCCCGATGCGTTCCGCCGCCTGGGTATCCGCATTGACGTGGATGACGATGATATCATCATTCCGGCGCAGGAACATTATCAGATAGAATCCTTCCTGGACGGATCGATCCTCACCATCGCCGATGCTCCTTGGCCGGGTCTGACGCCTGACCTGCTCTCGGTGCTGCTCGTAGTCGCTACCCAAGCCAAAGGAACGGTACTCATCCATCAGAAGATGTTCGAATCCCGTCTGTTCTTTGTGGACAAACTGATCGACATGGGAGCGCAGATCATCCTCTGTGATCCCCACCGTGCTGTAGTCGTAGGCCACGATCATACGCGGCAGTTGAAACATAACAATATGACGTCACCCGATATCCGTGCCGGTATCGCTATGCTCATCGCGGCGATGAGTGCCGAAGGAACCAGTAAGATCGACCACATTGACCAGATTGACCGGGGATATGAGGATATCGAGCACCGCTTGAACGCGATTGGCGCACACATTAGAAGAGAGGAGTAAAACATGAAGCATGCATTAAAAATACTGTTTTTGATTTTTTGTTCCTTCTTCCTGATCCCTGCGCAGGCGCAGATATACGAACCGGTAACGTGGAACGGAGAAAGAGTAGGGGACAGTGTGCGTTGTACGGCTACAATTGAAGAAGGCTGGCATATGACGCTCTTTTCCGTGGGTGCTGAGTCAATGTATGAAGAGATCCATGCACGGGAATACACGGTCATGATAGGCGCTGCGGATACCATCTGTTTCAATGCCTGCAGCGATATCGAAGGCAGGTGTCTGGCACCGGAATACTGGTCCATGACGAACGATCAAGTGGCAGAACTCGGAAACGGCTTGGCGGACAAATCCCTCCTATGGATCTTTGTGTTAGGTTTCCTTGGCGGACTGCTGGCGATTTTCACACCTTGCGTATGGCCGATCATTCCGATGACCGTCTCCTTCTTCCTCAAACGCACGGACAAAGGTGCACGGAATGCCATCCTCTATGGCCTGAGTATCATTGTACTATACGTCGGTTTAGGCCTGCTGGTAACGATCCTCTTTGGGGCATCGGCGTTGAATGAACTAAGCACGAATGCAGTAGTGAATATCGTATTCTTCCTAATATTAGTACTCTTCGCGTTGTCTTTCTTCGGCTTGTTTGAAATCACCTTACCCGATTCATGGTCCACAAAACTGGACAGTAAAGCGCGTTCAACGGGTGGATTCCTGAGCATCCTCTTCATGGCATTCACCTTAGTGATTGTGTCTTTCTCTTGTACCGGACCGATTATCGGAACGCTGTTGGTAGAAGCCGCCGGCCGCAGTATACTGGCACCTGCATTTGGTATGTTGGGCTTTGCTGTTGCGTTGGCATTACCTTTCTCCCTCTTTGCGATGTTCCCGCAGTGGTTGAAGAAAGCACCCAAATCAGGCGATTGGATGACATCCTTCAAAGTGGTATTGGCCTTCCTCGAACTGGCTTTGTCACTTAAGTTCCTCAGTGTCGCTGATCTGGTGTACGGCTGGGGTATCCTGCCGCGTTGGCTCTTCATCGCCATCTGGATACTCTGCTTTGCCGGCATCGGTATCTATCTGTTGGTACGTATCCATAAACTGTCCTGGATACGACGTATCATCCGCGCCTTGGTGATCATCCCTTCTCTGGCTTTTGCCGCTTACTTAGTACCCGGCCTTTGGGGTGCACCCGTCAAAGCCATCAGTGCTTTCGCACCACCTCGGGAGATAGAAGGATTGGAGAAATTCCATGACTATGAACAAGGCCTGGCGTATGCACGACAGGAAAACAAACCCGTCATCATTGACTTTACCGGTTACGGCTGCGTTAACTGCCGGAAGATGGAAGACCATGTTATCGATGTGGACACGGTCAAGACGCGCCTGCAGAACTACGTCTTTATCGAACTCTTCGTCGATGAACGGCATAATGGTATCGGCGCCAAGAACAGTGCTATCCAACGGGAGAAATACGGCTCCAATGCCCAGCCGTTCTATGTGCAACTGGATGCTAACGGAAACGTAATCGCTGATTATATGGCATTTACAACGGATCCTATGGAATTTATTAACTGGTTAAAATACTAAATTATGTTTCAAGATAAAATTGTAAATCGTAAATCGTCCAATCGTACATCTTACGAGACACGTAGACCGAAAGAGAAAGAGATGATCTTCGGTATCCGTGCCGTGATGGAAGCCATCGATGCCGGTAAGGCATTGGATAAAGTGCTGATCCGTAGAGATATGAGTTCAGCTATCGGTAGAGAACTGCTGCTTAAACTCGAAGGAACCGGTACGCAGATTCAACGGGTACCGCTGGAGAAACTCAACCAATTCACAGACAAGAACCATCAAGGCGTGATCGCTTTTCTCAGTCCCATTGAGTTCTATCCTTTGGAAAACCTGGTGGCATCGCTGTACGATGAAGGCAAGACACCCTTGCTCGTTATGCTGGATGGCGTGACCGATGTGCGTAACTTCGGTGCCATCACTCGTACCTGCGTGTGCGCAGGTGTACACGCGTTAATCATAGGTACGCGTGGAAGTGCAGCCATCAACGGAGATGCCGTCAAAGCGTCTGCCGGCGCACTGCACAGTCTGCCGATATGCAAAGTGGAGAACCTGCAAAACGCTTTGCATTACCTGCAGGAGAGTGGTCTGCGTATTGTGGCGGCCACTGAACACACCGATCGGAACTACACGGAAGTTGATATGACCGTTCCTACCTGTATCGTCATGGGGTCTGAAGAGAAGGGTATCTATGAGGAGAACCTCAAACTCTGTACGGACAAAGTGCGCTTACCGATGACCGGCGTCATTGAGTCGCTCAATGTCTCCGTCGCCGCTGGCGTGTTTATTTACGAAGCCATTCGTCAACGTGGATTATGACCGTCCTGTACGAAGATAACCATATTATAGCTGTCAACAAAACCTGTTCGGAGATCGTACAGGGCGATAAGACCGGCGATACACCCCTTTCCGAGATCGTTAAGGCGTATATCAAGGAGAAATACAACAAACCCGGTGAGGTCTTTTTAGGCGTCACCCATCGCCTCGATCGTCCAACGAGTGGAGTAGTACTTTTCGCTCGAACCAGCAAAGCCCTCACCCGTTTGAATGCCATGTTCCAATCCCATGAACAGATCCAAAAGACCTATTGGGCGATCGTGCAAGGTGCTCCTAAAATGCCGGAAGGAAGACTCGAAAACTGGTTAATTCGTAATGAGCAACAGAACAAATCCTATATAGCAAAACCGAACGCCAATAATGCGAAGAAGGCTATTTTGAATTATCACACACTCGTTCGTGGCGAAAATTACACCCTGTTAGAGATCAATTTGGAGACCGGCAGACATCATCAGATCCGTTGCCAATTGGCGGCCATAGGCTGTCCAATTAAAGGAGATCTGAAGTACGGCGCCAAGCGTTCGAATCCCGATGGAGGTATCTCTCTCCACGCACGACAAATAGCATTTATTCATCCTGTAAGTAAACAACCCATATGCATTACAGCTCCAGTACCAAACGATTCATTATGGCAGCAGTTGGCTGCTTTAGTGCATTAATCGCTTTTGCACAACTTCCCGCTTTCCCGGGTGCCGAAGGATTCGGTAAATTCACTGCCGGTGGTCGTGGAGGTAAAGTCGTATATGTGACCAGCCTTGCCGATGACGCGAATGGAGAAACAGAAGGATCACTCCGTTGGGCCATGAAGCAATTTCCTGATGAACCCATCACCGTCTGTTTTGCTGTGACCGGTGAGATTCGGCTCGTCAAAGACCTGCGTATCAACCGTAAGAACTACACCATCGCCGGACAAACAGCGCCCGGTGTAGGTATCGTCATCACGCACAACAAAGTCAACTGCGGCGGATCGGAGAACTTCATCATTCGAAACATCCGTTTCCGGGTAGGAAATGAAGATGCGGCAGGATCTTTCTGTAAAGAGAATGCGTTTGGTGCAGAGAACTGCTCCAACTTCATCCTCGATCATTGCGACTTCGGTTGGTCAGCGGAAGAGAACATCAATACCTTTGACAGCCATTTCTTTACGGTTCAATATTGCCTCGTGCATGAAGGCTTGTACACCTCCGGTCATCCGAAAGGCTCACGTGGATACGGCTGTCAATGGGGCGGTTCGCCGGCTTCCTACCATCATAATCTGTTAGCGCATAACAACGGTCGTTCCTGCCGTTTTAACGGCGCACGGAATAATGACCGAATCGTCTATCTGGATTACATTAACAATGTGAATTTCAATTATTATGGAGGTAGCAGCGGTTGCCACGGCGGAGAGAATACATGCGACGATAAGTACTACAACGGCCGTAATTCCGGACATGAGGTCAATTTTGTGAATAACTATTACATCAAAGGTCCGAATACCACCAACACCCCTCTCTTCGTGGTAGCTGATCTGCAACGCAGCGGTGCCACCAGTCGGGGGGCCAGTCAATGGTATATCCATGGAAACATCTTTGACGGAGTACCGACGGCGACAGAAGATAACTGGTCTGCCGTCACCATCAAGACCTACACCCAGGATCAGGCACGCGTAGATACGTTGATACGTACAAAAACGCCGTACTGGGACTGCAATGCAGACTCCACCGAGTTCTCCGGTCTCTATGATTTTGATGCCCTTGCCTATGCTGCGGGAATGTTTGAAACAGCAGAACAAGCCTATCAGACGGTTTTGGATACCGTAGGTGTTTTCCCGCGTGACCATGTAGAGAACCGCATCATCGAAGAGACACGAACCAATTCCTACACCTATAGCGGTTATAAGTCTAAGAAGAAAGGCATCATCGATATTCCTTCCGACGCCGAAGGATTCTATGCCTATGTCTCCGTGGTTGCTGAAACGGATACGGACCTCGATGGCATGCCGGACAGTTGGGAAATGGCCAACGGCTGTAATCCTTCCGTTCCGGACAATAACACCCTTCACGAAAGCGGTTACACCATGTTGGAAATGTACCTCGACTACGCCATCACCCATAAATCACCCATGGATGACGGCTATCAACCGCAAGGAGTTGAATGGCCAACAGCTAATAGCCAAGAGCCAATAGCGATCAAAAAACTCCGCGAAGGACAAATCCTTATCCAACGCGGAGAGAAGATATATACCGTTGATGGTTTGGAAATCAAGTAATTACCTATACTTGCTTTCGGTACAGTCTCCCAATAAAGACAAATAGGATTCATAGCGAGAAATCGCTATGTCTCCTTTTATAATCGCTTCTTGTACCGCACAGCCCGGCTCATTGGTATGCGTGCAGTTACCGAAACGGCAATCCCTACTGGTGTGAAAAATCTCACGGAAATAATGACTCACCTCTTCTTTCTCGAAATCAATCGTGCCGAATCCTTTGATGCCCGGTGTATCAATGATTGCTCCGTTGTCCAGAAAATACATCTCGCTGAATGTGGTCGTATGCATTCCCTTATCATGGGCATCGGAAATCTTACCGGTACGCGTCATTTCCTTTCCGAACAGCGCATTAAGCAACGTACTCTTGCCTACACCCGAATTACCGCTCAACAAAGTAGTCTTTCCTTCGAACAAAGGCAGCACCTCTGATGGCTGACAACTAATAGCTGAAATCTCTAAAGTAGGGTACTCCAGTTGTTCATACAATTCCCGTAACTCCTTCAACTGCTTCGTCTCTTCTTCCGTCAGCAGATCAATCTTATTAAATATAAGGATCGCGCGCACGCGATAGGCCTCACAGGTCGCCAAGAATCGGTCAATGAATGTGGTACTCGTCACGGGATGATTCACCGTCACAATTAGTGCCACCTGATCGATATTGGCTGCTAAGATATGACTCTCTTTACTTAGATTTGTGGACTTGCGGATGATATAGTTTCGCCTGTCCTCGACATCCATAATCCAGCCGTCTTCGACTGTTACGTAGTCACCTACTGCAACAGGATTGGTACTACGAATACCTCGGATACGGAAATTGCCTTTTACATGGCATTCCGCATCCGAACCATCGTTCATTCGAACGATGTAACTGCTACCCGTAGTTTTAATAACAAGACCTTTCGCCATTAAACGGTCATAATTTCCTTCTCTTTCGCTGCGTAGAGTGCTTCGACTTTAGCGATATACTTATCGTGCGTCTTTTGCATCTCTTCTTCCGCATCCTTCTCGATATCCTCACTCAGACCGTTTTTGATGAGTTTCTTAAACTCCTCAATCGCGTCGCGGCGGGCATTACGGATAGACATCTTCGCCTCTTCCAGCTCACCTTTACATTGCTTGCACAAATCACGGCGACGCTCTTCGGTCAACGGCGGTAAAATCAAACGAATGGTTTCACCATTGTTAGACGGTGCCAAACCGATATTCGAGTTGATAATCGCACGCTCGATCTCATTGATCAACTTCTTCTCCCACGGCGTGATAGCAATCGTACGAGCATCGGGTGTAGTGATAGTCGCGCAGTTAGCCAAAGGAGACATCGCTCCGTAATAATCCACCTTAATGGGATCTAAGATACGAGGATTTGCTTTACCTGCACGGATGTGCTGAAGGGTGTCATCCAAGTGAGCAACAGCGTTTTGCATTTGCTCTTCGGCTGCATTCTGATACAATTCAAGTTCGTCTTCCATACTATTAGGGTTTTACGAGAGTTCCAATACACTCTCCGTTAATAACTTTTTCTAAATTACCTACTTGATCCATGTTAAACACATAGATCGGCATACCGTTTTCTTTGCACATCACGGTAGCAGTCTGATCCATCACCTTCAGTCCACGGCGAATCACTTCATCATAAGTAATTTCGCTGAACTTGGTAGCGGTTGGATCTTTCTCCGGATCGGCGGTATAGATACCATCCACACGGGTACCTTTCAGCATCACGTCCGCTTTGATCTCCAGCGCACGCAGACTGCTTCCTGTGTCGGTCGTAAAATACGGTGCACCCGTTCCTCCGGCCAAAATCACCACATTGCCTTTCTCTAACAATCGTTGCGCTTTGGCGGGACTGTAGAAGTCTCCTATCGGCTCCATGCGAATAGAAGTCAGCACACGTACTTTCTGACCAATGGACTCCAACGCCGAAGCCAACGCTAACGCGTTGATCACCGTCGCCAACATGCCCATCTGGTCACCTTTCACACGGTCAAAACCTCGCTGGGCACCGCTCAAACCACGGAAGATATTGCCCCCACCGATCACAATACCGATCTGCACACCTTTCGCTGCAATCGTTTTCACCTGCTCGGCATATTGGTTCAAACGCTCGGTATCGATACCTTGCTTATTTTCCCCGGCCAAACTCTCTCCGGATAATTTTAATAAAATGCGTTTATACATAATAACGATTTAACACTTTAACGTTTTAACGGTACCAACTTGCATACATGGCATAGTTATTCGCAATTTTCTTATTCATCTCTTCCGTCTGCGCCGGGTCGGCTTTCTTGATGAACTTAGCCGGCACACCGCCCCAGATCTCATGAGGACCTATCTGCGTGCCTTTCAGCACCAGCGCATTAGCGGCCACAATCGCACCTTCACCCACATGCGCATCGTCGAGTAGGGTAGCACCCATACCAATCAACGCATAGTCATCGACGTCAGCACCGTGAATCGTCACGTTATGACCCACCGACACGTAGTCGCCTAACTTAATCGTCGATTTCTGATACAGCGTATGCAGCACCGCGCCGTCCTGGATATTACAGTGCTTACCGATAACGATCGTGTTCACGTCACCGCGAAGAACCGAGTTAAACCATAAACTGCTTCCTTCTCCTACCGTCACATCGCCGACAACCGTGGCATTCTCTGCCATGAACACGTCGTCGGCAATGTGCGGTGTGAGAATTTCACCATTCCGATTGATCGTTTTGATTAAAGCCATAACAGCTTAACAGTTTAACGATTTAACGGTTTAACGCGCAGCGATAATAGCCAGGAACTTCTCTGCTACGAGTGCAGCACCACCGATCAGACCTCCGTCGATATCCGGGCAAGCGAACAACTCAGCAGCGTTCTTCTCGTTGCAGCTTCCGCCGTACAGGATCGTCGTGTCCTCTGCAGCAACCTTACCGTATTTCTCTGCCACCAAACCACGGATATACGCATGGATCTCCTGTGCTTGTTCCGGCGTTGCAGTCAAACCCGTACCGATAGCCCATACCGGCTCATAAGCCAAAGTGATATTCTTCCATTCCTCTGCACTCAGACCAAATACCGATCCTTCCAGTTGTGCCTTAACAACCTCGTTCTGCTTACCGGCCTCACGCTCTTCCTTCACCTCACCGATGCAGAAGATCACTTTCAGACCGTTAGCTAAAGCCAGACGAACTTTCTCTGCTAACATCTCATAGCTCTCTGCATAGTACTGGCGACGCTCCGAGTGACCCAAGATCACGTACTCAGCACCGGTGGACTTAACCATCTCAGCACTTACCTCACCGGTATATGCACCCTTCTCGTGATCTGCGCAGTTCTCTGCTGCTACCTTGATAGCCGAACCCTTCAACAACTCACTTACCGTTGCCAGGTGGATAAACGGCGTACCGATAACAACGGCACATTTCGGTTCTTTTACTGCTTCTTTCAATTCGGTAGCCAATGCTACACCTTCTTGCAGGTTCTTGTTCATTTTCCAGTTACCTGCTACCATTCTTGTTCTCATAATTCTATCAAATTTTATTATAATTGTTTCATATTATGTTTCTCTTTCACTACACCGTTTTGGAGCACGACCACACCCGGGTTAGCACGAACGATCGTCTTAATAGGCGTTGCGTCCATGTAAAGGTACGAGCCGGTATTAATATCTATTCCTGTCTCCTCTGCAAAAGCGAACAAATCCTCCTCTCCCGAACCGGTCAGGAAGAAACAGATTCCGCCTTGCTCTTGAATATCCTTGTATAACTGAGCAGCACGTGCTGCTTGTTTGCGGTCACGCTTACTCAGATCATACATCACGATCAGTGTCACCGGATCTTCCGACTCCAGGATATCATACGTCAAATCGTCGTCCAAATAGATATATCTTCTGGATACCGGACTTATATCATCGCTATCCGAATCCCATAAGATACTCTCTAAACGGAAATCCGTAATCGTCGGCTCTTTACCTTCATCCAGCACACGCGTCTCTTGGAACTTAAACGTCCATGTGCTGTCGCCTTGCAGATCCGGTCGGTCCATGTACAGGAACTCTCTCAATTCCCCGTTTTTCTCAAACGTGTAGAAAACATCGATCTTCGGCGCTACACCGTCTTCCATCAACTCAATGATGTTATTGCCCACCTTATACGGACGGAAATCAATGATCGGCAGATGGGTATAACCGTATCCCATGATACCGGCAGAGATACCGAGCCCGATCAACACAATACCTAACTCTGCCCACCAGGAGAAGAGTTGCGGAATACCTTTCTTGCAGAACAGCAAAATCAGTACCAGACTCAGCAACACCACGTTCTTCCAGAATGTCTGCCAGTTCGTCAGCACCAATGCATCGCCGAAACAACCGCAGTCGTGTACCGCACCCGTGATGGCGAGCCATAAGGTCAACGGCGTCATAATCAACATAAACGCCAGCGCTCCCCATACTGTCCATTTCGTCCGCACATTAAACAGCATCATCCATCCCAAGATCCATTCCGCCACGATCAATAGCACCGCAATAACACCCGCTATCGACACAAAGCCGCCTAAACCTAAGGCCGTCAGATAGTCTTCTACTTTATAAACCGTGCCTAACGGATCGACGCACTTGACGAATCCGGAGAAAAGGAACGTCAAAGCGAGTAGGGTACGAACAATCGAACCCGTGATATGCGATGCTTTACTACTCCTGTAACTGCCGCATTGCTTGAAAAAATGGTTGATATTTGCGATGTTAATTCTCATAATGGATCAAATCAAAAATTGCGTAGTTAATGATGTCGAAATAATTGCCTTCCACGCCCTCCGAAGCAATCGTCTTTCCTCCGTGCTCCAAGATCGTCTTGATGCGGATAATCTTCGCCATAATCATATCCACAATCCCTTCTTTACTCATCTCACGCCATGCCTCGCCATAATCATGGTTCTTGCGCATCATCAACTCTTTGGCCTCATTCAGCACCGTGTCATATTGCGCTAAGGCCTCTTCATTACTCATATCCACGGCGTCTGCATATCCCTTCCGTTCCTGAATAATCGCCGTGATACCGTAGTTAACGATCGCACGCAGGTTTCCCTCGATATCGTCGCCTACCAGACTCACACCCGTCTCTTGACGCTGACGGATATTCTTCACCTTGATATATAATTGATCGGAAATGCCGTGCAGACGGAAGATGCGCCAAGATGCACCGTAATCGCTCATCTTGTCCACAAATATCGCCCGACATTTAGCCGTTACCTCATCAAATTCTTTTACAGTATCGTGCATAACTCGTCCAATGTTACTTGTTGTTGAACTCCGGAACTCATTTCCTTCAGCATCACGGTGTTGGTCTCCATCTCGTTACCGCCCACGATTGCTACAAACGGTATCTTCTTATCGTCCGCATAACCCATCTGCTTCTTCATCTTCGTCGGTTCCGGATACACTTCTACCGCAATATTCCGTGCCCGTAACTCCTTGGCCCACTTCAGTGCATACTTTAATTCCGCATCACCAAACGTTGCGAACAGCACTTGCGTAGCAGTCAGTAACTCCTTCGGGAATAAATCCAACTCCGTCAGCACATCGTAGATACGATCGGCTCCAAACGAAATACCGACACCCGATACACCCGGAAGTCCAAATATACCCGTCAGATTATCATATCGTCCACCGCCGGTGATACTACCGATCTGCGCATCCAAAGCCTTCACCTCAAAGATCGCACCCGTATAGTAATTCAATCCACGTGCCAGACACAAGTCGAGTTCAATATTCAATGTCAAATTTACAATGTCCAATAATTGGAATACCTCTTCCAATTCTGCTACACCCTTCAAACCGATTTCACTTCCGGCCAAAATCGTCTTTAATGCAGTAAGTTTCTCTTGTGTCGTACCACTAAGGTTCAGAATAGGCTGGAGTGCTTTCACTTGCTCTTCGTTCAGTCCTCTCTCTACCAGCTCTGCATTTACCGCATCCACACCGATCTTATCCAACTTATCGATTGCTACTGTAATATCCACGATCTTCTCCGGCGCACCGATGATCTCAGCGATACCGGCCAGAATCTTACGGTTGTTGATATGCAGGCACACGTTGATACCTAACCGGCGATACACCTCTTCTACGATCTGAATCAACTCCAACTCACCCAACAAACTGTCCGACCCTATCACATCCACATCACACTGGTAGAATTCCCGGTAACGGCCTTTCTGCGGTCGGTCTGCACGCCAAACAGGCTGAATCTGAAAACGCTTAAACGGAAAAGCCAATTCCTCTCGGTGTTGCACCACATAACGCGCAAAAGGAACGGTCAGATCATACCGTAATCCCTTCTCCGGCGCCAATGCTGCCTTCTCTCCGCTGTTCTGAATGCGGAACAACAACTTATCGCCTTCTTCACCGTACTTACCCATCAGCGTGCCGATATTCTCCATCGCCGGCGTCTCAATCTGCTGAAAACCGTACAAACTAAACACACCCTTGATCGTGTCAAAGATATAATTGCGACGCGCCATCTCCAATTGTCCGAAATCCCGCGTCCCTTTTGGTATACTTGGTTTCTGTGCCATAAATCTAAAATATCAAATATCAAATATCGAAAATTGCTTTGCAGATTTTCGATGTCGCCCCTATCTCGCTCTGCACATATGCAGCTGCTTTGGCGCCTATATACTCATGTTGATCGAGTGCGGTACCAAGCGCCGCCTCTAACTCGCTATATTTCTTAATACTCCGTGCTGCACCTGCATCAATCAGTCCCTGCGCTTCACGGAAATGATGGTATCTCGGTCCGAAGACCACCGGCATACCATACGCCGCCGCCTCAATCGTGTTATGGATTCCTGCTCCAAATCCGCCTCCAATATACGCCACTTGACCAAACGGATACGTCGCACTCAGCAGTCCCATCGTATCGACTACCAACACACGTGCGTTCTGTAAGATATTCCGCCTGCTGATGGCATCCTTCATCTCACTCACCGCAGAATACTTCACCATCTGCCCCTTAAACAAGTTAAAGATAAAGTGCATATGCTTCTCATCAATCTCGTGCGGCACCAGAACGAGTTTAGTAACTTGGTCCGTATTCATAAACTGCGCTAACAGCGCCTCGTCTTTCGGCCACGTGCTTCCTGCCACAATCACCCGTTCAAATCCTTCCGTAAAATGTGCAATCGGTGTCAGTCTTCCACCATTCACCATTCGTCCCTTCGCCTTTACCTCTGCCATTCTGTCAAACCGCGTATCGCCGGCAACACTCGCCTGACTCACACCGTGGCTCGTCAACAACTGCAGCGATGCCTCGTCTTGTACGAATATATGCGTGAAGCATTTCAGTACATTCAGATGTAACTTACCCCACCAGCGGAAGAAACGCTGCTTCGGTCGGAAGATCGCGCAGATACTGTACGTTGGAATAGCCCGTTTCTTCAACTCCCGCAGATAAGCCGGCCAAAACTCATACTTCACAAAGATCGCCATGCTCGGCTGCAAAGCTTCGATAAACCGCTTCGCATTCCGCCGCGTTGCAAAGGGTAGGTAATACACCCCGTCCGCCTGCTCATATCCCTTCCGTGCCTCATATCCCGACGGACTGAAGAACGTAACTACGATCCGTAACCCGTTTCCCGTAACCCGTAACCGCTCTATTATCGTCCTCGCCTGCTCAAACTCACCTACAGACGCCGCATGAAACCAGATAGCCCCTTTGTTGGCTTCTAATAATACGCGATGCTCCGCGTCCAGCGTCTGACGCTGTCCGCGGAACAAAGCTTTCATCTTATGTCCGAATACCGACATTAGAATGTGTAACGAACACCAAGGTTGAACGAATAGTCGAACATGTGACCACCGGCCCATCCTCCGGTGAAGAGGAATGCGTAGCCCGGACGGAAGTCAAACGAGAAAGCAATAGGCGCATTCGTCATATTAGCCTCAATACCTGCAGCGGCACCTAAACCGAAGATACCGGCATTACCACCGGTCAGTACACCGAGTTTAGCTTGACCACCTACATAGTAGTCCAACTTAATGCCCTGACCTTCTGTAATGTTAGCCTGATAAGCCAAAACGCAGTTACCCAGACCACCTGCATAAGCGTTGGTACCGCCGTCAAGGTTCATGAAATAACCGGCTTCTGCAATAATGGTGAAATCGTCCATTACCATGGTCTTGTATTGTGCTCCAATACCGAGACCGGCTACCATACCAACACTGTGCTCATACTGTTTTGCACTCATTGTCATTGCCGTAATAACGGCTACACAAAGCATTAAAATTTTCTTCATAATTACAATATTTTAAGTGAATAAAATGTTTGTTTCATACAATTCGGGTGCAAAGATACAACTTTTTTTTGACATACGCAAGCGTGCGCGCGTTTTTTTTCTATTTTATTTTTCGCATAAGCGTCAAACCGTCGCGAAGAGGGAGTATCACCTGTTCAAAACGGTCATCTTCGCACAGCCTGTCATTAAACGCCCTCAACCCTTGCGTTTGCTTGTCTTTATCATAGGCCGGATCTACAATATGACCGTCCCAAAGGGTGTTGTCTGCCAATATAAACCCACCTACCGGCACTAACGGATAAACCGCCTCCAAATACGCACAATATTCCCGCTTATCCGCATCCATAAACACCAGGTCGAAATTTGAAATTTGAAATTTGAAATTTGAAATTATTTCAATTGCATCTCCAATACGCAATTCGATCCGGTCGCCGAGAGGTGAGCGAGATAGATTGCGTCTTATCATCTCCTCCAACTCGTCGTTATGTTCGATCGTGATTAACTTTCCGCCCTCTGCCAAACCCTCTGCCAAACATAACGCCGAATAACCCGTAAACGTCCCCAATTCCAGAATCCGCTTCGGCCGAATCATCCAACTGATCATACTCAACACCCGGCCCTGCACATGCCCGCTCAGCATATGCGGATTCAAAACATGCAGATTCGTCTCTCTTGTAATCGACTGCAAAACCTCATTTTCAGGCGTGCTATGCGCACAAATGTACTCCTCAACTGTCATTTTGTTACTAAATTTGCTGCAAAAGTACAAAAAAATTTGCATATATCAAAATAATTCACTAATTTTGCAGTCGATTTTTAACATTTTAATACAAAAGGATGGAAAAGATAGACGAATTGGATCGTAAAATCCTCAAAATTATTACCCAAAGTGCCCGTACCCCCTTCAAGGATGTAGCCGAGCAATGTGGTGTCAGCCGCGCGGCGGTGCACCAGCGTGTACAGAAGATGTTCGATAACGGGGTCATCACCGGCTCCAGCTATCACGTAGCACCCACATCCCTTGGCTACGAACTCTGTGTCTATATCGGTATCTCCCTGGAGAAAGCCTCGATGTATAACCAGGTTATCTCTGCCTTGGAGAAAATCCCCGAAGTGGTTGAAGCACAATATACCCTTGGTGCATTCGGTCTCCTTATTAAAGTGTACGCGCACGATAATGAGCATCTCCTTCAACTGCTCAACACAAAGATCCAGGAGATCCCGGGTGTCGCTAACACGACCACCCTTACGGCCCTTGCCCAACCGATCTATCGTCAATTACCTATACAAATCTAACCATGGAAAGAGTAATTAGTGGTATACGTCCTACGGGAAATCTGCACCTCGGAAACTATTTCGGTGCAGTCAAGAGTTTTGTGAAGATGCAAGACGAGTACGACTGTATGTTCTTCATTGCCGACTGGCATTCCCTTACAACCCATCCGACACCGGAGAACATCAAACGCTCTGTAAAAACCATCCTTTCCGAATACCTCGCTTGCGGTATCGACCCCGAGAAAGCACCGATATACGTGCAATCCGACGTCAAACAGGTACTGGAACTCTACCTCTACCTGAATATGAACGCCTATCTCGGTGAACTCGAACGCGTCACTTCTTTCAAAGAGAAAGTGCGCAAGCAACCCGATAACGTCAACGCAGGCTTACTGACCTATCCCTGCCTCATGGCAGCCGATATCTTGATGCACAAGGCCGACAAAGTGCCGGTAGGAAAAGACCAGGAACAGAACATGGAAATGGCGCGTCTCTTTGCCCGTAGATTCAATAGAATCTATAACGTCGAGTATTTCAAAGAACCCGCTTCCTTCCATTTCGCCGATAAAGCAGTCAAAGTGCCGGGTCTTGATGGTACCGGAAAAATGGGTAAATCCGAAGGCAACTGCCTCTATCTCTGCGATGACGAGAAAACCGTCACCAAGAAGATTATGCGTGCCGTAACCGACCAAGGACCGACACAACTCAACCAGGAGAAACCCGAGGTCATCCAAAACCTCTTCCTGCTTTGTGAACTCCTTTCCGGAAAAGAAGCCGCGGATTACTATAACGATCTCTACAACAACATGCAGATCCGTTATGGCGATATGAAAAAACAGATGGCTGCGGATGCCAACACCCTTCTCGCACCGATTCGTGAGAAGATCTTGGCATACTCGTCCGATGACGCACTCCTCGATCGGATTATGCGCCAAGGTGCCGAAGCCGCATCTGCACGCGCAGAAAAAACCATCGAAGAAGTCCGTGAGATCATCGGTTTTAGAAAGATTTAAATTCGGGATACCGGGATAACGAGATACCGAGATGACGAAAAATCTTTACATAGGAATCATGGCCCTCGCCCTCACCGGCTGCTCTTCCATGCAGCTCTACGTGGACGATGCCTATCATTGGGAAGACAAAACCCCGTCTTCTTTGAAGACTCAGACTACTCCGAAAACGCAGAGTTCTCAGAATACTCCTGTTTCTCCCGAAACTCCCGCTCCGGAAACCCCGACGCTTGAGTATCTCAACGTCCAAGACACCACCGTAACCGTCCGTATCAACCGATGAAACGCCTCAGATACATATTAATTATAATCTCCCTCCTTTTAGGGAGGGTAGGGGTAGGCTTTTGTCAAGACTTCTCCCGTCTCTCCGAGCGAACCATCATGGGTACGGCGCGTTATGTGGGTATGTCCGGTGCGATGACGGCCATCGGCGGTGACCCCTCTTCGGTCTTCGATAACCCTGCCTGTCTCGGGCTTTACCAGCATTCGGAAGTGCTCATCACCTTCGATGAGATGATCGATCATACCTGGCAGTCTCCTGAATACTTGTCCAAACCTCGCCGCACACTCTTCATGTGTCCGCAGGCATCGCTCGTGCTCAGCATTCCAACCTATTCCTCCCATCCTTGGGGAGTGCAGACGCATAACTTCATGTTCGCTTACCGGCGCATGCATACCTATAACCGGACCTACGAAGCCTATGCGTACAACGAGCCCTCCTTAGGCTCTCTCCTTCCGGCTTTGGATATCCCTGTCTGCAATGATCCGTTCACGTCCTATAATAAACTCAACCTCTGGGAAGCCGGATCGGTTAGTGAATATGCCTTCGACTGGTCTATGAATGTCGGCCATCAGTTCTACTTCGGTATGGGTCTGCATATTCAGGATTACATCCTCAATTCCGATGCGGAATACATAGAGAAATTTGACTCCACGAATGTCGAAGGTGTTCGACTCTATACGGAAAACAACACTTCGTTGCAATTCTCCGGTGTCAGCTGCAATTTCTCCTTCGGTTTCCTCTATCGCCCGCTCCAGTGGTTACGCATCGGTTTTGGTCTCCAGACACCCTCGCTCGGATCGCTTCGAACCTACACTTCCGGAACACTCTACGCACAGACGGACTCCCTCCGTCGCTCCGTAGCACCGAGTATGTCGTCACGGGATAGATCTTTCCATCTGCCCCTGCATCTCAGCACCTCCGTCGCTTTCCAATGCGGCGCATATGGCATGCTTTCCTTCCAGCACGATTATACCAAGCAATCTAAAGAAGATGCGGTGCATTCCCTTCGTGTCGGACTCGAAGTAATCCCTGTATTAGGCCTGTATATCAATGCCGGATATGCGTATGAGAGTACGTTCCAACCGGCAGACAAAATCATCCCCATGGATCCTACCTTTGACCGGCAGGACACCTATTTCCTTCATCCTCGTCAAACCCAATACGCATCCTGCGCAGTCGGCTATCGGGGAGAAAACGTGATCGTTCAGGCGGCTTACCAGTACCGTTGGCAAGGTATCAACCTCTTTGCCCACGAACTGTCTAACCCCTATGACATACATACCGACACCCACCGTATCGTCTTCACGATCGGTTGGCGCCGCTGATTTTGGCATCGTGTAGCTACGAGACCGGAAAACTCAACAAATAACAACTAACCGAGTGCAAATGCTTCACTAATGGCGTGCCGATACTCTACGCCGTGACCCACTTACGTGGTAGCGAATGAGGTGGTCGGATTACAGAGGAAAAAGCAGGCCTCAAATCCTATCTTAAGGAAGTTTTCTCGCGCAAAAGCTACACGGTGCTTTTTTTTGTGTCAAATTAAAATCAGAAAAATCGCCCATTTTGAGCGATTTTTCCTTAAAAGGGGGGCGGTACGATTAGCCGTTAGCGAGGCTCTCGTCGTACTGGTCACCGCAGATCTTCCAGTAATAGGCCTTGAGGGTCTTCTTACCGTCTGCGAGGTCCTTCTGGGCGATGAAGGCTGCCTGGTCGGCTGCGATCTTGGTGAGG
>CADCDS010000002.1 GCA_902800215.1 uncultured Bacteroidales bacterium | reverse complement strand
CACGGTTCTAATCTACGAACCGGAGTCCGTGGATTAGCGAACTTGTGCGCCCTGGAGGTTGAAGATCTTACCGTCGCGGACGATATAGATCACGCCGTCAACAACTACCTTCTGAGCCTTCTCAGTCAGAACAACGTTCTCGATACCTTGACCTGCTACTACCTCAGCAGTACCACCGGAGATCTCAATAGTTGTGTAGCTAGCACCAACATACTTCATGATTTTACCGGTAACCAGTACAAGATCTCCAACTGCTACACCCGGAGCTTCTACTGCACAATTGTAAGCGGTGAAGTCACCACGCTCTGCAGTAGCGTCATCCGACATATAGAATGTTTGCTTGCCTTCGTACTTCTCACCATAAGCCTTAATGCTTACAGCATAACCTCTAACAACATATTGTTCATCGGTCGTAGCACCGTCAGCTAATGCATTACCAATTTCCATTGCACGAGCTACAGTAATGGTATCCAACTCAACTACCGGCGGCTCAATCGGATCATATTGGCCGAAGAAGATCGAGATCTTGTTCATACGAGCTTGGTTGGTCATCGTGTTGGTCCACTCCATGCCGTTCACCACGATCTCCTCAGGCAGATCACCATTGTAGTACTTACCGCTAACGGTAGCGAACTCGAAGACGATCTTACCGATTTGCTGCTCAGCAGAAGAGATGGTTACGAGACCGTCCTTGTAGCAACGAACACCGTATTGGTCACCGAAAGCCTTGTTGCAAGTGAAGGTAACACCGTCTTTGGTAGCCGTTACTTCACTACCGGTACCGGAAGTACCTTGACCGTTGAAATCAGCGCTGGTGAATACTACGTCAGCCTCCTCAACGGGCTGTCCACCATCAAGGATTGTAACAGCAGCATTGGACTCAGATTCAATCAGACCTTCTGCACTTCCATCGTTGTATTTCTTGACAGCAGTTTTAACCTTTACAAGGTCACCTACTTTTACTGCCTCAGGAGCTTTACCACGGTAAACTTCGAAAGCACCAGCTGCGTTAGAATCAGCACCGTTATTTTCGTCAGCGATCCAGAAAGTCTGGTTACCATATTTCTCAAAGTCATCCTCTTTACCCAGCATAACCGTTACATAACCGGTGATCTCATAGGTCTTCGTAGAAGTTGCACCCATAGCAAGATCAGCACCAATAGCCAGAGCACCGGCAACAGTCAGTTGCTCAACGCCTTTGTCAATCGTGTGGTCACCATCCGCTTTGGAAACAAAAGCAGCAGCACCGTTCTTTACCTCGATCACATACTTCGCAGCACTCTTGTTGTAGTACTTGAAGAGTTTACCAGTTAATTGAACCTTGTCACCGTTAAGAACCTGCAGAGTGTCGTTGTTCTCGATAGCCACACAACCGTAAGCTTGGAACTCCTGATTAGCCGTATTAGCAGCGTCATCAGCCATGTACCAAATCTGGTTGCCATAAGAAAGGCTGAACGGTTGAGCATTTACTACATAACCTTCGATGGTGTAATCAGCCTCCGAGGTAGCAGCAGAGTCAAGCGCCATACCTGCAGTAATTGCATCAGCTACTGAGATAGCCTGCGCATTCATTGTCATCGCAGCAAAAGCAGCAGCAACAAAAGTGAAAAATTTCTTCATGTTTAAATGAATTTAGTTGATTAAATAAAAAAATTGTTTGTTTAAAATATGTTTTATAACATAATATGTTACCACATTCCCATTTCCGGTGCAAAGGTACAAAATTATTTTGACATAACCAAATTTATTTGCTTTTTTTTATAATTTTTTTCATTTACTTGCATATTCCAAAAAAAAGCAGTAACTTTGCACGCAATTTCATACATTATGGCAAAACTACTGATCATAGATGACGAACGCGGAATCCGTAACACCTTACGCGAGATTCTGGCAGACGAAGGACACGAGGTGGAAGTGGCCGAAAACGGTAAGCAGGGTTTAGAGATGGCGCAAGCGAAAGCGTACGACCTGATCTTCTCGGATATCAAAATGCCGGAGATGGATGGTTTGGAGTTGCTTTCTGCACTTAAGCAAGGCGAAGAAGCGATCGAGACACCGGTTGTGATGATCACCGGTCACGGAGACGTAGAGACGGCGGTGCAAGCGTTGAAACTCGGTGCCTATGATTTTCTTTTGAAACCGCTGGATCTCAACCGAATACTGATTACCACCAAGAATGCGTTGGAGTCTAAGTCTTTGCGTCAAGAGACCAAACAACTACGCAAGAAGATTTGCGCCAAGGGTCCTCAGATGATCGGTGAATCTGCCGCTATTACGCGTGTACGCGAGATAATAAATAAGGTTGCGCCTACGGAGGCTCGTGTGCTTATTACGGGAGAGAACGGAACGGGTAAGGAAGTGGTAGCACGACTGATTCATGAACAGTCTGCACGTGCGAACGGTCCGTTAGTGGAAGTGAACTGCGCCGCGATTCCTTCGGAACTCATTGAGAGTGAGTTGTTCGGTCATATGAAGGGTTCGTTCACAGGCGCCGTGAAAGACCGCGCCGGTAAGTTCGAACAAGCGGACGGCGGAACGCTTTTCTTGGACGAGATAGGCGATATGAGTTTGGCAGCACAGACGAAAGTGCTGCGGGCGTTGCAGGAATCGGAGATTACCCGTGTGGGTTCCGATAAGGCGATTAAGGTGAATGTGCGAGTACTGGCTGCAACCAATAAAAACCTGGCAAAAGAGATTGCGGAAGGTAATTTCAGGGAAGACTTGTTCCATCGTCTGAACGTAATTCCTATTCATGTTCCTTCGCTCAATGACCGTGTGGAAGATATACCGTTGTTGGTGAACTATTTTGCGGAACAGATCTGTGCGGAACAAGGGATTGCTGCGAAGTCATTTGACGAGGCGGCTATCAAGTCACTGCAGGCACAAAACTGGACAGGAAATATCCGACAGTTGAGGAATGTCGTGGAGCGGCTGATTATCCTCGCCGGCGCCAAAATCACAAAAGAAGACGTCGAATTATATGCTTAAATCGCTTAACATATTGAACTACCGCAATATACGCGAGGCGAGTTTGGAGTTTGCGCCCAAACTCAACTGCTTTGTGGGTCTGAACGGTCAGGGAAAAACCAATGTGTTGGATGCGATCTATCTGCTGAGTTTTGCCAAATCGGCGTTTACCAGCCAAGACAGCCTGAACATCACGCACGGCGAAGAGATGGCACTCGTTCAGGGGAATTACGGTGAATTTACGATCTCTTGTGGTTTGCGAAAAGGCGTTAAGAAACAGTTTAGGAAAGACAAGAAGGATTATCCGAGACTGATCGATCATATCGGGTTAATACCGCTGGTGATGATCAGTCCGAATGACCAGCAGTTGATTGATGAAGGTTCCGATGAAAGACGGCGGTTTATGGACGTGGTAATCAGTCAGTTAGACCGCAAATATCTGGACTGTTTGACCAAATACAATGCGCTGTTGAAACAACGAAATGCGCTGTTGAAACAATACGCCGATGGTCCTTGTCCTGATGATTTGTTAGAGGTGCTGGAATGGCAGATGATCGAACCGGCGGAGTATATTTTTAAGGCCCGCACGGCGTTTTTTGAGGCTTTTGAACCGTATTTTGCAAAGACTTACAACGCTATCTCCGGTCGCAATGATGCGACCGAAATGCACGATGAGTTACCGCAATTACGCTATGTTTCCCAACTGCAAGACCGGGATTTACGGGAAGCATATGTGAAGACCCGGCAACGGGATTTGATATTGGGTTGGACGAGTCAGGGGATTCATAAGGATGATTTGGAGATGTGCTTGGGTGAGTATCCGTTGAAGCAAGTGGGATCGCAAGGTCAGCAACGCACGTTTGTGTTAGCGATGAAACTGGCACAGGCGCTGTATATATCAGGGGTGACAGGTGACGGGTTACAGGTTACGGGACAAAAGCCCATCTTATTGTTAGATGATATTTTTGACCGGCTAGACAGCGAACGGGTGGAACGGATTGTGGAAATGGTGCAGAGTGAAGAGTTCGGTCAGATTTTTATTACCGACACAGATAGACAACACCTCACAGACATCCTCAAACCCAACGAAAACGCCAAGATATTCCACGTAGAGAATGGCCAAATTGCATAACATAGTAATCTTTTTGCTTTTTTCTTTGAGCGTTAGCGGTCTTTCGACTATGAGCGCAAGCGGTCTTATGCCCTTTCGTGGGGCATGGATAGCAACGGTTGCGAATATCGACTGGCCGTCTGAGCAAGCGATAGGTGACACGGAACGGCAGAAACAAGAGATGCTGTTTTTGCTGGACTCGCTGGAGTCCATCGGGATCAATGCCATTGTTTTTCAAGTGCGACCGACAGCTGACGCGTTGTATAAGAGTGACTACGAACCGAGCAGTCATTGGTTGACCGGAAAGCAAGGCGATTCGCTGACCTGGGATCCGCTGGAATGGACGATCGAGGAGGCACATTTGCGGCATATGGAGGTGCATGTATGGTTAAATCCGTATCGGGTTAATTTGGCGAAAACGGATACGTCGATGATTTGTGCGAATCATATCTGGAGAAAGCATCCGGAGTGGTTTTGGTGCTATAACAAACAGTGGTATTTTGATCCGGGATTGGACATCACCCGCGAATGGATTTGCACCGTGGTAGCAGATATCGTGGACCGCTATAATATCCAAGCCATCCATATGGACGACTATTTTTATCCGTATCCGGTGGGGAAATTGCAACTGCCGGACACCAAGACATTTGAGAAGTATCCGAGAGGATTTGCGGATATTCGCGAATGGCGAAGGGATAATGTCAACCGGGCGATTGAAGAGATCCACCGTACCATCAAGGAATGCAAGCCCGAGGTGCAGTTCGGTATATCGCCGTTCGGTGTTTGGCGCAATGCGAGTGTGGATTCAACGGGTAGTCAGACGCAAGCAGGGATAACGAATTATGATGACCTCTATGCGGACATTCGTCTTTGGATACAAAAAGGCTGGATTGATTATGTGCTGCCGCAGTTGTACTGGGAGATCGGCAAGAAGGTAGCGGATTATGAGGTGCTGGCACATTGGTGGGCCAATGAGGTAAAAGGGACCAAGTGTCAACTGTATATCGGAATGGCGCCATATAAACTGGAGGGAGCGAAGAGTACCACGGCATGGGGAAGCGGGAATGAGATTGAGCGGCAGATGAAGTTGAACCGCACGATACCGGAAATCACCGGAGAATGTTTCTATTCTACCCGACCATTGCTACGCAATCCTCGCGGTGTTTGCGATAGTATCAAGGCTATTTATTCCGAAAAAGAAAACAGCGAGTCATTTTTGCTGTGGGAATAGGATGCAAAGACGAAGTACTCAACCCTATTTGTGACGCACTTATCGCGTACAAATGACGCACTTATCTCGTACTTATCACGCACTAAATTTTGCATGTTAACACGTTGGTATTATATACATAGTATATAATACTGGATGTTGTCGCAATGATGCGACAAAAATGCACATCATAAAGAGAAAATTGCAATAAAAAGGCAATAAAATGCAAAAAAAATGCAGAATTATTTGCATATATGCAAAAAAAGTTGTAATTTTGCACCGCAAAATGTGCGAAAAACAAAAATTATTAACAAAATATATTTTAACACATGATTTATTCGAAAGAAGTACAAGAAATGTGCGTAGTAGCTAAGGGTCCGAAGCACGGACCGGCGCCTATTCCCGAAGAGGGCAAATGGGTGAAGGCTACGGAGATCAAGGACATCTCGGGTATGACGCACGGTATCGGCTGGTGCGCACCGCAACAGGGTTGCTGCAAGCTGAGTCTGAATGTAAAAGACGGTGTTATCGAGGAGGCACTCGTTGAGACCATCGGTTGTTCGGGTATGACCCACTCCGCTGCTATGGCTGCAGAGATTCTGCCGGGCAAGACGATTCTGGAGGCGCTGAACACCGACCTCGTTTGCGACGCTATCAACACCGCTATGCGCGAGTTGTTCCTGCAGATCGTTTACGGTCGTACGCAGAGTGCGTTCTCGGAGGGCGGTCTGGCCATCGGTGCCGGTCTTGAGGACCTCGGAAAAGGACTCGTTTCCCAGTGCGGTACGCTGTATTCCACCAAGGCTAAGGGCGTGCGTTACCTGCAGCTCACCGAAGGTTATATCACCAAGGAGTTCCTCGATGAGGACAACGAGGTTTGCGGTTACGAGTACGTACACATGGGCAAGTTCATGGACGCTGTCAAGAAGGGTGTACCAAAGAGCAAGGTGCAGTTAAATCGATTGATCCACGCAAAAACTAAGGAGGAGAGACTATGATTCGTGAAGTAAAATTTGAGTCGCAAGACCGCCGCGAGAAACAGATTCTCGCCGCTCTGAACGCTAACGGTATCGCTTCCATTGAGGAGGCTAACCAGATTTGCGAGCAATACGGCCTCGATCCTTATCAGACATGCGAGGAGACCCAACGTATTTGTTTTGAGAACGCGAAATGGGCTTACGTAGTAGGTACCGCTATCGCGCTGAAGAAAGGCTGCAAGAACGCCGCTGACGCTGCCGAGGCTATCGGTATCGGTCTGCAGTCATTCTGTATCCCGGGTTCCGTAGCTGACGACCGCAAGGTAGGTATCGGTCACGGTAACCTCGCTGCCCGTCTGCTCCGCGAGGAGACACAGTGCTTTGCATTCCTGGCAGGCCACGAGTCTTTCGCAGCTGCTGAGGGCGCTATCAAGATTGCCGAGATGGCGAACAAAGTTCGTAAGAACCCGCTCCGCTGCATCCTGAACGGTCTGGGCAAAGACGCTGCTATGATTATCAGCCGTATCAACGGATTTACTTATGTACAGACCGAGTTCGACTATTTCACGGGCGAACTGAAGATCGTGCGCAAGAAAGCGTATAGCGACGGTCCGCGTGCGAAAGTGAACTGCTACGGTGCAGATGACGTACGCGAGGGCGTAGCTATCCTCTGGCACGAGAACGTGGATGTATCCATCACCGGTAACTCCACCAACCCGACGCGCTTCCAGCACCCGGTAGCAGGTACGTACAAGAAAGAGCGTATCCTCGCCGGCAAGCCGTACTTCTCCGTTGCTTCGGGCGGCGGTACCGGCCGTACGCTGCACCCGGATAACATGGCTGCGGGACCTGCTTCCTATGGTATGACCGATACGCTCGGCCGTATGCACAGCGACGCACAGTTCGCAGGTTCCAGCTCCGTTCCGGCACACGTAGAGATGATGGGCTTCCTCGGTATCGGTAATAACCCGATGGTAGGATGTACGGTTGCTTGCGCGGTGAATGTTGCGC
Organism: uncultured Bacteroidales bacterium; assembly: GCA_902800215.1. Taxonomy (GTDB): domain Bacteria; phylum Bacteroidota; class Bacteroidia; order Bacteroidales; family Paludibacteraceae; genus Colicola. Next base: position 193,605 of record CADCDS010000002.1, on the reverse strand, counting down.
TGGCGCTGAACAAGTAATTAAAAATTAAGAATTTAAAATTTTGGTTGATAATTGAGATGAAAAAAATTCTTTTAGTAGCTGTTTTGGCTGTAGCCAGCCTGGCAGCCTATGCACAACCTCGTGCAGTCGGTGTGAACCTTGGTCCTTGGTCATCGTTCTCGTATCAGCACGGTTTCGGTGAGACCAACATGTTGGACTTGGCCGCTAATGTCATCCTGCCGATCAACAGCGGTATCGGTGTCGGTGGTCACGTGACTTATGACTGGATTGATCCGTTCAATGCGCCTGTTCCTTGGAACAACAAGGGCGAATGGCACTGGTACATGGGTGTCGGTGGATCCGGAGGTTTCATCTTCCCGCACAAAGCGAGTGATGGTTCGACGGTAAACGGTTCCTGGTATGCAGGTGTAGCCGGTCATGTCGGTATCGAGTATGACTTCTGGTTCCCGTTCCAGCTCTCGTTGGACTGGCGTCCTTCGATCGGTGTAGCCGATAACAACGGTATCGGTTTCAACCTCCCGGGTTTGTGGGGCGGTATCCAACTTGGTGTACGTTATAAATTCTAATTACTAAACATCAGAGAAACGCGTATGCCCGAATTGCGACATACGCGTTTCTTCTAAATCCAATGCATATGAAAAAGTATCTTCTTCCCTTACTCGCAGTAGTAATGTGTCTTGCCGGTTGTAGAGCCGTTCGCCAGAAGAAGGCGGATAAAGACACGACACAGTTCCGTTACGAGATCGAATGCGGCGGTAACGCTATTCAAGGCACGTATCTTGTGAAAGTTTGGACGTATAGCAAAACCGCTTCTGTAGCGGAGAATCAATGTCGCAAGAATGCCATTCACGGTGTAATCTTCAAGGGTTACGGTGGTGGTCAAGGTTGCGTTTCCCAACGCCCTATGGCTAATCAGCCGGGTATTGAGAACCAGTACAAGGACTATTTTGACCAGTTCTTTGCTAACGGCGGAGAGTTCCAGAAATACGCTTCTATTATGGAAGGCACGACGGAGATCGTGAAAGTAGGACGCGAATATAAAGTGGGCGTAGTAGTCAGTGTTCGCAAGGATGATTTGCGTAAAGCACTGGAAGCAGCCGGAATCCTCAAGAAACTCAATAGCGGATTTTAAATAGTTACAACTATGAAAAAGTTATCATTACTCATAGCCGCAGTTGCGATGATATTGTTATCGGGTTGCGGTTCAAGACACTCTCAGGCATATTACGATATGCCGAGTAAAGTGCTTAGTGCTCACTCAGACGGCACGTATGTAGTACGTGTTCAGGTTCGTGCCAAAGACGGTGTTGTGGCTTTTACGGAAGCGCGCCGGAAAGTGGTGAAAGAGATTATTTTTGACGGTATTCAAGCAGCCAACAAGGGTGTAGAAGACCTCAAACCGCTGTGTTTTGATATGAACGCACACGAGAAATACGAGGACTATTGGAATGCGTTCTTCAGCGACGGAGGTCCTTGGATGCAGTTCACCAGTTACAAAGACCGTCGTGTTGTGACCACGCGTTACGAACGTGACGGACGGCAGATGGTGGAAACCGGAACCGTTACCGTGGACCGTGCAGGTATCAAGAAAAAACTGCAAGAAGACGGTATTATTCCGATGGAGGGACGTTATTAATTAACCTCGGTATATCGGGATTCCGGTATATCGGTATAACGAAAAATTAATATGAAAAAGTCAATATTCACTCTCGCATTGGCGCTGGTAGCGCTGGTAGCGAGTGCGCAGATCAAGAAACCGGCGCTGATGGTTGTTCCTTCCGACGTATGGTGTATCTCTAACGGGTATTACACCGAAGTGGAGAATATGGGTATCACGACCAAGATGCCGAATTACAAACAGGCGCTGCAAGAGAACATGGGGCTCAAGTTGGCGATTGCCAAGATCAATGACCTGATGGCGGAACGGGAGTTTCCGTTAGAGAGTCTGGAACAGATGATCAAGAACCTGGAGCAACAGCATATGGAGGACAACATGACCACCTCCAAGGCCGGCAATGAGTTGGCCGAGTCTCCGCTGGATGAGGTAGCCCGTGTAGCGAAATGCGATATCATCCTGGAGTTGAGTTGGGAAGTGAAAGACTTCGGTCCGAAACATTCTATCAGTTATATTCTGGAAGCTCGTGACGCATATACCGCTAAATCCATCGGTGCCGCAGCCGGTACCGGCGCACAGTCTTTCTCGGCTGACGTAGATGTGCTATTGGAAGAAGCGATTGTGGCAAATATGGATAACTTTAACAACCGTCTGTTAGATCATTTCACGGAGATGCAGACGATCGGTCGTGAGATCAGCATCGATATCAAGGTGTTTGCCAACAACGCGGCAGGTATTGACCTGGAGACGGAGTTCGGCGATGACGAGTTGATTGATGTGATTGAGAACTGGTTACAACTGAACACAGTACAGGGTCGTTTCACGATGCCGTACGCAAGCGAGAATATCGCTAACTTCACACAGGTTCGTATCCCCGTTTATGACGAACGCGGTCGTGCCATCGATGCGAACGGTTTTGCCAAGAGTCTGGCTAAATTCCTGAAGAAGGAGCCGTATAACATCCCGGCGAAAGTGTTGGTAAAAGGTCTCGGAAGAGCCGTAATCATCTTAGGAGAAAAATAAAATGAAAAAGCTTTTTACAATATGCATAGCTGCACTGATGAGTGCGACCATGCTGGCAGTGGAGACGCAGTACCTGCCGATCTCCGTGTACGCTGCCGATGATCAGGAGAGTTTTCCTGCCGGAGCCAAAGCGATGATCGAGAATAAGCTGACCCAACTGCTTACCAAGAACGGTATTGCCGGTATCGATTATATGGGCCAGTTTGTGCTCACTATCACCACGACTCCTATTGACAAGGATGTCATTCCGGGTCCGCCTTCGAAGATTGCGGAGAAGATGGAGATGAACCTCTATATCATCGATGCATATGCCAAGACGATCTTCTCCTCCACTTCCTTCACCGTACGCGGTTTAGGCGAGACGGAGACGAAGTGTTACCTCAATGCGATCAGCCATATGCCGCTGCAGACTCCGGCGATTGCCAAGTTCATTGCAGAGGGTAAGAACAAGATCATAGAGTACTATGACCATGAGGGCGAGCAGTTGATCAAGAAAGCGATGTATCTGGCCGGTCAGAAGCAATATGAGGAGGCGCTCTTCTGGGCTACACTCATTCCGCAGCAGAGCAAGCATTACGATGCCGCTATCTCTGCCGGTTTGGAGATCTACCAGAAGTATATCGACAACCAATGTGCGATCAACCTGGCGGCAGCACGTCAGGCATGGGCTGCTGAGCAGAACGCGATGGGTGCCGCTGCTGCAGGTGAATACCTGGCGAACATCCTTCCGGATGCAGGTTGTTATGGTGAAGCAATGGAGTTGTACAAGGAGATCAAAGGCAAGGTGCTGGCAGACTGGCAATTTGAGATGTCCCAATACGGCGACGGTATCGATCTGGAGAAACTGCGTATCGACCAGGCGCGTCAAGTGGGTGTAGCTTACGGTGAACACCAACCGCAGCAGAACACTTCGATTGAGTTCCTTCGCACGCCGACTTATTAACAATGCGACATTTTCCGGTAAGGAATATAGCAATCATTCTTCTCCTCGCCTGCGCAAGTGTTGCGCAGGCGCAGGAGTCGCTTTCCTATCGCCGTAACTCTTTGGCGACCGTGCTGGTTTATCATCCCGAAGATGAGTTTGGTCCGGAGATCTACAAGGCGTTTGACTCCCTGCCCATCCCCGATAAATACGATGACCACACGATCGAAGGAGCACGTGTGATCGATAACAGTACCATCTGGGGTGTGCAGAAACGCGATTCCGGTTATTTCAAGGCCACGTACGGACACCAGTTATCCGCTTCTGAGTTGCAGAAAAACGCCCAATTCACGGAGGATCTGCTTAACGAAGCCGGTATCGGAAAGAAGATGGTAGCCAAATGGTTTGGTTTAGAAGGCGAGTCCGTGGAAGATGCCACGTTCAACACCCGTCTCATCCAGACACGCGGACAATACAACGCGACGGACGTGGATGTCGCTTTGGCGCTGCAGACCACCCGTGGTCTGGCTTCCTTGTCCGACGCCGGAGAAGAGTTGCTGCATAACACGTTTGTGCTCGTCAATGATATCACCTATGTGACGGCGGAACAGGAAGCGGCGGCTGCCAAGACCGCGATGAACGTGATCGGTGGACTACTGGACGCATTCACCGGTGGGAACTCAGGACGTGATTTAGCCAACGCGGCCGGAAAGATAGCCGACAGTTTCACCGGATTTAAGGTAAAGACCCATTCCTATCTTTATCAGCTGGAATGGAACGACTCTATCGCGGCTATTTTCTATCAGTTCCATTACACCGGAACACCAAATCCCGCCAAAGTGCAGGCCTTCCTGGACGACAAGACGACCTACCGGCTCAAATACGTGGCACATGAGTATGAGTTCGACAAGAAGTCAGTTCTCAAAGGCCGATACTCCCGTACCGAACTGGTACGTACCATCTGCGCCCGGTCGATGGATAAGAACATTGTGGCACTCGCCAAACAATACGAAGATTTTAAAGTAAAGACTCCCGTCTATTCCATCCTCACCAACGAACGGGGAAAGATTGAAGGTTATGCGGCTAAGATAGGCATGAAGGAAGGAATCACGGAGAGTTCCAAGTTTCAAGTCGTACAACGGTACTACGATCCCGAGACCGGAAAGACGACGTACAAATATGTAGCAACCGTCAAGCCGAAGAAAGGACATATCTGGGATAACCGCTATAATGCGGTGCTGGAACAAGCCGACGGTGCTACCCTTCCCTACACGACATTCACCAAGACGGCAGGAGGGGAAATACTACCCGGTATGCTGCTCATTGAAGGCAAATACCGCAAAGTGACAGAATAAAAAAAGCCTCGTCTCCCGACGAAGCTTTCCAATATAACAAACAATCTCTATTAACTTCCCGGCAGAAACCGGTAGAATCTACAAACTTTCACAAAAGGATGTACAAATACCGTGCCAAACTGAAAAAAGAGAAAAAAATTAATTAGATATATGAAGAAAAATTTTGTTGAAGAACTCCGTTGGAGAGGTATGTTACAGGATATTATGCCCGGCACAGAGGAGCAATTGATGAAAGAAATGACTACCGCGTACGTAGGTATCGACCCGACGGCAGATAGTTTGCATATTGGTCACTTGTGCGGCATTATGATGTTGCGTCACCTGCAGGCCTGCGGTCACAAGCCTATTGCGCTGCTTGGCGGTGCGACGGGTATGATCGGCGATCCGAGTGGTAAGAGTGCAGAGCGTAACTTACTGACGGAAGAGACCCTGCGTCATAACGTACAGTGTATCCGGGAACAGCTGGAGCATTTTCTGGATTTTAACAGCGACGCTCCCAACGCAGCGGAACTGGTCAACAACTACGATTGGATGAAGGACTACACCTTTATCAATTTCACGCGCGATATAGGTAAACTCATTACCGTCAATTACATGATGGCGAAAGACTCTGTCAAGAAGCGCTTCAACGGCGAGTTTAGTCAGGGCATGTCGTTCACCGAGTTCACCTACCAGTTGTTGCAGGGCTACGATTTCGTTTATCTAAACGAGCATAAGAACTGCCTGATGCAGATGGGTGGTTCCGACCAATGGGGCAATATCACGACGGGTATCGAGTTGATGCGTAAGATGAATGGCAAGACCGCCTTTGCCCTCACCTGCCCGCTCATCACGAAAGCCGACGGCGGTAAGTTCGGTAAGACCGAAAGCGGAAACATCTGGTTGAGCCGCAAATATACCAGTCCGTATAAGTTCTTCCAGTTCTGGATGAACGTGAGCGACGACGATGCGAAACGCTATATCAAGATCTTCACCAGCCTCAGCCGCGAAGAGATCGAAGCCTTGATCGCTGAGCACGATGCCGCTCCGCATTTGCGTGTACTGCAGAAACGTCTGGCGAAAGAAGTGACCTGCATGGTTCATAGCGAAGAGGACTATAATGCAGCGGTGGAAGCAAGTAATATCTTATTCGGAAACGCGACCGCAGACGCGTTACGCGCGTTAGACGAGGCGACGTTCCTGGATGTCTTCAACGGCGTTGAGACGTATGAGATTCCGATGGAGGAACTGAAGGCAGGTATCGGTCCGTTGGATCTGCTCGCGGAGAAGACCCACATCTTCCCGAGTAAGGGTGAGGCACGTAAGATGATCCAGGCAAACGGTTTCAGTTTGAACAAAGAGAAGCTGACCGATCCGGCAACTCCGCTGACCGACGCCCACTTGCTGAACGGAAAGTACCTTTTATTCCAGAAAGGAAAGAAAAATTACTACTTAGTGATCGCAAAATAGCGATTTTTTAAAAAAAACGAAGATATTTTTAAAAAAAATGACATATTTCTTGCGTATGTCATTTTTTTGTTGTACCTTTGCGGTCGCAAAGGCGAAAGTCAGAGCCGCTGGTATCGACAGCGTAAAAAAGCGATGACATGATGAATAGCGTCTTACGCGCTTTGTTTTGGCATATAGAAATCTGGTAAATTTCATACACGTTCCGAAACATCGCGACACCAAGATGCCTATGTTATGTATATGTACGTGTGCGCGCATAGGCGTACCTTATATAATATATACATATGAGTGGGCTCCAGTGTTGCTGTTTGGAACGAAAGGCAATACCAGAGCCTCTATATGCGGAACAGCAAGATTGCGGTCCCGCTTTTTTAATACATAGTATTGAAAGCGGAACACAATCTAAGCAGTGTCCCGCTTTTTTGTTGCGTGTATGCAAGACGTGGTCATTACCTATGCATCACCTATGCATCCTAGACTTTAGTCCTGAGGAAAGGCTAAGAAGAAGCCGACAAAAGTGATCTAAGAAATGATGAAAAAATGCACTGGCATTATTGGCACTATCAAGCCAGAAAGTGCCAAAGTGTCAAAAGTGCCATGCAAAAAAATGACATGAGAATTGTGAGAAAAGTGAGAATTTATCGTTCCTAAGGATAAGAATTCTCAAAATTCTCAGAGCAAAAAATTGATAAAACAAAAATTAACCGAGCCGGAGGTTATAGAAATGCCGGCAAATGAACATTGACATATTGGATTACCGTAAAAAATGCAAAAAAAATTTGCATATGTCAGAAAAAAGCTGTACCTTTGCAGCAAAATTTGATGCAAAGGAGGTTATTATGACAGCAACATTAACGTACAATCCTCGAAATCGTGTAGCGAGAACAACAATGGAATACATCCAATCGTTGGGCGTGTTTACTATTACTCCTATGCCAACCACTCGCAGTAAAAAACAACAATTCGAAGACGAGTTCCGTACTGCCATGAAGCATGCCAAAGCATTCCGCGAAGGTAAGATGGAGTTTCGTTCTATGGACGCTTTACTTAACGAGTTATAATTGAGGGAAACGTGCCATGACGTATGATTTTCGACCGTCGCCTGATTTCGAACGGCAAGCAAAAAAGTTAGCAAAACACTATCCTTCTTTTAAGAAGGACTTGTTGTTATTACTTGAGAGTTTAAAAGCGGATCCTTGGCAGGGAGTTGATCTCGGGAATGGTATTCGTAAGGTACGCATGACTATATCTTCTAAAGGAAGAGGCAAGTCGGGAGGTGCCCGAGTTATCACGATGAATGTGAATGTTGATGTGGAAAAGATGATCATAGCTTTGCTTTATATCTATGATAAAGCGGAAATGGGAAATGTTAGTGACCAGTTTTTGCAACAGATAATTAAAGAAATGGACGTATAACGAATTAGCGTTCGAAAATCTTTTTAGCGGTAATCCAATAGAGTGGAAACACTCAAAGCGGATTACCGCTTTTTTGTGCATGCAAACAACAAAACATTTTATAATTAACCGAGCCGGAAGGCTCACAGTATTAACAAAAAACAAAAACAAAAATGAGAAAATTTTTCTTAATTTCGCTCATGACGCTGGTATGCAGCGTTATGGCGTGGGGTGCTACAATCACGGTTGGTGAAGGTGGCGACCAAACTTCATTGGCAGCGGCTATTAATGCAGCATCTGCTGGTGATAAACTTCAACTAGTAAGTAACCTTACGGTATCTTCTGAGGTGAACTTTAATAAGGCTCTTACTGTTGATTTCAATAGTTACACCATTACAGCAACTGGTAACTGGTTAATTGTAGTAAACGCTAATCTTACGTTAGAGGCTACCAATGGTGGTGGTATTACTGCTCCGAAAGGTTGCTTGGATGTATATGGAAGTAGCAAGGTAACTATCAATGGTGGTACATTCACAACGTCAATTACTAATAGCGGTGCTGCTATTTGGGGTAATGGCAGTTCTTGTGAACTGGAATTCAACAATGGTACAATCAATGCTCAATCAGCTGGTATCGTTTACGAAGGAGGTCGTGTTATTATCAACGGAGGTAACTTTAACGGCGAATATGGAGGTGCTTTGGAGGTCAAAGGTGGTTATTTTGAGATAAATGACGGTGAATTTATCTCTCATTGTTCAACCACCCATATGGGTAGTAACTGGGCTTACGCAGTTATCGCTGATAATTGTACCTTCGTTATGAATGGCGGTCATATTGAAGGAGTTCAAGGAGGTTTATCTATTGGAGAAGATTGTGCAGGCACAATAAACAATGGAGAAATTGAAACTCGTCATGGTGTTGATGGACAGCACAATAACCACTATGCCCTCTATGTTTCAACTGGTGCAGTTGTTAACGTTTATGATGGTAAATTCAAAGTTGAAACTCCGAGTATGGGAGGAAATAGAGTTGTTCTTATCGGTAATAACGATGCATATAACTACTATGGTGTAGTTAATATGTACGGTGGTAAATACCAAGAAAAAGCATATGTAACCAAGCAAAAAAATGCTGAGAGTCATTTCCCTGCATCTGTACCTTTGACATCTGCATGGTATACTGCCTTCCAAGAAAAAGACGCTGCGAATGCATTTGCTCCGCTGCCTGCAGGTTATGAGTACTACGACATTACGGAAGGTGAGGATTATGAAGCTGGTTATCGCTATGGTGTACGTCCTGTTGCAGGTAAAGAGGCTGATGCTATTAATCCTGCTCAGCAAGCAGAACAGGAAGCAGATCCTACTTACACTATTCCATGGCAACAAGCAACCACTTGGGCTACAGATGCGGTTCCTGAGGAAAACACTATCGTAACGATTCCTGTTGACGCTACTGTAACTGTCAGCAAAGATGAGGCTGAGAAGGAAGCTGTAGCAGACCAAGTATATGTAGCTCAAGGTGCTACGTTAAAGGTAGAAGAGGGTACAACGCTTACCATTGGTGACGGTGGTATGAACATCGGTAACGGCGGTCAAATTGTTGTTGAAGCCGGTGCAACTGTTAAGATTGGTTCTGCAGGTGTCATCACCTCTGAAGAAGAAGCTCTCGTTATTGAGTCTAACGATGATGTACAGGGTGTTCTGCTCTATGAGCCGAGTGTAGCAGAGAACACACAGCCGAAAGCAACTGTTAAGTTGACGACCAAGGCAAAACAAATTGGTGCTAACAGTTATGTATTCGAGCGTTTCGCTATTCCGACTGTCAATGGTTCTGCAACGACCTATAGTATCGAGGGTGGTATCCCGACTAGCGGTTTGTATAATGACGCTCCTTCGTTCCTGCAAGCAGTATGGGAGTGGAACAATGCAACTGATGAATGGGAACAGCTGGATAAATTTAAAGACATGAAGCCGTTCCATGGCTACCAGTTAACGAACAACTCTGCTGCCGGCGGTCTTGTATATGTATTCGAGGGCAACTTGGTTGGTAACCAGCCTAAAGACTATGAGTTTGTAGAGAACGGCTTCCACTTCTTTGGTAATAGTTATTCTGCAGATATTAACATCAAGTCGTTCTTGAACAGCCTTGGCGCTGATGTGGAGAAGACCGTATGGGTATATGATCCGTATGATAAGACCTTTAAGACAATTACAGAGCGTATGGCTAACGGTCGTGTAAAATACGGTAATGGCGAAGCAATCAAGGACGTTCGTTCAATGCAGGCATTCTTGATGTATTTGTCTGATGGTACTAGTGGTACTGCAAGTGTGGACTATGAAAGCGCTATTTGGGGCAACCCGAAATATGGTAATGTTTTAACTCCGGCTCCGGCTCGTCAAGCAGAAGTTGCTGAGGATTGGGTAACCATCCGCGTATCGACTGCTAACGGTCTGAAAGATGAGGTCATCCTGAACCAAAGCGAAGATTTCACTGCTGCATTTGAGAATGGTGCAGACGCTAACAAATTCATGAATAATGAAAACATCAACCTCTATGCTGCTACCAATGCAGGTAACTTGGCAGTTGTAGCTACCAACGATCTGAACAACACCGTTCTTACGTTCGCTGCCGGCAATGCTTCTGAGTACACCCTGCAATTCGCTGACATCGAGGGCTATGAGTACACTCTCCGTGATAACGTAACGGGTGCAAAAGTGCTGATGACCGAAGGTGCAACCTATACCTTCGAGCAAGAGGCTAATACAACTATTCCTGCACGTTTCGAAGTACTCGGTGCTCCGAAGGTAATGACCGACATTGACAATGTAGAGGCTGCTGCTAAAGCAAACGGAATCTACACTATCACAGGTCAATTCCTTGGTCATGACTTTACGAACCTGCCTGCTGGTGTTTACGTTGTAAACGGTGTTAAGATTGTAAAATAAGATGATCGTTTTTCGGATGCTTCCCTTCGGGGAGGCATCCCTAAAACCAATACAAAGATGAAAAAGTATATTACACCTGAAACAACAGAAACAAGAGTTAATAGCCTTTTTGCTATTTGTGAGCCTAGTCCGGGATCTGATATAACAGGAGATGCTCCTGGCATATCGGGCGGTGGAACTACTATGGCTCCTGGCAGAAAAGAGGTATTCTAATGGTTAATTAAAAAACTCTAATAAAAATGAAAAAGTTATTTATTTCAATCATTGCATTGGTTTGCGCAATGACAATGTCGGCACAAACAACAGCAGACGTAACGCTGCGTTTGCAATCGCAAAGCGGTTCTGTATGCGAGATGTACTTATTCGCCGGACCGGATTTGGCTGCTAGCCCTGAGCGTGGTTCGTTCATGGCAAATGCTTCCAACCCGGAGGATGTCAATATCTACGCTATTGATCCGATTAATAACAATCGTTATGCTTCATTCGGTAACGGAACGCTTGTAAATATCCCGGTAGGTATTATTACCAGCAAAGAAGCCGCTGCACTGCAAAACTACACCATCCATTTTGAGGTGTATGAGAATGCAGAAGTTCTCAAACTGAAAGACTTGGTAACCGGTACAGAGACAGATATTATTGATGGTGGTAGTTATGCATTCACCATTGCAGCTGCTACTGATCCTTCGTACGTAGAGGGTACATATTCTGTAATTGCTGACCGTTTCGTTATTAACTACGACAACACGGTATTTGTAACATCTGTTACCACCAATGCATATGGATGGGCTTCATTCTCGTATGATGCAAACTTGATAGCTTCTTATCCTGCTGGTCTTAAGATCTACAAAGGCGCCATCAATGGTGACGTACTGGATTTGACCGTAGTGGATCACGTTGCAGCAAACCAAGGTGTTATTGTAAAAGGTGCGCCGAATACGGAGTATTTCTTCGCAGCAGGTGCAGGAACCTCTGACTTCGCAGACAACGATCTCAAACCGGCTTCCGCTTGGGCAAGTCATACCGGCACGATCTTCTGTCTGAAGGGCGACGCTCTCTATGAGTACGTTGGTTCTGATATGCCGGCTAACAAGGCTTATCTGGAGATCAGCGGTAGCAGCGCTCCGAAACGTATCTCTTTGCGTTTCAACGAAGAGCAAGGCATCGAGGATGTAAAGACTGACGTGAAGGCAGAGAAGTTCGTTGAGAACGGCCAGATCTTCATCCGCCGTGGTAATGAGGTATTCAACCTCCAAGGTCAAATCGTAAAATAAGGAGGATACAACTATGAAGAAGAATTATATTGCTCCTAATACGGAGATGACACAATTTGCCGCTAACGGCATTATGCAGGATGTATTGAACATCGTTACCGGTTCCGGTACTTCGTTCGATCAATCGGTTGATATCGACTAAGGCAACAACATATATACATACCAAAAAGAAAACTCACACGACGTGAGCATTTAGAATAAATCTTTTCCAAGGTGTGCCTCGTTGCGAAACGCGGCACACCATTTTTTTGCCGAAAAATTTGCATATTTGAATAATTTGTTGTACCTTTGCAGCGGATTTTGTGATTTTTAGGCACAATTTATATGCCGAAAATGTGATTTTTTGGTTGTTTTTATATCTAAAAATGTGATTTGATAGTATGCAACTCCTTGAAAGAAAGATAGATACATATCTTCACAACTGGAAGAATAGTTCAAAGAGAAAACCTTTGATTGTAAAAGGTGCACGACAAATTGGCAAAACGGAGTCTATCCGGGCTTTCGGCAAAGCGAACTATGAGTCGGTTATTGAGATTAACTTTGTACTTCAGAAGAAGTTCCGAGCAATTTTTGACTACGGCTATGAAGTGGATACTATCATCAAAAATATCTCCCTCCTGGAGCCTTCATGGAAGTTCATCCCCAATAAGACACTGCTCTTCTTTGATGAGTTGCAGAAATGCCCGGACTGTGCCACCTCGCTCAAGTCCTTCTGCTTGGATGGCCGTTATGACGTCATCTGTTCCGGTTCGTTGATGGGCATCTATTATGAAGAGATTGAATCCAATGCGGTAGGTTTCAAGGATGACTTCGAAATGCACTCCATGGACTTTGAGGAATTCCTTTGGGCAAAAGGGTATTCACGCGAGCAAGTAGATGATCTCTATCAACATATGATCACATTGCAGCCTTTCTCGCAATTGGAGATGGATACAATGATGGATCTTTTCCGCGACTATATGACCCTCGGAGGTATGCCGGAAGTAGTGAAGATGTACATCGACAACGGACATTTTGAGGGTACGCTCAAATTGCAACGCCAGTTGCTCAAGGACTACGAAGAAGATATCACTAAGTACGCCAAGGAGACAGACAAGGCCAAGATTTTAGCGGTATATAACCATATATCTACCTTCCTTGCTAAAGATAATAAGAAATATCAAATCTCCAAAATCGCTAAGGGGGCACGCAACAGAGAATACGTCGGAGCCGTTGAGTGGTTGAAAGAAGCAGGAGTGATTAACGTGTGTTATTGTTTGAATAACGTGGAACTGCCGCTGAAAGGCAACTATAATCCGGAGTACTATAAGTTGTATTACCATGACACCGGCCTACTTATTGCTTCGCTGGACAAGGAGGCACAGGAGGACTTGCGCGCTAACAAGAACTTCGGCACATACAAGGGTGCCATCTATGAGAATGTGGTAGGCGAAATGTTGCGTAAGTCCGGTTATGAGCAGTTGTATTTCTATCGACACGATAACCCTTCGCTGGAAATGGACTATTTTGTGCGTGATGCCGATTCGCTGATTCCGGTGGAAGTCAAAGCCAAAGATGGAGCAACTGCTTCGTTGAACAACCTTATCAAATGGGATTCATATCCCGATGTACACTATGGCATCAAACTTGGTTACAAGAATATAGGTTGGAATGGTGCATTTTATACATTCCCGTATTTCCTAACATTCTTGATTAAACGATTCCTTGCCGCAAAAAACAAAAAAAGCACACAAAATTGAATTTTTTTGCTAAAATATTTGCGTATGTCAAAAAAAAGCAGTACTTTTGCACCCGCTTTTGAAAAATAGAGCGATTATTGGTGTCCACTCGTATATCGGTATTACACCGGATTTTGGTTCCGAGAAGCGAGGTTCGACTCCTCGGTGGACAACGAAGGCTGCGGTTGCAGCCTTTATAGTCGAAAAACGACTACGTGTGATGGAATACACGGTATTAAGTAACACAAACAATTATTATTCAAATGAAAGAATTCGCATTAGTAGGTACTCCGCGTAGCGAGTACGGAAAGAAAGCTGCTAAGGCTTTCCGCGCAGAGGAATTGATTCCTTGCAACATCTATGGTTGTGGCATCAACGCTACTTTCACCGTAGCAGCCGCTGACGTTCGTAAGCTGATCTACAGCCCGGACACCCAGATCGTTGATCTGACGGTTGGTGACACCAAGACCAAAGCTATCGTTAAAGAGTTGCAGTTCCACCCGATCGACGGTAAGACGCTGCACATCGACTTCCTCGCAGTTGACGAGAAGAAGCCGGTAGTAGTTGAGATCCCTGTTCAGTTGAACGGTCTTGCTGAAGGTGTAAAAGCCGGTGGTAAGTTGGTTCAGAACATGCGCAAACTCAAAGCTAAAGGTATCTACACCGCATTCCCGGATCGTATCAACATCGACGTTACCAACCTCGGTTTGGCTAAGAAGATCGCTGTTGCTGACGTGAAGATCGAAGGCTTGTGCTTCGTTAACCCGGCTGACGCTTGCGTAGCAGAGGTTAAGGCTACACGCCAAAGCAAACAAGCTTAATCGGCTATTAGCTGTTAGCTATTAGCTATTAGCAATGAGGCGGGGCGCAATGCCTCGCCTCTAATTTTTGAAAAGATGGCAAAGTTTCTTATCGTTGGTTTAGGCAATATCGGTGACGAGTACGCAGGTACGCGGCATAACATCGGTTTTATGATGATCGATGCGTTTGCTGCGTCCAAAGAGGTCAAATGGGAAGACAAACGGTACGGATTCATCGGCCGTTGTCGCGTCAAGAATGCCGAACTGGTACTGCTGAAACCGTCCACCTACATGAACCTAAGCGGAAATGCTGTGCGGTATTGGTTGCAACAAGAGAAGATTCCGGTGGAGAACATGTTAGTGCTCGTTGATGATCTGAACCTGCCTTTCGGTACCATCCGTATCCGCAAGCAGGGCTCCAACGGCGGACATAACGGACTCGGAAACATACAATCTGTTTTAGGAACGGACGCGTATGCGCGTGTGCGATTCGGTATCGGGAACGACTATAACCGCGGTGCACAGATCAATTTCGTTCTCGGCGAATGGACCGACGAAGAGAAGAAACAGATCGACGAACGGCTGAAGGTTACAAGCGAAATTATTCCGAGTTTCTGTTTGCAGGGCATCGACCGCACGATGAATCAATTCAATAATAAGTAATGGCAGAAGTTCGGGTAGATAAATATCTCTGGGCAATGCGAATCTATAAAACGAGAAGCATTGCTGCGGATGCGTGCAAGAACGGACGGATTACGATAAATGGCGTGCAACTCAAACCGAGTCGTACGTTTAAGATCGGTGACACATTCAATGTGCGCAAGGGTCCGGTTACTTATACGTACAAGGTGCTTCAGTTGACCGAAAACCGTTTAGGTGCCAAACTCGTGCCGGAATATATTCAGGATTGCACGTCACCGCAACAATTAGAGATTCTGGAATTGGCACGCATGGCCGGAAACGGTGGTCGCGACAGAGGTATGGGTCGTCCAACCAAGAAAGACAGACGCGATATTGAGGTCTTCATGTCCGATAACTATTTAGACGAAATCGACGATTGGAATGATGAAATGATGGAATGATGCAAATGATGAAATCCAAGAAAGACAATATAGCCGAGTATATCTTGTATCTGTGGCAGATGGAGGATTATCTGCGTGCGTTTCCTGAGAACGCAGATGCGACACCGGAACTGCATGAACTGAACGAGATGATGCATCGCGAAGGGATTATCGAGGGTGGTCATTTGGCTTTAGCCAATAATGCGTTAGCCGAACTGATCGACCTGCACACTACCCTTCTCGACGAAGACGCCATGTACCGTGCCGCGATCATTCGTTTGCAACCGAGTCTTAATCTGCTGAAAGCCAAAACGGATCGTCCGACGATGTCGGATATTGAGGCTTGTCTGGTGTTGCTCTATCAGATTATGCTGCTTCGCCTGCAAAAGAAAGAGATTATTCCGGAGACCGCTTCCGTGCAACAACAAGCCACCCAAGTGCTCACTTTCTTAAGCCGCACCTACCATGACGACCAAGCAGCGCTTTGAGTACATATTAGCGTGGTTTGAGGCCAATATGCCGGTTGCAGAAAGTGAATTGGTTTTTGCCAATCCTTTCCAATGCCTAGTCGCGGTAATGCTTTCCGCCCAATGTACAGACAAACGCGTCAATATGGTGACACCGGCTTTGTTTGCCGCCTACCCTACGCCGGAATCTTTAGCCTCAGCGACCTCCGATGAGGTATTCGAATATATTCAATCCGTCAGTTACCCACGTTCCAAAGCGGAACATTTGGTACAGATGGCGCAGCGGTTAGTGGAAGTTTACAACGGTATCGTTCCTGATAACATTGAGGATCTGCAGACCCTGCAGGGGGTCGGTCGCAAGACAGCGAATGTCGTTTGTGCTGTCATCTGGAACCAACCTACCATGGCCGTCGATACCCACATCTTCCGTGTCAGCGAACGGTTAGGATTAACGACGAACAGTAAGAATCCTCTACAAACGGAGAAAGCGTTAGTCAAATATATTCCTGCGGATATCATCCCCAAGGCTCATCACTGGCTTTTGCTGCACGGCAGATACGTTTGTCAAGCACGCAAACCCAAGTGTGAGCAATGCGGATTAACGCCATATTGCAGATATTTTTCAAAAAAATGACAGAACTTTTGCGTATGTCATTTTTTTTTTGTAATTTTGCACCGGTTTAGAAATAATCGTTCGAGTTAAAACGAGATAAGAACCGGAGCAAATTATTTCATAGTATAATAACAAATCGTAAATACTTTTATGGCAGAGAAACAAGCACCGAATGCAGACAAGTTGAAAGCGCTGCAGGCCGCGATGGCGAAGATTGATAAGGAATATGGCAAGGGCGCCATCATGAAACTCGGTGAAGAGAACATCGAGAATGTACCGGTTATCCCGACGGGTAGTCTGGGTTTGAACTACGCATTGGGTGTAGGCGGTTATCCGAAAGGCCGTATCATCGAGATCTACGGTCCGGAGTCGTCCGGTAAGACCACACTCGCTATCCACGCGATGGCAGAGGTGCAGAAAGTAGGCGGTATTGCCGCTATCATCGATGCCGAGCATGCCTTCGACCGTTTCTATGCCGAGAAATTAGGTGTCAACATCGCTGAGTTGCTGATTGCACAACCGGATAGCGGTGAGCAGGCACTGGATATCGCGGATGAGTTGATCCGTTCGGCTGCAGTGGACTTGATCGTCATTGACTCCGTAGCGGCATTGACGCCGAAGGCCGAGATTGCCGGTGAGATGGGTGATAACAAAGTGGGTCTGCAGGCACGTCTGATGAGTCAGGCGCTGCGTAAGATGACTGCGTCTGTCAACAAAACAGGAACCACCGTCATCTTCATCAACCAGTTGCGCGAGAAGATCGGTGTGATGTTCGGAAACCCGGAGACGACCACTGGTGGTAACGCGTTGAAGTTCTACGCTTCGGTGCGTCTGGATATCCGCCGTACCGGTCAGATCAAAGAGGGTGACACCATCAAGGGTAACCAGGTGCGCGTGAAGGTAGTGAAGAACAAAGTGGCACCTCCGTTCAAGAAAGCCGAGTTTGATCTGATGTTCAACGAAGGTATTTCTAAGATCGGTGAGATTCTGGATTTCGCTGTAGCTACGGAAGTGATCAAGAAATCCGGTTCTTTCTTCAGTTACGGAGACACCAAACTCGGTCAAGGTCGCGACAAAGTGAAAGAAGTGCTGAAAGAAAACCCGGATCTGTGCGAAGAGTTAGAGGTTAAGATCGGTGAGAAAGTGAAAGAACTCGGTCTGGAGACCGTAATGGATAAGATTGGAAAGTAAACAGTACATACTTTCTCCACGCGAAGCGTATATCGCCGAACAACAATGGCGAATCGTGAAGCGAAGTATAGATGCACGGCAACGGGAGTTGCGCGTGCATTTAACTATTCTGACGGACGAGAAGGGAAATCCTATTCCAAAGGATGCCCCTATTCCGCTCTATGAACCGCCTGTATTCCAAGATGTGCATAACGCCACACGCTCTGCCATCATCATCGGTGCCGGTCCGGCAGGATTATTTGCCGCACTGACGCTGTTGGAGCACGGCATTAAACCGATCATCTACGAACGAGGAAAAGAAGTGAGTGAACGCAAACGCGATATTGCGTTGTTGAATCGCAACGAGGGACTGAATCCGGAATCGAACTACTGTTTCGGCGAAGGCGGAGCAGGTACGTTTTCGGACGGCAAACTGTTCTCTCGTTCCAAGAAACGGGGAAACATGCAACGCGTCATGGAACTCTTCCATTATTTCGGTGCACCGGATACGGTGCTCTACGAAGCCCATGCGCATATAGGCTCCGACAAACTGCCGGGCATCATAAAAAGTATGCGGGAATGCATTCTTGCGCATGGAGGAGAGATCCATTTCAATTTACGAATTGACGATTTACGATTTAACGATTTCATTCAATCAAAAACTCCCATTATACTGGCGATCGGCCATTCGGCGCACGATACGTATCGGATGTTAGCGAAAGAGGGTGTGACATTAGAGACGAAGGGGTTTGCGATGGGTGTGCGTGCTGAGCATCCGCAGGCGCTTATCAACCGCCTCATGTACCATACCACGAACGTGGAATATGTCGGCAATGCCTCCTACTCGCTTGTGACGCAAGTGGATGGACGAGGCGTCTATTCGTTCTGTATGTGTCCCGGTGGACATATCGTGCCTGCAGGAAGCGAAGCAGGCAGTTGTGTGGTGAACGGAATGTCGGCTTCTCATCGCAACTCGCCTTATGCCAATTCCGGTATGGTGGTGCAGATCAATCCGGAGGATATACCGGGCTCCGATCCACTTCGCGGCCTTGAATACCAAGAAGCCTTGGAACGGCTCGCCTTTGAGCACGGAGGTCCTGAGGCCCAAGCACCCGCTCAACGCTTACAAGACTTCGTAGAAGAACGCGAATCCAAATCCCTGCCTTCATGCAGCTACCTGCCTGGTATCGTACCGAGTCGGTTAGACCAATGGTTACCGGCGCATATATGCAAACGCTTGCAGCAAGGATTCCGCGATTTTGATCGCAAGTATCCGGGATTTCTGACGAATGATGCCGTAATATTAGGTGTTGAAAGCAGAAGCAGCAGTGCGGTGCGCATTCCCCGGGATCCGGAGTCGCTTCAGTCAATAAGCATGCCTAATCTTTATCCATGCGGAGAAGGCGCGGGTTATGCCGGAGGTATTACCAGCAGTGCTTTAGACGGCATCAACGCCGCGCTGAAGATCGCAGAACAATAAAAAAGGCTCGCATTTCGCGAGCCTTCGTTTTGTTCTGGAAGTAAGGTTCTCGGGAGATGGTCCCGTGATGATCCTGTTCCAAACAGTACATTAGAGCTGTACCCCCAGAGCGTTGTACTTAACACCATTCTTGATGATAACGAGTTGACCGTTCTCGAAGGTCTTAACAGTCTTAACGTCAGCATTGGTGTTCTCGATAGCTTGGCTACCACCAATCTCAATTTTGTGAAGGATATAACCACCAGCGGTCTCACGGATGATAACCGTCGAAGCAATAGCCTGTACCTTAATCTCATAAGGCTCGGTCTCGTTTGACTTGCCCGGAAGAGCAGAAGCGATACCGGCTGCATCCGGATTAACAGCTACAGCACCCGTGAAAGCGGTACCCTTGTCACCATCTGCGAACTGAGCTCCAGTATCACCCTTCGAATTTACATAAAGCGTAATAACGTCACCAACATTTACATTGGTTAAAGTAATGTCCCGTTGGTTACCATCCATCTGGATTTTACCCTTAGCGTTACTCTCGGTGATGTAGTATACCTTGAAAGCGGTCTTTACTGCCGAGTTCTTGTACGTGAACTTAATGTTCGGCAATTGAGCGATAGACAACTCTACGGTCTCACCTTCATTGTTCTTTACCTCGAAATAGCTCTTAGAAGCGTTGTCGGTAATAGTACCATTAACTACAGTCAGATCTGCCTCAGCGAAGTTCATCTCTGCGAGGTCATAAACCTGTGCGTTAATTGTCATAGCTGCAGCAACGGCAGCTGCGAAGAGAAAAAATTTCTTCATAATTGTTGATTTTTTAAAATTGTTAATATAAATGGTTAATAAGGATTAATCATTCCGCTGCATCAGGATCTTTCCCGTTGTAGAGGACATTTTTAATCTTTTTATATTCTGTAATAGGCATGGGTTTGGGGTTGATCTGGCAGTTCACAAACTTGATGTCTTCCGCCCATTCCATCTTGATACCGTTCTTGTTTCCAATCACGGTCACCTGGTCAAAGAGGATGTTATGCACCGGTTTTCCCTTCAGTCCCTGAATATCCACCGCCTGCTTCGATCCTACGCAGGTGATATTGCGGAACGTGATATTCGACCAATCGGGGAAGAACGTCTCCTTGTTATCCTTATCGGTCGCGCTGACGCCGGCTCCTTTATCCGCATAACCGGACTGAATCAGGAATGCCGCCTCCACGATATCCTTCATGATAATATCATAGCAGTAGATATCTTCGCACCAACCGCCACGACCCGGCGCTGATTTGAAACGGCAACCGATCTCCGTTCCTTCGAAACGGCAGTCCTTCACTACCAGCCGCTGCATACCGCCACTGAACTCGGAACCGATCACGAATCCACCATGCGCATGGTAAACGGTATCGTTGCAAATCAAGAAATCGCGTTGCGGTCCGGCATCTACACCTTTCTGACCCACACCGCCTTTCATACAGATACCGTCGTCACCGCAAGAGATATTACAGTTCACGATCAGAGCCACCTGCACATTTCCCGGATCCATGGCGTCACCGTTCTGCGCCCAATGCGGACAACGGATGTTCACTCCATCGATGATCAGGTTCTGGATACGCGTCGGCACCAAGTGGAACTTAGGGGAGTTCAACAAATGCACATGCTCCACCAGCACGTTCTTCGAATCGGTGATATTCACCAGATGCGGTCGCATCTTCTCTTGGATAATCGCATCCGAAGCGATATTGGGCACGTTATACTCCTTCTTGAGACCAAACGGATACCAGATCTTCCAATTCTTGCTGTTGCCGTCTGCCAGCACTTTACCACCCATCGCCAGCAACTCTTCCCATTGCTCTTCGCTCACTTTCTTCTGCTTCACCGGACGCCAGTAGATTCCCTGTCCGTCCAGCGTTCCGTAACCGGTAATAGCTACATTCTCCAGTTTCGAACCATAGACGCAAGCGTTACATTTCTTACTTCCGTCACGAAGCGTATCGGATTTCTGCACATACAGCTCCTTGTTGTTCGAGAAGAGAATCGTTGCCTGATCTTCCAAGTGCAGATCGAAGTTACTGATCAACTTAATCGGACCGGTCAACCATGTTCCGTTTGGCACGATGAGGTGTCCGCCACCTTGTTTCTTAAGATGCTTGAGAGCCGCTTCAAAAGCTTCAGAACAATCCGTCACACCGTCACCTACGGCGCCAAAATCGGTTAAGGTCACCGTATATTCGGGGATCACGACTTCTTGAACTTCTTCCACTGCACACGGCAGGTTGGTATAATAGTGCGAGTACTTCGTCTGCGCCATAGCCGTTACGCTGACCAGCGCCAAGATAGAAAGCATCAGTTTTTTCATAATTGCCAATTTTTATGTTCTTAGAACAAATCCTGTACCAAACTGTTGAGGTACACCTCTAAGTTGGTATAATTCTTATCCAGCGTATAAGTTTTTCCGTCAGCGGATGCATTTTTATCCAAGCCATGCTCATCCTCCCATGCGTCCGGCATACCATCCAAATCGGTATCGTAGTCATCGGCACGATGGATCTCAGCGATAGCAGGATATCCTCCTACATCCGAAGGAGAATCAATCAGTCCCTTCGTCGAACCGTTTGAACCGGTATAGGTATAACTGCCATTCCGCACCTCATTGACGATACGGGCATCAATCGCATCTCTGTGATGGGAACAACCGGCCTTCGTCAGCACGGTCTCAAAAGCCGCTTCAGCACTTTGTTCGTTCTCCAATGCGGTCAACCCCTCTGTCCAACGCGCCGTCGCTTTGACGTTACTACCGGTTTGTGTAGAACCCTTCCAGTTATCCGAAGTCACGTCTGCATAACCGTACATATAGTTCCCTTCCAACCAGAACTTACCCGGTATCAACGTGTGTCCATCGGAGCAGAATTCACAACTGACGGTCGGATCTACCAATCGGTTCTTTTTACTCGTAACCGGGCCGTACTTATAGTAGTTATTCACCATATTGATTTTACGCGCCTGCGTGTAACCTTCGCCACCATAAGTGGAGTTACCTCCCCAGTTATACACCACGTTATTGACATAGTCAATCGGACCAAAACACTTGTTATTTACATACGAATGGTCAAATCTCGGATTACGGCTGTCGTGGTGCGCCAGCAGGTTATGATGAAACGACGCATTCTTGCCTCCCCAGATACCTCCGTAGCCGTGGTTGCCCTTCACGTGCACCGACCGACGCAGACTCTCTGTGATAAAACAGTACTGCAGCGTAAAATCGGTATTGCCGTAACAACTCACGCACTCGTCCGTACTCCAGGAGAACGAGCAGTGGTCCACGATGATGTTCGAATGGTCATTGATAGACAACGCATCGCCTTCCACTTTGTTCTGGTCTCCCATGCGGAAACGCAGAAAACGAATGATCACATTGCTGGCTTTTACCACCACCGGATAACCTGCGATACAGATACCGTCACCCGGTGCCGTCTGACCGGCAATGGTGAGGTTTCCGGCGGTTACTTCCAGTTGGCTGGTCAGGTTGATCGTTCCGGACACATCGAACACCACTGTCCGAGTACCATCCATCTGCAACGCCTTACGCAAGGTACCAACCATCGGTTGACCGGTGGACTTATCTCGTGCATCCTCCAACGTAGTCACATGCACTACAAGACCTTCACGACCACCCGTTACATATTTACCTCCACCGTCAGCACCCGGAAAAGCCGGCACCTTAGTGGTAGGCTTCGGCTCATTCTCTCCGCCTCCACAAGCAGGGAGGCAGAGGATGAGACCAAGCAATAACGACGCTATTTTAATATTCGTAGTCATTCCAAAGGGTTCCGTTAGATGCGGAAATATTCACATCGAAAATCGGCCAGTATTGATGCATATCAATGTTCGTGCCCGGTTTGAAGAGATACCAGTTCTCCGTTGTGATCACCGGCACTTCATCCTTATCAAAGAACGACTTAACTACCCAACCGTTCTCTTTGTCAAACTCAGCCGGGCGAGCTGCATCAAGATCCAAACCAATGAAACGGTCAAACACATAAGCGGCACCGTTCTGCGCAAAATCATCGTTACGCGTATAGTGGAAATATACGGAATCCGGACGACCTGCATAAGCACCTGCTCCTGCTTGCAAATCATACACAGCTGCCTGCGCTGCTTCCAGACGCTCCTTAAGGATACCCCAACGCATCAAGTCATACTTACGGAGGTTCTCACCGCAGAACTCAAACGCACGCTCATTCACGATATTCTCAAAAGTAACGGGTACGGAAGGAAGACCTGCACGCGCACGTACCTTATCCATACAATCCTGTGCGGAGATACCGTACAACTCACTCGGTGCATTGCCTTCTTTCGAACCAATCGCCGCCTCAGCAAACATCATCAGCACATCCGTATAACGCAGCACCGGCATATCGATACAGTCCTCATTGGACGAGTAACTACGAGCCATCCATTCTACACGCAGCTTACCGAGGTACATCTGACTTGCATTCGACTGTTTTTGATATACCTTCTTATCCGTTGCAGCAACACCCGGGAAGACTACGTCTGTATAAGACGATCCGGTACCTTCACCGTTATCGTACTCCCATGTCCAAGGAAGAATCGTAATATCACGACGTTTGTCCGCTTTGTCGTACGCATAATAGAACGTCGGTACGATCTCGATCATAGCTTGCGTCTTGGCATTGTTGTTGTTTCCGGCACCGTAGGAGATGGTGTTGATCAATGCGCCGGCACAGTTGGTAGACATCTTGTTGCCTGTCAACGCCAGTACTTGGCCACGAGCACCGTCCAGGAACGGCAATGCCCAGATCCACTCCGATTTCGAATAGTCGGTCACATCTTGACACAGATCTTTGAACACATCCTCAAACTTCGGTTTGAACTTATAATCCTCTTGTTTGATGATCTGCGCACAAGCCCATACAGCCTCTTGATAGAGTTCCTGACGCTTATCCGGATCTTTCACATTATACTGAATGGAGCAAGCGGAAGTACCACCTTCGGTGAACACATCCGGACGCATAGCCAAACCAGCATACATCAAGTCCAGACGAGCCAGCAAACCGAACGCCAATGCCTTACTCGGACGACCGGTGTAGTTAGATGCGCTACCCGGACATTGAGCAGACCACGGCATCAGACGCGCTGCCTCTTTGAGGTCAAGACGTAACTGCTCATACACCACGTTACGATCCTGCTTCTTAGTGTACAACACTTCCGGGTTATATCCGTTGAAACTCTCAAAACTTGCCGGCACGTCACCCCATAACTTAACCATCTCCAGATAGCAGAAGGCACGAAGAGTTAACGCTTCACCTAACAGGTACTTGAAAGTTGCTTCCGTGGTGTCGGAGTGTTGACGGATTCCGTCCACTACTACATTCGCACGCTCGATCGCTGAGTTCAGATAAGCCCAAGGATCCTTACCGTTCGAAGTAGAGAGGTTACCCGTACCGCCGGTCATGTTATAGGCCGCATATTCTGCATCCTCCGACTTGGAGCAGTGCTCGATATCGGTGTTCAGTGCTACATAACCACCGCAAAGACGGTTACGGAACGACTTATCCTCGCCGAAACAGTTGTAGATAGCACCAATGGCTTGTTCGGTTAGGTCAGCTGACTTGAACACCGCTTCATCCATTGCCGAAGGAGACTCTGTCTCGAAGAATCCCTTCTCGCAGGCTACCAAAGTAAGTGCAAGTGCACCTAAAATGAAATATTTTGCTTTCATAATAATGTATATTTACGATGGTTAGAATTGGATATTTAAACCTACATTGATACCGCGGCTCTTCGGATAAGCGGAGAAGTCCACACCCGGAGTCAACGGGTTCTTGCTCGAACGCGTATCTACTTCCGGATCCAAACCGCTGTACTTCGTTGCGCAGAAGAGATTCGTACCCTGTACATACACGCGGATATTGCTGATCACTTTCGTCTTCTCCATCCATACTTTCGGCAGCGAATAACCAAGTGTCAACTGGTTCAGACGCAGGAAAGAACCGTCCTCCATGCATTGGTCTGTTACCAGATAATGCGACATAATCGGACTGTAGGTATTCGCACCCTTGTCGATATTGAACTGGTCAATCTGCTGTGCAAAAGCAGTATAAGCGTCACCGAACATCAGTGCACTGGTTGCATAATAATCCGGCATGAACTGACCTTGATTCGAATAGAGCGAATAGCGGTTGTTGAAACTCATATCGGTAATCAAGTTACGCATCTTCGTCTTCTCCGTTACCGTCGTGTACTCCATCTTGGAAAGGTTCAGGATCTGATTGCCGAACGCAAACGTGAAGTTGGCAGCTAAGTCAAACTTACCCCACTTGTCTCCGCCGATATTGAAGTTGATATTGAAACCACCGCTGTGCGTCGGAACCGTGTTACCCAA
This sequence comes from uncultured Bacteroidales bacterium, assembly GCA_902800215.1. Lineage (GTDB taxonomy): Bacteria > Bacteroidota > Bacteroidia > Bacteroidales > Paludibacteraceae > Colicola. The sequence continues at coordinate 167,933 of CADCDS010000002.1, read as the reverse complement.
GATCACTTTATCCTTCTCGTCAATCACACCGTCGCCGTTCTGGTCTTTGAACTTAATCGATCCCGGAACCGGCTTGTTGCTCAAGAATCCGTCTCCGTAGTTAGGTACACCCGCTGCCAAGCCCCACGAATGGGTGGATGTCGCATAACTTTGGAAATCCGCAGCGGTATAATAACCATCGGTCTCATAACCCAACACGTTACCTACCGGTTGTCCTACCTCCAGCAGGAACTCAGCCGTGGTCAGGTATTCCGAAGAACCGAAGCAACTGGTCTGCGCCAACATCTTGGTCATGTTACCCAGGTCTTCCACGCGCGTCTTGTTGAACGAGATATTGGCGTCCACACTCAAGTTATAACTCAGACTCTTCGATTTCTTATCCAGGATGATACCCTTAATGGAGAACTCCATACCCATATTCCGGGTAGAGCCGATATTCTGATATTGATAGTTATAACGCGCCGGCATGTTTTGACGAATGATCAGATCCTTGGTCGTGTTCCAATACAGATCAATCGTACCGGTCAAACGCTCGTTGAAGAAACCGTAATCGATACCAAAGTTACGGGTAATCGTCGTCTCCCATTTCAGATTCGGGTTAGCGGCAATCTTCTCGCTTCCGCCTACTACCAGGATGTTACTCGTTCCCGTTCCCATATCGAAATAGGTCATCTGCTGCGACAGGAAATCCGGGTGAAGATATCCCAGATCCACATTGTTGTTACCGGCCACACCGACAGACAGACGCAGTTTCAAGTTACTCAACCAACCTGCTGCATCTTCCATCCATTCTTCGTCCGACATACGCCAAGCAACCGCACCCGAAGGGAAGTAACCCCATTGGTGACCCTTCACGAAACGAGTCGAACAGTCGGCACGGAACGTACCGGTGATATAATAACGTCCCTTATAATCATAGTTGGCACGTGCCAGGAATGATAACTGGTTATCACGCGGATTGATATAGTTTGTAAACTCGGAATAAGCTGCCTGACCCATGTAATTGAAGATCTCACCGGTCAACGCATCGTAGCTTCCCTTGTAGCCAAAACCTAATTCCGTCTGCGTAGACCCCTTACGAATCACTGTCTCTTCACCTACCAAAACACTTACGTTATGGTTGTTGGCAAAGGTCTGCTTCCACTCCAAGGTGTTGTGGTTCGTCAAGGTCGTTGCGTATTGATCAGCTACCTCAATCTGCGCCGTTCCTCCAGCGATTCCCGGACGACCGGTGTTACGGGAGAAATAGGTAGTCGGACCGTAGTAACGGTTCGTGCGAATATGACGGCTCTCGTAACCTAAGTCCACACGTGCCGTGAAGTGTTTCGCAAACTTATAACTCATGTAACCCTGGATATTCCATTTCTTATCCATCTTGAGCTTGTAGTTATCACGAATCGTCGTGATCGGGTCATACAGCGAACCGAAGGTCTCATCCTCATCTCCGGTTCCGTCATCTTTCGACAGCAAGGTCGTAGGAGTATAAACCACGCAGTTACGCAGACGGCTCTCCGTCGAGGTACCGTTATCCTTAATAGCGTTCGAACCTGAGCCTAACACATCCGTTTGCGTATAACGGGTAGTGAAACCGATTGTGAAGTTCTTAAACGGTTTGAACTTCGCCTTTCCCGAGATATTATTACGGGTGTAGTTCGACTGCTCCATGATCGCCTTGTCGTCAATGCGGTTGTAAGAAAGCGTAAAGTTCGCATTCTTGTTACCACCGCTCAGACTAACCGATTGATTCGAGTTGAAACCCGTACGGCCGAACGTACGATCCTGCCAATCGACGAAATCGTGCAATGTACGGTCATCGTACTGATCTAACAACGTAGCGATCGGAGTGGTCTCAATCTCTGCCGCATCTTTATACTTTGTACTATTGTACAACGGATCGAAATAAGCGTAGAACTGACCACGCAAATCGGAGTTACCCGGATCGGTGGTGTTGTACTTCATCGAAGCCCATTCGTACTGCATCAACGCGAAATCACGGGGATCCATTACATCGTATTTCTTGGCAATCTTCTTCCATCCGACAAAACCCGAATAGTCCACATGGAACGACATCTTGTCATCGTCCGAATCAGCATCCTTCGTAGTAATGATGATAACGCCGTTAGCACCCTGCGCACCGTAGATAGCCGTAGCCGCAGCGTCTTTCAACACGTCCATCGAAGCGATGTCACTCGGCGCGATATCAGAAATCGAACTAACCGGCATACCGTCCACGATATACAACGGGTCATTACTCTGCGTTAACGAAGTTCCACCACGAACACGGATCTTCACATCAGCATCCGGACTTCCTTCGGTATTGATAACCGAAACACCGGCTAACTTTCCTTGCAATGCCTCACTGGCAGATGCAACCGGAATGTCCTTGATCTGGTCTGCACTTACCGAAGCAACGGAAGTAACCACATCGCGTTTCTTGGTCGTTCCGTAACCGGTAACTACCACTTCTTCCAGGATCTCGCTTTCATCAGCAAGCACCACGTTCATCACATCGCCCGTGATCGCCAACTCCTGCGTCTTCATTCCGACGTAAGAGAAAACCAACACTTTAGCATCTTCCGGCACATCGAGCGAATAATTACCGTCGAAATCCGTTACGGTACCAATCGTGGTACCCTGAACCATAACGGTGGCTGAGATAATCGTCTCACCCGTCTGGTCTTTCACTACTCCGCTGATCACACGTGCTTGAACAGCCATGCCGACAAGCAGCATCGCACTGAGCACCATGGTACGGAATACACTGAGATTCAGTTTCATAAAGAGTTTTGTTTGTATTTGATTTGTTGTTAAATGAGTTTTTTGCCTATTTCCGGTGCAAAGGTACACAAAAAACACTATTCCTATGTGGAAAAATTGACGTAAATTGTGCACATGTGTATTTTTTTGCTAAATGAAGTTTGCAAATCTTAAATCTTCAATCTAAAATCTTAAATCAAAAATCTAAAATGCTTCTGCATAATTGCATCCTTCCCTCCAACGGGAACAGCCGTACCGCGTGTTACCGCGAATCACCAGACCTTGCCGGCACACCGGACAAAGCATACCGGCTTTGTTGCTTTTCACATCCCGTACCACGCCGGTCGTCATCTCCTTCAACTCATTTAAGAAATCCTGCGCCGTATATTCGCCGCGCTCGATCTCTCTTAACTTTTTCTCCCATAGTCCCGTTAACTCCGCCGATTTCAGCAGTGGAGAGATGATCGTGTGAATCAGATCAATTCCGATATCCGTCGCACGCAGACTCTTACCCTGCTTCACAATATATTTGCGCTGATACAGTTTCTCTATAATCGCAGCACGCGTAGAAGGTCTGCCGATACCGTTCTCCTTCATCGCATCCCGCAACTCCTCATTCTCCACCGTCTTTCCTGCCGTCTCCATGGCCCGTAACAAGGTCGCCTCGGTATAAAATTTCGGCGGTGTGGTCGTCTTCTCTTTCAACACCGGCACATGCTCCCCGCTCTCGCCTTTCACAAACGCCGGCAGACCCTTCGCATTTTCATCATTCGCATCATTCTCATCATTGAGTTCGCTTTGCGAACGCTCATTCTCAAAAACGACCCGCCATCCCGGTTTGATTACTTCTCGTCCGGTCACCTTAAAATCGATCTCACCCGCCTTGGCCAGCACCGTCGTGTTGCTCACCTCGCACACGGGATAGAAAACCGCAATGAAATGCAGTGCCACCAGATCATATACTTTCTTCTCGTCTGCCGTCATTCCATCCGGCCGTTGGCCCGTAGGAATAATGGCATGGTGATCTGTCACCTTGCTGTTGTCAAACACCTTCTTCGACTTCGGTAACTTTGCCCCGATCAACGGTGCTACAGACGGGTAATAATCCTTGATCCCGTTCAGCGTTCCCGGTACCTTCGGATATATATCATCACTCAGATAAGTCGTATCCACACGAGGATAGGTCGTCAGCCGTTTCTCATACAGCGATTGTATCAACTGCAGCGTCTGCTCTGCAGAAAAACCAAATTTCTTATTACAATCGACTTGCAGCGACGTCAGGTCATACAACTTCGGTGCATACTCCAGCCCCTTCTTCTTCTCCACACTCGTGATCGTCAGCGACTCATCCTTGATACTGTCCACCAGCGCCTGACCTTGCTCTTCACTCGTGATCGCATACTCCCCGTCTTCCACCGGAATCTGGGCACTGAACAGCGTATCCCGGTAATTGGTCTTCAACTCCCAATAGGTCTTCGGCACAAAATGCTCGATCTCCGCCTGCCGTTTTACCACCAGCGCCAGCGTCGGCGTCTGCACACGGCCCACCGATAACACCTGCCGGTTCTTTCCCGTTCCTTTCGCGTACCTTATAGTATACGCACGCGTAGCGTTCATGCCTAACAGCCAATCGCCGATTGCACGCATCAACCCCGCTTCGTACAGATGCTGATATTCCGATTGGTCTTTCAGTTTTTGAAAACCGTCCTTGATCGCTTCTTCTGTCAATGAGTTCACCCACAGACGTTTCACCGGACACTTGCACCCCGCCTTCTGATACACCCACCGCTGGATCAACTCTCCTTCCTGACCGGCATCACCGCAGTTAATCACCTCGTCGGCTTGTTCGATCAGGTTCTTGATGACGTTGAACTGCTTATGCACCCCTTCGTCACCACTCACCTTAATCGAAAAACGCTGCGGAATCATCGGCAGTGAACTCAGGTTCCACCCTTTCCACTGCTCCGTATATTCGTGTGGATCCAACAGTGCACAGAGATGACCGAAGGTCCAGGTCACCCAGTACCCGTTCCCTTCAAAATAACCGTCGCAGCGCTTGTTGGCACCCAACACATTCGCGATATACGCTCCGACAGACGGTTTCTCTGCTACACAAACGATCATTTTTTCTTCCCGTATCCGTAGCCGTATCCGTAACCGGTTCTGCTGGTTTTCACGCCATTCAGTACGCATGCCACGTTATGCATCCGTTGCTGCTCGATCACATCGTTGATATAGTCCACCATCTCACTCGGCGTGTACTTGTACCGAACCACAAACAGCGTCACATCCGCCACACGGTCCAACTGATACGTATCACTTACCAAAGCCACCGGCGCCGTATCCACGATGATATAATCGTACCGCTTGCGTAACTCTTCAAACAACTGATCCACCCGCTCCGTCTGCAGTAACTCAGCCGGGTTCGGCGGGATCACACCACAAGGAATCAGATCCAGATTCTTATGCTCGCCGCTCGGAACGATGATATCGTCCAGCTCCACTTCCGGTTCTGCCAAGTAATCCGTCAGATGGCCCTTCGTGTTCAAATTGAAATAGGTTGCTAACATCGGTTTGCGGATATCCATGCCTACCAGCACCACTTTCTTTCCTAACATCGCCAGCGACAGCGCCGTGTTACTCGATACGTACGACTTGCCGTCACCGTTGATGCAACTCGTCACCAGCACCACCGGACTCTTCGTATTCGCCGGAATGATGAACTTCAGGTTCGTACGAATCAGTCGGAACAACTCCGCCGATACCGTTGCCTCACCTTCATGGATCGCGATATGCGCATTACGGGAGTTCTTCACCAGATGACCTAACAGCGGTGCTTTCACATTCCGCTCAAACTCCTTCTCATCATCGATCTTGTTGTTAAACAACTTTCTCACATAGATCAAACCGGCCGGGAAAAGCAGACCCAGGATGAAACAGAGGAATAAGGTCTTCCGCATCTTCGGTGTCTGACTCAACACATCTTTCTCCGGCATATCGATGATCTTCGCCGGCATCGCTGTAGCCGCTAACATCAGCGCGTTCTCTTCGCGTTTCTGGAACAAGTACAGATACAGACTCTCTTTCATCTGCTGCTGACGAACAACGCGCAGGTACTCCCGCTGCTGCTCCGGCGCATTCCGGATCTGGCTGTTGTAACGGTTTTCCTGAATCTCCAGACTGCGTTTACGGATCTGTAGGCTCTCACGAACAGAACCGATCGTCGCAATGATATTCTGCCGCATCGATGCCAACTGCGCACTCATCTGCTCCAACACCGGGTTGTCCTCCGTTGCGGTTCGCTGGATACGCATCCGCTGCAACTGCAGCGAGTTGTACTCGTTCAGGCTGCCGGCCAACGAAGCATCCGTCACACCGATATTCGAAGGAATCAGGTTCTCCTTCTTCGATGTGTCTTTTAAAAACTCATCCACATATTCGATCAGGCTCAACTGCGTCTCGATCTCATTCATCTCGCGTTGCTCCACGCTGTTCGCCTGCAGGAACAAACTGGCCTGCGTCTGCAGGTCAGCGATGTTATTCTTCTCCTTGTACGTCGAAACAGCCTCTTCGGCATCGCTCAACTCCTCCGTGATAATATTCAGACGCTCCTCAATAAACGCCGCCGTGTTCGTCGCAATCATATTCTTGTCCATGATCGCGTTCAGGTTATACTGCTCGATCAACTGGAACAACAATGCCTTATCCCGATCCGGATTCGTCGAAGTGGTCGAAAGCGTAATGATATTCGACTCTTTCTTGTATAACGAGATACCGATCTTCTTGCAATAACCGGCTACTACCAGCTCTTTCCGCTTATGCCCCACACGGTACGTGGTGTCACTACTCAGCACACGGTTCGCCTGAATCTTCAACAGACCCACTTTTGTCTCCACCGGTTCACTGAAGTCCGCCACATGGGTCGATGAACTGTTGAACAAGCCTAACTTCACCTTCACCTGATAGCCCTCATCGTCCGGATTAACCGTCACCGTGAACGTCTTGTCCTTATTCTCCTGCGTCAGCAGCGAATAGTCGATCGTCAACGCCGGATGCATAAACTCACCTTCCCATTTCCAGCCGCAGCGCTTGGAACAATCGTCCCACAGGTTCAGCACATCCACCGCCTGATACACCAAGCCACGGGATGACAGTACCGCCACTTCATCCTCTGCAGCCGTGTTCGCCGACAGACCTAACATCGACAACGAACTGAGCGGTGAATCCGTGTCTTTCTGACGTAACATAATCTTCGCGTCCGTCTTCCACTGAGGCGTCTTACGCAAATTATACAGCACTCCAAGCAGCATCATCACTGCCACACCGATAACAAACCACCACTTATGGTCCCATGCCACGCGCACCAATTGCTGGATATCTATCTCTTTCTCTTTTTTCGTATTCTTGTTTTCCATAACCATTCGCCTTTCGCCATTAACCATTCGCCATTACTTCGTAATCACCGTCGTAGTCGGTTTAACCACCGTCACTACTACCGCTGCCGTACTGGCCAACGTACCTACGATGCTCACCCACAGACCCGCATTCGTACTGCTTATCACACGCACTTTGTTCGGCGATACATAGACCACATCGTTCTGCTGTAAGTAGAAGAACGGCGAGTTATACAGATCGGCACTGCGTAAGTCAACACGCGTCATCTCTAACTTTCCGTCCACTTCACGCGTCACTAACACATCGTCCCGCTTGCCGTAAGGTGTCAGGTCACCGGCAGCTGCCAAAGCTTCCAATATAGTCAAACGGTCACCCGACATGCCTACATAACCCGGACGGTTTACCTCACCTAACACCGACACTTTGGCATTAATCAGGTTCACCTGCACCGACGGATTAACCACCTGCGTCTCCAGCAACGCACGGATAGCTTCCTGCGCCTCCACACGCGTCAGACCCGCTACATGAATAGCGCCCAACACCGGCATCGTCACATCGCCTTTCTCATCTACGATGTAATATTGCAACATCGGCGTCGTCTGCACCGCTCTTGATCCCGGCGCTGCATAGATCACCGTCGGTAAGTTGTACGGCGTCACAGCCTCCATGTCCAAAGCAGACACAAAAATCGTCAACGCATCCCCGTTACGAATCACGGTATGACTCTTCGATGCAAACTCTGCGTTCAACGCTTCCGCCTTCGCAGCATCCGCGTCTCGCATATACGTCATTCGCTTCTGCGTCACGCATCCGGCAGCAACCACCGCTACCATTCCCAACGCCAAAATTCTTGTAATTTTCATATAAATTTCCAATTTCCAATATCCAATTTCCAATGCGAAATGGCTACCACTTCGCCACAGTATCGTTGTATATATTTTCAGCAATTTCCTGGATGATAATCTCGCATAACTGATCCTGTATATCACTCAGCAGTTGACTCGCATCGTACGTCTGATACGCCGAATAGGTCTTGTCAAACGACTCTTCCGGGTAGATATTGTTCGTGAAATGAATCGTTACACGAATCGTTAACTTACCCTCCGTCGCAAAACCGTCTTTCGAGATCGCACCCTGCGAGATGTCATACCCCACGATCTCACCTTCTAACTCCAGATCGCCTCCCTTACTCAAGATCTGCAACCGCGTCTGACGGGAGAACAGGTCACGTATTCCTTCTGTCAAGGACGGACTCAAGGTCGGATTCACCATCGCTGCATTGTTCGGAAAATCCGCTATCGAGATCGACTTCGTCGTCTGATAGTTGATATTCGCGCCGTTGAATTTATAACTGATTGAACACCCGTTCATCACCAGCGCAATTCCTAACAATAATATGATTTTTTCAATCTTCAATTTCCAATATCCAATTTCCAATATCCAATCAAAGATTATACTCCTTTATCTTTCGGTACAACGTCCTTTCAGAAAAACCGAGTTTATCTGCCGCTACCTTTCTGTTTCCAGCCGAAGCCTCCAGCGCTTTTTTGATCAACTCCTTCTCGCTGTCTTCTACCCGCAAACTCGTCTCCACATCCTCCGCATCGTCTGCATCCACATGTTTCCTTGCCGCCATCTCCGGCTGGGCAATCGTAATCGTCGGTTGAGGTATATCTCCGATCTCTCTGTGCATTTTTGTTTCATCTTTGAAACAATCAGCGCCCAACAATTCCCGAATCGCTTCAATATCCTTCTTGTTCTGCATCACCATGTTATACAGCAGCCCTATCTCATGGGAGTAGTCTTTCCCGTTCGTCTGAGGCTGGTTACGCAGTATAATGCCCTGCTGGCTCTCGCCCTTCGGTAAGTATTTCCGCAGCGTATCGGCATTGATCTGGTGATCCATCTCGATGACACAGATCTGCTCCGCCGTGTTCTTTAACTGACGGATATTGCCGCGCCAGTAACTCTCTTGCAGCAACCGCGTCGCCTCTTCGTTCAGCGACAACGGCGGCATCTGGTACCGGTTACAGAAATCCGAAGCGAACTTCCTAAACAGCAACGGTATATCTTCCTTCCGTTCCCGCAATGCCGGCACGCGAATCTCCACCGTGTTCAGACGGTAATACAGATCCTCTCTAAACCGTCCGTCATCGATCGCCTGACGCATATTCAGGTTCGTGGCTGCAACCACACGCACATTCGTCTTCCGTACCTCACTCGAACCCATCCGCAGAAACTCTCCCGTCTCCAACACGCGCAACAGTCGCACCTGGGTCTGCAACGGCAGTTCTCCCACTTCGTCCAAGAATAACGTACCACCGTTAGCGATCTCAAAATAACCCTTATGCTCACTCTTCGCGTCCGTAAACGCACCTTTCTCGTGACCAAAAAGCTCACTGTCGATCGTGCCTTCCGGAATAGCACCGCAGTTCACTGCAAAATACGGACCGTGCTTGCGTGCCGAGAAAGCGTGAATGATCTTCGGGAAATGCTCTTTTCCCACACCCGACTCACCGGTAACCAACACACTCAAATCGGTACGAGCTACCTGCACCGCTATCTCTATCCCCCGATTCAGCAACGGACTCTGTCCGATAATCCCGAACCGCTGTTTTATGGCCAATAATTCCTGTTGAGTCATAGTTCTATGACTAAATGTCACACAATTAGTGCGCAAAGATACTACTTTTTTTCGATATACGCAAATAAAAGTGCTTTTTTTGCCAAAATATTTGCATATATGCAATTTTTGTTGTACCTTTGCACCCGATTTTGGAAAATACGCCCAAAATCACAAATGTAAAATCAAAAATCACAAATTATATTATGAGTACTTTTATTACTGTTTTAATCATTATTGCCGCTATCTTGCTGATCCTGCTGGTATTGGTACAGAATAGTAAAGGTGGAGGTCTGGCTTCCGGCTTTTCGAGCGGAAACCAGGTGATGGGTGCGCCGAAAACAGCTGACTTCTTGGAGAAAGCTACCTGGACGCTCATCGGTATCATCGTCTTCCTCAGCATTGTGGCTGTTGCGTTCACCAAGAAGAGCAACAAATCCAACGACAATGACGCAGAGGAAGCTCGCCAAGAGCAAATCATCGATGCGGATGAGGCTATCGACGAAGATGCTACTCTCCCGGAGAACACTCTTCCGTTCGAAGAAGGTGCTACGGAGAACGAAGACTAATCTTCCCTCCTTTCTCGGCAATCAAAAAAACAGGCAACGCACAGTTGTCTGTTTTTTTATTCGCAATGCTCATCTACTTCCTTTTCCATTTTCAGCGTATCTAAAACTGAGATGAGATAGTCGATAGCTTCTAATAATGGAGACAGATCGTTTTTGATGACGGAAAATACATACAATTCATTAATATCGAAGTATCCATGAGCGATGTGGTTTCTCATGCCCATAACTTCTCTCCATGGTATCTCAGGGCGCAGATTAAGAAATTCCGTTCCCAAACGCTTTTCCACTTTCTTAACCTCCTCTCCGATTACCTCAACCATCATAGCGTTACCGGCAAGTTTCTGCATTCCATATGTAGAAGACAGCCACTCATCGGCACTTTCCACTCCTTCATTCCATTCTTGCAACATCAAGATTGCTCTCTTGATATTAAGGAGTGTTTCTTGAGCTAAACGCGTATTTTCAGAATATTCTAACACCATCTCTTTCTACTTCTTTAAGGAAGAACGGAGTAAGATTTCGATGTTTAACGATCATATCCACATGCTTCCCCGTAATTTGCTCCAGATAATCATTTGCGCCACCGACACCACGAAGCGTTACCGGCATATCCACGAATACATCGACATCGCTATCCTCCGTATGCTTTCCGCGAGCCACGGAGCCAAATAACGACATGGACTTCATACCAAAGCGGTCACGCAATATCGGTGCGTGTTGCTTCAATGTCGCTATGTATTCCTGTGTCGTGCGCATAGGTTTTCCAATTTTGCTCGCAAAATTACAACAAAAATTTGACATACGCAAGTTTTTTTTCCATTTTTTGTCTTTTTGCCCCATTTTTGGCCATTTTGGACTAATACACACAATTAAAGGCAGCCCGTAAGCTGCCTTTAATTCTTTCGTCCTTCCGCGCGTAACTAATAACGTTTACGCACGTACGCGAAGAAGGGAATTACTCGATAATACCTCCGCGAGCCGGAGCACCCGGAGTAGGCGGAGTATTAGGATCGGTCGGAGCACCCGGAGATACAACGACGTCCATCAACATGTGTTCCATATTAATTATGGTAACATCACTTTTCGGTTGTTTATACATTTTCATCATAATTTTCAAATTTGGCTGCAAAGGTACGGCAAATTTTTGACATATGCAAATTTTTGCCGTACTTTTTGCCAATTTTACGTTATTTTACCAATCTTCCGGTAGCATCGAATACCTTCTCGCCACGGATAATGAACAACTGACCGTCAATCATCACCTTCAGCGGTTTGTCGGAAGCATTGATGTTCTCCATGCCGGTAGCCACGTCTTTACCGTTAACGCCCATCGTTACACGACGACGACCCGGTGCCGGAGCTTCTGCAGGTGCACCAGCCAATACTGCAGGATAATCTACGTAGCAACGATAAGCCGGGATGTTAATCTTCTCAACGGTGAAATCGCCTACTCTCCAGATATTATGACCCGAGAAGTAATACATATCGGCATCCTCATCCTGATCCGGTCTCAGATCCTTACCCTCGAATGTACCGTACATATTATTTACCGGTTGCAAATCAGCCTCTGTCAAAGCAGCCGCATCATCGGTGTTGTAAACCTTAATCTCCGTATTACCGTCCTCCGGCATGAAGATGTACGGCTTACCAGCCTCAAGACGTTTCGATATAACCTCATCGAATACGAGATAGTTGTTCTCGTTCTTACCTTGGAGTTCATACAGCGTTGCACCAACGATAGCTGCATTGTTGGTCCAGCACAGCGTTCCAAGATAAGCCGGATTAACCGGACGTGTGTGACTCGGAGCGACACGGTCGATAGAGATGGACTTCAGATAGCAGTTACTATTCTCAGCACGCCATACATAAATCGTACTTGCTCCTACTAATGCATCACCGTATTGAACAACATACTTATGACCGGTGGTCTTGTAAGTAGTTGCACGAGTTGCATCAGTCGTGAAACTAAACTCATTATCATCAGTACCGGTAATGGTAATCATATCGCCTTCCTTCAAAGCACATCTCTGCAAGTTCAACTTCAGATACAATGCATCATTGTTGTATTGGAACTGAACTACATTATTTTGCTTCACCGCAGGCTTATGAGAAGCGCTACCCGATGTACGAGCCGTGAAGGCGGTACCGTTTTCAATAGTAGCGTACGTCGCCATATCGATTTCAGTTGTAGCTATGGTTATGCTTGCCTCTACATCTTTAATCGTCAAAGCAAAGAGGTTACCCATATATGTGTCGCAATCCAATTCAGTAACGGTTACTGCGCAGGTAGCATGGAAGTTACCATCTTCAGTTGTTACGGTAATATTTGCCGTTCCGGCTGCAACACCGGTTACTACACCGTTAGCAACAGTTGCAACATCCTCGTCTTCACTCTCCCAAGTTACATTCTTGTTGGAAGCGTTCGTCGGATCGAATACCGGAGTCAACGTTACGGTTTCTCCTACCAGTACACTTTCCGTTGCCGGCAGTGATACACCTTCCATCGGATATTTGCACATCTCAACCGCCATTACATACAATCTGCTTAAACCATCAGAGGTCAGTTTGTAAGTTCCCGCAGGAATATCCTCAATGGATACTTGAGCATCATTACTAGAGAATGTACCGGAAGAATACTTCACAGACTCATCAGCCGTAGAGATTAAGGTGATCTTTTTATTGCTTCCACCTCCACGTACTTTTGCATAGAATGTAGCGTTGAAACCGGAAGGAATCACTAGACGAGCCGCCTCTGCGAAACTACCACCATTTCTCGTTGCCGTATATACATCTGAGCCAATAGTCAATGTATAAGTAGAAGCATTACTACTACCTGTCGGACATGATACAAATACCGTACTATTATTCGTCACATTATTAGCAGCAGCGTCATCTGCATATGCGAACCAGAATGCACGTACACATCCACTGAACTCGTTGAACTTAACCGTGTATTCGTGCGATGTTACGCCGTCTTGTGCTAATACGTTAATAGTAGCCGTACCGGTCTTGGTTGCAGCTGGGGTGAAATTCGTTATTGTTGCATTCGCATCGGTCGTTGCATAAGTAACCGTCGGAGCACCATCTGCAGTATAGTTATACGGAAGCGTATACTCATATGCATATACACCGTCGCTCAAAGCAATGTCGTTTCCATCTGCTTTCAGCCAAGCCAGCGTTGCATCACTACTGATCATCGTGATCGTTGCCGTACGAGAAGTAGCAGACTTCGGAGTGTAACCCGTCGGGCTATTAGTAACTACGCAGTAGTACTCACCGGAAGCAGTCGGAGTAAACGAAGCAGCATCTTCACCTACTGCGAGATCTGTTTCACCTGCCTCTTTATACCACTGATAGTGCAGATCTTCTGCACCTTCGACTTCAGCCACAACCGTCATCGGTGATGCAGCGCCAGTATACTCAGCATCAGCCGGAGTAGCGTTGTTAATCGTCGGAACAGAAGCATCAGGCAACGGACGATAAATGGTTATTGTACCATTCGTGGTACCACCTGATGTGCTACGTCCAAGGAAGAGAACATCTTTTCCCACGATATGGTCTGCTGCTTGAACAGTATATTCATAACTTGATGTCACCTCTTTATTTGAAGTACTTGCCGGATTCGTTGCTGTAGTCAAATCAACTGCAATTGCAATTTGGTTACCTGTACCATCAGCACATGTAATCACATCTCCTTCCTGTAAAGCACAATCCAAAACAAGTTTCAAATACTGGTTATTCGAATCATAATTTACTTTCTTGCTGGAATTAAGTACGGTCTTGTTTGTGTTTGTGCCATTATAATATCTCATAAAGGCACTACCGCCCGATATCGTAGCATAAGGTGACAAATCCAATTCCGGATCGTTGTATGACATTTTTACTTCAGAACTATTCGTAAACTCAATAGAGAAGATATTGGTGCTAGGGGTACAAGTTACCTCTTTCCATATTGCATACAGCGTAAGGTTCTCGCTTACTTCGGCTCCAACTGTATAATTGGTTCCCTCACCATCCGGTTGTGAATTCCAACGGAGGAACTTATGGTCTGCATAGGTAAAGCCGTTAGCAGCAATCGAGACAGTTGTACCTGTACCATCTGCCATCGTTCCTTCGCCGCCGTTTGCATCGTATTGTACAGTGTAAGTATCATTCCAAACAGCTGTCAATGTCACATCTGCGCCAGCAATAGTGTACGTCTCTCCGGCTTCATAGGTCTGCGTTCCATCGTTCCAACCGCCAAAGACTTTATTAGCAGGAGTAACCAACGAACCTTGATCGGCTACGGTGAATTGTGCACCATTCAACAAGGATTCCTGTGTTGGGACAGTACCTTCTTCGGTTCCTGCCTTCGCGTAAGTTACTGAATAGAGTTGTGACCATTGAGCCGTGAGCGTCATGTTAGCTGTTATCTCAAGATCAACGCCCGCTGCATAACTTACCTCATTAGCATCTTTCCAACCGTTAAAGAGCATCGTACCTTTCTCCATCGTACCCTTACCAGCTACGGTGATTGTTTGACCGTCAAAGATATCGGTTACGGCAGCAGGTACTTCTCCGCCTGTCAAATCAGCAGCCACATATGTTACCGTGAATTTCTTCGAACGGATGATGGAAACCTCTCCTATTTGAGTAGTACTGCTTTCACGCCAAATGTACAGATCAGTAGCATTTTTCAGCGATGAAGTAGATGAAATATAATATGCCTTACCTTGTTCAATGACAGCGGCAGCAGCCTCTGCATTATCCGGACGTGTTGCATTCAACGAGATCCAAAGGTTACGTGCGTTGGTTTCATTGGAGGAATTGACAAGGATTCTATCACCCTCTGCTAATGCACAAATCGTCAAATGAACATATGCGTTATTGCTATTAAATGCCAATTGCGATCCACGGATGCGCATATTTTCATCTGCCGGCACGATCATTTGAGCTGTACCTCCATTTACTGAAGTTAACCAAGAGCCCGGTAAATCGTACGTACCTGCTTCGATATCTGCGTTATCCAAACCAGTTTTCGGAGTCCAAGAGAAGACAACGTCACCCGAACCTGCTGCCGGACATGCGAAGTCACCAACTACAGTAATTTGGATATTGCCGGTTACCTGAGCATCAGGAATAGTAAGCGCACCGGTTGATTGATCCCAAGTGTAATTCTCAGCATCAATAGTCGAACCGCCTATTTTCACCGTAATACTTGCCGGTAATGTATAACCGGATTCTGCTACATACGTAGCCTCATAAGCCACACCTGCGCAGACCTCATCATCACTTGACGTAGTCACGCCTGTCAAAGTATGCAAAACCGTCTTCGGTGCTTTAGGCTCCCATGCCGTTGAACCGATCAAGTAAGCTGCAGCGTTCTGGAACAATTTCTGACCATTAGCATTCAGGTTAGCAAAATCTTTGCTATACAAACTAATCATCAAGTATTTTCCACTTGTCGCACCGCGTTGAGCAGGAGTCAACTCATGGATAGCGCAACCATCAGGCACATATGCCAAATTATAACCCTCTTTGCCTGTTGTGAAAGTTCCAATTGGCTGAATAGGTTTGTTGTCGCCGTTGATAGAACTCAAAATAATGATACTGTCATTTGCATCCGGTGTCAAATCATCGAACAACGGGTGACTTGTGATATCGCAATATGCCCTATTCACATGCACGCCCTTCGTTTTCTTTCCCGCATTCGGAGTTCCCCAGTTCCAACGTTGATTGTCTGTATTGGCATTATTATAGAAATAACTCTTCGTGTTCAGCACCGGAGTATTACCTTCCTTTGCGGCCTTGATAGCATCTGCGTTAAAGTTACCACCGCCTACAGACTCATGAAGAACAACCAAAGCATAAGTCGATTGGTCTGCATCAGAAGTCGGACCTACAATCTTCACATTATAGGTGTCTTTAAGTGCTGCGTAGACTTTATCGTTTTCCTTCGTTGCATCGGCTGTATTCGATGTTACATACAGTACTTTAGCACGAGGGTCAGCCGCGAAGGTAGCATTAACCGTTACAGCATAACCCGGCATAGTGAATGTATTGTTCGTTACACTAACCTTTGTACTGCTTTCGCCAGTTTTGTAAACATCCCAAGCGCTGAAGACATAATCCTCATTCGGAGTTGCCTCCAATGTTACGATTTCACCTGCCTCTTGTGAAGCGGGATCAATAGTGAAGTCACCGTTCTCATGTGCTCCTTTGGTGATTGCATACATCGTTGAAGGAGTTCTCCAAACAGCGGTCAAAGTTACGTTATTTGTTCCAACCGTGTACGTATCACCCGGATTGTAGTCGTTTGTACCATCATTCCAATAATCAAATACTTTACCTGCTACTTCAAATGAATTTGCAGCCACTTCAAAGGTCTCGCCAGCAGCCTTATCTACTTGCGTCGGAGCATCACCGGTTGCACTCTCATCTCCTTTAGCATAAGTAACTGTATAGAGTTGTGTCCAATGAGCAGTAAGCGTCAAATTGCCCGTTACATTTGCAGTCCAAACGTACGGATCAGAACCATTATACCAACCATCGAAACGATGATGTGCCCAAGTCGGATCTGCCGGCTTCGTTGCCGCTTCACCATCCAATACCTTAATAGAACCATCAGTCGTTGCTCCATCAGCATATTCAAGAGTTATTGTGCGATATACCGGGCGGACCACCTCAAAGTAAGAGATATTAGGAGAACTACTTGCTCTAATCATATAGAGTTTCGTTGCACCAACAAACGCAGCAGGAACTTCTACTTGTGTTTTTGTCCTATCAAGCGTCAGTTCATTTTCAGCGGTAGTCGCAGATGTCAACCTTAACAACATATTGTTGCTTGCTACAGTATATTTGATAATATCTCCTGCTTGAATGGCACAATCAAGCGTCATTTCCAGATAGGCATCCGCTCCATTAGAGAAACCTATGGCGTTACCGCCAGTAATGTTTATACGATTGACATTATTACGAGCGGCAGCCATCAATTCTCCTCCCACTAATGCAGATAAATAATTGTCGGTTGTCATATCTACATCCTTCGGCACAGACGTTACTAGATTTCCATTCGCCAAGCCTGTCTTCACTTGGAATTTATATATTGTTCCACTAGAAGGACAAACAGGATTGATAGTAACAGCGGTTGTACCAGAAGTAACAGAACCTGCGCAGTTTGAAGCAACGCAGTAGTAATAATACGTACCTACCTTGTTAGCAGGAGTTAAAGTTGCCGTCGTGCAATTTGCTAATTTTAGGTTATCGCTAATGGTAGCTGCATTAGTAGTGTTGCGATACCATTGGTAGGACATTGTGCCCGTACCACCCGTCACAACCGCTGACAGATTAGACAAAGCATCTCCTTTGTCATAAGTCGCGCCTCCGGAAACTGCAACCGACGTCGGAGCAGTCTCTGTACATTCTGCTGGTCGAACTACAGAAAAACTACCATAACGAGCATTTGTATTCGCACTACCTCCACGGAATATTTTAATCGAACCATCCGATTCAATATCATCAGCGGTCAACGTATACGATAATGGTTTTGCTTCACCACTGCTTACGGTAATATCTGAAGGTCCATTACCTGAAGATTTATCGTGAAGTTTATAAGAAATACTTTTGTTATTTTGGTTACTTGACATTGTAACTGTCAGTTTATCTCCGGCCTGAAATTCTCCATCATCAAGAATCAATTGAACGTAGCCAGAGCTTCCAAATTTACGATATGTATTTCCAGAAACGGTAACATCATTACTTGAACTTTCTACACTTCCCCACTTCATCGTACAACCGGTTTCTGCAACACCTGTTGAATTAGACTGAGCTGTCTTTCCATTAAAATTTGCGGAACAAAGTTCAGTATCCGCCGCCCACACATTTCCGATGCCGAGGGTGAAGAGGAAGACGAGCGTCATTAAGACCTTCCATCGTTTCGATAGAGGGGTTTGCTTGCAGTGACGTTGGCTTTGACCGTCGGTTGACTGTCGGTTGACCGTCGTTCGACTGTCGTTCAACATTATTATTGTATCATTACAATCTAGGCAAAAGGACATTCCAATTGTTCGTTATACGATTCACCACAAAATCTCCTTCCCCACATTTATCATAGAACGCATACCAATTGGTTCTATTTCTTTTGTACGTATAGACGAACTCGCCATAACACTCCAAGCCAGCAAACGTATTTGCACGATGATAAGTAAGAGTCTCTATCGTATCTATGTGATCCGCGATATCATCATACACGATAATAGCGTGCTCCTCTGATAAAGATGGATCAAGAGCGTCTCCTATACGAAAAGATACCAAGCCCGCAAGGATTAGCGCTAAATCTTCTACCGCTTGTTGCGTATAATTCAGCATGCTACTCTTGGTTGTATCAGTTGTGACATTCGAAAGTGACCAAGTTCTCTAAACTCTTCTGGAGTCAAGTACTCCTTGCTCTCCAATTCTTCAATTCTACTCATATCTATTTGATAATTGTTTTTCATAAGCATTAAATTTTTAAAGTTAAACAAAAAAATTGGTTTTTAATTATTTTTATATTTCTACCTCAAACACTACCTTCTTTTGCGGTATGATATGATGGATATAAGCATTTTCTTCTTCCACCGAGAATATTATTGCCATATTCTTGTAATTCGTCCGGCGAACCTCCATCCCTAATTGACGAGACAACTCTTCATCTACGGCCAATGAGCCTGCTGAATTCTCTAATTTCTTAATTTCTTCTTCTAACCCCAGCATATATCTCTTTGCCGTCAGAGGAGCGTGAACCTCATCTTTTATGAAGTGAGCCAATGACTTACGTTCTTGCTTCGCCTCTTCGGTAAGTTTGATATCGTACTTCTTCATATAGCCTCACGAATATCATTCATTCCGAACTCTTCACCAAGATCTTTTGCCAAACCATCAAAATACTCCTCAACCGTGTACATCGGCTTATTCTTGAAATCCGGATCTATACTCAAAGGACGATGAAGCGGTTGAATCCTGATACTCTCAATATATGCCATTACAGCATTCATCTTCTGCTCATCCTCTATCATCGGTCCCATAGCGGTGAGGAAACGACTACTTGCTATTGCCTGCGCTGCACTCATAAGCATTAAATTTTTAAAGTTAAACAAAAAAAATTGGTTTTTATAATTTATTTTGAGTTATTTTTGCTTTCAAACAGCAACACCCGTTCGCATAACATCATCATATAACGGAGAGTGCTCACCTTCTTCCATGATAACAGGTTCAATAAGGGTGCTTACTTTACGAGTTGCGCCCCATAATTTAGCGCTTGTTTGCAACCAATCGCCCTCAATCTTTGGAACAATAACAGCCACATCAATATCGCTGTCCTTATGAGCTGTCCCTTTACTATAAGAACCATAAAGATACACAAGCGCATCACCAACTATCGGATAAATGGCTTCTTTGTAGGAATGAACGATATTTATAACTTGCTCTTTATCCATAATTGCACTTCTTTTGTTTTATTAATAATCATTCGGCAAGTGGCCTTATTTAATTTTTTGCTCAATTGTTCTTTATATGACGGATAGCGAGCTTGAATATTAAGCGGCATCATCTGAGATACAAACTCATTCTGCTCATCGCTCAACAACTCAGTCAATCCCGTTTTGTCAGATAGTAATACTAAATTATGCGTATATGGAGGATCCTCAGGCTGGGTGCCACACCAATAGGCTTTGAGCGTTTTCTCTATCACTTGATGACACATAAACCCGACATACAACCATCTTCCCGAGTTGTACATCGCCTCAGCTGTCTCAATATCATATTCTGCAAGATCCAGCCAATATGCCACTTTTTCTTCTTTAGTCATCATATTTTGTTACTTATACTTTATCCAAGAATATCGTTCATCATTTTATCTACATTTGAATATGTCTTCAAATTGTCTTCTCTCGCCTCCTTCATCGCATCCTCTGTTTCTTTTTGCAGCTCCCTTTCAGCAAAACGCTGTTTTATATTCTTCACTAAATACTCATGCATCTCCTCCAATGTTACAAAATGCTCTGCTATCTCTGCTTTCGTTATTGTAGGATTTGCTTTCATAAGCATTAAATTTTTAGTTAAACAAAAAAATTGGTTATTTATTGATTTTCAATTGTCTCATTTGCCTGATTCTTTGGTTCGCGGCGCGTATCCCAAATATCATCAATATGAATAGCGCCTTCCGCTTCGGCGATATAATAAATCATCTTATTATACTCACTAAACAATAAACCTCGATACTCTTTATCTGCACATGCTAATAAATCTTCATGATGCCCGCTCTTAGGAAATTTCTTAAGTTGTTTAATAGCAGCAGTAGTCTCTTTGCGAAATTTAAAAGCAGAATGATAACCGAAGTCATCATTTATCTTCTGCAAAGTCTTATACCAAGCACTCTCCGCTTTTTGAGCCCATTTAATCGTCATGCCGCCTTACGATCTTTAAGTTCCTCCAACGCGTTATCCATAAACGCTTCCATTTCTTCTTCCGTGTAAAAGCGACCTGCCGCAATATCCGCCTCCGCCTCTTCTACACGAGCCAGCAACTCTTCTTTCGTGTAAGGACGAGTTTCTGCTGTCGGCTCAACAAGATGAGCTGCCAACCATTCACGGTTATCCTTCGTCAATGTGGACTTAAGATAATCTAATAATCCTTGTAAAACAACTGCACTCATAATCCTTAATTTTTTTATTGTTTTCTCTTTTTGCTATCTCTACTTTACATTTTCGGGTGCAAAGATACTACTTTTTTTTCATATACGCAAGCGCACGTACCCTCATACGCGAATTTTACTGCTTTTCCGTCAATTTTTCCACATACAGCCCCTCTACTTCCCGTCAATTTTTACCCATTTCTTCTAAAAAATAATAAAAAAGTACGCGCACGCTTGCGCAATTCATTTTTTTTTTGTAACTTTGCAGCGTTTTTTGGAATTTAACATAAAACAGTCATATGAAACACACCATGAAGTATCTCGTAGCGGCGGCGCTGATGCTCTCCGTTACAGCCAAAGCGCAAGACAACGCTGCACAGCCTGCCGAAAGCGGACAACATGTGCGCTGTATCGCGTTCTACAACTTGGAAAACCTCTTCGACACCATCCATGACGAAGGTAAAAACGACTATGAATATCTCCCCGACGGAGGTATGAAATGGACCGCTTACAAGTACGAGAACAAAGTCAAAAACATGGCTTATGCCGTTTCCCAACTCGGTACGGATTATGATCCCCGCGGTGCCGCTTGTATCGGTGTAGCCGAAGTAGAGAACATCGGCTGTCTCTATGATCTCTGTGCTGAAGCCAACGCCAAATACGGGCGTCGTCTCAAACCTATCCTCCTCGAAGGTCCAGACCGACGTGGTGTGGACGTCGGTTTCCTCTATGACTCCGTTATGTTCAAGCCCTCTAAAGTGAACGGTTTTGAACTCAAAGCACACTATGCCGACGGCGGAGAAATAAAAACCCGTCTCCAACTCGCCGTTTCCGGCTATCTCATGGGCGATGGTACGCCGGAGAAGATCCATATCATCGTTAACCACTGGCCCAGCCGTTACGGCGGAGAACTCTCTTCCCGGCCCGGTCGTGACACGGCAGCCATGCTCGTCAGCCACATCTGCGACTCGATCTATCTCAAAGAACCCAAAGCCAAAATCGTCATCATGGGTGACCTCAACGACGACCCGTTCAACCATAGCTGCAAAGATGTGCTCAAAGCACGCAAGCACCGCGAAGAAGTGGAACCGCAAGGTTTTTTCAACACCATGTGGCAGATGCTGGATCGCGGCATCGGCTCCCTTGCTTACAACGGCAGTTGGAACCTCTTTGACCAGATCAT
This sequence comes from uncultured Bacteroidales bacterium, assembly GCA_902800215.1. GTDB lineage: Bacteria > Bacteroidota > Bacteroidia > Bacteroidales > Paludibacteraceae > Colicola. The sequence goes on along the minus strand of CADCDS010000002.1, from coordinate 145,758 downwards.
CATCTCCGAACCCCTCATGAACGCACAACTCGAGTCCGGCAAATGGACCTACTGGAAAGCGCAGATCTTCAACAAGCCTTTCCTCACCGTGCAGGAAGGAAAAGACAAAGGTACGCCTTTACGTACCACCAAAGGTGGTGTTTGGCAAAACGGTTACGGAGACCACTATCCCACAATGATCTACCTCATCAGAAAGAAATAAATCGTACATCGTAAATCGTCAAATCGTAAATCTTTATGACTTTACAATTACATAGGAATGCAACCCCTGTACGAATGCGCAACTATGGTCGCATCGTCCAAGATATGATCGCCTACGCCACGTCCCTGGAACCCGGTCTTGAACGCGATTCACTCGAAGTGTATATCGCCCACTGTATGCGGCAACGTAACATGGTCTGGAACCGTGATCAGGAAGCCGGCGTGAAACGCGTCAAAGAGGACATCATCCGCCTCTCTAACGGACAACTCAAATGTGAGTCTCCCGCCTTTGAACGCTTCATGGCGCAACCCAACGTCTCACCCATGGCGAAAAAGAAAAAATGACCAAATAGTAAATGACCAAATGGTAAATGGTTTTATGGAAGAGTCTAAACAATTCAAAGTCTTTGCCGGTTCCAAAGGTGAAGCATTGGCGCAACGTATCTGCGAGGAATTAGGTTGCCAACTCGGCAAACTGCATATCGACCGCTTCTCCGACGGGGAGTTCTGCACCTATTTTGAGGAATCCGTTCGCGGACAATCCGTCTATCTCGTGCAAGCAACCTGTCCCTCCAGCGACAACCTCATGGAGTTGCTCCTCATGATCGATGCCGCCAAACGCGCCAGCGCTTACAAAGTCATCGCCGTCATCCCCTATTTCGGTTGGGCTCGGCAGGACCGCAAAGATAAACCGCGTGTTTCCATTGGAGCCAAACTCGTAGCGAACATGCTGCAAGCGGCAGGAGCGGACAGAATAATCACCGTTGACCTGCACGCGGAACAAATCCAGGGATTCTTCGACATCCCCGTTGATCATATCTACGGCTCCAATGTGCTTGCACCGTACATTGCTAACCTCAACCTCAAGAAACTCATCGTCGCTTCGCCGGACGTCGGAGGTTCCAAACGCGCCTCCAACTTTGCCAAGAAACTTCATGTGCTTACCGACCGTGAAGTGCCTATGGTCATCTGTTACAAGAACCGGCCGGACTTCAATAAGGTATCCGAAATCAAAGTGCTCGGCGATGTGTACGGAAAAGATGTGGTCATCTTTGACGATATGGCCGATACAGCCGGAACACTCTGCAAAGCCGCTGAAGTCATGATGGCCGGTGGTGCCAAATCCGTTCGTGCCGTTGTCACCCACGGTGTGCTCAGCGGAAACGCGTGCCAGCGTATCGAAGAGTCTTCCCTCGAAGAACTCATCTGCACCGACTCCCTGCCGATCGATCCCGCTTGTTGCTCCAAACTGCACATCGAGAGTCTCGCTACACCTATCGCACACACCATCCGTGCGATCCAAAACCACACTTCCATCAGCGAAGGAAACCTCAAGTAATCGTATCGAAAGTGAAAAAATCAGCTACATACCTCTTCCTCTCTCTTGCCTTTACCCTGCTCTTTACAGCCTGCGGTAAAGGTTCATCCGACACCAAAACCGTCACTCATCCCGCCTTCAGTGCCGATTCCGCCTACGCGTATATCCAAGCACAAATGGACTTCGGACCCCGTGTGCCCAACAGTGCCGCACATGCCCAGTGCGCCCTCTGGCTGTCGGAACAACTCAAAGCCTGCGGTGCGGAGGTCTCTTTCCAGATAGGAGACATGACGGACTACAGAGGTCATCAGCAACAGGTATGTAACATCATCGCGCATTTCTCCGTACCCCAATACGCCAACCGGCCGCACATCCTGCTCGGTGCCCATTATGACACCCGGCCTTGGTGTGACGAGGAACCCCTCCACGCCGATCGGATGTATAACGTTCCCGGCGCCAACGATGGGGCCAGCGGCGTAGGTGTCCTGCTCGAAGTGGCACGGCAACTCCGCTTCAAGATAGCCGATACCACCCTCTACACACCCGTGGATATCATCTTCTTCGACATCGAAGATATGGGAACTCCGTCTTTCTACACCGGAATGGAACGTTCCGACACCTGGTGTCTCGGCTCCCAACTATGGGCAACGGAATATGCCAAAACAATCACCAATAACCAATCACCAATCACCAATTACCAATATGGCCTCATATTGGATATGATCGGTGACCCCAACGCGGTTTTCCCTATGGAGTATTACTCCTCCTATTATGCCGAAGGATACCAGCAACTGATCTGGCGTGCCGCCGAACGACTTGGTTATGAGAAACTCTTCTCCAAGCAACTCGGCTATCCCATCGTCGATGACCATTACTACATCAACTACATCGCCGGCATCCCTTGCGTTGACATCATCCATTATGACATACGCAACAACACCGGCTTCCCCGCTTGGTGGCATACCCGCGATGACGACATGCAGCATATATCAAAAACCACCCTCCAAGCAGTAGGAGAAGTGGTCATGTCCTTATTATAACCTATCCCACCCTACCTTATATATACGTAGTATATATCCCGTGATTTTGAATTTACAAAAAAAATTGATGAATAAATTACTTGAAATAAAAAATCTCCACGCCTCTATCGGCGATAAAGAAATACTCAAAGGCGTCAACCTCGTCATCAATGAAGGCGAAGTGCATGCCATCATGGGACCTAACGGAGCCGGAAAATCCACCCTCTCCGCCGTCCTTACCGGTAATCCTGCCTATGAAGTGACGTCCGGCGAAGTCTATCTCAAAGGACAAAACCTCCTCGCGATGCCACCCGAGGTACGCGCACGCGCAGGCGTGTTCCTTAGTTTTCAATATCCCGTCGAGATACCCGGTGTGTCCATGACCAATTTCATGCGCACCGCTATCAACGAGAAACGGGCGTACGAAGGAAAAGAACCCCTCTCCGCCAAAGAGTTCCTCTCGCTCATGCGGGAAAAGAAAAAACTCCTTGAACTACCGGACAAACTCAACAACCGTTCCGTGAACGAAGGTTTCTCCGGAGGAGAAAAGAAGAAAAACGAGATCTTCCAGATGGCGATGTTGGAGCCGTGCCTGGCTATCCTCGATGAGACAGACTCCGGTCTCGACATCGATGCATTACGCATCGTAGCCGAAGGCGTTAACCGCCTCAAGACTCCGCAAAACGCCTCCATCGTCATCACCCACTATCAGCGTCTCCTGGATTACATCATCCCGGACTTTGTCCACGTTCTCGCTGACGGCAAGATCGTCAAGACAGGTGACAAATCCTTAGCACTCGAACTCGAAGAGCACGGCTATGAAGGTCTCTAAAGGCGAAATATTCGAACGGGTCTTTATCAACGAAGAAGTAAACCTTCAGATTGATCAGGAAGCGGATTCACAGGTAAAAATACATGTGATCAATGCGTCTTTTGCCATTACGGTAAATCAGTTAGGCGAAGGCTGCAAAACGGAGATTTATGCTTTAGAGAACTTACACGGCTCCGATTCCGTCACCGCTGAAACACACGTCACCCATGCCGTCGGTGGTGGTTCTTCTAACCAGCTCATTAAATTTGTCCTTTCCGATAACAGTCGCGGTCGTTTTATCGGTGACCTCAAGATCGCTCCCGATGCCCAACAGACCGAAGCGCATCAGACTAACCGCAATCTTCTCCTCTCCGATACCGCAGAAATGCGTACCCAACCGCAACTGGAGATCTATGCCGATGATGTCAAAGCCACTCACGGTGCCTCCACCGGACAACTCGACGAGTCCGCCCTTTTCTATATGCAACAACGCGGCATAGACAAACAAAAAGCGCGCCAACTGCTCGTTAACGCGTTTATGAAAGAAATTATAGAAACTATTTCTGATGAGCAAATAAAAACTAACTGTTTAACGTTCTTCGAAGAAGAAATTTAACAATTTAACAGTTTAACAATTTAACAATTTAACGTTTATTGGACGCGATTTATCGCATAGTCCAATAAACCTAACAGACTTCGTTTTTCTGCACTGTCACGGAACACATTCAATGCCTCCGTGGCTTGTTTTTTATAGTCTAACATCCGCTGAACGGCATATTCGTCACCCTTAAAGCGCATCACAAACGATTTCACTTCTTCCAGCACCTTCGCTTCCTCTTTCTGCTCTCTCTCTTCTTTCGCCACTAACCATTCGCCCTTTGCCTTAATCGCCGCTGCCTCATCTTGCGGTGCCCTCCTTAAAGCTTCGATTAACGGTAAGGTCACCTTGCCGTCTCGCAGATCACTCATCGTCGGTTTTCCGATCTCCTCCAGATCACTGTAATCAAAAATATCATCCTTGATCTGGAAACATAATCCCAATAACCGACCGTACTCCCGTAACGCCGTGCGCTGACGCTGCGTACATCCTGCGCTCTCTGCACCCGCTTCGGCACAAGCCTGAAAGAGTTGGGCGGTTTTTTGATCAATGATCTTCATATACTGCGCCTCATCGATCCACATCGATGCCCCGTAATGCAACTGCAGCACTTCACCGCTCGATAAACTCTGACCTAACGAAGAAACGATCTCTAAAATTCGGATATTACGCACTTCAGCCACTAACCCGATCACCTTCGCTAACATATAATCTCCCATCAGCACCGCAACCTTGTTCGTCCACTGCGTGTGAACCGCCGGCTGACCGCGACGCATATCGGAGTTATCCACTACATCGTCATGCACCAGACTTGCATTATGCAACAAATCCAAAGCTACCGCAGAACGCAGACTCTTATCCGTGATCGGATTGCATATCTGCGCACACAGCAACACCACTAACGGACGTAATTGCTTACCCCGCTGAGAAAGGATATAATCCAATACGCGCTGCTGCACCTTATCATCCGCACGCAGAGTCTCATGCAACACTTTCTCGTATCGCTTCCACTCCGACTCAATCGGTTGCCGTATGTCAGATATACTTGCCATAACTAAAATCCGGTGCAAAATTACAAAAAAAATGCGAAATGTGCAAACTTTTTAAAAAAATATCACTTTTTATGAAAAAAAATCATAATTTATTTGCACATATTAAAAATTTGTAGTACCTTTGCAGCGTTTTTAATAACAAACAATCAACTTAAAAATTTAAAAACATGAAAAAAATTTTCTTGATGATCGCTGTTGTAACAGCAGCATTCATGACCAGCTGTGGTAAATCGGAGACCGCAGAAGAGAAAGCAGCACGTGAGTTACAGGAAATGTTGGAGGGTCTTGACCTGAATGACCTCTACAACGCTGCTGACGCTGAAGAGTACATGAACGACGCTTACGATCAGGCTCAGGAGTATGTAAATGACGCTTACGATCAGGCAAAAGACCTGTACAAAGATGCGTATGATCAAGCAGAAGAGTACATGAACAATGCTTACGATCAAGCAGAAGAGTACATGAACAACGCTCAAAAACAGGCCAACGACATGTATGATGAAGCACAAAAACAAGCGAACGACATGTACAACGATGCTATGAAGCAAGCGGAGGACATGAAGAACGCTTACGGCTTCTAATGTGGAAAAATTGACAAAAAACGTGTAAAAGTCAATAAAGAATGGCATATGCTTGCATATGTCATTTTTTTTTTGTACCTTTGCAGCGCGAAAAATCATTTAACTTAAAATATATTGTTATGAAAGCATTCATGGACAAAGACTTCCTGCTGCAAACAGCTACTGCACAGGAACTCTATCACAATCACGCGGCAAAAATGCCGATCATCGATTACCATTGTCACTTAATCCCGCAGATGGTTGCCGAGAACAAACGTTTCGAATCCATCGCACAGATCTGGCTCATGGGCGACCACTACAAATGGCGTGCTATGCGTTCCAACGGTGTGGACGAGCGTTATTGCACCGGTAAGGACACGACCGACTGGGAGAAGTTTGAGAAATGGGCAGAAACCGTTCCTTACACTTTCCGTAATCCGCTCTACCACTGGACTCATCTGGAGCTCAAAACCGCTTTTGGTATCGAAGAGCGTTTGAACCCTGAAACCGCACGTGCCATCTATGACAAGTGTAATGACCTCATCGCCAATGATCCGAAGTTCTGTCCGCAAGGCTTAATGAAACATTACCACGTAGAACTTGTCTGCACAACCGACGATCCGGCTGATAGTCTCGAATGGCACAAGATGCTCAAAGACGACCCGAAAGCGGAAGTACGCATGTTGCCGACCTGGCGTCCGGATGCAGGTATGAATATCGAAGCTGCAACCTGGAAAGCATATATCGAAAAACTCGCTGCTGTAGCAGGCATGGAGATTCGTAACTTTGCTGACCTCGTAGCTGCACTCCAGAAACGCCATGACTTCTTTGAGTCCATGGGTTGCCGTCTCTCTGACCACGGAATCGAAGAGTTCTACGACGAACCGTACACCGATTTGCAGATCAACGACATCTTTGAGAAAGCGCTGGCTGGCAAGGCACTGACTGCTCATGAGATTCGTCAGTACAAGCACGCTTATCTCCATGCGCAAGCTGAAATGGACTACGCTTCCGGTTGGACGCAGCAGTACCACTACGGTGCAATCCGTAATAACAACAGCAAGATGTTTGCTCAACTCGGCGCAGACACCGGTTTCGACTCCATCGGCGAGTTCACAACGGCGAAGGCCATGAGTCATTTCCTCGATGAGATGAACTCGGAAGGCCACCTTGCAAAAACCATTCTCTATAACCTCAACCCCTGCGCCAACGAAGTAATTGCAACCATGTTGGGTAACTTCCAAGATGGTTCTGTTCCGGGCAAGATTCAGTTCGGTTCCGGTTGGTGGTTCCTCGATCAGAAAGATGGTATGGAGAAACAGATGATGGCACTCTCGAACCTCGGCCTTCTCTCTCGCCTCGTCGGCATGCTTACCGACAGCCGTTCGTTCCTGAGTTATCCGCGTCACGAGTACTTCCGTCGTACGCTCTGTAACATCCTCGGTAATGACATCGAGAACGGCATGATCCCGTACACCGGTTACGAAAAAGCCCGCGTTCAACAGATGGTAGAAGACATCTGCTACAACAACGCAAAGAATTATTTTAAATTTTAAATTTGAAATCATAAATCCTAAATATATTTTATCATGGCTAAAATTATTACGTTGGGCGAGATCATGCTTCGCCTGAGTCCGGAAGGACAAGACCGTTTTGTACAATCTGACCACTTTAGAATTATCCCCGGTGGTGGTGAGGCTAACGTAGCTATTTCGTGCGCTAACTATGGTCACGAGGCGTATCTGGTTACCAAACTGCCGAAACACGAGATCGGTCAGATTGCCGTTAACTCGCTGCGTCGTTACGGCGTGAAGGACGATTATATCGTTCGTGGCGGTGATCGCGTAGGTCTGTACTACTGCGAGACGGGTGCTTCGATGCGTCCGTCGAAAGTCATCTATGACCGCGCTCATTCAGCTATTGCTGAAGCAGATCCGAAAGATTTTGACTTCGACAAGATCATGGAAGGTGCAGCATGGTTCCACTGGAGCGGTATCACTCCGGCTATCTCGGACAAGGCAGCAGAAATCACCAAGTTGGCTTGCGAGGCTGCAAAACGTCACGGTGTAACCGTATCGGTTGACCTTAACTTCCGCAAGAAACTCTGGACCAGCGAGAAGGCTATCTCGATCATGCGTCCGCTGATGAAGTATGTCGATGTTTGTATCGGTAACGAGGAAGATGCAGAGCTTTGTCTCGGCTTCAAGCCCGATGCAGATGTAGAAGGCGGTGAGACCAACGCTGAGGGCTACAAGGGCATCTTCGAGCAGATGATGAAAGAGTTCGGCTTCAAGTATGTGGTATCTACTCTCCGTGAGTCCTTCAGCGCAACTTTCAACGGCTGGAAGGCAATGATCTACAACGGCAAAGAGTTCTACCAGAGCAAACGCTACGAGATCAACCCGATCATCGACCGCGTAGGTGGTGGTGACTCGTTCTCCGGTGGTCTCATCCACGGTATGCTCAAGTATCCGGATAACCAAGGCGCAGCCCTTGAGTTCGCAGTGGCAGCTTCGGCACTCAAGCACACTATCAACGGTGACTACAACCTCGTTTCCGAAGACGAAGTTCTCAGCCTCGCAGGTGGTAATGCAAACGGACGTGTTCAACGCTAAATTTGAAATTTTATGGCAAAGTTTGATAAATTTCAGGTGATGGCGAAGATTGCTGCCGCTCCGATGGTTCCTGTGTTCTACCACAAGGACGTGGAAGTTTGTAAGAACGTGATTAAGGCTTGTTACGAAGGCGGTGTGCGTGCTTTCGAGTTCACCAACCGTGGCGATTTTGCACACGAGGTATTCGGCGAGTTGAGCAAGTGGGTAGCTGTTGAGTGCCCGGAATTGGCACTTGGTATCGGTAGTGTCGTAGATGCTCCGACAGCAGCGCTCTATCTCCAACTCGGCGCTAACTTCGTAGTAGGTCCGTTGTTCAACAAGGATATCGCAGTAGTCTGCAACCGTCGTTGCGTGACGTACTGTCCGGGTTGTCTGACTCCGTCTGAGATCGGTCTGGCACAGGAAGTAGGCTGCGACTTCACGAAAGTGTTCCCGGGTGACGTAGTAGGTCCTAACCTCGTTAAAGGTCTCATGGCTCCGATGCCCTGGTCAAAGATCATGGTTACCGGTGGTGTAGCTCCGGAGAAAGAGAACCTCGAGAAATGGTTCGCTGCAGGTGTATACTGCGTAGGTATGGGTAGCAAGCTCTTCCCGTCCGACAAGGTAAAAGCCGGCGACTGGAAGTACGTAACCGATAAGTGCAAAGAGTGCTTTGAAATCATTGCTAACTGCAAAAAATAATAGCTTATGAATGACGTTAAGAAAACCGTCATGACCAACTGGCGTTGGGTCATGTGTGCGATGCTTTTCTTCGCCACTACGGTCAATTATATGGACCGCCAAGTGCTGTCCTTGACCTTCAAAGAGTTCATTCAACCCGAGTTCCATTGGACCGATGGTGACTACGGAACGATCACCGGTGTCTTCTCGATTGCTTATGCCATCTTCTGCCTCTTCGCAGGTAAGTTCATTGACTGGATGGGCACCAAGAAAGGATACCTGATTGCCATCGTCGTATGGTCTATCGGTGCCGTTCTGCATGCCGCTTGCGGTATTGTTACCACTTGGTTCGTCGATGGTGTGGACAGCGTAGCTGCATTGAGGGCTGTTGAAGCCGGAAGTACTGTCGCGGCGTCCGTCTCGATGGTGAGTGTATGGCTCTTCCTCGCATGCCGAATGATCTTAGGACTTGGTGAAGCAGGTAACTTCCCTGCAGCTATTAAAGTAACTGCTGAGTATTTCCCGAAGAAAGACCGTGCGTTTGCTACCTCTATCTTCAACGCAGGTGCTTCCGTAGGTGCTTTGGCTGCGCCGGCATCCATACCTTTGCTTGCAAAAGCTATGGGTTGGGAATGGGCATTCATCATCATCGGTGCACTCGGTTTCATCTGGGCAGGTGTCTGGATCTTTGTCTATGACAAACCCGATAAGTCCAAACGAGTAAACGAAGCGGAATTAGCGTATATCAACCAAGATGAAACAACAGAGGCTAAGAAAGAGACAAAGAAAGAAGAGAAGCAAATGGGTTTCTTGGAGGCTTTCCAGCATAGACAGACCTGGTCGTTTGCGTTCGGTAAGTTCATGACCGACGGTGTATGGTGGTTCTTCCTCTTCTGGGCTCCGGCTTACTTCCAAGATCAGTTCGGTATCAAGGCTTCTGATCCGCAAGGTATTGCGCTTATCTCAACGCTCTATGCGATCGTAACCGTGGTATCCATCTTCGGCGGTTATCTGCCCAAGATCTTCGTAGAGAAATTAGGTATGGATCCGTATGCAGGCCGTATGCGCGCTATGCTCATCTTCGCCTTCTTCCCGATTCTCGCTCTGTTTGCGCAACCCTTAGGTGGCTCTTTAGGTCCTTGGGCTGTAGCCATCATCATCGGTATCGTAGGTGCAGCACACCAGAGTTGGTCTGCTAACATCTTCTCTACCGTAGGTGATATGTTCCCGAAATCAGCAGTTGCTACCATCACCGGTATCGGTGCTATGGCAGGTGGTGTCGGTTCCTTCTTGATCAACAAAGGTTCCGGTATGCTCTTTGACCATGCCGCAGAAGCAGGCGAGTCATTCCAGTTCTTCGGTTTCGAAGGCAAACCGGCCGGATACATGATCGTCTTCTGCATCTGCGCAGTAGCCTACCTGATCGGCTGGAGCGTCATGAAGACACTGGTACCGAAGTACAAACAAGTTGAAATCAAATAAGATTAACTATCGCTAAAGCCGTCATGGCTTCAACAACGGGCACGGCGCGAGTGGCAACACACGCGTCGTGTCTTCCTTTTACACCGGCTTTCGGTGTGGAAGGCGTAGGTTTGAAAACGCAGCGGAAGAAAAGCTCCGTTCCATCAGAGATACCACCGGCTATCCCTCCGCTTATCGCATTAATGGCACTTCCCGATTGCGTCACGCCGCCAAAACCCGTACCATATTCAAAACCCTTGCAGGCATTGATACTCATAATGGCAAAAGCCAGATGGGCTTGCAGCTTATCGAAGATCGGTTCACCTACTCCTACCGGTAAACCTTTCACCCTACATTCCACAATACCGCCTATCGAATCGCCCTCTTTCTGATAAGCCGCAATGACATCCGCAAACTTTTCCGGATCGGTTTCTGCTCCCACTTGTACCAAAGCAGCCTGAATCGTTATCCCCTTCTGCGCCAATTCCTGCTTGGCCATACATCCGGCTACTACACGCGCAGCTGTCTCACGGGCACTCGCCCTTCCTCCGCCTCGCCAATCACGGATACCGTATTTCTGCTCATACACCTTATCCGCATGACCGACACGATAGGTATCTTTCATCCATGCATAGTCCTCCGGACGCGCATCTTTGTTACGAATGATAAACGCAATAGGCGTACCTAAAGTAACCCCATCCATCACACCGCTTAACCACTCTACCTCATCCGGCTCGTTCTTCGCCCGTGCCGATGCACCGACAACGCCCTTGCCTGACCTGCGCTCCAATTCACTCCGAATCATCGCAAAGTCAATTCGCAACCCTGCCGGAACACCGTCCAGCACACCACCTATTGCCACTCCGTGCGATTCTCCGAAAGAGGTAAATGACCAATGTTCTCCGAATGTATTCACGCTATTTTATAATTTATTGTTGTCAATTTTTCTTTTTCGGGCACAAAAGTACTAAAAAGTTTGCATATATGCAAAAAAAATTGTAACTTTGCAGCGATTTTAATAGAATAGATGATGAAAAAGAGAATTATTTGTACTTTATTCCTTGCGGCAAGCACGTTAGCTGCCGTAGCACAGCAATTACCTAACTCCCAGTTTGAAGACTGGTCACGCTCGTATAACGGAGATCCGCAACCTGCTTATTGGAACGGTTCCAATGTCACGCAAGTGGGCTTGAAGTTCACTTTTCTTTACCAGCACCCGGGCCGTTCCGGTTCCTGCATGTATGTGGCAGATCGTGAAGTAGGTGCCATGGGTATCACGGAGACTGCTCCGGGATATGTTTCCTTGGGTCAACCCTGGCAATTCCTCAAAGGTCTTAACGTCAAAGGAGCGACAGCCGGTACTGAAGGCGGTATCGAATGGAAATATCGTCCGGATACTATGTCCGTTTGGATCAAACGAACCGGTGAGTTCACGCGTAAAGAGGATTTTCATCTCCTTTATTACTCCTGGATCGGCACGGCCAAAGGCAGTAAATACAAAAACAAAGCCGGCAAATATACCGTTACGGAGCGTGTCAACGAAGAGAGCGATATCCGCCGCGCTACGAACGGTAACGAGTTTGGTGTAGATCAGGAAGTGCCGCAAGTAGCAGAAGGATGGTATCGTGCACGCGCGAAGTATAATGAATGGACCCAGATCAAGGTGCCTATTTTCTACATGAACGACAGCAAGCCGACCATGTGTAACGTCATCTTCTCCGCCGGTAACTACCCTGCCTTCCGTGCCAATGACGGTTTATTCGCCGGAAACGGTTTGTACATCGACGACCTGCAGCTGATCTATTCCTCCAAGATCGACAAACTGACCGTGAACGGTAAGGAATGGAAGGAGTTTGATTCGAACAGTTCCGCTGTTCAGACTTGCTCTTTGAACGGTGCCAAGGAAGTAAAACTGGAAGCGTTCCGCGGTATCGGTTCTTTAACGAACATCAAAGGGGAAACCGCTCAATTCAATGGTCGTAAACTGGACAAACAAGAGATGACCGTTACGCCGGGTGCGATCAACGGACAACCCTGGGTAATCACTGTCAAAGCAGAAGATGGTTCGTCGAAACATGTGTATAAAATCAAATTTGTAAATTAATCATTCGTCTTGACACTGGACAATTTACATAGTATCGACTACATCCTCCTCGGAATACTGGGATTTTTCTTCCTGGCGCAACTCTATTTCTACGCACGTTACATGTGCGCCGTAGCACGCCGTATCCGTAAAGGCGAAAGGCGAAAGGCGGAAGGCGAAAGGAGCGAAGTGCCGGGCGTATCGGTTATTCTTTGCGCGCATAACGAGAGTGAAAACCTCTCTAACTACCTGCAGGCTCTGTTGACGCAAGACTACCCGACTTATGAGGTGATTGTGGTGGATGATGGTTCGGAAGATGATACACGCTTGGTCATTGAGCGCTATATGGTTCGTGACCCACGGTTGCACATGACCTTTGTGCCTTACGGTGCACGGGTTCGGTCCACCAAAAAACTGGCATTGACCTTAGCGGCTAAGGCAGCTCAATATGACTACCTGCTGCTGACCGACGCCGATTGTGTTCCGGAATCGAACCAATGGATCTCATCTATGATGGCCGGTTTCACACCCGACAAAGATATTGTGCTCGGTTTCGGTGCGTATTTCAAAGAGAAAGGATGCATCAACCGTCTCGTACGGTTTGATACCCTCTTCAACGGGCTCCATTATCTCGGTGCTGCGATCTGCGGTCATCCGTACATGGGAGTGGGACGAAACCTCGCTTACCGCAAGTCGCTGTTCTTCGAATCCGGCGGTTTCACCCATATGATGGATAACCGCGCCGGAGACGATGACCTGTTCGTTAATCATGTGGCTAACAAAAAGAACACGGCAGTGGCTGTGCGCCCTGAGTCCTACACCTGGTCTCTCACCAAAACGACCCTGCGCGATTGGTGGCAGCAGAAACGCAGACACTTGTCCGTTTCACCCAACTACCGTTTGTCCACCAAGATCCGCTTGGCCTTGGAGCCCATGACGCGCGGCTGGTTCTATGCGTTCTTCATCGGAATGATGGTGTTCTATTGGCCAACTTGCCTCAATACCATCTCCATCCCGTTCATCGCAGCCGCAGGATTGTTCCTTCTCCGATGGATCATGCAGACGCTGGTCATTAACATCTCCGCACGACGCATGGGTGTACACCGGTTTAATATGTTTAGTATCCTTTGGTTTGACATCGTTTTACCACTCGTCAACCTATGGATGCTGCTGATTCCTAAGAAACAATATAAATGGTAAAATATTATGGCAGAAAATCAATTGAAAATCAACATCGCTCCTGATAAGCAACAGGGCGTGTTCGCTAACTTAGCGCTTATCGCACATACTCCTACGGAGTTCGTTTTCGACTTTGCACAACTCATGCCGGGTGTGCCGCAAGCGAATGTAGTGACCCGTGTAGTCGTTACGCCGGACCAGGCAAAGAAATTCCTGGCTGCACTGCAGAACAATATCGGTCAGTATGAGCAGAAATTCGGTACCATCGTACCGGTCGGCGGTCCTGCAAAAGGATCTACTCTTCCGTTGACGTTCACCGGTGGGGAAGCGTAATTGTGTTAAACCGTTAAGTTGTTAAATTGTTAAATCATTATATTATGAAAACATTCCCAGCATCGCAGTTGATCATCAATGCGGATGGTTCTGCGTTCCATTTGCATCTCAAACCGGAGTTCCTGGCGGATAAGATCATTCTTGTCGGAGACCAGGACCGTGTGAATATGGTAGCATCTTTCTTCGATGAAGGATCCATTGAGTGTGACGTACAGTCCCGTGAATTCCATACCATCACCGGTAAGTTCCAAGGAAAACGGATCTCCTGTATCTCTACCGGTATCGGTACCGATAACTGCGATATCGTCATGAACGAAATTGACGCACTCGCTAACATCGACTTCGCTACCCGTACCGAAAAGGCTGAAAAACGCTGCCTCGACATCGTTCGTATCGGGACCTGTGGCGGTATGCAAGAGGACATCCCTCTGGGTACGTTCCTGGTAAGCCAGAAATCGATCGGTTTTGACGGCGTATTGGCTTTCTATGAGGACCGTGACAAGATCGCTGACGTAGGTTTTGAGAAGGCGCTCGTGGATTTCATCGGTTATCCGAAGAAAGCCGCTGTACCGTACGTAGTAGCTGCTAACCCGGAGTTGGTAGATCGCATCGCGAAGGACGATATGATGCGTGGTTGCACGATCGCTGCCAACGGATTCTATGGTCCTCAAGGCCGTGTACTGCGTGTCGGTCTGGCTGTACCCGATATCAATGAGAAGATCACTGCTTTCCGTTACGAAGGTCAGCGTATCACGAACTATGAGATGGAAGGATCCTGCATCGCCGGTTTGGCACTGCACATGGGTCACCGCGCTATGACCGTTTGCTGCGTGATCGCACAACGTAAGATCGAAGCGGCAAACACTGATTATAAACCGCGTATCAAAGAATTGGTACGCACTGTACTCGAGCGTATCTAATGAGAAAACAATTAGCAATCATCTTGGCAGCCGTGGGGATTCTCTGCGGCTGTCAGCAAAAAAAGACTTGCGAGAAGCAAGCATTCCAATACAACGTGGATAAATTCTATGACTTGGAGATTCTCCGTTACGATGTGCCGGAGTTTGAAAGCCTGACGCTGCAACAGAAATCGCTGCTCTACTGCCTATCCGAAGCAGCCCTGTGGGGACGTGACATCTTGTTCGACCAGAACGGCCGGTATAACCTCCGTATCCGTCGGGCACTTGAGGCTCTTTACCTCAACTATCCCTATGAGAAAGATACAGAGGAATTCGCTGCTTTCGAGCGTTACCTCAAGCGTGTCTGGTTCTCCAACGGTATCCACCATCACTATTCGGAGGATAAGTTCCTGCCTGAGTTTGACCAAGCATGGTTCGTAGCTGCTTGTGAGGCAGCCGGCATTGAATACGACGCTGCGATCCTACCCGTTATGTTCGATCCTGCTGTTATGCCGAAGCGAATGACCGCTCAAGACGGCATCGATCTGGTAGCTAACTCTGCCGGAAACTACTACGGCGAAGGAGTTACCCAAAAAGAAGCAGAAGCATGGTATGCTGCTCATAAAGACAACTCTTCCGAACCCCTCTGGATTGGTTTGAACTCCCAACTCGTCAAACGTAATGGCAAGATCGAAGAACGCACTTACAAAGTAGGTGGCTTGTATGGCGAAGCCCTTGAGCAGGTTGTTTACTGGCTCAAAGAGGCGCAGAAGTATGCTGAGAATGACCAGCAACGTGAGGTAATCGGGAAGATGATCGCGTTCAACGAGACGGGTGACCTCCAACTGTTCAACGAGTATTGTATCGCGTGGGTGAAGGATTTGGACAGCCGTGTCGATTTCGTCAACGGTTTCACGGAGACCTATTCCGATCCGCTGGGCATCACCGGTACCTGGGAGAGTATGGTGAACTTCAAAGATCTCGCAGCTACCAAGCGTACGCAGTTGATCTCCGACAATGCACAATGGTTTGAGGACCACTCGACGACCGATCCCAAATACAAGAAAGAGGAAGTCAAGGGTGTAACCGCGAAGGTCATCACCGCCGCTATCTTAGCCGGTGACTGTTATCCCGCTACGCCGATCGGTATCAACTTACCGAACGCGAACTGGATCCGCAAAGAGTACGGTTCCAAGTCTGTGACGATCGATAACCTCATGCACGCTTACAACGAGGCTGCCAAAGGAAACGGTTTCAACGAGGAGTTCATGATCGATGATGAGATCCGTGATATCTACGAGAAATACGGAGCGATGTGCGGTGACCTGCATACTGACTTGCACGAATGCGTTGGACACGGTAGCGGTAAACTGATGCCGGGTGTGAGCAAAGACGCCCTCAAGGAGCATGCTTCCACCATCGAAGAGGCACGCGCTGACCTCTTTGGTCTCTATTACCTCGCTGATCCTAAACTCGTTGAGTTAGGCTTACTGCCGAATATGGAGGCATACAAAGCCGGTTATTACCAGCAGATGATGAATGGTCTGATGACCCAACTCGTACGTATCGAACCGGGTAAGGATATCGAAGAAGCGCACATGCGCAATCGTCAACTGATTGCTAACTGGTGTTATGCACACGCCAACGGAGAGATGGAGATCATCGAACGCGACGGAAAGCACTATCTGCAGATCAATGACTATGAAGGTGTACGCCGACTCTACGGTGAACTCTTAGCAGAGATCCAACGGATCACCTCCGAAGGAGACTACCCCGCCGCCAAGGAGATGGTAGAGACTTATGCGGTGAAGGTGAACCAAGATCTGCATAAAGAGATTTTGGCTCGCTATGAGAAACTCCACCTCGCACCGTATAAAGGTTTCGTCAACCCTGTCTATCAGGTAGAGCGCAATACCGACGGTGAGATCACCAATGTCACACTTGACTTCACCGAAGGATATATCGAGCAGCACTTGCGTTACAGTAAAGACTATAGTCCGTTACCGAGTGTCAATTAAACTGCCGATATCAAAAAGCATTGCCAACAGAATTCTGTTGCTGCAGGCTATCCATGGAGATCCGCTTATGCGGGTCTCTTCGGATATGCCCGACGATATCCTGGTGCTCCATGACGCGCTCGCGCGCCTGCGCGATTATAAAAAAGGAGTACCCCTTACTCTCCATCTCAAAAACTGCGGCACGGCCCTGCGCTTCCTGCAAGTGCACATTGCCCAATGCTATCCGGGCGAACCGATCACCCTTACCGGTGATCCGCGTCTTATGGAACGCGACGGGAAACCTACCTCGCAGACGCATTCGGCTTTGCTCATGCATGGTGTGGAGGTAGAGGACGATTCGCCTTATGTGGAGATGACGCGCCGCGTGATAGCCGCCTATCCGAACGTACCGCTTGAAGCCGATTGGTCGGCAGCGGCTTTTTGGTATGAATACATCGCCATTCACGGCGGTTCACTCTTCCTTGAAGGTCTCACTCCTGACAGCCTTCAAGGTGACCGAATAGTCGCTGATATCTATGCCAAACACTTCGGTGTTCAAACCACTTTCACTCCTACCGGCATTGAGATAAAAACGGGTGCATTACCTATGCAACACCTATGCATCCTAGACTTTAGTAATACCCCCGACCTATATCCATCGGTAGCATTAACCTGTGAACGTTTAGGTATCACCCTGCAGGCAACCGGCACCGAACGGTTGCGTTTCAAAGAATCCGACCGTCTCGAAGCAGTGCGGCTCCATGAAGTGCGTAATGACCACCGAATGGCCATGGCCCTCATGTGTGCCGATTATCCCGTCTCCATCGAAGAGCAGGCCTGCATCACCAAGAGTTATCCCAACTTTGCGCCACAACATTTAACGCCGATAAAAGGCGTCAATGATGATCATTTAGGCAAAAAACATGCCTTGTCCAAACTGATCCATGCGGCTACAAGTGAGTATGTGTGGTTGCACGATGACGATGTCGTTTTACCGCCAGCTTGCGAAAAGACTGTGGTCTTAGAAGGCAACTTAATTATCCTGCCGCTTCGGATGGAGAGCTTATCGGATAAACCGACATTGTTAGAGCGGTTACAGATAGCCGAATATGCAGCTATCCAAGAACTCACCATGCGTACCGCCCAACAAGGCAAAGCAGTCATGTGTTCCGGAGCAAATTTGATCGTGAAGAGAGAGGTGTGGTTGGATTGTGAAAAGGATTTGCACTTCGAGATACCGAGTGGCGACGATATGTTTTTACTGGAGGCTGCCAAGCG
Source organism: uncultured Bacteroidales bacterium (assembly GCA_902800215.1). Classification (GTDB taxonomy): domain Bacteria; phylum Bacteroidota; class Bacteroidia; order Bacteroidales; family Paludibacteraceae; genus Colicola. The sequence continues at coordinate 127,694 of CADCDS010000002.1, read as the reverse complement.
GCACGGATATAAAGTTACTGCTATCGATAAATCGGATTATACGGCGATTGTTCGTCCGTTAACTTCCTGGCGTGCCTTCTTCCGTCAACGAATGCGTTGGGCAGGAAAGGCACCGAAATATACAGATCGGGATATTATTCGTTGTGGACGAATTGTGGCTGTAGCCAATATCTTCCAAATCCTTTGTCCACTGATTATTCTTGTTAAGTTTCCGATAGAGTACAACCTCATTAAGGCTCGTGAACCGCAAACCAAATGGTATGTAGCATTACTGCTCGAAATCCTCTATCCCTTCTACTTATTAATTTGTCTGATTGGTGGTTTGTTCCGTAAGAGTTGGTAGGAGTTGCTTACTATGAGGGTCGGTAACGGGTAGGGTAATAACCAACGAATAGCTAAGGAATATCTAAGGAATAACTAACGTTTGGAACGTTCTTTGAACTTGACTAAACCTTGTTGCATTTATGCAACAGAAATGCAAAATGATAGAGATGTCCGGATAATATCCGGACGTAACTGACGCTGTAAAATTTGCACTGAGAAAAGTGAGAAAATTGAGAAAATTCTCACTTTTCTCAAAATTCTCATGCAAAAATTAACATGGCAAAGTTGACCAACTGAAAGCGGAACTTTGCCAACTTTGCCAAGTTGGTCATGCAAAAATTCGTTATGACGTTATGAGGTTATGACGAAATGACGAAAAAGCAGAATAGGAAGGCATCATAAGGGTGATTTGAGAAAAAAATGAATTTTTTTTGCAAAAAATTGACATATTATTTGCGTATGTCATTTTTTTTGTGTAATTTTGCGGCGTATTTTACTCGTACTACGTGTGTGATTACATTTTTTTTGTTGCTCACGTCGGGGAGGTGTCCTATTAGTGCGGGTGGGATACAGGACATGATAAATAGCGTCTTAACGCGCTTTGTTTTGGCATTCTGAAATCTGGTAAATTTCATACTTTTATCCAAGACATTGCGACACTAAGATGCCTATGGATGTATATTATTGCACGCGTGTACGTGCGCGTACCTTATTATAATAATATATATCGGCGTGGGCTTCGGTGTTGCTGTTTGGATAAAAAGGCAATACCAGAGCCTCAGAATGCGGAACAGCAAGATTGCAGTCCCGCTTTTTTTGTTGTGTATATGTCCTTTAAAAACGGAACTGGAGGATAAAAATGATATATTTTATAAGTGACGCACATCTTGGCAGCCCTACTATCTCGGATGACAAGGAACACCAAAACAAACTCATCGCTCTTTTAGAACAGATGAGTAAAGATGCGACAGCGATATATATGCTCGGAGACATGTTTGACTTTTGGGTGGAGTATTATATCCATGACCCAAGCAAACGCCGGTTCACCCCTTTCTTCAAAGCGTTGAGGAAACTAAGAAAACAAGGGATCAAGATTCATTATTTTGTGGGCGACCATGACAGATGGGCTTCGGACGGGTTGGAAAAATTAACCGGCGTAGAGTTACATACCTATCCCTGCTCAATCACGAGATACGGAAGAACGATATTCCTTGCTTATGGGACAGGTTTATATCGATACAATTGGTACCGAACATATCCGAAAAAGAAGCAAGATAGCATTAGAAAGGCGATTCGAAGAAAAGAAAGATTGGAAAATAGTTTTTTACAGTTACAATTCCGAATGCTTCCGCCTGCATGGGGCAATAAAATCGGGTCTATATGGGCGCAGAAACAGACGAATGAGGAAGACAAAGACTACTTGATGGATTATGCGAAGGATGAAGAGAAACATGGCAATCACCGCGATTATTATATCTTCGGTCATACGCATATAGCGATGGATATTCCGATTACAGATAATAGCCGTGTGATTCTACTTGGAGACTGTTTCAAACAGTGGACGTACGCCCAATTAGATGAAAAAGGAAATATAGAAATCAAAAACAACCAATTATAATTAACCGAGCCGAAGGGCTCATAGTATTAACAAAAAACAATTAAATTTATGAAGAAATTCTTCTTAATTCCGCTATTGACGCTGGTATGCAGCGTTATGGCGTGGGGAAGTGAGATTGTTGTAAACGATTTCGCAACCCTTAAAACTCAATTATCGGCATCCGGTACATATGATGTCGTTAAGTTAGGACAAGACATTAGTTATGATGGAACAGATGTATTGAATATCGCTCGTTCCTTAACTCTTGATGGTCAAGGTTATAAGATTACCGGTACTGGGAATTGCAATTCGCGTATTGATAATGTAGAAATAAAAAATCAGCCTACATCAATTGCAATTGATGCCGAACGGAATAAAACTAATCTGGTAGTTATAATTAAGAACCTTGATTTAGACAAACCGACCTCAGATGGTAGGTATTATGGTATTATGGCTCTTGATGGAGCAAAAGAGTTGACATTAGAAAATGTGCATATAAATAACACTCCTGGCGGAAATGCACAGGGATTCTGTGCTCAAGGTGCCAATACTGAATTGATGAAGGTCACAATTAGGAACTCAACAATTAGTGGAGGAGCTGGATATGGTTATGCCACCTATATTTTACGTCCTTTAGATCTTAAAATTTATAATTCCACAATAGAGGGATATTGCACATTATATTTCAAGGGTCCTCAAGGTCTTCTGCATGACATGAACCCCGCTCCACATTATGGAAGTGGCAATGCCGGTGCACGTGGTACTGAAGTATATGCTGAAAATACATATTTCAATGCAACTAATAAAGGAAATGGTGGAAGCAATGACTTTGGTAATATTGTTTTTGAAGATGATGGTATATCACTTGAATTGGTAAATTGTGGTATGGATGCTCAAGCTTTAGGAAACGCAGTTCAAGATGTATTTTTACTGAATGGATTTTATTTCCCAATTGAAGAACGTGCGCATCAAGCAATTACTGTTTCTATTTCCGGCGACAATTCTCATATCAACGGTAATATAGTATGCAATCAATGGTATGGCAAGTATAAATATGTTAATAGCAAAAATAGCTGGATTGCAGAGAATGGTGTAAGTATGAAAGATCAAAATTTTGATAAAATAGGATCGTATGACGCAAATGGTTCATGGAATTATGGAGATAAAGATATTGATATTACTATAACAGGAGGAACATATGCAGTAAACCCCAAAGAATATAAATTTAATACGCATATTAATACCTCCGACGCAAGTTATGTAGATCCATCCACTTTAAGTTCGGGTGCTTCTTACCCTATTCATACTGATGCACGCGTACCGAAGTACACAAAGGGCTTAATAATTGATACCGATATTTATGAAGTAAAGACACTTAGCCAAGGCGGAACTACCGTTTACCGTGTAGTTAAGAGAGCCGCTGAAGAGACTCCAGGCGTACTTTATGACCTGAATGCTAATGTTGAGTCAGCGGGTAATGGTCAGAACCCTGTAACTTCCTTCGATCTAAAGACAGGTGGTGAGATGAGTCTTAACCAAGAAACCACAAAGGCGGGTTATGTACTCGTGGAGAATAGTGATGCTTCTGTAGCTACTACTGTTAAGGTAGGAAAGACAGAAGGTAGCGCAAAAGTTGACCAAACACTTGTTGTAAACAATGGTCTTGACGTATCAGGAACTTCTGTTGTAGATGTTCAGGCCGGTTCTACGCTCGTTATTGGTGAAGGTGGTATCGTTACCTCCAAACCGGAGAATATCGTTATCAATGCTGATGAGAATGGTGCAGCTTCGCTCCTCTTGGATCCGACGATCACCGTTAACCAGACTCCGAACCTGACCGTTCGTATGACGGCAAAACAAATCGGTCGTGATGGTTCTGGCGACTTCTATTGGCATCGTTTCGCATTGCCGGTTGCTGCTAACTTTGTAAGTTGGGAGAAAGAAGGTAATCTTGTTCCTGCTGATCCGAACTACACAGTTAAATACCCGACTTATCTGTATGCTTGGGATTATACCAATAACGATTGGGCAAACATTGCTCCGAACCAGATGGTTCCTCTGCAGGGTTATACCTTGACGTTGGCAAGTGATTACATTCGTGTAGAGGGCGGAAAAGTGGTATCGGAAGATACTAAAAACGGTAATTTGACTGATCGCCAAGATGTTGTTTATACCTTCAAGGGTAATCTCGTTGGTAATGAAGATCAGCCGCTGAACTTCCAGCACGAAGGTTTCAACTTCTTCGGAAACAGTTACACCGGTTATATGCACGTTAAGACAATGCTTCAGGGTCTGGTAGACGCTCACATTGATGGTACCGCTTATATGTGGAATGGTGATGAGCAGGCTTATTATGGTATTTCTCTGCACAAATTGACTAGTGGTAAACCTCTCGAGGATTGGCAGCAAGAAGTAGCTCCGATGCAGACGTTCATCCTTCGTCTCCGTGGCGCAAACAGCGCTGATGAGGAAGTGAAGTATGCAGCATCTATCTGGGGTAACCCGCGTTATGGTCATAGCGCAACTCCTGCTCCGCGTCGTGCTATTGCTACTATCGATGATGATACTTACATGGAGATCGCTGTTAAGGCTGCTAATGGTAAGGTCAGCCGCGTTGACTTCACAGAGTCTACAAACACCTCGGATGCTTTCGAGAGCGGATATGATGTAGAGAAATACATGAACGAGAAGACCATCAACCTCTATGCTACGGTTAACGGTATGAACCTCAGCTCTGTTGTAACCGACAACATCGAAGGGAAGACTTTGAGCCTCAAGACCAACGGCGAGATCGCTTACACGATGAGCTTCAAGAACGTTGAAGGTACGGAGTACGCTATCCGCGATAACGCAACCGGTGCTGTAATCGCAATTGAGGAAGGTGCTACTTACGAGTTTACAGCTCAGCCGAATAGCACAGTAGAAGGTCGCTTCGAGATCGTAGCCGCTGCTAAGATTCCTACTTCTATCGATAACACAGAGGTTAAGGCGAACGTGAAGGGTATTTACACCATTATGGGGCAATACCTTGGCGAGAACTTCGATATCCTGCCTGCCGGTGTTTACGTAGTTGACGGTGTTAAGATTGTAAAATAAGAAAAATCGTTTTTCGGATGCTTCCCTCCGGGGAGGCATCCCTAAAACCAATTGAGAAGAATGAAAAAGTATATTACACCGAATACAGAGACCATAGAGGCTATCTACGGATCTGTTATTTGCCACTCCAACGATGGAGAACAACAACAGAAAAATCCGACGCCTGGTCAAGGAGGTCAACCTCCATTAGGAGCCCCGGGTCGTGTTTTCTAATTAGTCTGTTGTTATATAAACGTATAACTAAAAACAAATCAATATGAAAAAAATGTTTATTTCTGTCGTAGCTCTTGCAATGAGCGTGATGGCTATGGCAACAGAAACGGCTTATGTTCAAATCAAATTGACTGGTGCAACTGGTGGTACAAGCAATGTGTATCTGACAGAGGATGATGCTTACACCAATGCTTTCGAACCGGGCGTTGATGTTGAAAAGATGATGAGCCAATCGAATAGCAAAAGCGTACTGTTGTACGGTTTTGTAGGTACCACTCCTTGTGAGGATGTTGTAGCAGCAAATCTGGATGGTCTGAAGATTGGTTTTACCACCAACCAGGTTGATGAAAACTACACGCTGACTTTTATTGACGTAAGTGGTCGTCCGTTGAGATTATACGATCGCGTTACCAAGACTGAGACAATCATCGTAGGTAACGGAACATATGATTTCTCTGTAGAAGATTTTACGTATGAACGAATCGCTTTCAATGAGCGTTTCGTGATTAATCGTCAGGCTTACAACGTAACACTGAATGATAACTTCCTGGCTACCTTCTCTGCTGATGAGAATGTTATTATCCCGGAAGGACTGAGCGCTTATGCGGCTAAATACGAGTCTGAGATGGAGTTATTAACCCTTTACAAGATTTCCGACTACATCCCCGCTAACACCGGTGTCATCCTGTATAACGAGGACGGTGCTAAGGCTTTGAATTATCAAAAGAATTTCTCGCTTGAGATCTACGATGGTTCTGTACCTGCTTACACGGGCACTAACGACCTCAAGCCGGCATCTGCCTATGCTACCAACCACACCGGTCATATCTATGTATTGCATGGCGACATGATGTATACATATGAGGATGAAGCGAGCGGTATGAAGCCGAATAAAGCTTTCCTGCAGATTGATGCACAATATCCCGCACCGCAACGTATTGCGTTCCGCTTTAACGAGGAGCAAGGTGTAGAGAACATCGAGGTTGAGGGTAAGGCTGTTAAGTTCGTTGAGAACGGCAGTGTATTCATCAAACGTGGTGAGAAGGTCTATAACCTCCAGGGTCAACTCGTTAAGTAATCAGAGTGATATATCGCTTTAATGTTAAACCCTTTAAAAAAGAATACAACAATGAAAAAGAATTATATTGCTCCGAATACGGAAATGACAACATATGCTTCGATGGGTCTGATGGAAGATCCTGCAATCGGTTTTGCTAGTGGTTCAGGTGGCGTTCCAACCGCAACTTACGGTCAGATCGAATAACCAAAACTTCTCGACGTGAGAAGTAAATAGAATAAATCTTTTCAAGGCATCCTTCTTTGTGAAAAGCGGGATGCCGCTTTTTTATGTTATGACGTCATGACGGGATGACGAGATGCGTACTAGTACTCTCTCGCTAACCAATGCATAAAGAACACATCATAAACCTGATAAGCCGTTTGGCTTTTATTTGGGAGCGCAAGAACCAAATCTTTATCAATTAATGATTGTACTGTTCTGCGAGCCGTAGTTCCACTGATATTATATTTTTGCAAGAATACAGAGGACGTGATCTGCTCTACTTGCTTTTCTTTAGCAAGCGCGATAAGGACTTGCCACTGAGGGGCAGTGAGTAGCTCTCTATACTGCATGTAACTATTTTCGTTCTCATCCAATAGTTCGCTACAAGCTAATTTAACAGTCTCAATATCCACACGGGATAGATGCTTAGAATAAACTTTATTACATAGGCTTTGGGTATAGTAAGTGTGTCTTCTAGTCCAATCCATGATAAACTGAAGCACATCGTCTTCTATTTCCATTTCGCCCTCACGGAAAAGTTCTTTTACAAATGGCATATACTTCTCCGCAGGAATTTTATCTAATGATAGTTGCTGCGTTTGCGAAAATAGAGGTCGTTTGGGAGACAGGAATATTTCAGCCATCATGGATTGTCTACTGCCCGAGAAAATAAAATGGATATTATGTAGATTCTGAATATACGCGCGTAGTATAGCCTCCATATTCTCAGGGTAATCCACTACTTGCTGAAATTCGTCTAAGGCCAGAATAATTTGTTCCGGTTGGTTATTAAGGAACTCCAATATATTTTTCAAATTCTGTTCTTTTTCTGACTCCATTTGATAGGTAAAACTTACCTGCGGATCTCCGGTTAGCGAATCATATGAAAAAACAGGGCGGAGTCGTTTGATAAAATCCAATACGCGCTGTCCGAATGAAGTCTGTTGAGGGAACTTGATTAACTCATCAGCTAAAGTCTTAACGAAATCCTCTAAAGAGCGCGTATGGAAGAGGTCTACATAAATGCATTTAAATGGTCTTTTCTCCACTTCTACCCGATGAAAGAGATGGAAGATAAGGCCAGTTTTCCCATATTTGCGGGGAGAAATCAAGGTTGTATCAACACCATTCAAAATGTTACTTAACAATTTTTCCGTTTCTGTTTCACGATCGCAGAACCATTCATCTTTCAAGAATCCACGTATTAAAAACGGGTTTTCTGTGTATTCCATTGTGCTCATAACATAAAGATTTATAATATTATATACGATAGCCTATTTTAGGTTACCTATTTTAGGTTTCCTAAATCCGGTGCAAAATTACAAAAAAAAATCGAAACTAGCAAATAAATTAGTAATAAAATTATGGTAATTATAAAAAAAAGGAACGCGCACGCTCACACGTGCGCGTTCCTTAATGATTTATATGTGCTTTATACGACTCCGCTGAAGCCCATGAAGGCCATGGCGAGGAGGCCGGCGGTGAGGAGGGCGATAGGAGTGCCCTGCATTGCCTTCGGGATCTTAGCCAAGGCAAGTTGTTCACGGATACCGGCGAAGATCACCAGAGCCAAAGCAAAACCGATTGCGGTAGCAAAGGCAAAGAGGGTTCCGGTAAGGAGGTTAGCACTGAGTGCATCTCCCGGCAGTTTCGCCATCAGTTGTTCCGGATCGGCTACGATGATCGCTACACCGAGGATACAGCAGTTCGTCGTGATCAGCGGAAGGAAAACACCTAAAGCCTGATAAAGCGACGGACTGATCTTCTTCAAGATGATCTCGATCATTTGTACCAACGCAGCAATAACGAGGATGAAGACGATCGTCTGCAAGAACTCAATATGCCATTTTACCAACAGGATCTGCAGCAGATATGTTACGATCGTGGCTACCGTGAGTACGAAGGTTACCGCAGCACCCATACCCAGGGCGGTGTCGATCTTCTTACTTACTCCCAAGAACGGGCAGATACCCAAGAACTGGCTCAATACGATATTGTTAACAAATATCGCAGAGATAAATATCAAGAAATATGCCATACTAATTTACGATTTAACGATTTACGATGTACGATTTATTTATCTTTCTTCTGGAGCTTGTTAACAATAGCCAGGAGGTAAGCCAGTGCGATGAAGGCACCCGGAGCAAGAACGAAGATCAGCGAAGCGTAACCTGCGTCATAGACCTGGAAACCGAAGATAGCACCGGAACCGAGCAGTTCACGAACCGCACCGAGAAGGGTGAGTGCCAGCGTAAAGCCCAGGCCCATGCCGAGTCCGTCGAGTGCACTGAGGCCAACCGTGTTCTTAGCAGCAAACGCTTCCGCACGACCGAGCACGATACAGTTCACCACGATCAGCGGGATGAACAGACCCAGCACGTCATAGATAGCCGGCACATAGGCCTGCATCGCCAGTTGAACAAGCGTTACGAAGGATGCGATGACCACGATGAACGCCGGAATACGTACTTTATCGGGGATAAGGTTCTTGAGCATGGAGATGACCACGTTCGAACAAACGAGCACGAACATCGTAGCCAAACCCATGGACATACCATTCATGGCGCTGGTGGTAGTGGCCAAGGTAGGACACATACCCAACACCAGCACAAAAGTCGGGTTCTCCTTGAGGAGACCGTTAGTGAAAGTTTTTAAAGCGTTACTCATAATCAGCCTCCTTTTCTAAATTATCATTCTCTACTACTTCTTCAGGCTCAGCAACCACTTCTTCGTGGTGCACTTGGCTGGCGCTGGTAGCAGCCTCTACCTCATCACCACGGAAAGCAGCATATGCCTCGTTGATTGCTTTGAGGAAAGCTCTGGAAGAGATGGTAGCCGCTGTAATAGCATCCACGTCACCACCTTCTTTCGAAACCTGGAAAGCACCGTTGGCATAACGGCCGACGATATTCTGACGTCCGTTATCGGTTTTGAACCAATAGGAGATCTTGTCTCCCAGACCCGGTGTCTCTTGATGATCAAGCACCGTATAATCGACGATCATACCGTTGGCGTCAAAACCAACCATAATGTTCTGTTTTCCACCAAAACCGACAGCACTCGTCTTAACCGCTGCACCGATAAATTCACCGTCTTTCTCAGCACGATAAACCGTGTGTCCGTATTTGGGAGAAATGATGGTATCTACAATCACCGCGCCTACACCTTGTTCCGGCAAAACGGAAAAGACAGCTTGCTGTTCTTTCTCCGCTTTCTGCTCCTCAATCGTGTCCTTGGTCAGGGTATAAACACCTGCCAAAGCAGCCGCAGCCACCATTGCGATGATGACCAGACTGAGCGCCATATTCTTAAATGTACTTTCTAATTTAGCCATGATCGTACCTCCTTATTTACGTTTTTCGCCGAAACGCATCGGACGAAGTTTGTTCAACAATGGAACGCAAGCGTTCATGATAAGGATGGCAAACGACATACCTTCCGGATAGTTACCCCATGTACGGATAACCATCATGATGAAACCGATACCGAAACCGAAAATCAGTTTACCGCAAGCGGTCATCGGAGAGGTAACATAGTCCGTTGCCATAAAGAATGCACCGAGCATCAAACCACCGGTGAGGAGTTCGTATGCTACATATTTACCGGTACACATACCTTCCGGTGCGCCACCGAATGCGCCGGCGATCGCTGCAAACGCAGCAGCCGTTGCGATGACAGCAAACGGGATATGCCATGTGATAACTTTTGTGCAAATCAGGAAGAGACCGCCGAGGATAAGTGCCAATGCACAAACTTCACCCAACGAACCGCCCATAGCACCCATGAGCGAATCCCAAAGCGAAGGCAGATCAGCGATCTTACCTTGACCGATCAAAGACAGAGGAGTAGCGCCGGTGTTGGCATCGGTAACCGCTTGTCCCATGATCGCCGAGTCAAATCCCTGTGCCAACGGCCATGTGGTCATCTGAGCCGGGAAGGAGATCAACAGGAACACACGTCCTACGAGGGCAGGGTTGAAGGGGTTGTGGCCTAAACCGCCAAAACTCATCTTACCTACACCGATCGCAACCACCGCACCGATGAGGATGATCCACCAGTCGATGTTCGACGGCAGGTTAAAAGCCAACAGAAGACCGGTGAGTACTGCAGAGAGATCACCGATAGACTGCTTTTTCTCTTTAAGCAAGAAACGACTGATACACCATTCTGTGCCTACGCAGGCCAAAACACTGACAGCCGCTGTAATCAATGCGCCGTAACCAAACTCAATCACCGATACCACATAAGCCGGCATCAGTGCGAGAATGACCAGAAGCATATTCCGGCGGATACTATCGCCACTATGAGCGTGAGGAGCCGGAGCAACAATAAAATTTTTCATTTTATATTGGACATTTGATATTTGACATTTTATTTCTTCTCAGCAGCGGCAGCAGCGGCACGCTCACGAAGCATGGCACCCACTTTCGCCTTACCCGGACGGATACCGTCCAAAAGACGACGGTGGGCAGGACAAGCGAAGACACAGCAACCGCAGTCGATGCAATCCATCACTGCATGCTTCTCCATTTCTTCATACATCTCCAGTTCGTTCAAGCGTTGAAGCAGATAAGGCTCCAATCCCATCGGGCAAGCCTGCACGCACTTCGAACAGCGGATACAGTTCTCTTCCTCCGGACGAACCGATTCCGCTTCCGGCAAGAAGAGCAGACCACTCAGACGCTTGTTTGCCGGCATACCTTCGGTATGATCCATCGCACGTCCCATCATCGGACCGCCACCGATCACCTTACCCGTATTGGCAGGAACACCACCGGCAAGCGCAATCACTTCATCGATCGGTGTACCGAAACGAACGGAGTAGTTACCCGGTTTAGCCACTTGCTTACCGGTAACGGTCATCACACGGCTGATCAGCGGTTTATTTTTCTGCACTGCCTCATAAACGGCATAGATAGTAGCCACATTATCCACTACAGCACCCACCTCAATCGGCAGCGCACCGCTCGGCACCTGACGGCCGATACAAGCATCAATGAGTTGTTTCTCACCTCCTTGCGGATATTTGAGTTTCAACGGCAGGATCTCGATACCGAGTTGCGTTTTCGCCAAATCACGCATGTGGGCAATAGCATCTTTCTTATTGTTCTCGATACCGATGATAGCACGATCGACACCCAGCGCGCGCTTCAGGATCTGAATACCTACGATGATCTCTTCGCCATGCTCCAACATCAGTTGGTGGTCACAAGTCAGATACGGTTCGCACTCCACGCCATTCACGATCAGCACTTCGGCTTTCTTTCCCGGCGGCGGTAACAGTTTCACATGCGTCGGGAAACAAGCACCGCCCAGACCTACGATACCGGCAGCAGCGATCTTGTCAATGATTGCTTTGGGTTCAAGCGTACAGGAACGAACGAGATCCGGCGTACGGTCTATCTCCGGTGCCCATACGTCGCCCTCTACATCGATAAAGATACACTGCATCGGAGCACCCCATGCATCGGTAGCCTGATCGATCTTGGTTACAGTACCGCTTACCGGTGAACAGATGTTTGCGCTAACGAATCCACCGGCTTTTGCCAACAGTTCGCCTACTTTCACTTTTGCTCCTACTTCCACCACCGCTTGCGCCGGTGCACCGATATGTTGCACCAAAGGAATAATCGCCTGCTTGGGCAGCGGGCACTCCACGATACGCTGGTGAGCGGAGAATTGTTTGTTATCATGCGGATGAACACCGCCTATTCTAAATGTTCTCATAATTTCTGTGCCATACTAATGTGATACGGGAACGCAGCTTTTGGCGTCGCCAAAGCTTTGATTTTCTCTGCAATAACCGGGTCAAAACCTTTCTTCTCTCCGTCTTCAGCCGCCGGTGCATCCGCAGCTTCCTCTGCAGGAACGAGAATCAGTTTCACCTGTTCCATGGTCGGTTCTCCGCCTACAGGGCAGGCCAAACCATCAATGCCGCCTGCCTTCACACATGCTTCCGCAAAGTTACGGCATCCGGCAAATCCACATCCGCCGCAGTTTGCACCGGGCAACACGGCCGTCACCAGGTCAATACGGGGATCTTCCTCAACTTTGAAGTACTGGCTGACAAAGTACAGCAGCACGGCAGCTGCCAAACTGATCACACCCAACACTCCCATTGAAATCAGAATCAGATTCATGATAATTAATTTTTGTTGTTTGTTATGTTTATTAAATCTTAATAATCGTTAAATCTTTCGTGCGGTAAAGGAAAACTGACGACTCAGCCTTTTGCTAAACACCGTAAGCAGCAGATAATAAAGAGCGATAGAGCTCAACGAAGCCGTACCTACCACCGCATCGCTGAGCGTAGTCACCGCCAGCAAAAGCAGCATCACCGCCATCATCACCAAGAACGGAAGAATATACGCCAAGAAGACCGCTCTCCATGCCAGATGCTCTTTCACCTGCACCTCCACACGGTCTCCCACCTGCATCGGCTCCAGCATCAGGGCATCCATCTCTTTCACCTTGCTCTCCGCCGACATGCACATATTATGCGCCTTGCAAGCCTGACAGGCACTGGTCTGCACAATGGATATATGCGCCATCTGTCCGCTGACGCTCATCACCACTCCTTCATGTCTGATCACTTCTTCCATTGACGATAAAACCATAAAAAGCGTGCAAAGATACAATTTTTTTTTCATATACGCAAGCGCGCACGTACATTATTTTAAAATAATGGAATTTTTAGCGAAGATTTATCATTTTTTTTGGATATATCAACTTTTTTTTGTAACTTTGCGCTCAAATTGAGTTAATATGCCCAGAATATCAACAAAATCAAAAAATACGTCTGGCGGTTTGGCGGAAAACCGCAGTGCAAGTGCACAGAAATTTCCCATATGGGAATCCGTAAAGCGCATCTTATGTTCTCGTGAAGCCCGTATGATCACCGGCGTGCTATTGGCGCTGTTCGCCGTGATAGCGCTGCTGTCATGCCTTAGTTATCTATTCACGGGAGCAGCCGACCAATCAGTGTTAGGTCTGACGCGCGGTGAGCAATGGGCGCACCGGGGAGAGATTCATAATCTATTGGGTCTGCCCGGTGCCCGTCTGTCCGGATTCTTTATCAACGGTTCCTTTGGATTTTTATCACTGCTTCTGATCACCATCATCGGCATATACGCGCTGCGAATCATGCATATCCTCAAGAGTATTCGTGGATACCGGCTATTCTATTGCGGCAGTTTCTGGATCTTATGGGGATCGACCGTGCTCGGATTTATTCATGACCTCTTAGGCGAACCGGGTTCGTTCTATTGGGGCGGCCGGTTCGGGCATGCGTTAGCGGTGTGGATGCAGAGTTATGTGCATTTTATCGGCACCTGTTTGATCTTAGGCGCTTTGCTGGTGATCTTCCTGATTATCACCGATCCGCATTTCATTGACCGTTGCAAGAAATGGGGAGCATGGCTGATGGCAAAGATGAAGAAGAAACCAAAAGAGGAAGCCATCGGAGAAGAACCGGCTTCGACAGAAACCGTCATAGACGAGGTTCCTTCCGGAGAAGAGATCACTATTGAAGTTCCGATAGAAGAGGAGTCCACAGAAGAAACAAAGGAAGAAACAGAGGAAGAGACAGCGCCGGAAGACGGTGAAGTGACACTTACCATCGAGACGACACCGGAAGAGGAAGTGCATGTAGAAGAACCGGAGCCGGAGACCGAGGAAGAGGAAGAAGTGTTACCGGAAGATGGCGGTCCTACAGACGGTAGTCTGACGGAATTGCTCAAGAAAGAGAACAGTGAAGATAAGTTAGAGATCGAGCAAGTGAAGGAAGATGACTTGTACGATAAAGATCCGGATAAGCTATTGGAGAAATTAGGTCCGTATGATCCCAAGAAAGATCTGGAGTTCTTCAAGTTCCCGAGTCTGAACCTGCTGAAGGTGTATGATAATGAAGCGGCACCGGTGATCGATGAGAATGAACAACGGGCGAACGGTGCACGCATCGTGACCACGCTGCGTAACTACGGTATTGAGATTGAGTCGATTAAAGCCACCGTCGGTCCTACCGTTACCTTATATGAAATCGTGCCCAAGGCCGGTATCCGGGTTTCCCAGATCCAGCGTCTGGAAAACGACATCATGATGTCGCTTTCCGCAACGGGTATCCGTATCATCGCGCCTATGCCGGGCAAAGGAACCATCGGTATCGAAGTGCCGAACGAGAAACCGCAAGTGGTGAGCATGCATTCGGTGATCGCTTCCAAGCGTTTCCAAGACGAGCAGAAGATGAAGCTGCCGATCGCTTACGGTAGAACGATCACCAACGAGGTGTTTATGTTCGACCTCGCCAAGACACCGCACTTATTGGTAGCGGGTGCCACGGGTACCGGTAAATCCGTTGCCATCAACGCCATCATCACCTCGTTGCTATACAAGAAACACCCGGCGGAGTTAAAACTCGTCATGGTGGATCCGAAGATGGTGGAGTTTGCACCGTATAAACCGCTGTTGAAACACTACTTGGCTGCCATGCCGGACACCGATCCGGAACAGATCGTCATTACCGACTGCGACCGCGTGATCAACACGCTTAACTCGCTTGTCATTGAGATGGAGAACCGGTATAAACTGCTGATGGATGCCGGTGTGCGGAATTTGGAGGACTATAACGATAAGTTCGTAAGACGACGTCTGAATCCAAACAAGCTCGTAGCGGACAGCTTGCATCACCAGTTCTTGCCTTACATCGTCATCATCATCGATGAGTACGGCGATTTCATCATGCAGGCAGGCAAACAAGTGGAGACACCGATCGCCCGTATCACCCAGAAAGCGCGTGCTGTGGGTATGCATATGATTTTGGCCACCCAACGTCCGTCTGTGAATATTGTCACCGGTGTTATCAAAGCCAACATCCCGACACGTATCGCCTTGCGTACGCAATCTGTCATCGACAGCCGCACCGTGCTGGATGCGAAGGGAGCAGAACAACTCATCGGTCGCGGTGACTCCTTATATGCCGGAAACGCATCCATCACCCGTGTGCAATGTGCGTTTGTGGATACACCGGAAGTGGATGCCATCGTCGCACACATTGCTAAACAGCAGAAGTTCCGTGAACCGTACCAGTTACCGGAATATGTGGGTGAAGGCAGTGAAGAAGCAGCTGCACCGGGTAGCGTGGATATGAAACGATTGGATCCGATGTTTGCTGATGTAGCCCGTTACGTGGTGGCTAAACAGGAAGGTTCAACGAGTCGTCTGCAACGAGCGTTTGAGATCGGTTATAACCGTGCCGGGAAGTTAAGCGACCAGTTGGAAGCAGCCGGCATCGTAGGACCGAACAAAGGTCCTAAAGGCCGTGATGTTCTCATCCAGGATATGAATCAGTTAGACCAGTTATTAGCAAGTTTGGGTGTATGAAACTATTGATGATCCTCTTGTCCATATTAAGTTCGTTCTTTGCGAATTTGGAACAAAAAACCTTGCAGTCCGATTTCTCGGTCAGTCTCCAGGATGGCCAGCAGGTGACGGAGAACTATGCCGGCAGTATCACCATGCACGGTCAATGCTTCACGTTCCTGATGGGTGACAACAAAGCCGCATTTGACGGCAAGACGATGTATGTCTATTCGCCGGAAACGGAGGAGTTGACGCTCACAGAACCGACCGAAGAGGAGTTGATTGAATCCAATCCCCTGTTATATGCCAAGGCAGTGGCAGATGTATGCGAAGTGAGCGAACAACCGTCCAAAGACGGCACGCAGACCATTGTCACATTGGTACCGGCCGATCAATCGCAAGGAGTGAACCGCTTTATATTAAAAATCAGAAACAGCGACTTGATGCCTTTGCAGTTAGAGGTTAAAGAGGGAATGAAAACAACGCTTTTGCGAATGATCAATCCTGCGTTCACACAAACCGTTCCGGAGTTCACCATTGAACCGGAAGAAACTACTTTTGTAAATGATTTGAGACTATGAATAAAGTAAAATGTTTGATTATAGGTAGCGGACCTGCCGGTTACACAGCAGCGATTTATGCTTCCCGTGCCAACTTATCCCCCGTACTGATCGAAGGACCGCAGTTAGGTGGGCAGTTGACCACGACTACCGAGGTGGAGAACTTTCCCGGTTATCCGGACGGTGTAGAGCCCTTCACGATGATGGATGACATGCGCCGTCAGGCAGAACGTTTCGGTACGCAGTTCGTTTCTGGCATTGTGACAAAAGTGGATTTCTCGGTCAGTCCGAAGAAAGTGATTGTAGAAGATGAGATCGAATACGAAGCGGATGCTGTCATCATCGCAACGGGGGCGAGTGCCAAATACCTTGGCATCGAATCCGAACGCACTTACCGCGGTCGCGGTGTGAGTGCTTGTGCTACCTGCGACGGGTTCTTCTATCGCAAGAAAACGGTTGCCGTAGTGGGCGGTGGTGATACCGCTTGCGAGGAAGCGAATTATCTGGCAGGTTTGTGCGAAAAAGTATATATGATTGTTCGCAAACCTTATCTCAGAGCCTCAGAAATCATGCAGCAACGGGTACTTAACAACCCCAAGATCGAAGTGCTGTTTGAACATAACACGGTGCAACTGACGGGCGAAAACAAAGTGCAAGGTGCTGATTTGGTGTACCGCAAAGGAGAACCCGATGAAGCCATGCGGCATATCGACATCGATGGTTTCTTCTTAGCCATCGGCCATCATCCTAACACCGGGTTGTTCAAGGAATACCTGAACTGCGATGCAGAGGGATATATCATCGTGGATGGAGACAGTCCGAGAACCAATGTACCGGGTGTTTTTGCAGCCGGAGACTGCGCTGACCCGCATTACCGACAAGCGGTAGTGGCAGCCGGTTCGGGTGCCAAAGCAGCTATTGAAGCAGATAAATACATTAAGAGTCTATAGATGATAGATGATAAATTATAGATCAATTAAATCTAATTAGTATGTCAAGCGTAAACAAAGTGATTTTGATTGGTAACGTAGGCGCAGATCCGGAAGTACGTTACCTGGACAGAGGTGTAGCAATTGCTAATTTCAATTTGGCAACGACCGAACGCGGGTATGTAATGCAGAACGGAACGCAGGTTCCCGATGTGACAGAATGGCACAGCATCGTCTTGTGGCGTAACTTGGCGGAATGGGCACAGCAAAACCTGCGTAAGAGCATGAAGGTGTATGTAGAGGGAAAACTGAAAACACGCTCGTGGGAAAAAGACGGTCAGATTCGCCGTAAGACAGAGATTATTGCGGAGAATATCCAGATCTTGTATCGTCCCGATATCTACAGAAATCAGCAGTCAGCTGTCAACAATCCGCCTTCAGAGGAGATGAATGACGAGGCGGTACAAGAGCCGGAGATGCAAGAGCAAGAAACCAAAAGAGGATTCTTTAACGATATATTCTAATGACCAACAAAGAACGCTATACGGAGTGGGTAGCCAAACAGGAATACGTGCCTGTTTCGATGATGCCCTGGTGGATGGATGCCGTATGTGCGGGTAAGACCTGGGACGTCCTTTTTGCGGAGGATGAGAAGGGAAAGATCGTCGGGGTGATGCCTTATCTGATCCGCAAACGGGCGTGGATGAAGTACATCCTGATGCCTCCTTTGTCGCAAGCCGGCGGTATCTGGGTAGCGCCGGAAGTGACCGGTGACCGCTGGAAAACGGCTGAGGTATGCCGGCAACTCAAGGAGCAGATGGATAAGATGGGTTTGGCCTATTACTACCAGCAGTTTAGTCCCGGCAGTCTGTGCGTAGATGCGATGCGTGGTTTAGGGTTCAAAACCAAAGAAAGGATTACCTACCGTGTGGATGATCTGAGCGACATGGAGGCACTCATCGCATCCTTCAGTAAGAACAAACGGCGTCAGTTGCAGAAAGCCAAAGACTTACATGCCACTCGAACGATGGAGATAGAGGAGTTCTGCCGTTTTCAAGCTGACTGCTTAGCCGCACGTCATCGCAAAAGCAGTTATTCCCGGGAGTTTCTCCATGTATTGGAACGCAAAGCCCGAAGACTCAAACAATGCGAGATCATCTCCATATGCAACGAGGATGGCAAACCATACGCTGCCGCATTCGTGGTATGGGATAAACGCTTCCTCTATTACCTCGTACCGGTTTACGACATCCGGTATAAGGATTCCGGCGCATCTGCGTTGCTGGTATTGGAAGCCATGAAACTGGCTAAGGAGAAACAGGTACATTTCGATTTCGAAGGATCCATGGACCGTGGTATAGCACAACATTACCAGCAGTTTGGATCGAAAGCCGTTTCGTACTATGCAGTAGAGAAATACTACCGACCCATGTTCCGTTTGGCTATCTGGTATCAGAGACTCAGAGAATGGCGATTTAAATGAAGGTGCTTTTCTTAACCCCATGGTATCCGTCTGAGAAAGACGCGATGAGCGGTCTCTTCGTGCAAAAGCACGTCGAGGCCGTTCGTGCACAAGGATGCGAAGTGGAAGTTATCCATTCGCAAGGATGGAGGGATACGTGGCGGCAATGGAAAAACTTGCAACGCAAAGGCTGGATACCCGATGTCGTACAACTGAATGTTATTCAGAAACAAGGACTGCTGGCCTTGTGGCTTCAGAAAAAATACGGAATACCCTATCTCATCGTCGAGCATTGGAGCGGTTATCTGTCTGAGAACGGAGCATTCCGGCGAATGGCGAAGATCAAACGCGATTTATACAAACGTATTGCCCAAGAAGCGGAAATAATCCTGACCGTCAGCCTTCCGCTGCAACAAGCTATGATCGCTTGCGGCATAACCGCCAAAAAATGGGGAATGATCCACAACGTGGTGGATGCGTTTTTCCAGGAATCGAGCGTCAAACGTCAAGCGTCAAGCGTTAAGACACTTCTGCATGTTTCCTGCTTCGATGAAAAAGCAAAAAATGTCAAAGGACTGCTCCGTGCCGCAAAAATGCTTGCTGAAAAACGACAGGATTGGAAACTTGTGCTGGTCGGAACCGGTATCGATTATCCGGAGGTACGCACGTATGCAGAAGATCTGGAGATCCCTGAAGGATTGCTTCGTTGGACAGGAGAACTCACGCCGCGCCAAGTAGCCGACGAGATGCATCACGCTGACGCTCTGGTACTTAGCAGCCGATACGAGACCTACGGCGTGGTACTAGCCGAAGCGGCTGCAGCGAACCTACCCATCTTAAGCACGCCGGTCGGTATTGCACAAGAAGTAGGTGCACTGATCGTGCCGCAGGAGATTGCACAACACAAAGCCGGAAGGTTTGCGGAGTTTATAGAATGCATTTTGTGGAACACAGAGCACAGAACACAGAATACAGACCGATTTACGAAAGAGACTATCGGCAAAAAACTCATAGATATCTATGATAGCTGTTTGCATCGCGACATATAATCAAGAGGCCTATATCGGTCAGGCGATAGAGAGTGTACAGGCACAAGTCTGCGACATCCCTATCCGTATCTATATCGGCGATGATGCTTCCACGGACGATACACAATCCGTTTGTATGCGGTATGCCGCACAGGACGAACGCATTGTCTATATACGGAGAGAGAAGAACATGGGTCTGGTCGACAATACGATTAACCTGTACCGGGAAATTATGGCGGACCAATGTACCTACATCGCAATGCTGGACGGTGATGATTACTGGACGGACTCCCATAAACTGCAGATCCAAATCGACTATCTTCAGCGTCATCCGGAAGTAGGATTGGTTCACACCGCCGTGGAAGGTCAAACCGACGAAGCTATTCCAACGGGAGATCTGAGTGAGCGATATAACTTGATCGGTGCACGACAAACCAATTGTACGGTCCTTTTCCGATCGGATTTGCTGAACGAGAACGAACTCAAAGAGATCGAACTACACCATTTCCCGGTTCTCGACTATCCTTTATACGGTATATTTTCACAACAGACCTGTTTCGGTTTTATCGCTCAACCCACCGCTGTGTGGCGATCCCACGAATCGGTATCACAGGCCGGCAGTGCAAAAGCCCGGTTGAAGTATCGCCATGAACGCATTCGAATGTGGCATTGGCTTGATCAAAAGTACAAAAATCACTTCCATTTTAGGTGGGATAAGGCAATTTTATGGTTCATATGGCAAAATTTTTACTTTTTATTTGCACAATTCAAAAAAAAGTTGTAACTTTGTAGCCGATTTTGATAACATGACCTAAAAAACACAAGATATGCAGATCAAAAAATCAGAAAAAGCAAGCTTAGAGGGAAACAAACTCGTTTATATGTTAATGGGTTTGGTTCTTGTTCTCAGTCTATGCTACGTAGCGCTGGAATGGACCCAGAAAGAGGTTACTACGTATGACCAGCCTGTGGATGACTTCGGTCTTGTTGAGGAAGAGTTGGATGAGATCCAGCAGACCCAACAAGAGACCCCTCCCCCTCCCCCACCCCCTGCTGTTCAGGAAGTGGAAGTGCTGAATGTGGTGGAAGATAACGTGGAGACCGAGTCGATCGAGGTGAACTCCGAGGATGACAAGGACGTAGAGATAGAAGTAGCTCCGCCTGTAGAGGTTGTAGAGGAAGAAGAGCCGGAAGACGTGATCTTCGTAGTTGTAGAATCCATGCCGGAATTCCCCGGTGGACCGCAAGCGATGTATAAGTTCCTCGGTGAGAACATCAAGTATCCGGTGATTGCACAGGAGAACGGTATTCAAGGTCGTGTTGTCTGCCAGTTTACGGTGAACAAAGACGGTTCGCTCGTAGATATCGAGGTTGTTCGTTCGGGTGGTGATGCATCGCTGGACAAAGAGGCTGTTCGCGTCATCAAGTCCATGCCGAAATGGAAAGCAGGTAAGCAACGCGGTAAACCGGTACGTGTAAAATATACGCTCCCGGTTAACTTCAAGCTCCAATAATGGATTTAGCTTATAGAGATATAACCTATTGTAAGAATGTCGGTGCCAAACGTGCCGACATTCTTTATAAGGAGTTAGGCGTTCGTACAGCGCTTGACTTGCTACGCCAGTATCCCTATAAGTATATTGACCGCAGTCGGTTTTACCGCATTGCCGAACTGGATGACGAAGATACCTACGTTCAGATCGTCGGGGAGATCACCGAATGGCACACCGTCGGTATCGGAAAAGCACAGCGGTTAAGTGCCACTTTCTTTGACGGCACCCACCAATGTGAATTGGTATGGTTCAAAGGCGTGCAATACGTCAAACTGCAACGAGGCGTCAAGTACCTGCTTTTCGGTAAACCCAGCCGTTTTCAGCATATCTATAACTTCGTGCATCCGGAGTTGACACCCTGGGATAAAGTCACACCCGAGATGACGCAGGGACTCGAACCGTATTACAACACGACGGAGAAGATGAAACGCATGGGTTTGAACTCCAAAGCCATGCGCACGATGATAGCCGGACTGCTGCCGGAACTCAAAATGGGTATCGCTGACACCATCGGCATGGATATCCTGCAGCGTTACCGCCTGATGAGCCTGACAGACGCCATGATCAACGTGCATTTTCCGAAAGACACTCCGTCCATGCAGAATGCACGCGCACGATTGAAATTCGAAGAACTGTTCTACGTTCAACTGCAGATCCTCCGCCAAATGAAACGCAGGGAACTCAATCCGGGTTTCACCATGCCGCTGGTAGGCAGTCGTTTTCATGCCTTGTACCAATCCCTGCCCTTTGCGTTAACCAACGCGCAGAAACGCGTCATCCATGAGATCCACGATGACCTCAAAGGCGGACATCAGATGAACCGTCTGCTACAAGGTGACGTAGGTTCCGGTAAGACACTCGTGGCCCTCTTATGCTGTCTCTTAGCCGTCGATAACGGGTATCAGGCCTGCATCATGGCGCCGACGGAGATCCTCGCTAATCAGCATTATGAGACTCTCAAGGCCTTTCTGGCTCCCTTAGGCGATGCCGTACATGTGGCGTTACTAACCGGTTCCGTCAACGCCAAGAACCGGGTACCTATCCATAACGGACTGATGAACGGTACGATCCATATTCTCATCGGCACACATGCCTTATTGGAAGATAAGGTGCAATGGAACAACCTTGGTTTTGTCGTCATCGATGAGCAGCACCGCTTCGGTGTCGCCCAACGCGCCAAACTTTGGACCAAGAATCAGATGCCGCCGCATGTATTAGTCATGACGGCCACTCCTATTCCGCGCACCTTGGCCATGACCGTCTATGGTGACCTCAGCGTATCCATCATCGATGAGTTACCGCCGGGACGCAAACCCATCCAAACCATCCACTATGATATCAACCGGCGGGCACAGGTCTATTCGTTCATGCGCAAGCAGATAGAGGCAGGAAGACAGATATACGTCGTCTATCCGCTGATTAAGGAAAATGAGAAAATGGACTTGCAGGACCTCCAGAACGGTTTCAATGAGTTATGCGAAGCCTTTCCGCAATACAAGATCTCCATGGTACACGGTCAGATGAAAGCGGCAGACAAAGACCTGCAGATGCAGCGTTTTGCGAGTGGAGAGACCCAGATACTCGTGGCAACCACCGTCATCGAAGTAGGTGTCAACGTACCGAATGCGACGGTGATGATGATCCAGAATGCCGAGCGGTTCGGTCTCAGCCAACTGCACCAGTTACGCGGTCGTGTAGGCCGGGGAGGAGAACAGAGTTATTGTATCTTACTTACCGATAACGAGATCAGTGCCGATACACGCAAGCGAATGAACATCATGGTGGAGACCAACGACGGATTCCGTATCGCTGAAGCCGATCTGCAACTACGCGGTCCCGGTGACCTCGAAGGCACCATGCAGTCCGGTACACCCTTTGACCTGCATATCGCTAACTTGGCAACCGACGGACGCCTTGTTGCATTGGCGCGCCAAGCCGCTTTGGAGATCTTAGACACAGATCCCTTATTGGAGGACGAGACAAACCGGATATACAAAAACCAGTTGGACATCCTGCGCGTCAAGCAGTCCTACAATTGGTCAGAAATCAGTTAACAAAAAAGACCGCGTCTGCGGTCTTTTTATTACATATCGTCGTGAGCGTGCAACGACTGCACATATTTCGCATGTGCCATCTTAACTCGTTTCAGCTCGCTCGGTTTGTCGAACTGCTGACGGCGACGGAGCTCTTTTACGACACCCGTCTTATCGAATTTGCGTTTGAACTTCTTAATCGCGCGCTCGATATTCTCACCTTCTTTAACAGGAACGATAATCATTGCATTCACCTCCTTTCTTGTACCCAGGGCCGGGATCGAACCGGCACGGTTTCCCATTGGTGTTTGAGACCAACGCGTCTACCAATTCCGCCACCTGGGCTTGCTTTTTGTCAAAAGCGGCTGCAAAGGTACTGCTTTTTTTTGAACTGACCAAATTTTTTGGCATTTTTTTTGCATATATGCGCATTTTTTTGTAATTTTGCACCCAAATTAAGCGATTATGGATGATTTTTTTGCAAGAAGTGAAGCCTTATTGGGCACAAAGGCAATGGAAACACTGCGTTCTACACGCGTCATCATCTTCGGCGTAGGCGGTGTCGGTTCGTATGCGGCCGAGGCCTTGATCCGTACCGGTCTCACTCATCTTACCCTCGTCGATGGCGATACCGTGCAACCCTCTAACCTGAACCGCCAATTGCCTGCTACCCGTGCCACAATAGGCCTGCCCAAAGTAGATGCTCTCAAAGCACGTCTTCTTGAGATTAATCCTGATGCAGAGATCGAGGCATTGCCGATCATGGCGAATAGCCAATGGCTAACAGCTAACGGCCTTAACTACGACTACGTCATTGATGCCATTGATAGCGTGAATGACAAGACAGACCTTATATTATACGCGACGCGCGCACGCGTGAAGATCTTCAGTTCGATGGGTGCTGCCCTTCGGTTCGACCCTACGCAGGTTACGACGGGAGAGTTGATGACTATTAAGGGAGACGCGTTGGCGAAGGCGGTAAGAGCACGTATGAAGAAACTGGATCTGCATCCGTACAAAAAAGTACGCTGCGTCTATTCAACTGAACAGGCGCAGCGCTGTGAGACACGAGGTTCGTTAATGCAAGTGACCGCCGTCTTCGGACTCACACTTGCCTCTCTCGTTATTCAGGATATTACAAACCAAGCGAAGCTTTGATAGCCGGAACACGTGCTTCCGCTTCAGCCGTGCAACGCTCGTAGTCAGCGCCCGTGAACGGTTTACCGCTCTTCACCGGAATCTCAAAGTAGAACTTAATCTTCGGCTCGGTACCGGAAGGACGAACACTCACTTTCAGACCACCTTCGGTGAAGTACTGCAGTACATTCGAAGTAGCGTTCAACGGCATCTCGATCGGACTCTCTACCCACTTACCGTCTTTCAACTCTTGCTGTTTGAGCAGCTTGAAGTCTTTGATCTTAACCACCTTCTCGCCGGCGATCTCCTTCGGCGCATTCGCACGGTAGTCCACCATCATCTGTGCAATCTCTTCTGCACCGCTCTTACCCGGACGAACGACGTTGATCGTGGTCTCACGCTGGAAACCATAGTCCTCGTAGATCTTAAGCAGGTAGTCATACAGCGTCATGCCGTTGTCCTTCGCATAAGCCGCGATCTCGCAGATCAAGCAGATAGCCGAAGGCGAACATTTATCACGAACAGCGTCGTACGGCAGGAAGCCGAAGCTCTCTTCACCACCACCGATATATTTGCGTTTGCCTTCCCACATGCGGATACGGTTTGCAATCCACTTGAAGCCCGTATATTCGTCGGTCAGCGTAACACCTTGTGCATCAGCAATCTTACGGATGAGCTCGGAGGTAACGATGGTCTTGACGATGTACATGTCGGGACGCATCTTACCCAGACGCTTCATGTTATTGATGATGTAGTAGTGGTACATGATGTTGGTCTGGTTACCGTTGATGATCACCCACTCACCCTTGTCGTTGCGGCAAACGATAGCGATACGGTCAGCGTCCGGATCTGAAGCGATCACGAGGTCAGCACCTAACTTCGTACCGAGTTTCATACCTAAGGTCATCGCCTCAGCGTTCTCCGGGTTCGGGGAAACAACGGTCGGGAAGTTTCCGTCGATCACCATCTGCTCAGGCACTACGTGGATATTCTGGAATCCCCAGCTGCGCAAGCACATCGGCACAATCTGACGACCGGCACCGTGCATCGGGGTATAAACGATGTTCAGGTCTTTTTGGCGCAGGATCGAGTCTTGGTCGATCATCACGTCCTTCACGGCCATCATGTAGTCATAATCCATCTCACCGCCGATGATCTCGATCAGGTCATTGTTTGCTTCCCATTTCACGTCTGCGAGCGTCACTTTGTTCACTTCGTCGATGATACCCTGGTCATGCGGTTGGAGAACCTGCGAACCATCCTCCCAGTATGCCTTGTAACCGTTATACTCTTTCGGGTTGTGCGATGCAGTAACATTCACACCGCCCTGACATTTGAGATGACGGATAGCGAAAGAAACCTCCGGTGTGGGGCGAAGGGACTCAAAGAGATATACCTTAATTCCGTTAGCCGAGAAAATATTAGCTACCGTCTCGGCAAACAGACGACCGTTGTTACGGCAGTCGTGACCAACCACTACAGCCACGCGACCGTTCTGTACATGGTCAAAACCACCTTCTTTCTGCACCTTCAGCAGGTAGTTCGCGTAACCCTGAGTAGCCATGGCTACAATGTACTTGTTCATACGGTTGGTACCCGGACCCATGATACCGCGCAAACCGCCGGTACCGAATTCAAGGGTACGATAGAATGCATCGATGAGGTCCGTCTTGTCTTCTGCTTCCATCATCGCCTTCACTTGCGCACGGGTCTCTGCGTCAAACGGTTCTTTCGTCCAAACCTCAGCAATCTCCATTACTTTTTTCAATTCTTCATTCATGGTAGTAAAATTTTTGATTGTTAATATGATAGTTTATTTAGTCTTCTGGTTTTCTGGTCTACTGGTGTTCTGGAAATCATTCCTTGACCTTGTAGATAGCGTCCAAGTTGCGCTCAAAGCCGTCGAAATCCAACCCGTAACCGATCACAAACTCCTCACTGATCTCATGCCCTATGTAGTCCGGTTTGGCATCGTCGTATTCGAGTTTCTCCGGCTTGAACAGCATCGTCGCCACTTTAACCGACGAAGCGCCGAGACCACGAAGGTGCGCCTTAAGCTGATGGATCGTCAGACCCGTATCGACAATATCCTCCACGATCACCACATCCCGGTTTTCCACCACTTGCTGCAGCGGAACGATGAACTGCAACTGGCCCGTCGTACGCATACCGTAATACGAACTGACACGAATAAACGTCACTTCGCAACGCACATCCTTTAAGGCCCGCAGCAGATCGGATGCAAAAACAAACGCACCGTTCAGCACCACCACAAACAGCGGTTCTTTCTCCTTATAATCCGCACTAATGATGTCCGCCACTTGCTGCACATCCTTGGCTATTGCTTCCGGTGTCAACCATTCTTCAAAATGATACCCTTGCTCGTCAATCGTTCTCATAATTCTGGAATAAAAAATCATTATACGGATAACGCTTCACGTGTATCGCCTTGATACGATCATACATCAGCGCACGCAAAGCGTCTATGTTTTGTTTGTTTCGTGCCGAGATGAAGATACAGTCTTCGCCCAACCGTGCCATCCACGTCTTCTCCAAATCCTCTAACGACAGGTTCTCCCTTTGTATCGGCGTCAGATCATCTTCCTCCTTCGGCACATAGGTAAAATTATCAATCTTGTTAAAGACAACAATACGGGGAATGTCCTTGTCTTTGTCGTCATTACGTCCTGACGTCATAACGTCATTCAAAGTCTGTTCGACCACTTCGTACTGTTCCTCAAAATTCGGGTGCGAGATATCCACCACATGAATCAGCAGATCCGCTTCACGGACCTCGTCAAGCGTCGATTTGAAGGACTCAACTAAGTGGTGCGGTAACTTACGGATGAACCCTACCGTATCACTCAGCAGGAACGGCAGATTCTCGATCGTCACCTTACGCACCGTCGTATCCAGTGTAGCAAAGAGTTTGTTCTCTGCAAAGACATCGCTCTTACTCAGCAGGTTCATCAGCGTCGATTTGCCGACATTAGTGTAACCCACCAATGCCACACGCACCATCTTTCCGCGGTGTTGCCGCTGGGTCGCCATCTGCTTGTCGATCGTCTTGAGTTGTTCCCGCAGCAAGGCAATCCGTTGACCGATCACCCGTTTATCCGCTTCGATCTGGGTCTCACCCATACCACGGTTGGTGCCACCACCACCGCGTTGGCGGTCCAAGTGACTCCACATACGTGTCAGACGCGGTAACATATACTGCAGATGCGCCATCTCCACTTGCGTCTTCGCGTAACTCGTCTGGGCACGTTGCAGGAAGATCTCAAGGATCAGTATCGTGCGGTCTATCACGCGCACATCCGGCTGCCCTTTATGATTGAGCGCTTTTTCAATATTGCGTATTTGTCTCGGGCTCAACTCGTCATCAAAGATGACGACATCTATCGGATGATGCTCAGAGATATACTGATCGATCTCTTCGAGTTTTCCTTCGCCCACATAGGTAGCCGTAATCGGTAAGTTCAGCCGCTGGGTAAACCGTTTGACGGGCACAATACCATGGGTGTCGGCTAAGAAAGCCAACTCATCCAGGTACTCTTTCGTCCGATCTTCCGGCTGATTAGGGGTGATTAAACCCACTAACACCGCATGCTCTATGTACGGTTTTACCTCTATCATGCAATTTTGCTTGCAAAATTACAAAAAAAAAATGACATACACAAGTGTATGCCATTCTTTTTTCATTTTTTCGTAAAAATTACTTACGAATACCGAGTTCTTTGATGATTGCACGATAACGCTCGATGTCTTTGGACTTCAAGTAATCCAACATACGACGACGTTTACCTACCAATGCGGTCAGTGCACGCTCAGTACCGAAGTCCTTGCGGTTCTCTTTCAAGTGCTCCGTCAAGTGGTTGATACGGAAGGTGAACAATGCGATTTGGCTCTCTGCAGAACCGGTGTTCTTTGCGTCGTTGCCGTATTTAGCGAACAACTCAGCTTTTTTCTCAGAAGTTAAATACATTTTTTTCTTCTTTTTTTTGTTAAACAATGTCGGCTAAAGCAGCATCGCGTAGATGGCAACTTCGCCGGATTTATGCCCTTTCTTTTCAAAAAAGCGTGCAAAATTACTACATTTTTTTGAATTGACCAAATTTTGGGGCATTTTTTTGCAAAAAAACGTGTTTTTTAACGTCTTTCTGCCCCAATGGTGGTGAAATCTCCGTGACCCGGATAGACCACGGTGTCGGCGGGAAGGGTAAAGAGACGCTCCAAAGAAGAGATGAGTTGACCCATGTTTCCTCCCGGCAGATCCGTACGGCCGTAACCCATGCGAAAAAGAGTATCTCCGGATAGGAGAATTGGAGATTGGAGATTGGAAATTGGAGATTCGGGGAAATACAAGCATACGCTTCCCGGGGTATGGCCGGGTGTCGATAAGATCGACACATTGGTCATTGGAGATTGGAAATTGGAGATTGGTTGTATTGGGAACTCTTCTGCTGTTCGGCGGATACCGAAGAGGTTGTATTGGGATTGCATGGCTTTGGCCATGGGGATGTCGGCTTCATGCATGAGAACGGGTGTATTCCATTTGGATGTTGCCCATGCAGCACCCCAGAGATGATCCAAGTGTCCATGGGTGGCAATAATGGACAATTGGAGATTGGAAATTGGAGATTGGAGATTGGTGATATATTGCTCTAATTGCTGGCGTTCGAACTCGTTACTGCACGCAGGATCAATAAGCAGAATCTGCTCATCGGTAGAAACGACGTAACAATTCGTCTCAAAAGGTCCAAATGTAAAACACTTTATTTGTAGCATTCCTGACAGATATTTGGGGTTTGTTGATAGGCCGCTTTTCGAAAAGCTTGGGCCTTTTCACTACGGAAGAGATCCTTGATAGATGCCTCCATGATATTGCCGTAAGAGAAAGCATGCCCTTTGTCGTAACAGCAGGGAAGAACTTCTCCGGTAGTTATGATGACGCAGCCTGACCAGACACGGAAACAGCCTTTGCTTAATTTCCTCCGATGGTATTTCCCGTCCTTCCCCTTGATATACCGGCTGTATTTCGGATCCGAAGGCATGAGCGGATGCCCGTCCGCATAATCATAGAGTTGGGCGGTTTTGAGGGTCAGTTTATCGGCACCGAGTGCCTTATATTGCTTCTTCATCTCCCCCCATTCGTGCTCGTTGGAGCGCAAGCGAAGCGCTTGCAACTCAATGCAGATTTTTGATTTTTGATTTTTGATTTTCGCCTCTCGAAGCCATCTCAACGCCTGTTTGCTCTTCTCAAGCGAACCGCCGATACGATAGGCTCCATAACTCGCTTCCGTCAAACCGTCCATCGAGACAATAATACGATCCAGTCCTGCCTGCACCAATGCCTCCGCCAACTCCTCCGTCATCGCCTGGGCATTGGTGGAAACGATGGTATAGAGTCCGGCTTCATGGGCTTCTTTAATCATCTGCGGCAGGTTTTTATTCAACAGCGGTTCCCCTTGGAAATAAAACTGAACGACAAGGGCGGTACCGCGGATTTCGGAGAGGATGCGAGACCAGAGAGAGAAGGACAGGAATTTTTCGTTATGACGTGATGACGTGATGACGTCATGACGACCCACCGGGCATTCCGGGCACTTTAATTGGCAGATATTCGCCGGCTCTACGCTGACGAATAATGGCGAATGGCGAATGGCGAATGGCGAATGGGAGATAGGCGAACGGAAAAGCGCTGAACCGAAACGATTCAGCGCATAACCGACGTAACACCGGAAGGCGTTACTTAACCGCGATCTTGTTAACGCGACGCTCATGACGGCCGCCTTCAAAATCCGTTTGGAAGAATGTACGAACGATATCCAATGCCTTCGGTGCCGAAACGAAATTAGCCGGCAAACCGAGTACATTCGCATTATTATGCGCACGTGCCAGTTCAGCCAACTTGGTCTCCCAGCACAACGCCGCACGGATACCCTGGTGCTTATTGGCCGTCATGCAGATACCGTTACCGGTAGAACAGATGACGATGCCATATTCGAACTCTCCCTTCTCTACCGCTTCCGCTAAGGGGTGGGCAAAATCGGGATAGTCACAACTCTCCGTGTCATAACAACCGAAATCCTTTACTTTGGCACCATTGTCCTCTAAGAACAACTGTACCTGTTGTTTCAATTCAAAACCTGCGTGGTCACTCGCCAACGCAATGGTCATCTCCGAGAAGCTCTTCATTATTATCCGAATTTATAGTATTTTCTGTTTGTTCATTCTCGCATTTAGCAGGGGTCTTAAACACCTTCACTAAGTTTCCGAACATCAGGTTACAAGCAATCGCCAGCACGATGATGCCGAAGAACTTACGGATGATATACAGCGCCGTATTACCCATGTATTTCGTTAACCAATGGGTGCCCACTAACACAACGTACAGCACAGCCATACAGAGCAGCAATGCGACGCAGAGGTTGATGATGTGATAGTCCACCGTAATGGCTAAAAGGGCCGTAAATGCGCCGGGACCGGCATACATAGGGAACGCCAACGGCACGATCGTACTACCGGCACCTATCTCGCCCTCTAACTTATCGTTCTGGAAGATCACGATATCCAGCACCATCTCCATCGCCATC
Source organism: uncultured Bacteroidales bacterium (assembly GCA_902800215.1). Taxonomy (GTDB): domain Bacteria; phylum Bacteroidota; class Bacteroidia; order Bacteroidales; family Paludibacteraceae; genus Colicola. The sequence continues at coordinate 96,527 of CADCDS010000002.1, read as the reverse complement.
AGGAAGATCACAAATCCACCGGCTATCGCGAAATACTCGATTTGCACACCAAAGATCTTCAATATCCATTCACCGGCAAAGAGAAAAGCCATCAGGATAACAAGACTCGCCAGACAGACCCTCCACGCACTAATCCGAATACCGCGTTTCTCCATGTTGATTGTGATCGGAATATTTCCAAACGGATCGATGATCGCGATCAGAAACACAAAGGCAGGCAGAACCTCCCAAATATCGAACTGACTAAAGAATTCTTGTAATGTATTCATAGCATTTTCTCAAATTTGGCCACAAAATTACAAAAATTCTTGCATATATGCAAATTTTTTACTAATTTTGCAGCGAATTTCCGAGAAACGGGAATTTTTTAACGCGAATTTTTTAATTTAAACAAGTATGATTAATAGTCAAGACATCAAAAACGGAGTATGTATCCGCATGGATGGCCGTTTGTATTTCGTAATTGAGTTCCTGCACGTTAAACCGGGTAAAGGAAACACAATTATGCGTGTTAAATTCAAAGATGTAGTGGATGGCCGAGTTCTCGAGCGCCGCTTCAATATCGGTGAGAAACTGGAGGATGTACGCGTAGAGCGTCGTCCGTATCAGTACCTCTATAAAGAGGGTGAGGATTATATCTTCATGAACAACGAGACCTTCGAACAGGCTCCGATCGCTCATGACCTCATCACCGGTGTGGACTTCCTCAAGGAAGGAATGACTGTAGATGTTGTTTCCGATGCTTCTACCGACACCATCCTCTTCGCTGAGTTGCCGACCAAAGTAGAGTTGGCTGTTACCTATACCGAGCCGGGTCTGAAAGGCGATACCGCGACCAACACGCTTAAACCGGCAACGGTTGAGACGGGCGCAGAGGTTCGCGTTCCTCTGTTCATCAACGAAGGTGAGATCATCCGCATCGACACCCGTGACGGTAGTTACTGCGAGCGCGTTCGCTAATCAACTAACGCATAACCAAAAGACGTCATCTTTTCAGGTGACGTCTTTTATTATAAAATCTTAATATTGCTTAAGCCAAAGTTGCAGTACCGGATCGGAGAGATACAGTCCGTCTTCACGACGTTCAATAAAGTCCTTCTCAAGCAGCAAGGCTTGCATCCTGGAGATATTTGATTTGGTGCCCAAATTGTATTTATTCAATACCTCTTGCGAGGTCCATTGATCGTGCTGCCCATCATTGATGGCTCGTAGGAAATTCATCTGATAGGTAGTAAGAGAATTCAATTGTTCCATAAAAAGCGGTGTACATTGATTCAACAGATCACTCATGCCATGCTGGATTGTTTCTTCTGTAACTTCCGTATCGGTATTGAGCATGACGTTCCATGCCAATTGCTGTACGTACGAGGACTGATTACGGACAATATCGCAAATCTTTGTAACAAATTCCTCTTTAATAGATAAACCTTTCTCTGTAAACTTACTTTGGATGAATGGTATCCAGTCCGCTGTCGGTATCGGTTGCAGATAGTTGGGCTCTCCAAATTGATAAAACGGCATCCGTTTGTTTTGGAAGATATTCGTCATCATATGTTGCCTGCTGCCGAACAGACAATAGGATACATGCTTTTGATGTTGCCAAACGCCACGCATACGTTTTTGCACATAGATACTATCCGGCCATTCGCCTATTTGCTGAAACTCATCAATACATACTACAATGTGTTTACCGATATGTTGGGCAAGCATTTCCGGTAATGACAATATTTCTTCCGGCGAGTATTCTTTCGGAGTAATCCCTAAAGAAAAGGAATATTCGGAAGTCATATCCGGATTAAAGGATACTTTCGGAGCAAGACGTACTAAAAAACGTTTGATATTCTCTAATACCAATTCCATCTTATTGGCCGTTTGTTTGAGCAGCGCTTCAGCGAACTTATTATAGAAATCATACTCTGACCGACAGTCGTAAATATCGACATATACCGTTTGAATCATGGATTTATCCACAACTTCCTGCACATGCTTCACTAACGAAGTCTTTCCCATTCGTCGAGGAGAGATAAGAACCACATTCAATCCATTCTCAAAATTCATCTTCAACCGACGAGTTTCTTGAACACGGTCAGTAAAGTTGTTTCCATCTACCGAAACACCATACACAAATGCCTTGTTTACTTCCTTAACCATAGCCGTAATTTATTCATTTATATCTATTTATGCGGTTCACTACTTAGTGGACCACTAACAAGTGAACTGAAATTCGGTGCAAAGGTACAACAAAAAAATGAAATATGCAAGTTTTTCGTGGGGTTTTCGTCCAAAATGGTCAAAAATGATTCTAAAAAGATATATTTATAAGTCAATAATTATCCACAATTAATCTACAATTATATTTGTCAAAAGATTTCCTTATACACACAAAAAACCAGCGCAGTGCGCTGGTTTTCATATGCTATACGCTAAGCGTAAGGATTAAACAATTTCGTCACCGTTGTTGAAAGTAGAGTACTCGGTACCACCACCAGAAACAGAGTTAGTAGCGAATCCAATACCTTCCATCAATCCCATGGAAGCCAATGTTGCGGTCTCCGTGCTCGGAGCAATATAGTTCTTTTTCATAGTTGTATCCTCCTTATTTTACGATTTGACCTTGTACGTTGTAGATAGCCTCACCACGTTTGATGAGCACTTGACCGTTCTCGATGAACTTAACAGCCTTGATAGCCTCAACTTCTACGTTCTCAACATCTTGAGTCTCAGCGATAACCATCTTAATGCGAGCCGGAGCAAAGCTTCCTACTCCATTGAGATCCAAGTATGCCTTGTTAGCCGGCATATCAGCACCAGTGTAACGATAGAGCATCGTAACATCACCTGCGTTGCGCAGACAGTAGATATGATCCTTATTTACTTGAGAAGCCCATAGTGTACTCGGCTTGAGTTGGTTGGGACCATAGGTATCAGTAGAACCGTCATCGTTGGTCATAAATTCGCACTTATAATTGTTTGCTCCTTTCAGGATTACGCCCTGATCTTTTTTAATGAAGTTCACTTCTGTCAGCTCTAATACTTCTCCCGATACAGCACCAGTATAGATGGCAAAGGTAGAACCACTCTTCTTATACAAATTAACAGGAGCAGAGAACGAAGCATAACCATCAGCAGTAAGCTTAACATCAAGCGGAACGACAACTGCAGGCTCGTTTGCTGTTTGCGGGAAATATGCAGAAGTTGTTACAAGATCGTTCAAAGTAACTGCATGTTCTTCAGAACCAGAACCTGTTGTAGCGTCTCCGAAAGTGATATTACCATCAATCGTTGCGCTAGTTACAATAATAATTTCATTACCTTCAGTTTGGTCATTAGCAGCTGCAACAGCAACATTTGTGGTTGTTTCAGAAATAGTAATAGCACCAGCGCTCGTCGTATTTGGATTGGTTTGGAAAGAAGCATCCTCAATCGTAACGCCCTGAACCTTAATATCGCTGGATGTTACTGTAGAAGCCTGTTCGGTAGAAGTGTTATTAGTAACCTTCTCTTCCAATGCATAGCCAGAACCTGCAGTCAAGGTAGATCCACCATTAATGGTAACATCAATACCACCAGGATAGTTTTCGTTAGACTCAACAGCTACAGCACTACCTGCACCAGTCACACCAGAATGGCTACTTTGATTGTCAATATTGTTCACTCCTGCTGTATAGTTAGAAGTAATCGTAGCACCGTGGATGTCAACATCACCAGATTTTACATAAACACCAGTGGCTCCTTCGCAAATACCTTCAATGAGCCAATTAGCATAACCAGCAGCATAGGCAGCAACAGCTTTCTCATCATCATCGCTAGTTAATACAGCGGTGCTATGAATGTAAACATACGGTGCATTGACAACTGGGTCCGGTGTTTGAATTGTACCATTCACCTTAACACAATACGTGTGTGCATATAAATTACCTTTCACATCAATACGAGCACCATTAGAATATTTCTGGTCTGCCGGAGAACTAGCAACCTCATTAATCGTCAGTGCGTTAAATTTGGCAGTACCATTAGATACGTTGTTTTTAATCGTTGCATTTGATTCAACGATGAGTTGAGAATACACGTTCCCGTTCTTTGCATCAAAGCCTTTAGCAGTAGTACCTATTACACGAATTAAATCAGTAGTTGCAGTTGACTGATTTTGGATAGTACCATGTTGAACTGTCAGAACACCTCTAGTCACCTTGATAGCAGGGTTTTTACCATTATTCATGTAGAGGGTACCACCATTCAATTCCAAGGTAACGTGCTTGTCTGTATTAAGCACAAGCTGACCATCATCTGCGGTGATTACCAAACCTGGTTTGACACTAATGACTGCTCCGTCGGCAGCACCAGAAATGGCGTCAGCCAAATCACTTGCCTCTTCGACATCATAAGCCCAAGTGTTTGCACTGAAGAGCAACATAGTTGCCATCAGCACGAAAGAATAAATCTTTTTCATTGTTTTTTGTTTAAATTAATACTATGCGGCTAAGCCGCGTTAACTATATTTGTTAGTTTTTAGTTTTCTATCAATTCCAGCCCTTCGTTCCTATACTCCGGAAATCTGTTATCATCCGATATAAGCGGCATCTTCATTGCTATCGCCTGCGATATGATAACATGATCTGAAGGGTCGTTATGATATATATTCAACTTTGCGTATGTATCCATCACGTCGGGCGTCAGCGGCAATATCTGCAAGCCATACTTTTCCGTAATGGATTTCAACATGTCTCTCTTCGTCTTCCAGTACTTTCTCAATAGCGCTTTATTGTTGTAATGTACTATCAATTCTCGCAAGGATTCAGTACTGATATAAAGCAAATTCTCATATTCACCAAAGATCTTTGTCACATCTCGACTGAGTAGTTCCTTATCTGTAGCCAGATAGATGAATATGTTCGTGTCGATCAAATATCTCATGCAGCCAGTTGCTCAAGCACATCATTTTTCATCGCGTAAAAGGTCTTGGACAATCTTTTGCCTTGTCCTAACAACTCCTGCTCTACACTTTCTAACTGTGCAAGTGCTGATTCTAATTTCATTCTTCTTTTCTTTGTCATGACCGATTCAACTCAATCCTTTGCGGTGCAAAGGTACTGCTTTTTTTTGATATGACCAAATATTTTGGCAAAAAAAATCAAAAAATTTTTCGAATTTCGCAAAATACAATATAAAATGGGTTTTTTGTCAGTCCAAAAGGGCCCAAAATGATCCAAAAAACATATTCAACCCTGATTATAGATCTATATTATTATAACCAAAAAAAGTTTAAGAAAAATCATCAAATAGGATTAGTACTTTCAGTACTTCGAGATTCCGTTCTTTAGAACCTACTTATAAATAAATTTACAGATAGCTTCTAAAAAACGTAATCTCACATCAATATGCCAATCCTATTTGATGTCAAAAAATGCCAAAAAATTCCGAAAATACATTTACTCGACCAACATACCATCCAGGGTGTAGGTGTGACCGGCACGGAGGATGTATATATGATCATCAATGAGGACTTTCGTTGCTCTCTCTTCCGCCTCGGTATTATTGAGACCTTGGGTCTTCGGGGTTGCAAAATATGTTGCTGTATATTCAGCGTCAGAGGTTGCTTTAGCAATCTTCGGACTCCAGCCGGCGAAGGTATATCTATATTCCTCATCTGCCTCTTTGGTAGGAATGACGGATGTGGTGGGTTTCTGACCGTGTTCCACCGTTACCTCGTCTAACAAGGTGGTACCGTCCTCATCATAGAAGAGGATGGTATAGGTGTTCATTACCTTGGTATAAACGGCGGTATAGGTCGCATCGCCAATGACTGCGGTCAGTTCTGGCGTCCAGCCTTCAAATGCCCAGGTATAGGAGTTGGTAGCAGGGCGAGAGGGTTCGTCGCCTTCATACTCGGGTATCGTACCATAATCGACCTTCTTACGTTGCAGTTCTTTGCCGTTATAGTTCCGGAAGATGACAGTATATTGGTTCGGGATAGCCGTGAAGGTAGGCACATAGGAGATGTCTCCCGTTACCGGCGCGATCTCCGGACTCCAGCCGGAGAAGGTATAAGTATGATTAGCATCCGACGGGATAGAGGGGATATACGGTGTGGACGGGATGGCTCCATAGGGCAACGTCATCTGATCGAGAATGGTGACACCATCCTCGAAATAGAAGGTGACGGTATAGGACTTACCTGCCGTCGTGAAGATCGCCGAGTAAGAGGCATCGCCTGTGACAGGGACGAGGGTTGGGGTCCAACCGACGAAGGTATAATCATACTGGCTGTCCGACTCCTTATATATATTCGCGTGCGCGGGCGTAGCTCCGTAAGCAACTTTTGTCTGATCGACAAGCGTTCCTATGTCATCCAACCATGAGATCGTATATTGGTTGATCGTATCGGTGTACATCGCCTTATAGGTTGCGTTGCCGGTAACAGCTGATATCGCAGGGCTCCAGCCGGCAAAGGTATAGCCATATTGCGCGGTGGGCTGTCTCGTCGGATCCTCATGGGTCGGAACAATACCATATTCCACGGTGGATGTGCCTAAGGAAGAATCGTCCTCATCGAGCCAGGTGATGGTATAACTATTCTTAGCAGATGTGTACGTCGCCTTATAGGTCGCTTCCCCCACAACGGCAATTGGTGTATTATCCCAACCTGTAAAAGTATAGGTAAACTCCGCGGTCGCTTGTTTGGCAGGATCATCGTGCGTAGGTACTACGCCGTACTCGACAGATGTTTGGTCGATTTGTGTATCGTCATCATTCAACCAAGTGATGGTATAACTATTCTTGGACGAAGTGTACGTTGCTTTATACGTTGCTTCGCCTGTTACAGCGATAGGCGTATTATTCCAACCTGCGAACGTATAGGTAAACTCAGCGGTTGCCGCCTTTGTAGGATCGTCGTGCGTTGGAACAACTCCATACTCGACAGAGGTCTGATCGATTTGCGTATTATCGTCGTTCAGCCAAGTAATGGTGTACTTATTCTTGGTCGCCGAATAGGATGCGGTATAAGAGACATCCGCCGTAGCTATCACAACCGCCGGGCTCCAACCGGCAAAGGTATAGGTATATTCCGCTGTAGCTGCCTTAGTCGGGTCATCGTGCGTAGGCTTCACGCCATATTCCACGGTAGTTTGATCGATCTGCGCATTGTTGTCGTCCAACCAAGTAATGGTGTACTGGTTTTTGATTGATGTGAATACCGCTGTGTAGGTAGTATTCTCGGTTACGGACGCTACTTGCGGACTCCATCCGGCAAAGACATAGGTATTCTGCTCATCGGGTGCCTTGGTAGGATCCGTGCAAGTCGGCGTAGCACCATAGTCCCACAGGCGGCTATCCAAGGTATTTCCCAGATCGTCTTTGAAGATGACGGTATATTGGTTAACGGTCTCGGTGTACGAGGCAGTATAAGTCGCATTACCAATAACCGCTACCAGCGAGGGCGTCCAACCATTAAAGGTGTAGGTATATTGCGCCGTAGCTGCTTTGGTCGGATCGTCATGCGTAGGCATAACGCCATATTCAACGGTCGTTTGGCCTATCTGCGAATTATCCGAATCAAGCCAAGTAATGGTGTACTGGTTCTTAGTCGATGTATAGGTTGCTTTATAGATCGCCTCACCGGTAACGGCTACCGGCGTGCTATCCCAACCGGCAAAGGTATATGTCCACTCTGCCGTAGCTGCTTTGGTCGGATTGTCGTGCGTAGGTACAACGCCATATGCAACCTCAGTTTGGTCTATTTGCGAATTATCGTCATTCAACCAAGTGATGGTGTATGTTTTTTCAGCCGGTGTGAAGGTTGCCGTATAGGTAGCCTCCTTCGTGACAGCAGTCACTTTCGGGCTCCAACCGGTAAAGGGGTAATTATACTGTTCATCCGGCTCTTTGGTCGGAATTGCGCAATAGGGCGTAAGTCCATAGTCCCACAGGCGGCTATCCAAGATATTTCCCTGATCGTCCTTAAAGGTAATCGTATATTGATTGATGGACTCGATGAAGGATGCCTTATATGTCGCATCCCCTTTCACCGCTGCTACTTCGGGCGTCCATCCGGCAAAAGTATAGGTATATTGCGCGGTATTGGTTTTATCAGGCACATTCACAGGCGTAGGCACCACTCCATACTCGACGGTGGTGGTTCCTAAGGACGTATTATCCGAATTTAGCCAAGTAATGGTGTACGATTTCTTGGTTCCTGTATAAGTGGCGGTATAGGTCGCATCACCGGTAACAGAAACGACCTGCGGACTCCAACCGGCAAAAGTATAGGAATACTCTTTCGTTGCTTGTTTCGAAGGATTGGCATGCGTCGGCACAACTCCGTACGCTACTTCGGTAGCATCTATCAGCGAATTATCGTCATCCCGCCATGTGATGGTGTACTTATTCTTCGTTGCCGAATAGATCGCCGTGTAGGTGATGTCAGCCGAGACGGTCGTTACCTCCGGAGTCCAACCGGCGAAGGTATAGGTATATTCCGCATCTGCGGTTTTGGACGGTTCGGCGCAAGTGGGTGTCGCACCGTGATAAAGCGTCTGATTGCTCAAGACTGTGCCATCATCATTTTTAAATGTAACGGTATATTGGTTGAGCGAACTGCTGTATGTAGCCGTATAGGTCGCATTGCCATTTGCCGGCACAACAGCAGGGCTCCATCCGAGGAACACATAGGTATTCGCGGCATCCGATTTGGTCGGAGTTTCTCCGGAATAGACCGGCAAATCCCCTTTATAAACCGTTTGTTCCTCTAATAATGCACCATCATAGTTCACAAAGCGGATTGTCATCGGATCGCAGGCGTAGGAATAATATTTGTCTTCATAGGAAACTAAACCTTTACTCTTCCATTTACCTTCTATTTCATGACGGAGTTTGGCTTGTGCATCATCGTCATAAGATTTTATACTTTGTGAACGGAGAGCCCATTGACCTTTTGACCATGCGTATGTTTCCTCTTTTACCAACTTATTTTCGTCATATCCCTTCACATATTTATTAGTATTCTCCCAAATCCCATTGAAATAGGATTGTGTTATATGCTCGACCTCTCTATCTAATGAATCATCATAAGTGTACGTATCGAAGAACAATGGGGTCCACGTGTTATCCGACCACGAATATGACTTTGTAGAAACATATTTATCTTTATAATTTTTGTAGTACACATACTCCTGTTTCGTATCTCCCACCCATGAATTTGTAGATGTGTTCCAACTATTATACCTAGCATAAGAAGTCTGTCGTCCTTGATCATCGTATGTATATTCATATTTGAAAGTTCCTTTCCAATTATTATTTGCCCCCACATAACTCTCCTTCAAGAGAACTCTATCCTCCGAATCATATACATAGTGCGTCATGGTAGCCGGAATCCAATCATTGTTCTTCCAGCCGTTATAATGCGCCATATAGAGCAACATTCCAGTACCCGAATAAGCCGCCGTATCTTTCTGAATTCCTGTCCATACACCATTGGCACCGCACTGCCAAGAAGCATGTAAGAGTTGGCGATCTTCGTCATCTATGATAATATCTGTTCTTTGCATTGAGCTCATAACCCATTGTACACCATCCCAATTCGCATTATACATCAATACATTTACGCCATCTGTATTATAGGTATTTTGCGTTAGTGTGTAGTTTGTCCACTCTGTTGCACCTGCGGGCCAATTTTGCGCAATCATCTCTGTCACGCGATTTGCCTCATCATAAGTAGTAAAAGTTCGATTTCCGATACCAGTCCAGGTATTCACATTCCATATATAGTTGGTTGCAGAAACCTCAGTATTGCCGTCAGTATAGCCACTCTCGCTTTTAGTGAAGGGTATCCAATCATCCGTATTCCACCTATAAATAACTGCCGAGGTTTGGATGCTGCCTTCAAAGGTATATTCCTCCTTCTTGATTCCCGTCCATCCAGTTGTATAGAGCACGTAGTTCTCCACCAAAGTCTGATTGCCTTCTGCATCGAAAGCAGCTACCTCACGCTGCATCGGTATCCATTCCGCCCCGTTCCAGCCATCTTTCTCATGCAGAGTCTGATGACCAGAATCGAAAGCCCACTCCTCTTTGGTTTGATACATCCAGGCGTTGTTATACCATTGGTAGATGAGTTCTAAGGTTTTTGTACTGCCATCATATGTATATTCTTCCCGCTTTGTACCGGTCCAAACGCCCTCTAAGAGCGCATAATTCTCAATAGCAGTTATATTACTACCATCATAGGTCGTATTCTCCTCCAGAGTTTTCACCCAATCACCTTCCCAAGCGAATTGCTCATGCTTCGTAAGTTGGCTGCCCGAATATGCCCAGGTTTCTTTTTCGGTCCCCGTCCATACGCCTTCTATAAGCGCGTAGTTCTCGACAAGTGTTTTATTACTGCCGGAATAGGTGGTATTCTCCTGAAGGATTTTTACCCATTCGCCATTCCATGTAAATTGCTCATGAAGCGTCGGCTTGGTGGAAGATGGATCCCAGGTGTCCTTCGTATCTTCAACCCACGCATTGTTCACCCATTTATAAACAATGGATTCTATCTTTTTGCTGCCGTTGTAAGAATAAATTTCCTTCTCTGTACCGATCAAGACGCCATTTACCAACTCATATTTTTCCTTTAGGGTTGCATAACTGCCGGTATAGGAAGTGATTTCGAGTAACGTCGTTGTCCATTCGTCATTCTCCCAAACAAACTTCTCATGTTTGGTCTGCTTATTTGAAGGACCATTGAACTCCCAAATCTCATTCTTATCGCCTACCCATGCACCATTCTCCCATGCATAGACGGTATAAGCCGTCTTCTTGCCGTTTTCATAGGTATAGGTATAATAGGTTTTTCCCACCCTTACGCCATTCGTAAAGGTGTAGTACTCTTTTCGGATCAGATGATCATCGCTGTCATACTCATCCGTATATTCCAAATTCGGAAGCAGAGATGCCGCATCCTTATTCCACACGTATTTCTCGTGCAGGGTCTGCTGATTACTCGGACCGTTAAACTCCCAGATTTCCTGGATTGAGTCTCCCCATGCGCTGTTTCTCCAGACTTGTTTTTCGTAATAAGTCTTTTCTCCGGTAGGACCGTTGTATTCCCATTTCTCGTACGTCGAACCGATCCAGTTAATTTTCGAAGCCGACCATTTGTACACAATGCTCAAGATGAGAGTATCCCCAGAATAGGCATATTCCTCTTTCTGCGTTCCTGTTGGCACACCATTCTCGCCCGTATAGTTCTCTATGAGAATCTGATGACCCGCTTCGTCAAAAGCGGCAATCTCGCGGAGGGTCATAGACCAGTCGCTGTTATACCAATCATAGGTCTCATGGAGCGTTGCACGCCCTAAGGAGTCATTGACCAAGACCTCTTTGAGCACTCCTGCCCATTCGACATCCGCCCATACATAGGTAGCATGCATAGTCTGCACATTATCCGTAAAGCCCCATTCTTCTTTGGAGTCACCAACAAATTTACCTCCGACGACCGTGCTATAATAAGCATACATCGTTTGGTGTCCTTCGTCATCAAAGGCCCATTCTTTCTTAGTACCGGCGGTTAATACACCATTGGAATAAGAGGTATGGATCTCCTCCATCGATTTTTGCGTATCGTCTATCCACTCGTACCGATAACCGGAAATGGGTTGCAGTTGGTTCGTGGTGGTATTCCGGTTATACTCAAAATACTCAATTTCCCGTGCCGCGTCATCGTAGTTATTGGTCTTGCGCTGGTCAGCTACCCATTTCGCATTAATCCACTTGAAGGTAGTTTCGGAAATCTGTTTCTTTTTACCGGCGAAATACTTATAGACATACTCCTTCTTATCGGTACCTTTCCAATTATGGGTCGAATTATCCCATTCGTAGGAAGCCGTCATGGTTTTGAGGGAAGAGGAATAGGACTCTTCACGGGATTTACCGACACGGGTACCGTTCGGATTGACGGTCCAAACGGTGGTACGGGAAGTATCCTCTACGGCATCGTAGATAGTGACTTCGGTCAGTACGGAATTAATATCATAAGTCAGCACCGAGTCGAGGGGACAGGAAGAAGCTGCTTTGGCTACATTGACGTCCAAAAGGAGGAACAATATAGCGATCGTCCATATATGAATAAATCTTTTCACGTTCATAGGTGTATGCGTGTATGTATGTAAATACAAAAAGTGGGCGCAAAATTAGTACATTTTTTTGGAATACGCAAATTTTCAGGCAAAAAATGCGCATAAAAATGGTTTTTGTAAAACAAAAATGCTATTTCGGGAGGGGATTCTTCCCGTAAGAGCGTCGATGACAGATGCTTGCGATCCCGAAAGTGACGCACTTATCGCGCACAAATATCGCACTTATCTCGTACTTATCACGCACTAGTTTTTGCATGTAATTATATTGGTATTATATACGTAGTATATAATACTGGATGTTGTCGCAATGATGCGACAAAAATGCACATCATAAAGAGAAAATTGCAATAAAATCACACTTAAGCAAGCTTAGACTATTTTTTTTGCTAAAAATCTTGCACATTCCAATTTTTTGTTGTATCTTTGCAGCGGATTTTGATTTTTATTACTTTTTAATAATTATAAAATAATAAAATTATGAAAACAGGAGATAATCCGTTTGTGATCAGTGGTTACGAGGGTGCGCATTACTTCTGCGACCGAGTGGAAGAGACGGAGCATTTGCGTCATGAGATAGCGAATGGAAATAATGTGGCACTCATTGCAACCCGGCGTATGGGTAAGAGCGGCTTGATCGAGCATTATTTCAGCCAACCGGAGATCCAAGCGCATTACTATACGTTTTTCATAGATATATATGACACCAAGTCGCTGCGTGAATTGGTGCGCAAGCTGAGCCGTGAGATACTCATTCGGCTTAAACCGTTTGGCATGCGAGCAATGGAGCGTTTCTGGCAGACGATGCGTTCTATTCAGTCCGGAATGAGTTTTTCTCCGATGGGAGAGCCGGCTTTTACGGTACAGATCGGCGACATCAAAGAAGCGGAAGCGACGTTAGAAGAGATATTCCGGTATTTAGAGTTAGCGGATAAGCCATGTATTGTAGCGATCGATGAGTTCCAACAGATCGGTAAGTTTCCAGAAAAAAACATCGAAGCCACGTTACGCACCTATGTGCAACGCTGCCACAACGCACAGTTTATCTTCTCCGGCAGTCAGCGGCACACGATGAGTACGATGTTCACCAGCGCCTCCAGACCGTTTTATCAGAGCGTGTCGCTGATGCATATCGATAGCATAGACATGACGGCTTACGATGCTTTTGCAAAAGCGCTTTTCAAGGAAGGAAACCGCACGCTGGCAGACGGAGTGACGGAAGCCGTATATGCGCTGAGCCGTGGTGTAACATGGTATACGCAGAAGCTATTTAACGTACTATACGGATTTACGCACGAAGGCGCAACATGCGAGGTAGAGCATGTAGCGGAGGCGTTGGATTATATCCTTAAGACACAGGCCTACGTCTATGAAGAGACGATCTCCCGTTTGCCGGAGAAGCAGACGATGACGCTTATTGCCTTGTCCAAGAGCGGTCCTACGAAAAGCATTACATCTGCAGCGTTTGTAAAGAAATACAGTCTCCAATCCGCCAGCACCGTGCAGTCAGCGATGAAGGGGTTGTTAGAAAAAGACTTCGTGACATTAGAGAAAGGGGTCTATTCGATTTACGACATCTTTATGGACTACTGGATCCAACGAATGTATTAAAAAAAGAAACGATATGAAAAAAGTTTTTTTAATTGGCATCCTGGTCTGCGGAGCGATATATGTGCAGGGAGAAGAAAAAGTAGTGGTGACGAGGATGAGTGAGGCGATCAACAGCACGGAAGGAAGCGAGTATGTGCCGGTTATATCGGCAGACGGAAAGACGCTGTTGTTCTGCGGTCGTTTCCGGGAAGACAGCGTAGGCGGCGAGGACATCTATATCTCCCATTGGACGGAGGAAGGCTGGGGAAAAGCGGAGCCGCTGTATGAGTTATGCGAGAAAGAGAAGAACGAGGCGCCGTTAGCGCTGTCGGCAGACGGGACAACGATGATCTTGTTCCAAGACGGTATGCTTTGTACAGCAACCAAGACGGCGGAAGGCTGGCAGAAACCGGTGAAGATGTCGGATAAGATCAATATCTCTCCCTGGCAGGCAGACGCGGTACTGACGAGTGACGGCAAGGCAATGCTTTTTGCCGCCAAGAAACAAGGTGATTATGAAGCGATTAAGTCGGTAAACATCTTTGTATCAGAGTTAGACGAGAACGGCGAATGGGGAGAACCGATTGATTTGGGACCGACGATCAATACGAATTTTACGGATCGTTCGCCGGTACTGCATCCGGATATGAAGACGCTTTATTTCAGTACCGACGGACGTCCGACACGAGGCGGACTGGACGTATATATGAGTACGCGTCTGCGGGAAGACAGTTGGACGGAATGGAGCGAGCCGGTGAGTCTGGGCAAAGAGATCAACACGGTGGGAACAGACTGCTGGTACAAGATCTCGACAGACGGAAAATTGGCCTATTTTGCCAAAGAAGGGAAGGATTATATGTACGACCTGTACACCTTGCCGATTCCTGAGCATCTGCGACCGGAACAGGTAGCGACGATCTCCGGTAAGATCACGGACTCAGAGGGAAAACCGGTGGTGACGGTGCTGAAATGGGAGAACCTGGAGACCCATGAACAGGTGGGACAAAGTCAGACGGATCCGACGGACGGCAGTTTCTTTATCGTGCTGCCGGAAGGGAAAAACTACGGGTATTATATCGACGACGAGAATCTGTTTCCAATCGCGAATAATATTGATTTAAGGGAGAAGAGCGAAGCCGTGCAGATCGAGAACGATATCGTGGTGACGAGCATCGAGCAGATGATCGAGGAGGAGATTCCGATGCCGCTAAACAACCTGTTTTTTGACACGAACGAATGGGCACTTCAGCCGGCTTCGATCAATGAGTTGGAGCGCGTGGTGGGGATCCTGACGGATCACCCGTACAAGGTGGAGATCGGGGGTCACACGGACAATGTAGGTTCGGACGCGGCGAACATGAAGTTATCGGAAATGCGTGCGAAAGCGGTGTTAGCATGGTTGACGGAACACGGAATTGACGGAAGCCGGTTACGTGCGAAAGGTTACGGAGAGAGCAAGCCGATCACGAGCAACGAGAGCGAAGAAGGAAGGCGAATGAATCGGAGAGTGGAAATTAGATTCGTCAAATAAAGGTTACGGGTTATGGGTTACAGGTTACGGTATATATGGTTATTGGTTCTTGGGTGGATGAGCCTGGGGACGATACAAGCGGAATATAAGGTGACGCTGAAAGAGTCATCGAGTGGCAACAAGCACGTGACGGCGTTTGTGGAGGGGTTGAAGGTGGACTTCACGTTTGACACGGGTTGTTCGTCGCTGACGGTGAACCGGGAGATCTTTGACGCCTTAGTGAAGAAAGGAGCCGTGCAGTGGTCGGATTTGTCGGAAGTGAGTGAAGCGGAGTTGGCGAACGGCGAGATGCATGACGTACGGACGTTTACGATCAAGTACCTGAAGATCGGGGATTATGTGATGCGTAACGTGCGGGCATCGTTAGGCGTGAATGACCGACCGGACGCAGATCCACTGTTCGGGCAGTCGGTCTTCGGACGTTTGGAGAGTTACACGATACGCGGCAACGAGTGGATGTTTACCCCAAAGCCGGAAGACGAACAGAAAGCGTTAGCGTTAGCCGGACAGTACTGCAACGACACGACGTTTGCGGCGAACAAGCGAATGGCGGACGCATTGCGACCGTTTGCGGAACGGTTGAGTCCGAGACACCTTATTATATACGCGCAGGCGTTAGAGTACAGTAATTTAGACGGGGAAGCGATTCCGGTTTATGAGCAGTTATTGAAAAACACCGCGTATTTTGATGAGGAGGGCAAGATCCAGAAACGGCTGCTGAACGCACGGCTGAACTACGCGGATCAGTTGTATAACAAAGAGGCATATGCGGAATGCGAGGAGGCGCTGAAGACGCTGATGCGTGAGTCGAAGAAAGAACCGGTGTACGAACGCGGATTGGAGTATGCGTACAGTACGTTGTGTTATTTATACTGGCAGACGAAAGAGTATTCGAAGGCAGAACAGGCGACCTTGAATTATGCGAATTATCTGCTGGCACCGCATACGTGGGAATGGCTGGAACACCACGCGATAGAGCCGAATGCGGACCTGGCGAGACTGTTAGAACATCTGGGCAAATGGTACCGGCATAATGACAACGAAGAGAAAGCAAAAAAATACGAGAAATTAGCCAAAAACGCAGGATTATGAGATTGGTTTTTGCAAGCAATAACGCGCATAAGTTAGACGAGGTGCGGGCGATGATGCCGGCAGGTATTGAGGTACTGAGTTTACGGGATATCGGTTTCGAACAGGAGATCGAGGAGACAGGCACGACGCTGGAGGAGAATAGCGGGATAAAGGCGGAGGCCGTTTATCATTGGATATTGGACAATGGACATTGGACAATTGACGGAGTGTTTGCGGATGATACGGGATTGGAGATCGATGCGTTAGGCGGAAAACCGGGAGTTTATACCGCAAGGTGGTATTTGCAATTGGATAATGGAGATTGGAAATTGGATAATGGGCAATTATCGGAAAGGGAGATTTTTGCGGCGAATCGGGCAAAGGCGCTGCGGGAGTTGGAAGGAAAAGAAGACCGGGGAGCGCAGTTTAGGACGGTGATCACGTTGATCGGCGGTCGCAAAAATGCGACCGAAGGGCACAATACCTTGCAAGTAGAAGGTGTTGTGCGGGGACGGATCGCGACGGAGGAATACGGGGAAGGCGGATTCGGATATGATCCGGTGTTTATTCCGGAAGGATACGATAAGACATTCGGCGAACTGCCGGCAGAAGTGAAGAACGGGATTAGTCATAGGGCAAGAGCGCTGCAGGCGCTAGTTGAGAGTTTGAAGGTTTGAAGGTTTGAAAGTTTGAAGGTTTGAAGGTTATGGGTTATAGGTTATTGGTAATAGGTTTCTGTTCTTTGTTCGTATGGACGGCAAGGGCAGAGCAGAAATGGACGACACATTTTGCGTACAACAATGTGACGCAGATAGCGATGTCGTCGGATAAGGTGTATGCGATCTCAGACGGCAGTCTGTTCAGCGTAGAGAAACAGAGCGAGAAGATAGCGGTGTATAACCGTCAGTCGGGTCTAAGCGGAACGGGTATCACGTGTATCCATTATGACGCGACGGGCAAGCAGTTGATTATCGGTTACGGAACCGGTAAGATAGATATTCTGACGGCGCAGGGCGTGCGGTATATCGGGGAGATGTATGACAAAGACATGACGCAGCGCAAGACGATCCATAACGTGACGATCGCCGGTAGGACCGCTTATCTGAGCACCGCTTTCGGTGTGCAGACGATGGATTTGCGAGAGAATAAGCTGGTGAACAGCTACTGGTTAAGACCGGGTGGTCAGGAAACGGACGTGCAGGATGTGTTGCTGGCTAATGATAGTATCTATGCCTTCACGACGGACAGTCTGTTTGCGGCATCGATGCGCGATAACATAGTGGATTATACCGTTTGGAAACGGGAGAAGCGATCGGAACGGATCCAGCCGGACAGCGAGAAAGGCAAGCATTACCAGGATGAGACGAGTCATTGGTACGCCAGCAACGCAGAGGGTATCGTGCGGTTTACGCAGACGGAGCGGTTGAGTTACAAGCCGGACGGACCGATGGTGAACAGTCCGTATCGGATCTTCACGCAAGGCGGCAAGGTGTATGTGGTGCAAGGCGGACGATGGGACGTACAATATAACAAAGCGGGTTGCGTGATGCGGTATGACGGAGAACGATGGAACAACATATCGTCGGAAGCGATCCGGTCCGTCACCGGCCGGCAGGCAACGGATTTCATGCAAGTGGCTATCGATCCGCAGAATCCGAACCATTTCTATGTAGCCAGTTACGGAACGGGTTTGTATGAGTTTATGGGCGATTCGCTGGTTCGTGCCGACATTGCCGGAGGAGAGAACAGTCTGACGGCTATTGTTCCCGATCAACCGACTATCTATACCCGTTTGGATTATGTTCAGTATGACGAAGGGGGTAACTTATGGATGTTAGATGCCGCGTTGGAGGGTCAGTTGCAATGCAAGGCGGCAGACGGCACGTGGCATGGGTTAACGGTTGTGGCTGATAATCAGAACTTAGCGTTACACACACCGGGCGGATTGGTGATAGACCGCATTCGCCCGAATTACAAATGGCTTTGCACGGCACGGTATAACCGGTTTGTATGCCTAATGGACGATCACGGGACAGCGTTTGACACATCTGACGACCGCACGATCATTCGCAGCGAATGGACGGACCAGCACGGTCACACTTTCCGTCCGACGATGATCTATGGATTGATGCAGGACCGAACGGGTCGGCTGTGGATAGCAACCGAGATCGGGTTGGGTGCGATAGAGGTTAACACGGATTTCTTTGCAGAGGATGCGATCCTGCTGCCGGAAGTGACGGATATCAACGGCGAGAATCCGTTAACGACCCAGCAAATCAAGGCGATTTGTCAGTCGCCGGACGGTCATCTATGGATCGGTACGGAGTTAGGTGTGTACGAGATGAATGAGGAGATGACGGAGATCCTGGCGCACTTCACGACGGATAACTCGGCGATGCCGGACAACGCGATCATGGCATTGGCAGCAGGAGAAGACGGACATATCTGGTTCGGCACGTCGGAGGGTCTGGTGGAATACAATCCGCAGGGGACTGATGAAGGGTTGAAAAATGATGAATTGATGAATGATGACGCTTCGCTTAATGATGGCAGTATGCTTCGTTGGCGGTTGCATCTGTCCTACTCTAACCCGGAAGAGATAGCAGCAACGCCGAACGCTGTTTTTGCAGCGGCTAACGGTGCGTTGTTCAGTGTGGACAAGGCGGATGATCAGTTGAGCTATTGGAGCAAAGCGACGGGTCTGAACGGCAGTTCGGTGGCACACATCGCGTATGACGAAGGTGCCGAGCGGTTGATCATCGCGTACGAGAACGGTCAGATAGACTTGCTGGACCAGGAAGGCCATGTGACACAGATGCCGGATATCTCGATGAAGGCGGGTTCGATCGCCGTGACGATCAACGCTATCTGTGTGGGCAGCAAGTACAGTTACTTAGCGATGCCGTTTGGTATCATCGCTATTCAGGTACGCAAAGGCGAGGTGACGGACACCTATTATATCGGCAATGAGGCGGCGTCGATCGAGGTGCAAGAAGTGGTGGAAATGAACGATTCGCTGTTCGCCTTCTCGTTTGACCGGATGTATAAGGCGTCGCTGGCGAATAACTTAGTGGATTACAACTATTGGGCGAGTGAAGCCATCCCGTTTGAGCAGGTTCAACAGGCCGAGACGCATCAGGGACAGTTGTATGTGTTGGCGCATGACTCGTTATACCGGCGTGCCGGCACGAGTTGGCAGTTGGTAAGCGGTCAACCGATCCGTTGGATGCATGTGAGCGACGGACAAATGTTAGTTTATGTGAAGAATCAGGGTCTGTTCCGACTGCAGGACGATGACACGCTGTCGGGTCTGACGAGCACCTATGTAGCGACGGATGCCGTGTACACGAACGGCGTGTACTGGATCGCAGAAGAGAGTAAGGGATTGGTGCGTCTGGGTGCGAACGGCGATGACCGTTTCCAACCGGAAGGACCGCTGAGTAACTTCGGTTATCACTTGGATGTCGCCCATGACCGGCTGTATGTATCGCCGGGTGGACGCTGGTCGGAACAGTATGCTCGGCAGAGCAGTCTGAGTATCTACGACGGGCAACAATGGACCGGTATTCCTTGGCCGGACACATGGTATTTTACGAACCATGACATACGCGATGCGGTGCAGTTCGCCGTAGATGCGACGGATCCGGAACATTTCTTTGTGGCTACTTACGGAACCGGTGTGTTTGAGTTTAAGAACAACCGCGCCGTGACGCATTATGACAGCAGTAACAGTACCTTGCGCAAGACGGGAAACAGCGCGAGTGACTATTATTTCACGCGAACGGACGGTGCGATGACGGACGAGCAGGGCAACCTGTGGGTAATGAACGCGACGGAGATCGGTCAGCCGCTGCATATCCGAACGGCAGCCGGTCAATGGATCGGACTGCGTATGAGAAGCGGAGGAACGGATCTGGAGTTCACCACACCGACCGGCATATGGGTGGATCAGCGGAACAGTAACCGGAAATGGATGATGGATCAACGGGCGACACCGCGTCTGATTTTATTGGACGATAACGGCACACCGACGATGAGCGGCGATGACCGCTGCATGGCACGCAGTTCGTTTACCGATCAGAACGGCAATGTGCTGACGCCGAATCATTTCCGCTGCTTTGCGCAAGATCATACCAACCGCATCTGGATCGGTACAGACAAGGGTCTGCTGCTGATCCCGAAGGAGGTGGACTTCTTCAGTTCGAGTGCATGCAAACGGATTATTATTCCTCGAAATGACGGAACGGGTCTGGGTGACTATCTGTTAGGCGACGAGCAGATCAACTGCCTGGCAGTGGACGGAGGAAACCGCATGTGGATCGGAACCGCCAACTCGGGTTTGTATCTGATCGAAGACGACACGATCACCATCGCGCATTTCACGGAGACGAACAGTCTGCTGCCGTCGAACGGTGTGCAGTCTATCGCTATCATGCCGAAGACTGGTGAGGTGTTTGTCGGTACGGATAAGGGTATCGCATCCTATCGCAGTGATGCCAGTGAGGCGCAAGAGACGATGAGTAACGCTTATGCGTTCCCGAATCCGGTGAGACCGGATTATGGCGGTATGATCAGCATCACGGGATTGATGGAAAATACGGTGGTTAACATCGTGGATGCAGGTGGAAACCTGGTCTGCAAGACGCGCAGTCACGGCGGAACAGCTGTCTGGGACGGAAAACTCCCGGATGGTAGGCGTGCTACTCCGGGAGTCTATACGGCGCTCTGCAATGCAGAGGGCGGTCATACGATCGTGAAGATCTTAGTGGCCTATTAGTTTCAAGAACTCTTCTCTGGTTTCCTGGCGATTGAAGGCGCCGGTGAAATCGGAAGTGACGGTCATGGCGTGTTGTTTCTGCACGCCACGCATCTGCATGCAGAGGTGTTCGGCTTCAATGACCACCATGACACCGAGGGGATCCAGGGTGTTTTGGATACAGTCTTTGATCTGGGTCGTAAGGCGTTCTTGTACCTGAAGACGACGCGCATAGACATCGACGACGCGTGCGATCTTACTCAAGCCGGTGATACGACCGTTAGGAATATAGGCCACGTGCACCTTTCCGAAGAAGGGTAACATATGGTGTTCGCAAAGGGAGTAAAAATCAATATCTTTGACCACTACCATCTGGCGGTAATCCTCTTCAAAGAGGGCAGAACGAAGGATGGCTTCCGCATCTTCGTTATAGCCTTTGCAAAGGAATTGCAAGGCCTCACCGACGCGGTGGGGTGTCTTTTTAAGACCTTCGCGTTGGGGATCTTCGCCTATCTGCGTCAAGGTGCTCTCTACCGCCTTTGCGATTGCTGCAGACACCTCGGGGTTGGAATGAAAATCTTGCAGGTTCATTCTTGTTTCACTAAAATTTTATCTCGTACGATATAGGTGTTTCCCTGCAAATCCGGGAACTGTTGTACGAGTGTTTTCTTGTACTCTTTTGCCTCGTCATAGGTGCGGAAATCCCCGATACGCACTTTCCAGAACGGGGATTGGTACTGCACATACATGGTCTGATTGATCCGGTCTTTCATCTGCTCCTCCATCTCCAAAGCAGCGGCTTTCGCTGTCTGCTGTTTGTTGGAAGAGAAGATCTGGACACGGTAACCGTCTATCTCGACGAGGTCTTTCTTTCCGTTGACGGCTTCATCCAGCAGCACGGAGACCGTGGAATCCTGCACCACCTGCACACCGGGGAACAGGTTGGACACCGCCATGACTATCGCTAATAAAAACTTCATATCTATTCGGTATTAATAATGGAACGACGAGCCGCCGACGAACTCACGCAAGAAGGAAGTAGGCGGAATCTCTTTCTCCGGAATGGGTACGAAATACTGGAGGAACTTAAGCAGCCTATGCGCCTCGGTATATTCCTCGCAGAACTTAGGCACTTCCGCCAAGATCGGTTCCGCGTGCCGTTTGAGCACCGCAAACTCAAAGATGAGGGCGGAGTTAAACATGACATCTGCTTCTTCCTGGAAGGGGTACACCCATTTCTGCTCACCGCGGATGACGGACGGACAACGGGCGATCGTCTCCTTAGCGGAGAAACCGCGGTATTTATAGTCGCGCACGATCCGGCGAAGCAGACGAATGTCGGTGGTCGGAATCCAGTTATGGTTATCGATATTGATGGTAGTAAGTGCCGAAACGAAGATCTTGAATGTCAGGTCTTTATCCACATCCGGCAGAATACAGGGGTTAAGGGCATGCAGACCTTCGATGACCAACACGGAGTCTTTCTGCAGCTTGAGTTTCTTGCCTTTGAAGACGCGCTCACCGATGGTGAAGTCATAGGTCGGGAGATCCACTTCTTTTCCGTCCAAAAGCTCATGCATCTGCTGGCGGAAGAAAGGCAGATCGACAGCGTTGACATTCTCGAAATCCCATTCGCCGTTCTCATCACGCGGTGTATCTACACGGTTGACGAAATAGTCATCCATGGAGAGCACTTCCGGTTTGATACCATCTACCAGCAACTGGATCTGCAGACGCTTTGAGAACGTGGTTTTACCGGAAGAGGAAGGACCGGAGATAAAGACGATCTTAGGCCGTCTGGCCGCAATCATATCGGCCGTTTGGGCGATCTTCTTCTCGTGCAACGCCTCAGCGAGTTTGATCAGTTCGAAAGATTTCTTGGCATTACATGCCACGTTGAAATCGCTTACATTATTGATATGCAGCAGTTTGTTCCAACGGTTATATTCCTGGAAGATGGAGAACATCTTCTCCTGCTGAATCGAGTCTTCAAGGATCAGCGGATTGCTGCGGTTCGGGATACGAACGAGCATGCCGTCTTTGAACGGTTCGATATCGAAGAGGGTGATATAGCCGGAACTGGGTAAGAGTACATTGGTGTAATAGTCAATGAAATCACCCATGCGGAAATAGCGGCAGTAGGGGTTTCCGAGTGTCTCGAAGATAGAGGACTCGTTGTTATACCGGGCAGCAAACATACGAATCACCTCTTTGGTCTGCTTCTCCTCCTCGTAGATCGGCCGGTTCTCCGCAATGATCAGTTGCATACGTTTCTTGATTGCATCGATCATCTCCGGAGACACTACCGGCGGTTCTCTATGGGCTTCCAGATCTTCATCCTTATCCACATGCCATTGTAGGGTGCAGTAATAACCTTTGCTGATCGGATGCTCGACACGAAGGTCCATACGAGGATAGAGTTCATTCACCGCACATGCCAGCACCATACCTAAAGTGCGCACATACACACGCATTCCGGAAGGCGTGCTGGCATCCAGGAACTCGACATCTTTGGGTTTATACAGCCGGAAATCGAGATTCTCCACCTTGTAGTTGACATGCGCAGCGATGATCGGGTACTTCAACTGCACATTCAACAACTCCTTCAACTCAATCAACGAGATTCCTCGTGGCACCTCATGGTAGGTGTGCGTGTTCTTGCAATAAACGGTAATGGTCGGTTCCATACTATTTCAGTTTATCTATTTCTATTGCTTGCTCTAAGAGCGCCTTCATGTCGGACAACCGCACTTGGTTGGCCGCATCGGAGATGGCGTTATCGGGATCGGGATGGGTCTCGATGAACAGTCCGTCAATGCCCACAGCGACGGCGGCACGCATGAGATACGGCACCATCTCCCTGTTACCACCGGTGACACCTGCCTGCGAAGAGGGTTGCTGCACCGAGTGGGTAGCGTCAAAGATGACAGGACAGCCGAAACGCCGCATCTCCACGAGCGAAGGCATATCCACGACGAGCCGTCCGTAACCGAAAGACGAACCGCGTTCGGTTAACCATATATGTCCCTCTTTGGCTGCATTCGGTGCCACCTGTTCGATCTTCGAGATAGCACCGCCCAAGTCCCATGGGGCCATGAACTGACCTTTCTTGACGTTGACGATGCGACCGGTGACAGCTGCTGCTTGCAGCAGGTCCGTCTGCCGACTCAGGAAAGCAGGTATCTGCAGCACGTCTGCCACTTCAGCAACAGGCGCACACTGCCAGGTCTCATGCACATCCGTGAGAATCGGCAAGCCGAACCGGGTCTTCACTTCCTGCAGAATCTTCAGACCTTCCTCCATCCCCACTCCACGCGCCGAAGCGGAGGTGCGGTTGGCTTTATCGAAAGAGGACTTGAAATAGAGGGTGATACCCAGGTCATAACAGAGGCGGTTGAGCGTCTCTGCCGTCTGGAGCACGATATCTCTATTTTCTATGGCACACGGCCCGGCTATGAGGAACATAAAACAGGAGGTTATTTCTTCTTTTCTGCTTCGTTACGCTGTGCCAACGGGGAGTCATCCACCGAACGGAAGACACGTGCCCACTGCACTTTCAGTTTACCTTCCCCACCCTTCTCTGCCTTCGGCAGCCAACTTTGTGCCAAGAAGAACATTGCTTCTTTCGGCAGGCGGTTCGGGATACGCAGCAGTTCCAGATCGTTTACATACCAGATCAGTTCATGCTTGGTCCAACGGAAGGCATAGACGTGGTACATTGAACGCAGTACACCGGTGAGGTCCACCATCTTGGTGTTCTGTCCGTCCACGTAACCCACCTGATGACGTTTCCCGTTGAAATGATAGAGCGCGATCATCGGCGTGTTCTGCTTTCCGGTCGTCAGTCCGAAGAAATGATGACCGACACCCTGTGTACGGATCTTGGCCATGAACAAACCGGACTCCTGGGCAAACGCTTCTTTGGTATTCATCGCGTCGGAGGTAAAGTCAAACACCTCTTCCACAAAACCTTTTTTCTCATCCCATGCGATCGCTTTCTTACTCTCTGCACGGGTCTCGACGTCCATACGGCCTTCGGCGAAGAACGTGTTCTTACCATCGTTGTATGCCTGTCGCTCGGAGGTACGGGAATGACCGTCTTTCATCGCCGGGTTCGCATAACCGAAACCGGGTTTCCAGTTCTTACCGCTGGACATATCGTCATCGAAAGCCGGACGGAACAACTCTGCCCAGTCGATACGCTCTTCCCGTTGGGTGAAATAGAACTTGATATCATCCGATTTCGCCAGTTGATTAAAGCGTTGCTCGATGCGGTACTCATCCGAATGCTCCCAGCGTTTGTTATCCTCCCAAAGCGCATGACGAACCTTGAAATCCTCCGTGTTCACCTCTTCTTCCAAGGCCGTCAGCTGCTTCAACTCAGACGAGTTAAGCACCTTCATGTAGTTCTTGTAAAGGGAGGAGTTATAGAGGTCATAGTACTTCTTAAGCAGACTATCGGCCTTACGCTCTTCAGCGCTGTGCACTTTCTGGAAGTCCGGCGTCTCACGGAACTGCAGAAAATCGCGGAAGAGGGGATCTGCCAGAGCCTCCCGGTAACGTTTGATTTCCTTGGAAGCGGTCAAACGCTTGTAATCCAACATCTTACGACCTTCGGCCGTGTCTTTGTATTTGCGGGATACAAGTTCCTGTTTACGCTCCTTAAAATCGCTACTCTCGATGCGTTTTTTTAACTCCTGGTACTCTGCCAGTTCAGGTGATTTCTCAATCTGGCGATAGCGTTTTACACGTTCTTGCATGTCGTAAACGGTCTTCTCGAACGCTTCGGTCGAGAGCATTTTACGGGTTAATCTGGCTGCAAATAAATTCATATAGTTATTCAATTAAAATTTTCTAATTTTTCATATAACTCGTCCAGCGAGTTGACGAAGATGGGTTGGTAACTCTGCTGTTCAGGGATGAAATGCAGGTCCTGCATGACGCGTATCTGTTGTTTGAGGGGCTCGTAAAAACCTTTGTGGTTCAGCACGAAAGTCGGTTTATGGTGCTCCCCAACAATCGCAGACGAAGTAGCATCCATCATCTCGTCCAGCGTGCCGTAACTGCCGGGCAGGCATACGATGATATCGGCTTCATCCCGCATGCGCTGCTTGCGTTCGGACATATTCTGCACCTCAATCAGGAAATCGCAGTTCGTTGCCAGGCGACCGGCGGCTTTGATACGCGGAGGGATGACACCTATGACGTGTGCACCCGCTTGGTGCGCTGCGTCACTGGTTCTACTCATCAACCCGCCTGTTGCACCACCGTAGATCAGCGTGTGACCGTTTTCTCCGATCCACTTACCCAATGCGTCACCGAGGGATAAAAACTCCTCAGGTATCGCATTTTTCGCCGAACAATAGACTGCAATTCTCATTACGCATCAATATTTGCGTAGGTTGCGTTTTCTTCGATAAACTCACGACGCGGTGCCACATCGTCACCCATCAGCATAGCGATGATACGATCGGCTTCGGCTGCGTTCTCGATCGTCACCTGTTTCAACATACGGCGAGCCGGATCCATCGTGGTCTCCCACAGCTGCTCGTCGGACATCTCACCGAGACCTTTGTAACGCTGGGTCTTGATCGCCTTCTCGTCACCGGCTCCGTATTTATTGATGAAGTCGAAGCGTTGCTGATCATTCCAGCAATACTCGCTGTAGTTACCCTTCGAGCACTTATAGAGCGGCGCACAAGCGATGTACAGGTGTCCTTGCTCGATCACCTCTTTCATATGACGGAAGAACAGGGTCATAATCAGGGTAGCGATATGCGCACCATCGACATCGGCATCGGCCATGATGATCACTTTGTGATAACGGATCTTACTGAGGTTCAACGCTTTCGGATCTTCTTCAGTACCGAACGTGATACCCAGCGCGGTGAAGATATTACGAACCTCTTCGCTTTCGAATACTTTGTGTTCCATCGCTTTCTCCACGTTCAGGATCTTACCGCGAAGCGGCAGGATAGCCTGATGCACGCGGTCACGACCGGTCTTAGCGGTACCACCTGCAGAGTCTCCCTCGACGAGGAACAACTCACATTCTGCTGCGTCTTTCGATACACAGTCCGCCAACTTACCGGGCAGACCACCACCGCTGAGCGGCGATTTACGGAGCACACTCTGTCGCGCGTTACGAGCCGCGATACGTGCCTGTGCAGCAAGGATCACCTTCTCTACGATCTTCTTCGCATCATCCGGATGCTCTTCGAGGTAGTTCTGTAAAGCCTCAGAAACAGCGGAATTTACCATACCTGCCACTTCCGAGTTACCGAGTTTGGTCTTCGTCTGACCCTCAAACTGCGGTTCAGCTACCTTCACGGAGATAACTGCCGTCAAACCTTCCCGGAAATCGTTCGGGTCGATGGTGGAGTTACCGTCTTTGTCTTTCAGTTTGGCCTTCTCCAGCATCTTGCTCTCTTCCGCGTATTTCTTCATAACACGGGTAAGAGCCGCACGGAAACCGGCTACGTGCGTACCGCCTTCGATGGTGTTGATGTTATTGACGTAGGAGTGTACGTTCTCATTAAAGTCGGTGTTATAGATCATCGCCACTTCCACCGGTGTACCGAACTTATCGGTGTTCAGATGGATCACCTCGGAGATCAGCGGCGTACGGGTACCGTCGATGTAACGAACGAACTCCGAAAGACCCTTCTCCGAGTAGAACTCCTCTTTCTTGCAGTTACCCTCTGCGTCGATGACACGCTTGTCCTTGAGCACGATCTTGATACCTGCGTTCAGGAATGCCAGCTCACGCATACGGTTGGCGAGGATGTCCCAATGGTAAACGGTCTCGGTGAAGATCGTATCGTCCGGCCAGAACTGCACGAACGTACCGGTCTTACGCTGCTCCCAGTTACCGGTTGCCTCCGCCTCGGTGATCGTATGCACCGGCGCCAAGGGTTTACCCTTCGCATAGTCCTGCGAGTGGATTGCACCGTCACGGTACACCTCCACGTGCATCTTGGTGGACAGCGCGTTCACGCAGCTCACACCCACACCATGAAGACCACCGGACACCTTATAGGAGTCTTTGTTGAACTTACCACCGGCGTGGAGCACAGTCATAACGACCTCCAGTGCCGACTTATGCTCCTTCGGATGCATATCCACCGGAATACCACGACCGTTATCCTGCACGGTAATGGAGTTATCCTCATTGATATGCACGGCGATCTCGTCGCAGAAACCGGCGAGCGCCTCATCAATGGAGTTATCCACCACCTCATAAACCAGGTGATGCAGACCCTTGAGCGATATATCGCCGATATACATCGCAGGACGCTTCCGCACCGCCTCTAATCCCTCGAGCACTTGAATACTCGATCCATCATACTTTTCTTGTTGTTCTTCCATTTGTATTTTTGTGTTATTTTATTCCTATATTATATGTATGCATAATGCGCATAAGCGCACGCGCACGAAAATCGACTGCAAAGTTACAAAAAAAATTTGACATACGCAAGAAAAAAGAGATTTTTTTAAAATTTAACTCAAATTTTGCATTTTTAAATGACAAAAATCATAAAAAATGCACTTTTATTCGCAAAAATTTGTATATATACAAAAAAAGTTGTAACTTTGTCCGCTTTTTTGAAAATAATAATTAAAATATAGAAGAATTATGAGCAAAGTAACTGTTGTTGGCGCAGGTAACGTAGGTGCTACGTGCGCAAATGTATTGGCCGTAAATGAGGTGGCTAATGAAGTATGTCTGATTGATATCAAAGAGGGTTTTGCCGAGGGTAAAGCCATGGATATCATGCAAACGGCTCAGTTGATGGGCTTTGACACCGTTGTTGAAGGTGTAACGAACGATTACAGCAAGACAGCCGGTTCGGACGTTGTGATCATCACTTCAGGTCTGCCGCGTAAACCGGGTATGACCCGTGAGGAGTTGATCGGTGTGAACGCAGGTATCGTGAAGAGTGTTTGCGACCAGGTACTGAAATACAGTCCGAATGCAATCCTCGTCGTTGTATCGAACCCGATGGATACCATGGCTTATCTGACGCTGCACGCGCTGGGTCTGCCGCGTAACCGCGTGATCGGTATGGGTGGTGCATTGGACAGCGCACGTCTGAAATACTTCCTGAGCCAGGCGCTGAAGTGCAACGCCAACGACGTAGATGGTTTCGTAATCGGTGGCCACGGTGACACGACGATGATTCCGTTGACGAGCTACACGACCTACAAAGGTATCAACGTAAGCGAGTTCCTGAGTGCAGAGGAGCTGGAGAACGTGGTTAAGAGCACGATGGTAGGCGGTGCAACGCTGACCGGTCTGCTCGGTACGAGTGCATGGATGGCTCCGGGTGCAGCTGCTGCATCGGTAGCTGAGGCTATCATCAAGGACCAGAAGAAGATGATCCCGTGTTCCGCTGCTTTGGAAGGCGAGTACGGCATGAAGGACATCACGATCGGTGTTCCGTGTATCATTGGTAAGAACGGTATTGAAAAGATCTTGGAGTTGAATATTAGTGATGAGGAGCGTGCTAAACTGCATGAGAGCGAAGCTGCCGTTCGCAAGACAACCGCTATTTTGAAAGAATTAAACGTCCTCTAATATGGATTTATTTGAAAAATGCGACCATTTTGAGACCCTCAAAGTTGTTCGCAACTTAGGAATCTATCCGTATTTCCACGAGTTGGAGAGCCGTCAAGCCCCGGTGGTGAAGATGGAGAACCACCGCGTGATCATGCTCGGTTCGAATAACTACCTCGGTTTCACAGAGAACGAGGAAGTGATTAAAGCCGGTCATGCTGCACTCGACAAATACGGAACAGGTGTGAGCGGCAGTCGTTTCCTGAACGGAACGCTGGATCTTCACCTGCAGTTGGAACGCGAGATAGCTGCCTTCACGGGATACGAGGAGTGTATGACCGTCTCGACGGGTTTTCAAACGAACCTCGCTATCATCTCCGCCATTTGCGGTAAAGACGATTATATCCTGAATGACCGTGAGAACCACGCATCGATCTATGACGCTTGCCGTCTGAGTTATGCGAAGGTGCTGCGTTACCGTCACTCCGACATGGAAGACCTGGAGCGTCAACTCAAGTCCATTCCGGAGAGTGCCGGCAAACTGATTATTACCGACGGTGTATTCTCCATGCGCGGTGACATCTGTAAGTTACCGGAGATTTGCGCTTTAGCAGAGAAATACAACGCACGGGTGATGGTGGACGACGCACACGGTTTCGGTGTTCTCGGCCCGGGTGGTCGCGGTACTGCGGCGCATTTCGGTCTGACCGACAAGGTAGATATCACGATGCTGACCTTCTCGAAGTCACTGGCTTCGATCGGAGGATGTATGCTGACGAGTCACCGCGTAGCCGATTGGTTACGTCATGTATCCCGTCCGTTCATCTTCTCGGCATCGATCACGCCTTGTTCGGCTGCAACAGCTTTGGAGGCACTGCATCAACTGATCAAAGACCCTGAGCGTCCGACACGTCTGATGAACATCGCCAAGTACTTCCAGAAATCGCTGTTAGCGAACGGAGTGAAGATCATCGAGGCGCCGACGCCGATCGTACCGATCTTTACGTACAAGACGCTGGATACGCTGTACTTCGGCAAGAAGATGTTCGACGAGGGTGTGTATGTCAACCCGGTGATTGCGCCGGCATGCGTCGAAGGCGAGTGCCTGCTGCGTACCACTTTGATGGCTACCCACACAGAGCCGATCATCGATGAGGCGGTTCAAATCATTGCACGTGTACTCCATGAGGGTGCACCCGAGATGTAATATGAAGACTTTAGTCATTTCCGGCGGTAGTTCGGGTATAGGAAAAGCGACAGCCATGCTCTTTGCGGAGCGTGGCTGGCGTGTCTTTGAACTCAGCCGTCACGGTCAGTCGCAGGATAACATCACCCATGTGGACTGCGACGTGTGTTCCGAAGAGAGTTGTAAGAAGGCGATTTCAGAAGTACTCAAACAGACGGACGTCATCGACGTAGTGATCTCCAATGCCGGTTACGGTATCTCCGGAGCGGTGGAGTTCTCCGACATGAAAGCCGTAGAGCACCAGATGGATGTGAACTTCCTCGGTACGGTACGTTTCACCCAGGCGGTGTTACCACAGCTGCGTCAACAGAAACACGGACGGATCATCTACACCAGTTCGGTAGCGGCTATCTTAGCCGTTCCCTATCAGTCGTTCTACTCGGCCTCCAAAGCGGCGATCAACGCGTTTGCGTTGGCATTGGCTAATGAGGTGCGTGAGTTCGGTATCTCCGTCAGCGTGATGATGCCGGGGGATGTAAGTACCGGTTTTACCGACGCACGGGATAAGTCCACTGCCGGAGAAGAAGTCTATCAGCATGCCAACAAAGCCATCAAGACGATGGAACGCGATGAACGGGGAGGGATGAAACCGATACAGATGGCGAAACTATTCTATCATATCGCTACCTGCTGCAGTCCCCGTCCTCAGTACGTAGGCGGTTTCTCATACCGCATCCTCTGCTTCCTGGATCGCCTGTTACCCAAACGGCTCGTCAACTGGATCGAGCACAAAGTGTACTCATAATGATTCATCATATTCGCATCGTATCTCCTTCGGGAGCGATAGACCCTGCCTATATCGACGGGGCAACGGATCGTCTGCAGTCATGGGGATTCACCGTGACGGAGGGTCGTCATGCGCGTAACCGTTGGGGACGCTTTGCGGGTACGGATGAGGAACGGCTGTCGGACCTCGTGGAAGCATTGCAAGATCCGTCCGTTGATGCGATCCTCTGTGCACGTGGCGGATACGGTCTGCAACGAATCATCGACCGTGTACCGGCGATCACCAAGCCTATCATTGGTTTCAGCGACATCACGGCATTGCATCAGTGGTCTGCCATCAGCGGTCAGACCTCCGTGCACGGCATCATGTGCAAACATATCGCTACCTTACCGGAAGACAGCGAACCGATACAGGCGCTGCGGCGTCTGCTGGCAGGTGAATCGGTGCAATACACCTGGGAAACTCATCCGCTTAATAATCCCGGTCACGCCTGTGCGCCGATCATCGGTGGAAACCTTTCCGTCTTATACGGTTTACAAGGCACTCCTTTCAGTCTGAGCAAACAGAGTTACCTCTTCCCCATCCTGCTCATCGAAGATATCTCCGAACGCCATTATCATATCGACCGCATGATGCGTAACCTGCGGATGAGCGGTGTGCTGGCGCATCTGAGTGGTCTCGTAGTCGGACAGTTCAGTGACTGCGAAGATGATCCGCTGATGCAGCAGACGGTCTATGAGACCATAAAAGAGGTAGTCGCTGACTACGACTACCCCGTTCTTTTCAATGCCCCCATCGGGCATGTGGAACATAATGTTCCTTTACTTCTTAATCGTCACGCGACCATCGACAGCGGCACGAACAGTGTCCTGCTTACGCACGGCCTCAATATAGATGTCGCGGATTAAAAGGCCGCTGTCCCACAAACTATCATAGCGTGTCAACGCAACTATTCCGTCTTTTCCTTTGGACAGATAATTGCTGGTAGCGATCGTATAGTCGGCTTCCGGATCCACATTCTTACCGCCTACCTTCAGGTCTTCCAACTTCCGATGATCGATCTTGACGCGTACACCGGCTACGCCGTGCGCATGCTCTTCCGCCGCAAAACTGGTACGGAACAGATCGATCACATCGGCACCTTTCAGGCGCAGTACTACCATTCGGTTGTTAAACGGCATGGTGCTGAACACATCCTCCAAGGTAATGGGTTTCTGTCCTGTCCAGGAAGTACGTGCACCACCTGTGTTCTGCAACGCCATATCGACCGGGAACGGACATACCTCACGTGCTTTCTCCAACAGCACGTCTGCTGTCCAGTTTAACATAGGGCACTCGATACTATCAATCCACATCTCATTGGCTGCATACCCCAACACGATCCCCATCTCCGCATCCATGAACGCCTTGGTCGGTGCCAAGTACTCCTCATAGGCCTTGTCACGGGTCGCTTCCGCTGTAATCGAATCCACGGTGATATACTCGGTGGTATAATCATCCAATTGATAATGTCTGGAAGGTTGGCAGGACATCCAAATCAGACTCACTGCCGCAAAGAAAATTACTTTTCGCATAAGGCTACTGCTGTTTGTGCCGCTAAACGGGCGTTATTAAGAACCAGTTGTATGTTTGCTGCCAGACTATCACCGCCTGTCAGATCTTTCACTTTCGCCAAGAGGAACGGCGTACATTGTTTGCCGTGTATTCCGGCGGTATCCATCTCCTGCAACGCTTTCTCTATCGCTGCATCGATCACATCTTTCGGCATGGAATACTGTTCCGGAATGGGGTTGGTAACCAGCATACCGCCTTTTAGACCACAATCGATCTTGGCCTTGAAAGCCGCAGCCAGTTCTTGTGGCGTATCGATACGGTAATCCACTTTGAATCCGCTGTGACGGGTATAGAAAGCCGGTAACTCTTCCGTCTGATAACCGATCACGGGCACACCCTTGGTCTCCAGATACTCCAGAGTCAACCCCAGATCCAAGATCGACTTGGCGCCTGCACAGATCACCATCACCGGCGTCTGCGCCAGTTCTTCGAGGTCAGCGGAGATATCAAAGGTCTGCTGCGCACCGCGGTGTACACCACCGATACCGCCGGTAGCAAAGATCTTAATCCCGGCCATGGCCGCAATGATCATCGTGGTGGTAACCGTTGTCGCACCGTCCTCTTTACGGGCCACTAACACCGGCAGATCACGACGGGAAGCTTTGATTACCGCTTGACCTTTCTTTCCCAAATACTCAATCTCCTCCGGTGTACAACCGGCTTTGAGTTGACCACCGATAATCGCGATCGTAGCCGGTACGGCACCGTTATCACGAATGGTCTGCTCCACTCGCAACGCCGTCTCTACATTCTGCGGATACGGCATACCATGACTGATGATCGTGGACTCCAAAGCTACCACCGGTTTACCGGCGTTCAAGGCTGCCTGCACTTCAGGCGATATAGATAGGTATTTATTCATCATAAAAGTATATTTGCAATTTCCGGATTCACCGCTTTGTTACTCATCAAGGTCGCTCTGGCGGCCATCAGACCGTATTGTGCCGTTTGCGGAAAGGCAATTCCTTTGCTGTACGCATACACCACACCTGCCAGGAAAGCATCTCCGGCGCCTGTGGTATTGACGATCTCACCGGGTAAAATAGGGAATAACCATTCTTCCGCTGCGTTACGACAGTAAACACCTTCTCCGCTCAGCGTGATATACACATGCGCTACACCTAAGTTCAGCAACGCCTGCGCTGCTTCGGCATAGGTAGTGGTGTTCGTCACGGCTAACGCTTCTTTGAGGTTCAACTTAAGCGTATGCAGGTACGGCAGCTTCATTTTCTTAAGCGCATTGATCACACGGTGCGCTTTGGTAGAACTGACGCCGTCCACAAACAACGTTGCCGTCACGTTCTCCATTAACCACCGCAGTGCGTCTTCACCTATATTCGCGTCGGCCACCACAAACTCCGCCTTATTAATCTCTCCGGCACGTTTCTCCAGCCATTCCGGCGTGATGCACTTCACCGCCTCCGTATCGGCCACCGCCGCAATCATCTCTCCTCCATGGTTATTGATGCACAGATAGATGCCGGAACGCTGACTCGAATCCCGTTCCGACAAATGAACATCAATCCCCTGCTGCTTGCAATGGTCATGCAGCAAACCACCAAAGAGATCTCCGCCAAAGACCGTCAATAACTGTGTACGAGCACCTAACAAGGAGAGGTTATGCGCAATATTACGTGCCACACCGCCGTAACCCACCTCTATATGACCGGGATTAGAATCCGCAGCAATAAAAGCATCATTCAGCGTAGCCGACATATCGACATTCGCACCACCGATAACCGAAATAAGCGTTTCCATGATAACATTTACTGTTTTCGGGTGCAAAGGTACAAAAATTTTTTGAAATACGCAAATAAAAAAGAACAAAACCTACATAAAACAAAGAAGGTTGTCTCCCGACAACCCAATCTTTTTACTTAACCTTAAATCTAATACCATGAAAAACACGATGCAAAAGTACTGCTTTTTGGCGATATGACCAAATATTTTTGCGAAAAAGTGTTAAAAAACATAAAATTGTTCAATTCACTTTGCAAAATGTCGCCATTTTAGCGTAAATGCAACATTTTATTTTTCATCCAATAAATCGGGCCTTCTTTCCCGTGTATGGGCTAAAGACTGCTCATAATTCCACTCTTCGATCTTCGCCTGATGACCGCTCAGCAGGATCTCCGGCACTTTCCATCCTTTGTACTCCGCCGGACGTGTATAGACTCCTGCTTCCAGCAAACCGTCTTGAAAAGAATCGTTCAACGCACTCTCCACGTCACCTAAGGCGCCGGGTAACAGACGTACGATCGCGTCCGTCATCATCGCAGCCGGCATCTCACCGCCGGTTAACACAAAATCACCGATGCTGTACTCACGCGTAATCAGATGATCCCGTACACGTTGATCGACACCCTTATAGTGACCGCACAGGATGATGATGTTCTCCTTCAACGAAAGACTGTTTGCTGCTTTCTGGTCAAACCGTTCGCCGTCGGGAGCCGTAAAGATGATCTCGTCATAATGCCGTTCGGAAGTCAGATGACTGATCAAACGGTCAATCGGTTCAATCTGCAGCACCATACCGGCACTGAACCCAAAGGCATAATCATCGATCTTACGGTGCTTGTCCAAGGTCCAATCCCGTAAGTTATGCACGTAGATCTCACAAAGACCTTTGGTCTTCGCCCGTTGGATGATCGAATGGTTTAACGGAGACTCCAACAACTCCGGACAAGCAGAAATAATATCAATCCTCATACAATCTCAAATATCCAATTTCCAATATTCCCGTCAGGGAACAGGATCATACCCTGCTCCTCCCCACGGATGACAACGGCAGATCCGTTTGATGCCTAACCAACCGCCTTTGAAGATCCCGTGTTTCATCACCGCTTCCACCATATACTGGCTGCATGTCGGTGTATAACGGCACGAAGGCGGTGTCAAAGGCGATATGAACACGCGGTAAAAATAAACCGGGATCAAAAACACCTTCCTTACGCCCTTTCGGATATCTTCTTTAGTGATTTGCATATGGCTTTTTCGATAACGGCATACGGTTGTTCCTCTTTATCCATATAATTGAAGGCAATCAGATAATGCTTTTCGCCTAACATGTCCTGATGCAACCGATACGCTTCCCGCATCAGACGACGCAGATGATTGCGCTTGACGGCCCGTTTGAAGAGTGATTTGGGTGCCCATACCAGCACTTGCGTCTGTTCCTCCGTTTCCTGAAAACACACCCTCAGCGGCCACGCCGTAAAGCGTTTCCCTTCTTTGTACAGTTGCGCAATACGCATCTGACCGCAGAGTTTGTTATCTTTAGGAAAAGTGTTAGGCATTTTTCTCCAGATAATCCGCAATCGCCATAGGAAGCGAAGCAAATGCTTTTCCTTGACCGGCTTCAATATCTACGCGGTAACCGTTTTCCTCCAGTGCCCGAATCGTACCTTCACCAAAAGCGGCGATCAGCGTCTTACCCTGTTTCCAGGTAGGGAAGTTATCCATCAGCGAAGTGACACCTGCCGGCGTAAACAGGGCAATCATATCGTAATCAAACGGCATCTCTTTCGGCCACGGAGTAGTCACCGTACGGTACATAATCGCCGGCGTAACCTCAATACCGTTCTGCGCAAACATATTCAACTGGTCATCGTTATGGATATCGGAAAGCACCATCATATACCGCTCATTCGGACGACGGCGCATAGCCGGTAACACATCCTCAAACTTATTGCCCGTCTCCGGGAAGAAGACCTTGCGCTTGCGATAGTTGATGAACTTCTGCAAGTACAAACCTACCTGTTCCGAATTGCAATAATAATGCATGCTGTCCGGTACGTTGATACGCATCTCCTCACACATGCGGAAGAAATGTTCCGCACCCAGACGGGAATTAAGAATCACCGCCGTATAATCCAACGGATTGATATGTTGCTGCCTGAACTCACGTGCCTCCAGTCCTTCGATATGAATGAACTGATGATAGTCGCAATGCACATCGAACTGCTCTTCCAAGCGGTCGTATGGGTTATGCGGCGTCGTAGGACGCGGTTGAGAAAAAAGAATCTTTTTAATCATATTTGGCTTATTATTTGATTCGATAACATATATACCAACATCCAAGGCAAGATCTCTACCGTCGCTATATATACCAACAGGTACAAGATCGCCCGAGGAGAATGAACAAACTGACGGAAAGCGCAGTAGATCCAGGTGGCTATAAACAGCACACCTATTCCACCGATGATCCAACGGTTCTGTACCGGTTCTCCGAAACGCATCAGTACCAGCACTACCGGGTACAGCAGCAAGGTGCCTAAAGTCAGGATATTGCCGTAATGCTCATAACCGTTTCCAAACTGCTTACTCAAACGGAACGTATAGTCGGTTCCTATATTCATCAGCATCTTCACAACACTCACACCTAACACGATGCCGAAGATCACCCAAAAGCCCGTGAACGAGAAACGCTCCGTTCGATCACAGCACAGATACACCGCCATCGTAATCACACCTAGTCGAAACAAGGTGATCATCAACTGACCCACAAACGTGTTCGGCGACTCTTTGTACAACCGGTCTCCCTGCGCTACTAACGAACTCTTTGCCTGCGTGATCACACCGGGTTGGAACAACTCAGCCACGATGCCGAACAGCAACAAGACCAACATCGTCCAACCGCACCATACGGCACTCGCTGAAGATACTATGTGCGCTACACTCTCCACTTTATTTTTCTTCTTCCCACAGATAGAGTTTATCGCCCCGACGGATCATCGTGTCCGTCTTGATGGCAAAAAACTGACCTTTCTCCACGCGTTGCGTGAGTTGGCCTTTGTTATCATGCATGTCGTGCACCGTGGTCTCATACACACCGGTTGTCTCACCGGTAATGAGGATCTCCTGACCCTCTTCCATCGCATCTACGGCTTCCACCACAAACTCCGCCACACTCAGGTTCTTGAAGAAATTGGTGCATTTCGCGGCATACACTTTCTTCCGCGTTGCCTTGTTGCCATACGAATGGGTCCATTCTCCCAGTTTCTGTCCCTGATAATAACCATCCCAAAAACCGCGATTGAATACCCGGCTCAACCGTTCATTCCAATCCGCAATCTTCGGTTCAATCCCTTCGCTATTCGCCCATTCGCCGTTATACCAAGCTTCCACGGCCTCACGGTAACACTTAACCACCGTACTCACATACTCCGCTCCACGTGCCCGGCCTTCGATCTTGAGTACCCGTACACCGGCATCCAGCATCTTGTTCAGGAAATGAATCGTCTTCAGATCCTTCGGCGACATGATATACTGGTTATCGATGTCCAGTTCCAGATCGGAACTCTTGTCCTTCACCGTGTAACCGCGGCGGCAGACTTGTACACAAGCGCCTCTATTGGCACTCATGCCGTAGTTATTCAGACTCAGATAACACTTACCGCTCACGGCCATACACAGCGCACCGTGACAGAACATCTCAATCCGTATCGGTTGACCGCTTCGACCACATATATGCTGTTCCTGAATATCCCGATAGACCGATGCCACCTGCTCCATGTTCAACTCCCGTGCCAGCACCACTACATCGGCAAACTGCGCGTAGAACTTAAGCGCCTCTGTGTTGGCGATATTGAGTTGCGTGGACAGATGCACTTCCTGACCGATCGCATTCGCATACTGCATCACCGCGATATCACTCGCAATAACCGCATCCACACCCACCGCATGCGCCTTATCGACGATCTCACGCATCAACGGCAGATCTTCCGGATACATGACGGTGTTCACCGTCAGGTAGGTCTTCACACCCGCTTCCCGACAGGTTTTTACAATAGTGGCCACATCGTCCGTGGTGAAGTTCACCGAACTTCGTGCACGCATGTTTAGATGCTCGATACCGAAATAGACACTGGTAGCCCCGGCCTGTATCGCCGCAGCCAAACTCTCCCAGCATCCTACAGGAGCCATGATTTCTATTGGTGATTGGTTATTTGTCATTTGTGATTTAACAAATACTCCGCGATCTGCACGGCATTGAGTGCCGCGCCTTTACGGATCTGGTCACTCACACACCAGAAACTTAAACCGTTTTCATCACTGAGGTCTTTACGGATTCGCCCGATAAACACCTCGTCCTTACCGCTCAAAAACAGCGGCATAGGGTATATCTTATTCTCCGGTTCGTCCATCAGCACACATCCTTGCGCCTTCGCAAACGCTTCCCGTGCTACAGCTACACTCACCGGTTCTTCTGTTTCAATCCAAATACTCTCGCTGTGTGCCCGCAGCGACGGAACGCGTACACAAGTCGCACTCACCTTCACATCCGAGTGCATGATCTTCCGCGTCTCGTGGTACATTTTCATCTCCTCTTTGGTGTAACCGTTATCGGTAAACACATCGATATGCGGAATGAGGTTGTACGCTAACTGATAGGCGAACTTATTCACCTCCACTTCTTCCCCGTTCAGCACCTGACGATATTGGTTCTCCAACTCCTTCATCGCCTGTGCGCCGGCACCCGAAGCGGCCTGATAGGTTGCCACATGTACCCGGCGAATATGCGAGATCTTCTCTATCGCTTGCAGGGCTACCACCATCTGTATCGTCGTGCAGTTGGGATTAGCGATGATGTTCCTCGGCCGGTTCAACGCATCAGCGGCATTCACCTCCGGCACTACCAACGGCACATCCTCCTCCATGCGGAAAGCGGAGGAGTTATCGATCATGATCGCGCCAAAACGGGTGATATCCTCTGCGTACGTACGTGACACGCCTGCGCCTGCGGAGACAAAAGCAATATCGACGCCCTTAAAAGCGTCGTCATGTTGCAGTAACCGTACTTCGTACTCCTTGCCTGCAAATCCATATTTTCTGCCGGCACTCCGTTCCGATCCGAATAGTCTCAGTTCGGAAACCGGGAATTGCCGCTGTTCGAGAACAGCCAGCAACTCCTGTCCGACGGCGCCCGAGGCGCCTACGATAGCTATTACCATACTTAAGCCAAAGCTACGATGGTGTCAGCCTCTTCTACAGTAAAGGTCAGTTTGCCTTCACGAGCCAACCAACCGAGAGCCAAGTACAGCTCCTCGTTTTTCAGCTTGGTAGCTTTCTTCAGTGCCTTGATTCCTTGCGCACCGTTCTCCAATGCACCCCATACCTGGCCTGCATTCTCTCCGATTTTCTGAATCATAATACCTTAAACAAATTTTTAGTGACTAATGGAGTGAGTCTTTGGGTCACTCTTCCCATTTCTTGAACACCAGGCAGGCGTTGTGTCCGCCGAAACCGAAGGTGTTGCTCAATGCATATTTGATATCGCGCTTCTGCGCTTTGTCAAATGTAAAGTTAATGCGGTAGTCAATCTCCTCATCCTTGTCCTCCGGATCATGGTTGATCGTCGGCGGGATGATACCGTCTTTCAACGCCATCACACACGTCAACGCTTCCACAGCGCCCGTCGCACCGATCAGGTGACCGGTCATGGACTTGGTCGAATCCAAGTTCATCTCATACACATGCTCTCCGAACACACGCTGGATCGCCTTGATCTCCGTCACGTCTCCTAACGGAGTGGACGTACCGTGCGTATTGATGAAATCGACCTGTTCCGGTTGTAATCCCGCATCTTTCAATGCCAGACGCATCACACGCTCTGCACCCTTGCCTTCCGGATCCGGTGCAGTCATATGATACGCGTCCGACGTCATACCCTCACCGATCACCTCCGCATAGATCTTGGCACCACGTGCTTTTGCATGCTCGTATTCTTCCAGAATCAGACAAGCCGCACCTTCGCCTAACACAAATCCGTCACGGGATTTGGAGAACGGACGACTCGCATGCTCAGGATCATCGTTACGGGTGGACAAGGCATGTAAGGAGTTAAATCCACCGATTGTCGCTTGCGTCACTACCGCTTCGGCACCACCGGTCAGCAGCACCTCCGCATGACCCAGACGGATCTGGTCGTACGCACACGACACGGCGTGAGATGACGAAGAGCAGGCTGTGCTGACAGAGAAACTCAAACCACCCAATCCGAAACGAATGGAGATCTGACCGGCTGCGATACTCGGAATGGACTTCGGAATCATGAACGGATTGAAACGGGGAATACCGTCGCCCTCCGCAAACTGATACAACTCCTGCTCCATGGACTGCAATCCTCCCATACCGCTGCCCCAAACAACACCGACACGGCTGCGATCCTCTTTCTCCAAGTCCAGACCACTATCCTTCAATGCTTCGTCTGCTACGCAAACGGAAAACTGCGCATAGCGATCCATCTTACGCGCCTCTTTCTTGTCAATCACTGCCGTCGGATCAAAACCTTTCACCTCACCGGCAAAGCGAGTCTTGAAATTCGTGGCGTCAAAAGCCGTGATCGGCGCAATACCGTTCACACCGTTCACTAAACCCTGCCACGTCTCCTGAGCGGAATTACCTAACGGCGTAACCGCTCCCAGACCCGTTATCACTACTCTTCTTAATTGCATCTCGTCTTACCTTGTCTATAAAAAGCAGGCGAGCTTACAGTTTTGCCCGTAAACTCGCTTACAAATGTGAAAAGAATATTACTTGCCTAATTTCTCTTCTACATAAGCGATAGCATCGCCTACGGTAGCAATCTTCTGTGCATCCTCGTCCGGAATCTGAATATCAAACTCCTTCTCGAACTCCATGATCATTTCTACGGTATCCAACGAGTCAGCACCGAGATCGGTCTGGAAGTTAGCTTCGTTTACTACTTGCGACTCTTCAACGCCCAGTTTATCAGCAATAATTGCTTTTACTTTTGCATCAATTTCTGCCATAATACTAATTCTTTAAAAGTTAATATGTATGTGTGTTTTTAATTTTCTATTTCCGCTCCTTCATATTCGTTTTATTGAAAAAGCGTGCAAAGTTAATGCTTTTTTTTGACATGACCAAATTTTTTTGTTTTATTTTTCGTTTTTGTCACTTAAATATAGCATTATCTTACCTAAATACTCCCCTTGCTTCTTCATTTGGCGCAACGGAATATCTTTTCCGTCTAAGTTCTTAACCGTCGTATCGGTTACCAACTGATGGGTATGACCGCCGATCACCAAGTCTATATTCCGGGTCTTGCTTACCATCTCCAGATCGAACGGTTCACCCGGTCCGTGTTGCTTCGTGCCTTGGTGACTCAAACAGATCACCACGTCGCATCCCTGTGCCCGTAAGGTATCCGCCATCTGCTGCGGAATATCATACGACGGGCCTAAATAACGGACGCCTACAAAATTCTCATCATCGATCACCGAGTACGGATAGCATCCCAAACCGAACACACCTACCTTCACGCCTTTGCGCTCCAGGATCACGTATGGTTGCGTCAGACCCTCCAAGGGGGTACCCGTGAAATCATAGTTCGCACACACAATCGGGAAATTGGCGCGCTTCAACACCATCGCCAAGGTGTCCAGACCGTTATCGAACTCATGGTTACCTAACGTAGCCGCATCGTATTTCATCCAGTTCATCGCATCCATCTCCACGCGACCGTTGAAATAATTGAAATACGGTGTACCCTGACTGAAGTCACCCGCATCCAGCAGAATCATATCCGGATCCAGCGCACGCTCTTTGTTGATCAACCCCATGCGACGGGCGTAACCGCCTCTACCGGATTTCTTATCCGGTAATATACGCGAATGCGTATCGTTCGTATGCAGGATCGTTAACTTCACACTCTCTGCACTCTGCTTGCCGCAGGCTACCAGCAGCACTGCTAACAAAAGGAAACCAAATTTTTTCATATCTCTTGTATTAGAATCGTTTGCTTATCTCATCGTCGCTCAGCACACTGAGGATGATCTTTCCGTCCGGCGTGCGGC
The DNA here is from genome assembly GCA_902800215.1 of uncultured Bacteroidales bacterium. Classification (GTDB taxonomy): domain Bacteria; phylum Bacteroidota; class Bacteroidia; order Bacteroidales; family Paludibacteraceae; genus Colicola. Next base: position 53,501 of record CADCDS010000002.1, on the reverse strand, counting down.
GGTATTGCGGTAAAGCGAACAGACGCGTCGCAATATCCCGCATCTCCGCCTCCGTCAGGTTCTTTCCGTACGGTATCGCCGCACTCTCCGCTAAGGTCTGGGCGATCTGTTCCCGCCATTCCACCTGCGTGTTCGCTCCCCGTTCACGCACTTGCAGTAATATATGTTGCAGCACCGGAATAGCCGATTGGTTCGCTAACTGAGAAGGCACCGCCTGTATCGAGAAACTGTCGGGACTCAACTGCTCCACATCAAAACCGATCGCCCGCAGGTCGTCATGCAACTGCTGCACGATCACCAGCTCATCCTGCGTCACGTTCAGCACTTCGGGGAACAACAGCTGCTGCATCGCGCCTTGCGCATGCGCCAACTGTTCCAAGAACTGCATGTACAGCACCGCCACATGTGCCCGATGCTGGTTAATCATCACCAGGCCTTGCTCACTCGGCATCAATATATACCGTCCCCCATACTGCCACATCGGACATGACTCGGTATCCGGCAACGTCTCCACGAAATCAGTCTGTACTCTGTCAGGGAAACGGTCTGTCTTCTGTATTCCTGCTCCCTCATACAAACTTTCCCAGCCCTTCGGCGCCTTGTCCGGATAGACCACACCCCGTTTATGGAACGGGTTATAGGTCGGATCAATTTGGATATCCGGTTTCATCACCGGTTGGTCATGCAGTACCGGAATATCGATACTGTTCGTCGTGTCAAAATCAATCGTCGGGGATAAAGTGAACTTACCCAGGCTCTCTCGCACCGCGGCCATCAGAATCTGGAAGATCGTCTGCTCGTCGGCAAACTTAATCTCCGTCTTGGTCGGGTGGATATTCACATCTATCGCTTCGGGATCGATGTCAAAATAGATAAAGAAAGACGGTTGATAGTCATTCGGAAGCATACCCGAATAGGCTGTCAGTACCGCTTTTTGAAAATACGGATGCCGCATGTAACGGCCATTGACGAAGAAATACTGTTCGCTCTTCCGCGTTGCATTCTCCGGCTTAATCACAAAACCGCGAATACCTACCATCTCCGTCTCCGTATGCACCTCCACAAAGGCGGAGGTATAACTGTTCTTCTTCGGGTTACCGAACACCGCCTCAATACGCTGTTTCTCCGTGCCGGCCGGTAACTCCAATAAAATCTCATCGTTGTGTACAAAAGTAAAACTGATCTTCGGGTACACCAACACGATGTGATAAAACTCCGTAAGCAGGTTCCTTAACTCCGTCTGGTCGGTTTTCAAAAACTTCCGCCTTACGGGTACGTTAAAGAACAGATTGCTTACTTTGATATTCGTTCCTACAGGACAGGAACATACTTCCTGCCGCACTACATCGGAACCGTGAATCTCGATCAGCGTACCCGTCTCATCCTGTGCCCGACGGGTGGTCATCTCCACCTGCGCCACAGCACATATCGACGCTAACGCTTCTCCTCTAAAACCCATCGTGCGCAGGGAGAACAAGTCCTGCGCTTCCCGGATCTTACTTGTGGCATGGCGCTCAAACGCCAGACGGGCGTCCATCTCACTCATACCACATCCGTCATCTATCACCTGGAGCAGCGTGCGACCGGCATCTCGAACAATCACCTGCACACGCTTGGCGCCTGCGTCCAGACTGTTCTCTACCAGTTCTTTCAGACACGACGCCGGGCGTTGAATCACCTCGCCTGCCGCAATCTGATTCGCCACACTGTCCGGTAATAAATGAATGACATCCATGCTTTCGACTCCTTTATATATTACGCGCGCGAAAGGATGGCGTACGCCAGCACAATAGCAACAAGGAGACCTACCAAGAACCACATGCGTGCTTTCTGCTTCTTACGCATCTCTGCCATGTGACGCTCGTACTCCTCGCGTAAGGACCCCTGATGAAGACGCGCAAGTTCTTTATCCTTGCGCGCCTCCTTTTCCTTGTCAAAGTAAATGGGGCGATAGTCCCACTCACGGGGTTTGTTTACTTTCGGAAATAATACCGACATTACTTAACGATAGCTTGGAAATCAGCATCCTCTGCAAACTTAGCAAACTCGATATCGTTAGCTGCACGTGCCTTGAAGCCGGCATCCTGAGCAATAGCGGATTTCAAGTTAGCCAATACGGCAGCACGGTCATTCGTGCGTGCACCTACGATAGCCTTCAGATAAGCGGTAGTTGCATTCGGTTTAGCAACTGCATCCAGCGTCTTAGCAGCGGCATCATACTCCTCGTTCAGAATCTGCTGAACAGCAGCGTTGTTCGATGCGGTCTTGCCATAAGCCTTCTTAGCGGCAGCATAGTCACCCTTCTGCGTGTACAGCGTACCCAGCGCAGCGTCCAAGTTACCGGTCGTACCGGCTGCCTTGCCCAGGTACTGCTCTGCCTTCGGCAGATCCTGAACAGCCAAAGCGCAGAGACCTGCGTTGAAGTTCACGTCCGGATCATTCGGCTTGATAGACAATGCCTTGCCGAAGCAACGGCCTGCCTCTGCGAAGTTACCGGCGTTGAAATACAGTTGACCTTGACCGTTGTAAGCACGGTAGTCATTGTACAACTCAGCAGCCTTCTCGTAGATAGCCATCTTAGCAGCTGCATCGTCGGTCAGCGTAGCAGCATAGAGCAACTCCTCTACGTTCAACGCAGCCGGGTCGTTCTTTGCCAACTCACGGATCTCGTCATCGCTCTTACCGATCAGGTCGGTCGTCAGGATCAGACGGCTGCGACGCAATGCCGGAAGGATCTCGTTCTTAATCGTCGGGAATACCGAACTCAAGGACTTGATCTCATTCTCACGTGCTTCCGGATCTTCAACGCGTGCCAGTACGCTCAGTACCAACTCTTTGTCCTGCATGTTGCTGTTCTCCATCAACTCTTGGAAACCAGCCCAGTCCTCTGCGGTGATGTCACCTTCGATCTCTTTGTTCACTTTGTTCTTCTTCAGGTCTTTCTTGAGGAAGTTAGCAGCTGCTTTCTGACGGTCTTCTGCCAGTTTCTTGTTCAACTTCTCAGCGCCATCCGGAGATGCATAACCGGCAACCTCGATCTTATTGATCTCTTTGCGTTCTGCGTTCTGTGCGTCCTTGATAGCTTCCTGCAGCGCCTTCATCTCAGCGCTCTTGGTCTCCGACGAACGGAGGTTAGCCTGTTGGATCAAGAACATGATGTCTGCCTCAGTAGCCTCCTGGATAATACGTTGGAACTTATCCGGCGTAGTAGCCGTTGCATTGTCATTTGCTTTAGCCATTTCCGGCAGGGTCTTCAAACCGTCTGCTACTTTCAGCTCCGGAACTTCTACCACTTTCTTTCCCTTATGGGCGTCAAAGCGGAGGAATAACTCACATGCGTTCATCTCAGGAACGAAATCGAACTCGCAGTGTTGCGAATAAGAACCGCCCTTCTTGTAATTAACGGTCTTACCGTTCTCTTTAGCCTTCTCACCTACGTAGGTAACCGGTTGACCCAGCACCTCTTTACCGGCGAACTTGAGCACCGGAGTAACAACCAGCACACCCTTCTTCGCAAATTTCTTTGCAGGGAAAGTACCAGCGATGTCTGCAGTAACCTTACCACCCTTCAACTCCAACGGATTCGGGGTAACAGTCAGTTTACCGGGTTGCGGAAGAGTACCGCACGATGCCAACACCACTACTGCAGCGATGAGGCTAAGTAATAAACTTTTTTTCATAAGCATATAAATTGTTTGTTGTTATTATTTCTTGTCCAAACTCGTCAAGCGATGCGAGATGTTAGCGAACAGACGCATGAACGCAAACGATACCAGGGTCGGCAGCAACAGCACGACGCCTAAGACGATGCAGATCAGCCCCATGTCCGGTCCGTCCAGGTACTGCGCCAAGAACGAATCCTCCGTTGCTTCCAGCACGATACCCGTGATCAGCAATGCTACGGAACTGATCAGGCCTAATACCAGATAGATCCATGCCAACGAATGCATCAGACGCTCGTCGGAAGTGCATTTGATTTTCTTCACCTCTTTCGGTGCCTCAGCAGGTTTGAGTTCCACCGCGGCTTTCTTGATTGCCTCGTAAACCGCTGCCGACAAATCCTCTTTACTCATCTGAGGCTTCGGTTCAGCTTTCGGCTTCGGCGCTGCTTTCGGTTTAGCCGCCTTCGGCGCCTTTGGAGCAGTCGCTTTCTTCTCTTTAATAACTTTTTCTGCCATACATTTTTATCTTTTGATAATACAATAATCCAATTTGGGTGCAAAGATACAACAAAATTTTTAAATATGCAAGAATTTTTGAAAAAAGTACGCAAAAATTTGCATATATGCAATAATTATTGTAATTTTGCACCCCGAAACAAATAAATCGTAAATCGTCAAATCGTCAATAGATTTATGTTTATCATCGGCATTGCGGGCGGTACCGGCTCGGGTAAAACAACGGTAGTGAGAAAACTCATTGAGCGTCTCCCGAAAGGAGAAGTCGTAGTCATTCCCCAAGACTCATATTACAAAGACAGCAGTCATATCCCGGTAGAGGAACGGCAGAACATCAACTTTGACCATCCCGATGCCTTCGATTGGGCGCTGCTCACCAAGCATATCGCGATGCTCAAAGAGGGTAAATCCATCGAGCAACCAATCTATTCCTATATCACTTGTACGCGTTCGAAGGAGACCATTCATATCGAGCCTAAAGAGGTGATCGTTGTGGAAGGTATTATGGCGTTACGGGAATACAGTCTGCGACAGCAGATGGATCTTAAGATCTTCGTCGATGCCGATGCCGACGACCGTTTGATCCGAGTTATGAAACGCGACGTCATTGAGCGTGGCCGTACGGCGGAACAGGTCATTGAGCGGTATCAGAAAGTGCTCAAACCGATGCACGAGCAGTTCATTGAGCCTTGTAAACGCTTCGCTGATGTCATCGTGCCGCAAGGCGGACATAACAATGCAGCGATCAACATGCTCTCCAAGTTCATCAAGCAACAGCTTCGTGAGAACAAAGACTAAAGGCGAAAGGTTATTGGCTAAAGGCTAATGTTCTGGCAACTCTTCTACACCTATCTCAAGATCGGTACCTTCACCCTCGGTGGAGGTTATGCCATGTTACCGCTTATTCAACGGGAAGTCGTCGATCGCAAACACTGGATCGATGAGGAGGAGTTTCTAAACATGATCGCGTTAGCGCAAGCGGCGCCGGGTCTGATTGCCGTTAATTCCGCCATCTTCATCGGTTGGCGCGTCGGCGGTTGGAGAGGTGTCTGCGGTGCGGTGCTGGGTGCGGTTCTACCCTCCTTCTTCATCATCCTGATGATCGCGATGGTATTCCGGGATTGGAAAGAACAACCGGCCGTAGAAGCCATCTTCAAAGGTATCCGTCCCGCCGTCGTCGCCCTCATTGCGGCACCGCTATTTAAATTAGCCAAAAATGCCAAGATCAGTTGGATTACTGCGCTTATCCCGATCACGGCTGCCCTATTAATCTGGTTATTACACGTGAATCCCGTGTGGATCATTTTAGCCACCATCATTATTACCCCATGTTCTATCTGGCTTTATTCACATCGTTCTTCAAGATAGGCCTCTTCGGTTTTGGTGGAGGCTTGGCGATCTTCTCGCTCATCCAGATGGAGGTGGAAACCAACGGATGGATGGGTCAGCAGGAGTTTGTCGATATCATGGCGGTGAGTCAAGTTACGCCGGGTCCGATCGGCATCAACTGTGCGACATATGTCGGTTATACGGTTGGCGGTATCTGGGGAAGTGTCTTAGCGACCTTGGCGATCGTGCTGCCGAGCCTGATCATCATGTTGAGTATCTGTAAGGCTTATTTCCGGCTGTCCAAACGGTTCAAAGGCAATCCCTATTTCGAGCAAACGCTGCGTATGCTCCGTTTCGCCGTCATCGGCCTCATCGCCTCCGCAGCTTTATTGCTCATCAAACCGACGAACTTCATCGACTCCACTTCTTGGATTATCTTCTCCGTTGTCGCGTTCTTAACGGTTCTGCCGAATTTTGTCAAAAAGAAAGAAGGAAATAAACTTTCAACTTTCAACTTTCAACTTTCAACTTTATTAAGTCATCCCATCCTCCTCATCGTTCTCGCCGGCCTCGCCGGCTACCTCATCTACGGGTAATAATTTCTTTTTTTTGACATTTTTTTGCCCAAATATTTGCGTATTTCATTTTTTTGTTGTACCTTTGCAGCCGATTTAAGGTATCATAAAATAAAGTATACCGATTTTATTGCTATATTATAAGATAGATTACAGAATATGTCAAAGAGTACTATTGCTACCCGTTTACCTCGCAGAGCAGAGAAAAACCTGCAGATTGTAGGGGAACAAATTCGTCTGGCGCGGTTGCGCCGGGACTTGAGCATTGCGCAGATTGCAGAAAGAGCGTCATGCAGTGAGTTAACGGTGATGCGTGTGGAACGCGGTGTCTCAACAGTAGCGATCGGCATCTATCTGCGTATCCTGTTTGCGCTGGGTTTGGACGAGAGTATTCTGTATTTGGCCAAAGATGATGAGATGGGCCGCACCTTACAAGATTTAGACCTTAAACACCGCCAAAGAGCATCGAAGAAATGAAGTTGATACAAATAGATATGGACGCTACGTGTTTCCCGCAGGCTGAGCCGGTGGGGACATTGGGCTATGATATGATTCGCGGCAATGCCGCGTACCAATGGAGGTTTGATTCGCAGTGGTTGCAAAAGCACAAACATATCAAACTGAGTGGAGACCTACAAAACGCCGGAGGACCGCAATACGGTTCAGATCGGCTATTCGGTTTTCTGCAAGATGCCATGCCGGATCGGTGGGGAAGGCGGTTAATCGATAAACGGGAACGTTTATTGGCAGCGCAAGAAGGACGAGCGGTTCGGCATCTGACGGACATCGATTATCTGACGCAGATTGATGACACCACGCGTATGGGCGCATTTCGCTTGCGTGCAGGTGAAAATAGATTAGGTGTCGATTATGCAGACACGCCCGTTCCGCCGTTAACGCATCTGCGTCAGTTTGTGGATATGGCGCAAGACTATGAACGGCAAGACGAGCAAGGAGGTGCCATTCGGGAGGAATGGTTACTGAACTTATACAAACAAGGTTCATCCTTAGGCGGAGCGCGACCTAAAGCGAATGTGCGTGATACGGACGGTTCTCTTTGGATTGCCAAGATCCCATCCATCAACGACGATTATGATGTTGCTTTATGGGAATTCTGGGCGCATAAGATGGCACATCTGGCAGGCATCGAAGTGCCGGAAATGAAGTTATTAACCTTACCGGGACAGAAATACCACACTTTATTGTCCAAGCGCTTTGACAGAGACGGTCAACAACGGATCCATTTCGCGTCTGCGATGACCCTCTGCGGCCTGCAAGACGGCGCCGATGCAACGTCCGGCCACGGTTATCTGGATATTGTAGATACGATTATCGGAAACAGCGGTTTTGTGAATCCGCAGGAAGCGTTGGAGCAGTTGTACCGGCGAGTAGCTTTCTCGGTAGCCATCCATAATCACGATGATCATTTCCGCAATCATGGTTTCTTGCTGACCGAAAAAGGATGGGTCTGGTCGCCGGCCTATGACCTTAACCCGTCGGATATCCGGACGCAGAGTCTGCTTATCTCCCGCGACACGAATGAGTCTTCCTTGGAAGCCCTATTAGCCGCAGCCGGAGATTATATGCTGAGCACTAAGCAGGCGCAACAAATCATTAACGAGGTATCTGCGGCCATGCAGCAAGCAACCCGTCTTGCCCGTCAATGCGCCATCTCCGATCAGGAAATGAAACGCTTTTTTTGATCTTTTTGGGTCATTTTGGACCAATCAAAAAGGAAGTGCCGTTTAGCACTCCCTTCCCGTAACCCGTAACCGGTAACCCATAACCTTCCCCCCTTTACAATCCCAACACCATTTCCGGCGTAATATTCATTTTAATGCACATCGTGCGTGCCAACGATAGCGAAGGCTCTGTTTTCCCGTGCATAATCTATGATCACCCCGCAACTTCCACCAATGGCACACCAAGAGCCTGCTGGATAATAGCGACGGATTTGCAACTAAAGTTATGTCCCAGCATGAACCAACGGCTCACCTCAGACTCTTTTTTACCGGTAAGGCGCGCCAAATCGCGTTTACTCATGTTACGCTCACGAAGTATATGATAAAGGCGCTCCGAAATGCGGAAATTGAGATCAAAGATTGCACGTTCCTGATCTGTAATGCTTTTGGTTGCCTCCTCAACTATCGGAGACGAGTACCGTATTTGTTTGTCTGTTGTCATAACTGAAAAACTTTACTTTCAATACCTGTGATAACATTCTTCTCTATCGTAATAGAGCCATCCTTTTGCGCCTCTGCCAATAATTTGTCAAACTCTTGTAAATCCATTACATATCCGCTTAACTCATCATTTTCTTGATAGGTACGTGTCGTCTTAACACCTCCATTGCCTACTATCAGAATCTGCAAGCGCGCAGAGCATCAGCGGCAACACCGCGTCATTTATCCAAGAACTCCACGAAGTTCTTAATAGAAATTGTGGAATTTGTGTCAATGGCGTTGACACAATTTGTGCCGATGAAATTGGCAAAATCAAAATCCTTCTCTCCATTCACTGTTCGCTCATCTTTGAACGAGCATCTCCCCGATATTGTTCATCGCCACAAACCTCCACCGCTTCGCCTCGTGCGGTATATTACCCACCTTCACCTCTGTTTTGGCCACCACCTCCGGATGTTCAAACATTTCCTCGCCAGGTTCTATAAGCAACAACTGTCCTTTTGCGCAAGCCTCATAATAAATCCCGCTGGGCTTATAGTACTTATAATGTTCATCATCTTCTCTCGGAAAACCCTCCGCCAGTAGCACTACTAATGGATAGCCTGCTTCCCGTAAAGCCCTGCATATCTGTTTCTCTCCTTCCGAGATAGCGGCACTCACAAAAACCGTCCCATTCTCTGCTTTTTCCACACACTCCTCGCGCTTAGCCTCTATCTCTTCTTTAGTCAGAGTCCTTGAGCAATGAAGCACCTCTTTGATAGGATACTCCAGCAAAAATCGGTTACCCATAGCCCGAAAACTCATCCCGTTATGCGCTATCTCTATCTGTATCTTAAACATCTCCGGATGTGCCCTTTTAAGAGCTAATCGCCTCGGATTATCTTTGATATAGTATATCATATCGGAAATTGCGCTCGTGGTATGAAGAATACGCTCGTGGTAATGCTCGGGTTTTTGCTCCCATATAGTTCCTATTCTCGTAAAGATACGAGAAAACTGAATAGGGACGTCCCCACCTTCTCCATTCACTTTTCGCTCATCCTTGAGCGAACCCATGTACTCCCTTTTATATATCGCCGTACACGCGCTCTTAAAGCCTCTCACTACCTGCCCGATACTCTGTGGTATTGGCGATAATACCTGGATGGCAAAGTGGATATGATCCGGCATTATCTGTGTAGCAAGAAGTTTTAACGCGTATCCTTTCTCTCCGTACAAGCGAGGCGTATCCAATAACCGTTCCAGCACTTTCATCCCATAATCATTGAGCCATACATATGCTTCCTCCGGTTTTTCCCCGACTAACTGTCCAAAGAGCGGATAGCGTTCCGCTACTGTAAGGGTAATATGATATACTCCCTCGCCTCGGTAGTTCCAGTTATTTTCTCGGTGATGCCTCGAATAATCGGTTGCCCGCCTCCACCCATTCGGTGTCATATATGCTTTATTATCCATCATTCGGCTCTTGCCTCTCTTTTTCCGGTGCAAAGATACAACAAAAAATCGACATACACAAGTGTTATGCCGATTTTTCGCATTTTCCTATTCCGGTAACCCTTTCGCCTTTAGCACGCTTACGCGTAGCGCGCACTATAAGGTACGCAAGCGCGCAGAGCATCAGCGGCAGCACCGCGTCTCCGATAGGCGTACCTTCGATAGTCCAGCCCTGCTTGGCTTTATTCGGTCCACTCGGAGCCTGAGCCGGCGAATAGGATGCACCTTCGTACGACGCCGTTCCATCGCTATTGATCATCGGATTGGAAGAATAAGCACTCCCACTCCCCTGCATCGTGCTTGTCGATTGGAAGGATGCCTGCGGTGCCACCGCTCCGCCGAAGGTATTAAACTGCTGTGCCTTTGCCGGCAGTGCGAACACTGCCAGCATTACGATAACGATTAATGTTGCAATATTGTTTTTCATAACTTGTTTCCTTTCTTTAAATATTCAACATTACTCATTACTTAACCAAAGCACCATCCACGCTGTATATCCTTCCTCCACGGATGATATATACCTTGTCATTGATAATGAGTTTGCGAACCTTTGCTCCCTCACCATCCACATTATCTACGCCCGTTGCAACAGCCGGTGTCTTACGTACGATGATGAACCGTGCCGCATTATCCCCGGCCTCAGCCGTGAAGGCGTAGGTGCTCTCATTATCAATCCGTGTCTCGATATCGAGTTTCAAGTCTTTGAGGTAATATTCCTCTTCACCGGCATACTCGAACGAGAATGTGTACTGACTATCGGCATTACCCTTTCGGAATCCGAGCACTGTACCCTCTATCTGCGGTACACAGTTAACGGCCATATTTCCGTCACCCGTCGGAGCGTACAACTGCGGGTTGGTATCTTCGCCTTCCATATAACGTCCGTCCCAACCGTTGTCGAAGCCTTCCGTAAAGTCCTCGCGACCCAACAGATAGGTGGTCTCTGCCCATCCGTTCTCGCCGGTCACACGCAGACGAATCACTTCCGGAGCCTCCTCTGCCGTTGCACGTCTCGGCGCACGCGTCGGCGTGATGCCTACACTCGTCAACGCCGGCGTATATACCAACTTCAAGTAATCCAAAGTCAGACTCGGACTTGCCGCATTTGCCTTCACGAAGAATGCCTGCATTGCCGGAATAACATCCAACGTTCCTTCTATCCATTCGCCGGAACTAATAGGAATAACCGCGTACGTACCTGCGTCAGTTTTCGCACCGTTTCCGGCGCCCATCTCCTTTTCTTGTTGCGGTGTACCGGCATTGAAGATATAGATCGTCGCATCCATATTCGCGAAGTCCGTACTCTCAAAGCTTCCGATATGAATCGGTGCCACCCACGAGTTCGCAAACAGACTATAGGTGTTCGAGCCGTAATAACCCGTCAACGTCAAGTCATTGCTACTTGCGTTCAGCGTTCCGGTCCATTGTACATCAAGAAAGTTATTGTCATTGTACAATATATTGTGCCCCACGAACTCTTCCATCTCGTTGCCTTCAGAGAGTGAGTGCCAATAACCTCTGTTACCACTTCCATCCGCCTTGAACGCATAGATCTGTAGCGCATAATCGACGTACGGCTCCAAGTCGCTGAACGGCGATCCGATAAACTGGTTAATCCAGTTACCAGTACCGCTCTCGCGTTTTACTTTCGTCTCGAAGTTCACCGTTGCCTTATTCGTTCCAGTCTCGCCGCCAATAACCAATGCTCCCGTTCCTGCAGCGCGTGTCGAGTTGATGATGACATCCGTTGCTGCAGTTGCACCGCCGGCTTTGGTCAGGGTCTTCTCGATGATAAGCGCCTGACCTGCATTAATAGTCAGCGTATTCCCTGATTCGATATCCACGCTCAATGCCTGCGCTTCATCAGTATCCACAGTCACATCTTCCTGAATAACCACCGGATCCGTTATTGCCGGCACGCCACTCGGACTCCAGTTACCATCAGTATTCCAAGAGGTGGTACTTGCTGCACCGATGAAGTACTTAATCTGTTTCCAAATAGCATATAGCGTCACATCATCACTAATACTCGTGATATGATTACCCGGTTGATAATCTACCGTTCCGGCATCGCGGTGATCCGTTCCATCTGCCCATCCCATAAATGCATATCCGGTCCTTGTGTATCCGCAATCCAACACCTCCGGATTTGCACCACTCGCATACTGCTCCGGATCATTGACATAACCGCCATCAGCACCATTACCATTATACGTAACATAATAGCAAACAGTTGAAGATGGTGTCCAACGTATATCATTGATATAGCCCTTAGTAGTAGTCTCAATCCAAAGCGGTGATGTCGTTAGCGTAATACTTGAAGAGGTAGTATTCGCAGACAGAGAACTAATCAACGTTGTTCCCGATGCAGAACCATCAAGTACTTTATACACACCATTTTGATCTCCATTACAATTAATACGTAATGTTCCCGAACCTGGCTCTACGAACAAACGAATCAAACGAGTCTTGCCGACATTAGTTATGTCATCAATATCATATACAGTTCCGCTACCTGTATTTCCATTTTCATACAGATGACCATCTATAGATTTCTTCGAGTCATATGCCACAATTTTATCACTAGAACCTGCAGAATAACGCATTTCGGTTACGCCGTCATCGGCAGTATACGAAGTAGTCTTATTTGCCGTTAATGTTGCTTCTGTTCTGTTTGTAAAATCCCACTTGATTACTCCACATTCCGCTTTCCAAGTTGCATAAGCCGTCACGTTTGCGGTCGGAGTATAACTTGCTCCGGCAGCATAAGTCGAACCAATCTGCCATCCGTTGAAGGTATAACCGTCCTTAGTCGGAGCAGCCGGCATCGTAATGGACGCTCCTTCTGAAGTCTGTGTAATAGCATCTACCGAACTACCACCATTCGTGTTGAATGTTACGGTATATACAACACCCCACTTAGCATACAATGTCGCACCTGAACCCTTAATCCATTTACCATCTCCGTCTGTCCAATCAACAGCACTTACCGTCACATTTGCTTCTAAATTACCTTCTGCATCTGCTACCGGAGTGGTACATTCAGCTTCAGCGTAATAACCAGTAACAGCATATCCCGAACGTGTCGGAGCATCAATATCCAACAAGGTCGTTCCATTTACTGCCACAGCTGCGCTACCATTATTATCTCCTCCATTATTATCATGTAGTGTGATAGCATAGGTTGGAATAAACTTCAAGCCATAGAAACTATATGGTGCACTCGTACTTGTACCGTACATGTAATATGTACCGGAAGTCACATCTACTACCGAATAACCACTACTTACAGTCGGCTTAGATCCGGAGGTACCTGATTTTGCTAATTTGATATTAGTACTTGCATCGTCGTCATCGAAATAGAGGTACAACTTACCTGCACTTGGAACGATAAACGACAAACCGAATGTAGATGGGATATTTTCGCTTACAGTAGCATTACCTTTGAACCACATAGAACCATCATCAAAGGTAATACCGGCAATAGTTCTATCATTAGAAGACTTATTGTTTACCTTCGGCGTTGTGCTACTTGAAGCCGATCCAATCAAAGTAAATTTGGTGTTTGCAGACAATCCCTCAAAGAATTGGTCATCACTTGTCAGACTTGCGCCAGAAGGAATCATATCCGGTACTTCATACAACGTTCCTGCGACCAACGCGCTGAGCGTCGGAGCAGCCGATGTGGTAAATGTAGCGGATTTACCACTTTCCGTACCATCATTATGAGTTGCATCACCTATTGGCGTTACGGTAAAGTAATACGTCGTCTCCGCATCCAAACCAGTGACATTGCCCGAGCCCGAAGTAGCAGCTGTTACACCTTCAATAGTATTAACAAGACTATTGTCGCTGTTCTTATATACTTTCAGCGTCACACTTGCTACACCCGTTGTTGCACTCATGGTAAACGGCAGAGTTGCAGAGTTATGCGTCACAGAACTTGCTGTGCCTGCGGCGTACGTAATATCCAAATCATCTTTAGGCACTACCACCGACTGTGTCGTTCCCGCAGAAAGCGTTCCATCCGCATGTACGGAGAATACCGTATAATAATAGGTTTTACCCTTAACTACTGACTCATCCGTATAATGCGACATTATTCCACTGTACAGTAGAACGGACGTTCCGGCTTCTGTCGTATCTGTAGCTGCCGAACCCTCCTTACGCATCAGCACCACATGATCCACATCTATCATTCCTGTACAATGGTAGAATACATTGCGGATATAGAAGGACTCGTTTGTTTTGTTCGCAAGAGGATTACCACTAAAAGTAATAGCCTTTGCTGCCGGCAATGGATTTTGTATGCCTTCATTAGGATAAATAGTCGTCGGAGTCTGCGTAACTCTTGTCCAAGAGTCTGAAGTGGGTATATTATCATAATCCCAATATAAGGTGGAACCATCTGATTTCACAACAGCAGGAAATACTCTAAGCCCCTTATAATCATAAGTAATTGACTCAAGATTAGCTAATGTAAATGGAATAGCTACGCCGGGTTGATGTTCTGCATTAACAGTATAAGTAACTGTTAGTTCTTCCGTAGAAGAATTGTAAGATTTAGATCCAGCAGGTTCTTGATAAACAATGAAGTAATCCGGATCACTATTGGATAGACTTGCTGTGCTCAGATCCAACTTGCCCGGTACGTTCCATGTAATAGCAAAGTCTTCATCTACCGCCAAACCTGTTACTGCCGGAACGGTAAACGGATTCCACTGTGCTGTAAAGGTGACATTTCCTGTTACGGAATAAGTATCGCCTTCGTTATAATTGTTCACTCCATCACTCCAGCCGGCAAAGGTATTACCCTTCTTAGCTAAAGAACCCGAACCCGGCAATGTAAACTCGCCACAGACTTCTCTTGATAAAGGAGCCGTACCTGAAGTAGCGCCACCTCCATCGAAGGATACTGTTGATGGCGTACAATCATAAGCCGTTATTTCTACTATAATTCGATATAAGTAGTTTCCACTGGCCGAATTACCCTCACAATAAATTTTTGCGGATTGTGCTCCGGATGGGATCGGAGAAACACTTACCGGTGTAGCCGAACCTAACGTTCCCCATGAATCATAGCAATCACCTCCCAAAGTAATCGGATCATCCAAATCGTAATTCGAATTTGTATACGTGGATTGCGAGTTGAACTGGATGTACAATTTATTCGTATTTCCTCCATATTCATCGAACAACGCAGCAGTAGATACAGCGGATATATAATATCCTGAAGCCAAGTTAATGGTCACTGAATCACCATTACCCATCGTATAGGACTCTTGTGACCATAAAGTGCCTTTTGCAGAATTGCAAGCATTCAAAGTAACACTATTTACAGTCGATGTGGTTGCATTCGGAATAGCCGTACCGCCCCATGGAGCTCCCCAACTTGCAGTCTTCACATCTCTCGTCCACTTCGCATACAGCGTAGTATTTCCCGTTAGGGCAGCACCTGCAACGGCAGGAGTAGTCTTTCCGCTATTGGTGTACCAGCCGCCAAATACATAACCTGTCTTAACAGGTGCATCTGGCAACGGATTCGGCAGATTCGTAGCTTCAGCCACATTACTCGGACATCCGCTTGTCGCACCGTCGCAGTCATATGCAATACTGTAAGTAGCGGCAGTAGCATCGAATCGGATATACACTATACGTTGACTACCCGCGGTAGCATACATATAATACGTACCGGCAGACAAATTACTGCTTTGCCAAGCATTCGAGGTGAAACTTATACTTGTTGGTGAAGCCGAGCCATCCTTAATTAATTTAATATTGCTTCCGCTACCATATACTGTTAATTTACCTTCATCCGGCAAGATAAATTTTATAGCACGAGATGTCGGAGTGCTTTCACTCATATTCGCTGCACCCTTGAAATACAACTGATTATCATAGTTAACTTCGCTAACTGTAATTCGATCTTCTGACTTCGTCTTAATTTCTGGTATTCCACTTTCTGCTTTAGCTGTAGATTCATCGCCACCAGCGCCAATAACATAAAATTTGGTATTACCAGACAGACCATAAGCATCATACTGCCAACTTGTAGAAATGGTTTTTCCTGAAGGCAACATATTTGCCGGAGTATAGCCCACGCCATCCTCCAAAGCCGTCAGAGTCGGAGCAGTCTTGGCATCCACTATCAAACGGTACAAGTAGTTTTCAAAACAAGCGCCTCCAACTCTTGATATTCGTGCGAACTTAGAACCGGCGGGAGCATTCGCAACTTGCAAATCCGTGTTGTTTTGTCCCGTTCCGCTGAAATCTTGATAGCCGAGTACGGCTTCTGCATCATAAGAGGTAGTGGAGAAGAATTGTACTCTGAACACATCAGCGCATTTATTCCAAGTGTACACACTCACGGCTGTTATTTCTCCTTTATTAATTGAGATATCTACATACTCTCCATTTTCGAAATGGTATGCACTTCCGCGAGTTCCTCCTCCCAAGTGATAAGTACTCTCGGCGGTTAGTGTTGTTGTCAACGTGATATCTACATCACCGGGAATAGTAGAAGAGGTATTGGTCGGGAAATTCACTACCGGACTTCCCCAATCGCCCCATTCAGCGGAACAACCTACTGATGATTCTTCTTCTCCTGTTACGGTAATAACGATATTTCCCGTTACGTAAGCAGCAGGAATGGTCAGAGTACCTGTTCCTTGATCCCAAGTACAATTAGCCGTTATATCGCTTCCACCTACAGTTACCGTTACAGCGTCTGGCAAGGTATAACCGCCATCAGCGGCAAAAACTACGCTATATGCGGTTCCATAAGTGGCTTTGTTGCTTCCGGCTTCACCGCCGCTCGAACGAGTCACGTGACTCAGCGTGTGCGTCACATTATATTTATTTGCCGTCCATTGTGCCGTATAGGTCGTATTGGCAGCAGGCATAGTAGATGCAACCAACGGAGACCAAGAAGAGAAATTATAACCTGTCTTCGTAACTGTCGGAGCTGACAAACTTGTCCCAAAAGCTATACTGCTGGTCGTATTTGACGAAACACCACTTTCGATACCCGTACCTGCACTTGTCGTTGTACCACCACCTAAGTTCCACGTCAAGTCATAACTATTAACACTCCACTGAGCTGTCAATGTAATATTGCTACGGATGTTTTGAATGGTTTTCTCGTCAGCAATTACCGTTCCCGCAGTAACCGTTTCATCATCGATAGTTACATCTACATTTGCTTTCCAACCGGCAAAATCATATCCCGTCTTCGTGAAACTGTTTGCCGTAATTGCCCGATCATCATCACAGGCAATACTGCTTATGCTGCTCATCTCGCCCGATCCGCCATTGGCTGCAAACGAAATGGTATATGTTGACGGAGAGTATGAACTTCCGGAGAAGACTCCTTCTTTATTATCCCAACCAGTACAGGTAAACTTATTATTTGAGCCAATAACAATTTCATCTTTGGATTTATTCCAGAAATTATCACCACTCCATGCAATACTTGAAGAACCAGTTTTCTGACGCGTAAAAGTTACTTTAGTGTTATACGAAGGAACATCGGCATAGAACAAACCCGTTTCACAAGCATGTGCCGACATCATTACATCATTGGGAGCCTGACCATACGTATGTGCGAAGAAGACCGGATTAGCATCACACCAAGTCGTACTTCCTCCAGACATGTATATAGTCATCTTCGGATAGCGAACCGCAGTCAAGGTAACATATGGATTAGATTTGTCATTTGCATAATAGACATTACAAGTAAAGGTATAAGCGCCAGCAACCTTACCTGTGTGTAGAGCTACATTATTTCCGTCGTTTCCATAAATAACAAAGTTATCCTCGTCTTTGTAAATATCCGGACTTGACAATCCGAAAGTGTGCGTATCGTTATCTGTCACTTTGAATTCATAAACAGAATTGGCATTCAGCGTTACTGTCGCAGTTCCATTAAACTCATCTATCCACTCTATAGCGTTCTCCACAAAACCACTTCCGCTATAGTTGCCATTCAAGGTAAACACACGTACCCAGAATTCGTTACTCTCCGTAGAGCACCCTGCTCCTGTAGAAACGACACATTTATAGGTGCCGGCATTGGAAGATGTGAGCCCACTTATTACCAGATTGGCACTTGTCGTTCCAGAGAATGTTCCTCCATCCGTTGCATCTACACCATCAGTAAGATTTTTCCAAGTGCTCTCACCTGTCTTTTTTTTCCATTGATAAGTATAGCTTCCGCCGCTACCACCTGTAGCTGTAGCCGTCAGTTTCAAAGTCTCCCCTGTAGTATAACGCCATCCATAGTTGCCATCCTCCGTTGTAGGAGCCACACTTACACTACTCGGCGCTTCGCAAGAAGAGGCAGTGCGACTAATAGTAATAGAGCGAATGTACGTATTGGTTGAACCTCTCCAAATTACAATTCTGTTTTTACCAATAAATGCATCACCATCATCGACCGTATACGACAATGATGACGTTGTAGCATCAGTGCTTGTCCCTTTAGCACTTCCATCATTTAAATATAACTCATTTGATTCTGTGGAGGAAATCGAGATAATATCTCCCTTTTTAAAATTACAGTCAGCCAATGTTATATCATACCCAACATTACCAGTATTTAGGTACCATTGTAATAGGGAATTGTACACCTTAGACTTAATTTCAATCTGACTACCTCCTTTATTATTAAGACTCAACGTACCTCCATAAACAGAATAATTATCTCCATCAGTCAATGCATAAGTGCTTCCAGAAGCGATTGTACACGTACATACCTTAAGGACTTCCATTTGGAATAAATTTCCTGAATATGTATCGCAATTTATTGCTGTCACAGACACATTAACATCTTGCGTAACACCACTCCCATCATTTGCCGTCGCAGTAATTACAGCATCTCCGGCAGCCAGTCCTCTAACCACACCTGTTTTGCTATCTACAGAGACATAAGTACCTCCCGATTTGACAGACCAAGTGACTGTTTTTAAAGACGCATTAGCTGGGGATACATTAGCTTCTAATTGAATTCTTCTTCCAATTGTCACTTGCGCAGGAGAAGGAGAAATAGATATGCTTGTAACGGGAATATATGATGTCAGTTTAATGGTATCTATCCATATTCTATTCGCTCCGGATGCTATGCGATAATATCCAGACTCCAATACACCAGAAAAGGCTTGCTGAGTTGTTTTTGTGGGATAGAAAACTGCTGCTATTTCTGTTCCTTCCTCTGCATAATTACTTGACGTGAGGGAGTATTCCGACGCATCTTTATATAGATAAAGAGTTTGATTATTACCATTAACAGAAGCTGCAATGCGAAAACCACATTTTGCACTTACATAAAAGCACAAGGCACCTCCATTGCCGCTACCTTTTCCCAATTTCAAACCATATTGACCTTCATCTGTCGTTTGCTGAAAAGAGATATTACTACCAATAGATATAACTCTGAATGTATTATTTGAATCTCCTTTTTTATATGTTTGTTGAGCATCTTTTGTACTAGCGGACCAGTTTCCAGATGCATATTCATCATTTCGGAAACCAACAGTTACATCTGCCGTGCCATCATACAAAGCCTTCATAGCTCCCCACGCCGTACCAACATTGGCGATACTCATCACGAGTACAGCAAAAAGAAGCATAATAGTCCGACGGAGATAGGACATAAGTCCGAACCGATTCTCTCTCGTTAGTGTCTCGCTAGTCTGATTTGGACTACCTACCATCCCCAAAAACTGATTAACTTGTAAAAAGTTTTTCATAATGTATTATGTATTTAAAATTTTCTATCTTTGTGTTTTTTATGTTATTCTATTTTGGGTTCTCGCAAGGATGCGAGAAAAATGCACGGTGTTTTTGGGTGTCGGATGGGATCCGACCTAAGGGACAATTGTTGTCGCTTTGTCGCTTTGTCATTTCATTTTTTCAAAATCACGGGATATATACTATGTATATATAAGGTAATGTGGGATACGATATTACCCCGATATACCCCCGTAACGACCAGGTAACGACCACATAAAAAAGCGGTAGTCCGTTTTAGTGGATTACCGCTTTATATTCTCTATTCTTCGTTTATTTCTCGAAACGCGCTACCAATTCTTCGGGGTTCATGCGCGTATCCCAAACATCTGCTATCTCTATACGCTCTTCCGTTATACGATAGATGATCTTTGTTAGATGACCTATCACTAATCGGCGGAACTCATATCGGCTACCTTCCAGCAGAGGTTCTACCTGTCCCATCTTCGGGTTCTCCGGCAATTGACCAACTGCCTTATGCACCTCTGCAGCATAGCGCCTTGCGCGTGTTGTTCCAAACTCATCTGCCACATAGTCAATTATCTGACCATATGCTCTCTCTGCTCTATCAGACCAAACTATCTTCTCGCTCATACAGCAACTGCGTATCTGCGTTCCAAACGTTGGTTCATTCGCTCGAGCACTTCATCGTTCGTGTAGTACTCACCACGCTGAATCTCTGCAATGCCTTCTTCTGCGCTTGCAATTAATTGCTGGCGGATAGATTCATCTACATGATTCATCTGCCGAACATTATTCTGCAATTCGAAGATAACTTGTTCTTGCTCCTGCACCGAAAGCGTCATCATTACAGCGATTAGACTTTTTAATGTTTCCTGTGCCATAGTTGTTTTGCTTTTGCGATTTTCGTCGCAAAATTACAACTATTTTCTGACATACGCAAATAAATCAGCACAAAAGTGCAAAATTTCTTTCTTTTTGCGGTAAATCCACTAAATCAAAGATCTTTTTGCCGTCTTTTCAGTCCTCGGCCGGACTTTACCTCTACCCACACGGCAAAACAAGCGACAATGCTTCATTGCCACTTACTCACATATATTTTAACCTGCTTAATCGACTAACGAATATACCCTTATTTCTCTGGGGGGGGTATTCGCAGATGATCAGAATAGTATTGATTTGTCTCATGATATTGGTGTGTTTTTAAATGTTGTATTTTTCTGGTCTTAAATTGTACGCGTGTATCAATTTCGCATGCAAAGATACAACAAAAAAAGCAATTTTGCAAATTTTACTTTACAAAAATGCCGTTTTTGTTGTTTTTTTTACAAAAAGTACAGAATTTTTACGCAAAGTCGGGAGAAATCTTCTCTAACTTCGCATGCGTCAGCAATAAGGTTTTTGTGCCCTGCGTATCAAAACGAATCTCAATCTTATCATTTTCGGTCACCTCATCCCGATACACTCGAACCACCGTTCCGACACCGAAAACGCGATGGGAGACTCTCTCGTCGGGCTTGAAAGGAGAAGGGGTTACGGGTGACGGGTTACGGGTTACGGGGATTGGAGATTTTGGGGTAGCCGGTTTTTCGGGATGACGGAATGACGTAATAACGTCATGACGAGGGGCTGCCGGCGCCGGGCGCTGGAGTTCAAAGAAGCGCTTATCGATATCATTTAGGAAACGGGAATAGCTGTTAAAAGAGAAGGTGCCGTTGCGGAAACGCTGGCGGGCAAAGCTCAAATGACATTGCTCCATGGCACGCGTGATGGCGACGTAGAGTAAACGGCGCTCTTCTTCGATTTCCTGCGGTTTGATAGCAAACTGCGACGGGAAGAGGTTTTCTTCCAATCCTACAATAAACACCACCGGAAACTCCAGACCTTTCGCGGCATGGACGGTCATCAGCGTCACCCGTTCCGTTGTATCCGCCAGGTTCTCATCCTGATCCGTTTGCAGACTGACTTCACTCAAGAAATCCGTGATTGGGGTATAGTCAATGCCTTCGTTCGCCCGTTGTTCGACAAACTCCCGGATGGCATTGAGCAACTCCTGCACGTTCTGCGCCCGGTCAATGCCTTCCTGTGTCCTATCCATCGACAGCGCTGTCATCACACCCGACATCTTGAGCACATGTTCCGTGAACGCATAGGCATCCATCGTCTCACTCAAGTCATGGAAACCGTCGATCATCTGCGCAAAGGTCTGCAGTTTTTTCCTCACTGCCGCACCGACCTCCAATCCCGTCTCATCGGGGGAACGCATGACGTCCAAGTAACAACGATGATGCTCGATGGCATTTTCTGCCACTTTCCGCATTGTCGTATCCCCGATTCCTCTACCAGGGAAACCGACGATACGAAGCAGTGCTTCGTTATCCCGTGCATTGACCGCTAAACGAAGATAGCCGAGAGCATCTTTGATCTCCTTGCGCTGGTAGAAAGAGGTGCCTCCGTAAATGCGATACGGGATGTTCAGTTTTCGCAATTCGCCTTCTATCACACGAGATTGCGCATTGGTGCGATATAAGACAGCAAAGTCATTATAGCCGTACCTTTCGCCTTTCGCCTTTCGCCTTTCGGCCATTATTTTTGTGGCCACACCGAGTGCTTCGGTTCGATCGTCCATATAAGGTTGCAGCGACAAAGGCTGACCTTCTTCTTTCTCGGAATAAACGGTCTTCTCGATCTGATGCTGGTTCTTATGAATCAGCGCATTAGCGGCATTAACGATATTCTGAGTAGAACGGTAGTTTTGTTCCAGTTTGAACAGTTTTGCCTGCGGATAAACCTGCCGGAAATTGAGGATATTTTGGATGTCGGCACCGCGGAAAGAATAGATACTCTGCGCATCATCGCCGACGACGCAGATATTGTTCTGCGGTGCTGCCAGACGCTCTACTAATTTGAACTGGATATAGTTCGTATCCTGGTACTCATCGACTAAGATATACTGAAACTGCTGCTGGTATTTCTGCTTCACTTCAGGACTGATCTCCATTAATCGTAACATATTGATTAACAGATCGTCAAAGTCCATCGCGTTGGCGGCTTTCAGACGCGCTTCATAGAGGGAATACACCGTGGATAGATCATACATCCGCATCTCCCGATCTTCGCGTAATAACTGCTGGTTCAGCCCATATTCCCGATAATCGATACCGCTGTTTTTGGCCATAGAGATGCGACTCAGCACCGTTGCCGGTTTATAGATTTTCTCATCCAGTCCCTGCTCCTTACAGATGGCTTTGATCACCGATTTCGAATCTGTGGTGTCGTAGATCGAGAAATCACGCGTGTATCCTAATAGATCCGCGTACGGGCGTATAAGACGCGTACAGGTGGAGTGGAAAGTGCCCATTGCCAGGTACCTGTAGGCATCTCGATTGGAGATTGGAGATTGGACATTGGAGATTAATTTCTCTATTCGCTCTTTCATCTCCCGGGCAGCTTTGTTGGTGAAGGTAAGTGCCATGATCCGGGATGCCGGCACACCCTGCTGCAACAGATAAGCGATGCGATAGGTCAGCACCCTTGTCTTCCCTGATCCGGCACCCGCCACAATGAGCGACGCACCTTCCGTATATGTCACCGCCTCCCGTTGGGAAGCGTTCAATTGGTCCAAAAAATCCATAATCGGGCACAAAATTACAAAAAAACTTGCATATATGCAAAAAAATTTGTAATTTTGCACCAAATTTGCGAAAAATGTTACCGGTTGAGTTCATAGAATCGATGCATCAGCAGATGGGTAATGAAGCCGAACTGCTGATTCGGGCGCTGGAAACGGAGCCTGTTACCTCGATTCGGCTCAACACCAAACTGGATGTGCTGACTTTTGAAGGAGAACCGGAAGAAGTGCCTTGGCATATCGACGGGTATTATCTGAGTCAACGGCCGCAATTCACGTTAGATCCCTTATTCCATGCCGGTTGTTACTATGTGCAGGAAGCGAGTTCGATGTTCATTCAGCAGATTTTAGAACAATATGTCGATACCTCGTCTATCGTGCTGGATCTGTGTGCGGCCCCCGGTGGCAAATCGACGCTAATCAGTGAGTTTCTCGGCGGAGACGGACTGCTGCTCAGCAACGAAGTGGTGCGTCAACGCGTGTTCATCTTATCGGAGAACATCCAGAAATGGGGCAACGGTAACACCGTGGTAACCCATAACACGGCGGAAGAGTACGGCGAACGATGCAGGC
The DNA here is from genome assembly GCA_902800215.1 of uncultured Bacteroidales bacterium. Taxonomy (GTDB): domain Bacteria; phylum Bacteroidota; class Bacteroidia; order Bacteroidales; family Paludibacteraceae; genus Colicola. The sequence goes on along the minus strand of CADCDS010000002.1, from coordinate 29,791 downwards.
ATCTGTTTGACTGCATCTTAGTCGATGCGCCCTGTTCCGGTGAAGGCATGTTCCGTAAAGATGAACAGGCACGGAACGAATGGAGTCTCAAGGCTGTCAAGGCCTGTGCAGAACGGCAACGCGCTATCCTCATGGATGTCTGGGATGCACTCAAACCCGGCGGAATACTGATCTATTCGACCTGCACGTTTAATCAGGAAGAGAACGAGAAGAACGTGGAATGGTTAGCCGAGACTTTAGGTGCCGAAGTGCTGCCTGTCGATTATGATCCGACGTGGGGTATCACCGAAGGAACGGTAGGTTACCATTTCTATCCGCATAAGACCAAAGGCGAAGGATTCTATGTTTGCGCGTTGCGTAAGTTCGATGGAGTTGTGGAGCCGGTGAAGATCAAGGCGCCGAAGAAGGAAAATAATATGCCTCATCCGGAATATATGCCGGTGATGCGGAGCTGGTTACAGCATCCGGACGATTGGGCCATTCGGTATTCGGACCGTTTTGCGACGGCTTATCCGTTTAAATACAAAGAGATCATCGATTGGTTGAGTACGCAGTTGACCTGTATCTCGACGGGATTCGGTTTGGGCGAAGAGCGCGGAAAGGGCATCGCGCCGCAGCATAGCCTATCTATGACGAAAGACCTCCGTAAGGAAGCCTTTCCGAATGTCGCGTTGACGCGTGAACAAGCACTCAGTTATTTGCGGACCGAGGCTTTGGCTTTGAATGATGTCCCCCTCGGCCTCGTCCTTTTGACTTATGAGGATGTCCCCCTTGGTTTCGCGAAGAATGTCGGGAACCGCCTGAATAACCTTTACCCGAATGAGTGGCGGATTCGCCATTTGTAAGGAATTTTTCAATTCTTTTCCAATAACGTATATCGTCCGGTGACACGAGTGTCATCGCTTCTCCGCTGTTCTCGGCACGAGCCGTTCTTCCGATACGATGGACATAATCTTCGGGATCATGCGGCACGTCGTAGTTGATGACTAACGGCACATCCGTCACATCGATACCACGGGCCACGACGTCAGTGGCTACCAGCACATCGATCTTTCCGTTCCGGAAATCCAACATGACCTGATCGCGTTCGTGTTGTTCGAGGTCACTATGCATCGCGTGCGCATCTATATGGATTGCGCGTAACGTGCGCGTGAGATCTTTTACTTTTTGCTTCTTGCCGGCAAAGATGATCACCTTTTTTAGGTCCTTACCTTCCAACATTGCCTGCACTTTCGCCGGTTTTTCTCCTTCATCGACAAAATCATGCATCTGTTTGATCGTTTCCGGCGGACGGGAAACGGCAATCTGCACTTCCACGGGATTGTTCATGATCGCCTTCGCCATGCGACGGATATTCTCCGGCATCGTGGCTGAGAACATGATCGTCTGACGTTCCTTGGGCAATTTCCGCACGATGGTCATGATATCGTCATAGAATCCCATGTCGAGCATGCGGTCTGCTTCATCGAGGATGAAATACTTGACACCGGAGAAATCGATGTTATAGATATTCATTTGTGAGAGCAACCGACCCGGTGTAGCGATGACGATATCCGCACCGCGTTGCAAACCTGTCACCTGTGTTCCCCAGGCACCGTTGTCTTTTCCGCCATAGATAGCGACGGACGAGAAAGGCACGTAGAAGCCAAATCCCTCCATCTGCTGGTCGATCTGCTGCGCCAATTCCCGAGTAGGCGCCATGATGATGGCATTCAGTTTATCGGGATCATGGGAGTCAAAGGCGAGGTTGGTCAACAACGGCAAGATATAGGCGGCGGTCTTTCCCGTTCCCGTCTGGGCACAAGCAATGACATCGTGACCTTCCAAGATCACGGGTATCGCCTTTTCCTGCACAGGGGTACATTCATCGAAATGCATGTCCCACAGGGCGTCTAAGACTTCATCCGAAAGTGCTAATTCATCAAAGTACATGGCGTTATGACGTTATTACGTTATGACGAGATGACGATTTACTTCTCCCATCCGGCAAAAACTTCCGGGCCATAGATATTATTCTCATTGGCATCGTGGAGCGGTGCCCAGAGTTGCGCGAAGAACGGATTCTGCTTCGCTACCTCATCCCAATGCCAGGGGATCTGTTTCTCTTTCGGTTCATGGGCATATGGGTACGGCATATCGAAGGGCGACCAGTGACCTCCTAAGAGGATGAGACGACGACCGGCTTTGAAGGTATTCCCGTTCGCATCTTCCCACATGTCATTGCCTAAGTACTTACCACCCCGGAATGCAGCCGCTTTGTTGAGTTCCGCATCGGTGAGGGTATCGATATCCTTGGTTTCATCCCAACCGTGGTCGAGCATGACAGGCGTCTCACTGTTATGAGACACATCGAAATGTTTCCAATCCGGAATCTGTTTGTACGCTTCCAGCGAACCATAATACGCATGGATACGCGGTTCGATATTGTTTTTAATCCACCATTGCGTACCATGTTCCTTACTGTTCGCCATGAAACGCATCGCTAACTTGACGCAATGCGGGAAGAGTTTGGCGATGTGGGTTTTGGAAGCAAACTTAATACCGGCGGGTAAGGATTTTGCCTTCGCCATCTGCGCAAAGTACTCTTTCACGGGAATGTTCGCACGGAAATGGAGGAAGTCTTCCAGTTTATCCCCATCGATATACCACATGCCATGGAAATTGCGGGTGGTAAACCAGTTGGCGTTGAAGATCTTCTCCGGTTTCGGGCAACCGATACAGTCTAAGAGCAGACACTCAAACTCATAGTTCGACAAACGGTATTCTGCGCCGGAACCGATGTTATAGTAGTTATTCCAGAAGGTTTTCGGCACTTCGGGACGGCAAACGCGTTCCAACAACCTACCGCTGTCTTCCACCGTCGCCCATTCGAGGACACCACGAATCGGCACATGGAACATGATGGGGTCGTAGTTCTTGAGAATCGCCGGATAGAGGATTCCCGATTGACGGAGGGAAGCCCAGGTCTTAATGCCGGAATCGGTGATGATCCGTTCCGCCTGTGCTTTGGTGAGTCCGTAATGATCGTACGCCGACACACAGATCGGATCACCGGCTCTACCCCAATGGAGGGGTTCCCGACGATCACCCATCTGGGCCACTGAACCGATATAGACCACTTTCGGTTGTTTGTCTTCCGGCTGCGCCAACACCGCTTTCGTCACATATTCAGCGGCTGAGATATTGGTGCGCAAGGTTGCTTTCGGACGATAATCGGCTTGCGGCGACACCATACCACCTACGTGCAGCACGATATCGGCGCCCGTGACGCCTTTCAGGACATCGTCATATTTGGTGAGGTCACCCCAGATAACGGTGAGCGATGAGTGGTTAGCGATTAGCGGTTCGAGTAACTCCTTGTTTTTCTTACTCGGACGAGCCAAGATACGCAAGTCATAGTTCTCGGGATACTTCAGTATCTCCGTCATTCCGGCATATCCCATCGTGCCGGTGGCTCCTGTTAAGAAAACGGTTGTTTTCTTAGCCCCATGGGCACGATTAACTTCGTTTTTCATTTCAAATTTATGATTTCAAATTTATGATTTATTCTTTATTTTTATGCATCCAAGCGGTTATTCGGTTAAAGCGTTCCCGGGCATTGCGACGCATCTCGGCACGCCATAACGCTTCTTCTTCCGCCTCATTGGTCATCTGTTGGTAGGTTGCTTCCGCATCTTTGTCACTGATGACGAGCAGTTGGTCTCCTACCGCCAACGAACTGGCACCTGTCGGGACGAAGAAGTCTTCTCCTCTGCGCACCATGATGATCAGCGTACGCGGCGGGATCTTGATCTCCCTCAAGGTGTTTCCGTTCTCTATCATATCTGCCGACACTTCCACTTCCCGTGCCGAGGATTGGATCTCTTCGGGTAAGTCCATGTCGAAATGTTCCAAAGACCGCTCTTCTTCACGAGCTTCGTTCAGTTTCAGTTTCTTAGCCACCACCGTCAAAGTGGTACCTTGCGCTAAGAGCGAAACGATCGTGCACAAGAACACGATGTCAAAAATCATATCGGCACCCGGCACACCGTTGGCCTTACACATGATAGCGAAGATGATGGGTACAGCACCGCGTAATCCTACCCAACTGAGCATGATCTTATCGCGTTGGCGATACTTGCGGAAAGGCAACATACAGAGCCATACCGCCACCGGACGGGAGATGCAGATCATGACAATACTGATGATGATACAAGGCAACCAAACGTGGTAATCCAACAGACGGGTCGGTTCCACCATCAGACCTAACATCAAGAACATCACCAACTGACTTAACCAGGTCAAGCCGTTGAAGAACGAACGCGTCTGCTGCTTCCGGGTGAACTTATTGTTTCCGATAATCAAACCGCCTACATATACCGCCAAGTATGTGTTTCCTTGTAAGTAATAGGTCACAGAGAAGATGAAGATACACGCCGTCAGCACCATGATCGGGTACAGCGACTCATTGCCTAACTTCACACGGCGCATCAACTGTACCAGACCTTCACCGAACGCCAGGCCCAACACCGTTCCCATCACCAACTGGATCACGATATTCTGGATGATCGGTAGCGCCGTCACCGTGCCTTCACCGCCATTCCCTTCCAGACTTACCACCACACCGATCAGGGTGCTGGTGAGAACATAGGCCATGGGGTCATTGGCACCGGATTCCAATTCCAACAGCGGTCGCAGGTTATGTTTGAGGCCAATCCCGTTGGTTCGCAAGATGGAGAAGACGCTGGCACTGTCGGTACTGGACATCGTGGCAGCCATGAGGAGTGCCAACCAGATCGAGACACTGTACACCGCACTGATCCAACCGAAGATGACGTAGATGATCAGACCCGTCACCACGCAGGTGATGAGCACGCCCAACGTGGCCAAAGTGACACCGGGTGCCAACACCGATTTGATGTCGCTTAAACGCGTCTCCATACCACCGGTAAACAGGATGATACACATCGCCAAGGTACTGATGGCCTGTGCGTTTCCGGTTTCTATCTCGATCCCTTTGGTGCCTAACAGGGAGGACATGCCGTGGGAACCGAAGAACATACCTACTGCCAAAAACAGCAGTAAGGCCGGTACTCCGTATTTATATCCGATCTTATCGGCAAAAATACTGACGAAGAAAAGCAGCGAAAGAACTAAAAGAACTAATTCTACTTGCATCGGACGGTTTTATTTCAATTCAAAGAAAAACTCGTCAAAGATCTCCTTCCACGCATCTTTCTCCCGATAACCTTTTAACATCAGCGGTTTGCCGTCAGCACGGATCAGCAGAATCGTCGGGTAGGAATTGATACCTAACACATACGCCAGATCCGGGTTCTTCTCACAATCGATCTTGTAGAAATCGATCTGGCCTTTGAACTCTTTGGCTAATGCGTCAAAAATCGGTTCCTGCCGTTTGCACCAACCGCACCAACTGGTAGAAAAATCCACCAGGCAAGCACGCTCGCCTTTAAACGCCCAACCTTCGTCAGACTTATAGTCAAAAACGCGTTCACGGAAGATCTCTCCGCTAATCTCTTTCACATTCTGCGCCATGCTCGGAACAACCAGCAGCAGACCAAACAGAATGGTAACAAATAACTTTTTCATATTGTTTTGTTTTTTATCGTATACAGTTTATGACCGTCCACGGTCTCATAATCATCGGGTAAATCGATCTTCGGTGCCGGCACACCATCGCCGATCGTTAGTTCCGGGGCTATTTCCACATGGATCTCATCCCACAATCCTGTTTGCAAAATATGTGCCAAAAGGGTGGTTCCGCCTTCCACCAATATCGAGTGGATATTGCGTTTCGCCAAATCGGAGAGGATGAACGGCCAATCGGTACGCTCCCGATAGACAATTGTCTCGGAGTCATCGGAGAAAATCCGGGCATCGGAAGGGATTCGGTTGTGGCGATCCAAGGTCACCCGAATGGGGTTTCTTCCTTCCCAATGGGTGTTCAGCAGACGCGGATTATCCAGCAGCACCGTATTCGTTCCCACCATAATCGCCATGTTCTCGGCACGCATTTTATGCACGATTTTCTTCGTCTCCGGTGTGGAGATAGCCAAGGCAGACTTGATTGGTAATTGGTGATTGGTAATTGGTAATTGACGTTTCTTATCGATGAAACCGTCAGCAGTCTGTGCCCATTTGAGAATCACATACGGACGATGTTTCTCGTGCAGGCACAAGAACCGTTTATTGAGTTCCCGGCATTGCTCTTCCATCACACCCACAATCACCTCGATGCCGGCATCACGAAGCATCTGTATACCCTTTCCTGCTACCAGCGGATTCGGATCTAACATGCCTACCACCACTCGGCCAACACCTTTTTCGATAATCAACTTCGCACAAGGAGGGGTCTTGCCATAATGGGAACAGGGCTCGAGACTGACGAATAACGTGCAGTCTTTGAGATTGGTGATTGGTGATTGGTGATTGGTGATTGTTTCTTCCCAATGCTTAAAGCAGTTCACTTCCGCATGTCCTTCGCCGTATCGTTCGTGAAAACCTTCTGCTAAGATCGCTCCATCGGAATTACGCACCAAAACTGCACCAACCATGGGGTTCGGTGCCACAAAATACTGCCCTTTTTGAGCGATTTTGATACAATATGCAATATAATTTGCGTATTCCATTTTTTTTTACTATCTTTGCAGCGTGATTCAAAAAATACGTGACATAGCCCTGCAATTACAAGCCGCTTATCCAGAGGATGAAGCGGAAGCTTTGGCATGGTGGTTGGCGGAAGAGACCACGGGTCTGAGTCGCACGCAACTTCAAATCGGGTGCAAAGATACTACAAATTTTTCAAATTTGCAAGTTTTTATGGACAGATTATTGCATTTTGAGCCGATTCAGTACATTTTTGGTCACACTTTATGGTACGGACTCGATTTAAAAGTCACTCCTGCAACCCTTATTCCCCGTCCGGAAACCGCTGAGTTAGTAGAAAAAATTTCAAGTTTTAAATTTCAAATTTCAAATTGTCGAGTTCTTGATATCGGAACAGGAAGCGGGTGCATCGCGATTGCATTGAAGAAGAAGCATCCGGATTGGGACGTAACAGGCATCGATATATCCGCAGAAGCGATTGAAGTAGCGAAAGAGAATGCGAAACGAAACGGTGTGGAGGTTAACTTCCAAGTGGCCGATATTTTTAATCTTCAATCTGCAATCTTCAATCTTCAATACGACTTAGTTGTTAGTAACCCTCCGTATATCCGTGAAAGCGAAAAAGTCTCGATGAGACCGAATGTTTTGGAATATGAACCGGCCTCCGCATTGTTTGTTCCGGATGATGATCCGTTACGTTTTTACCGCCGCATTGCGAGTCTGCATGGAACATATCTATTCTTTGAGATCAATGAAGCTTTTGCGCAAGAGATGAAAACCTTGCTGCAAGAAAACGGATATACCGATATTATCATCACAAAGGACATCTATGGAAAACCGAGAATTATCGAAGGCCGAATGGTTGGATAAATGCGAAGCCTATTGCGCTAAATCGGAGCACTGTGCAGCGGACGTAAGACGCAAGTTATATGAGTGGGCTGCACCTGCAGAAATTTCCGATGAAATCGTGGAAAATCTGTATAAGAATGACTTCTTAAACGATGCCCGTTTTTGCCATGCGTACGTGCATGATAAGGTGGCATACCAGAGTTGGGGACGGATTAAGATTCAAGCGGGATTGCGGGCACTCGATTTACCCGAATCGGAAATACGCAAAAGTCTCGATGAAATCGACGAAAAACAGTATAAATTGAATCTGCAATCACTCTTCCAACAGCGCAAGTCTGATTCGGAAGAAAAACGGCTTCGATTTTTGCTGCAACGGGGTTTTACCTATGACGAAATAAAGAAATTTTGCAAATAAATTTGCATATGTCAAAAAAAAGCAGTACCTTTGCATGCTTTTTTGAATAACGCATATGGAAATCATCAAAACACCGATTGAAGGACTGCTGGTTATTGAGCCGAAAGTGTACACCGATGCACGCGGCTATTTTGTGGAGACCTATAACGAGGAGCGGTACCGTGCGGCAGGTATTGAAGCGCAGTTTGTGCAGGATAATCAGAGTTGTTCGAGTTATGGTGTCGTGCGTGGTCTGCATTTTCAGAGACCACCTTTCACCCAAGCGAAACTGGTGTGCTGTACGGTAGGCCGGGTGCTGGATGTAGCGGTTGATCTGCGCAAGAACAGTCCGACATACGGAAAATGGTATGGCGTAGAGTTGAGCGAAGACAACAAACGGCAGTTCTTTATTCCACGCGGCTTTGCACATGGGTTCTCGGTGCTCAGTGAGCAAGCTATTTTCACCTACAAATGCGATAATCTCTATCATCCTGAAGCGGATGGTGGGATTCTATTGAATGACCCGGATTTAGGTATCGATTGGCAGATTCCTGAGGAACTGCGGATCATCAGTGAAAAAGATACCAAACATCCCTTATTGAAAGATTTGGATAATCCATTCTGATATGAATATTTTAATCACAGGTGCAAACGGACAGTTGGGAAACGAGATGCGGGTACTGAGTGCGCTGCATCCCAAACATACGTATTTCTTCACGGACATCGCAGAACTGGATATCTGCGATAAAGTGGCGGTGTCCGCTTTTGTGGAAGCAAATGCCATCGATCTGATTGTGAACTGTGCTGCCTATACGAATGTAGATAAAGCCGAAGAGGACGAAGCAACAGCGATGAAGATCAATGCTGAGGCTGTAGCCATCTTAGGCAGTCAGGGAACGAAAGTGATTCATGTATCCACCGACTATGTCTTCTCCGGTGACGAACATCTGCCGTGCAAAGAGTCGGATCCTGTTGCACCACGCACCGCTTACGGACGCACAAAATACGAAGGAGAAAAACGACTGTTGGCAGTCTGCCCTGAAGCGGTGATTTTACGGACGGCTTGGTTATACTCCGAATACGGAAATAACTTCGTGAAGACGATGATCCGTTTGGGTAAAGAAAAAGAGAAATTGGGTGTAGTTTTTGACCAGATAGGCACTCCCACTTATGCTGCCGATCTGGCGGCAGCGATCTTCACCGTCATCGAGTGTCCGATGTGGCATCCGGGTATCTATCATTTTACCAACGAAGGTGTCTGCTCCTGGTTCGATTTCACCATCGCTATCCATGAGTTAGCCGGAATTAAAAATTGCCAGGTTTCCCCGATTTTATCGGAAGAATATCAATACAAAACACCCCGGCCGCACTACAGCGTATTGGATAAGTCGAAATTCAAAAAGACGTTTAATGTGGAGATACCGTATTGGCTGGACGGATTGAAACGCTGTGTTAAATTGTTAAACTGTTAAACCGTTAAACTGTTAGGGTCTCTTAGTTCAATGGATAGAACAGGGCTCTCCTAAAGCTCAGATTTGGGTTCGATTCCCAAAGGGACTACAAGCACATGAAAGAAGTTTTAGATTTTCTGGCCGAACTGTCAGCAAACAATAACCGAGAGTGGTTTGCTGAACACAAGGAATGGTACCAACGGTGCTACGCACGGTTCGTTGAGGTTTGCGACCAGTATATCCGTCGCTTATCGGAGATCGATCCGGAACTGGCGGTGCTGCAACCCAAAGACTGCATCTGGCGGATCTACCGCGATGTGCGCTTTTCGAAGAACAAAGATCCGTACAAGAACTGGTTCGGTTGTTTTCCTGCCGTCGGTGCACCCGGTCAACCGAAGACCTGGGGACGCAAATCGCTTCGTGGCGGTTATTACATGCATATCCAACCGGGACAATGTATGTTTGCCGGTGGTATCTGGGAACCGAGTAAGGAGTTACTGACAGCATTACGCAAGGAGATAGAAGCGAACTACGAGGAAGTGGAAGCAATCATGGCAACGCCAGAGTGGCAGCGGTATTTCCAACAGGATTTTGATTCCTATTGGGGTGTACTTAAGAAAGTGCCGGCAGGTTTTGATCCGGAGTTTGTGCATGCCGATTGGTTAAAACACAAGGATTTCACCTTCTCTACCCCATTGACGGACGCGCAAGTGAGTGCACCGGATTTCATTGACCGGATCGTGGAGATCGCAAGGGCGGCAAAGCCGATGAATGATTTTTTGAATTATACGTTTGAAGAATATGGCGAATTCCCAGACAGGTGCTAAACCCATATTACCCGCCTTGGCAGTGGATGCAGCTTGTAGCGGTAATCCGGGTGTGATGGAGTTCCGAGGTGTCATTGCGGACACCGGTACGGAGGTCTTTCACCGTGGACCGTTCAAGCAGGGCACGAATAACATCGGTGAGTTTCTTGGGCTGGTGCTGGGACTGGCGTATATCAAGAAATATAACTTACCGTGGGTGATTTACACGGATAGCGTGACCGCGCTGGCATGGGTGCGACAGAAACGGTGCAAGACCAAGATGGAGTGGACGATGGAGAATCAGGACCTGTTTATGATGGTACGAAAGGCGGAGATGTGGTTGCACGATAACACCTGGACAACCCCCATCTACAAGTGGGACACCAAGGCTTGGGGTGAGATTCCTGCTGATTTTGGCCGAAAATGATAAAAAAAGATTGCAAAAATTAATTTTTTATACGAATTATTTTCGTATATCAAAAAAATATAGTAACTTTGCAGTCGCAATTGAAAAAACAATTTATACACAAATAACTAAAATTTTTACACACTATGACAAAAGTAGCAATTAACGGCTTTGGCCGTATTGGTCGTCTGGCTTTCCGTCAGATGTTCGAAGCTGAGGGTTATGAGGTAGTTGCAATCAACGACTTGACCAGCCCGAAGATGTTGGCTCACCTTCTGAAATACGACACCGCTCAGGGTGGTTTCGCAGGCAAGTTCGGTGAGGGCAAGCACACTGTAGCTTACAAAGACGCTCAACTCGCTGAGGATGGCAAGACCGTTCTCGTTCCGGGTTCGATCATCGTTGACGGCAAGGAGATCACTATCTACGCTATGCCGAACGCAGCTGAGCTGCCTTGGGGCAAACTCGGTATCGATGTAGTTCTGGAAGCTGAGGCTCACATCCAGGCAGGTGCTAAGAAAGTGGTTATCTCCGCTCCGGCAGGTAACGATCTTCCGACCATCGTTTACAACGTAAACCACAAGACCCTGACTCCGGCAGATAAGGTTATCTCCGCTGCTTCTTGTACAACCAACTGTCTCGCTCCGATGGCAGCTGCTCTGCACAAATACGCTCCGATCCAGAGCGGTATCATGAGCACGATTCACGCTTACACCGGCGACCAGATGATTCTGGATGGTCCGCAACGTAAGGGTGACCTCCGTCGTAGCCGTGCAGGTGCGCAGAACATCGTTCCGAACAGCACCGGTGCTGCTAAGGCTATCGGTCTCGTTATTCCGGAACTGAACGGTAAGCTGATCGGTAGCGCACAACGCGTTCCGACTCCGACCGGTTCTACCACTATCCTGGTGGCTGTTGTTAAGGGTAAAGACATCACGAAAGAGGGTATCAACGCTGCTATGAAGGCTGCTGCTACCGAGAGCTTCGGTTACACCGAGGATGAGATCGTATCGAGCGACGTTATCGGTATGAAGTTCGGTTCGCTCTTCGATGCTACCCAGACCATGGTTGCTAAGATCGACGAGGAGACTTATCAGGTACAGGTTGTTAGCTGGTACGACAATGAGAACAGCTACACCAGCCAGATGGTTCGCACCATCAAGTACTTGGCAGAGCTCAAGTAATAATGGCGAAAGGCCGGAAGGCAAATGGCTAAAGAAAAAGAGATGTCCGATCGGGCATCTCTTTTATTCGTTAATTAGTATCTTCTGATATCTACCAGATGATGGGAATAACCGCCTTGTTCCGCATTATAGATTCCTTGCGTATCCAGTTTCTCTACCTTCACGCGACCGGAACAATGAATGATCCGTTCCGGGTCAATCACAATACCGACGTGACTGATCTTTCCGTCCTCATGATCAAAAAACGCCAAGTCACCTGCCTGAACCTCTTCCAGACTAGCTACCGGCAGACCCTCTTGTGCCTGCTCCGAGGCATTACGCGGTAAGCGTTTGCCAAACAGACTCATGATCACCTGCGTAAAACCGGAACAGTCCATGCCTAAAGCATTCTTTCCGCCCCACAGGTACGGCACGTTGATAAAGAAACGAAGGGTTTTTAACAGGTTCTCCTGGTTCAGCGCCAAGGGTTGCGTAGTCACCATGTTCGGATCGATACGAAAACCGACGCCGAGCACTTCGAATCGACCATCTTGGTAGTTGGTTAGTTTCGTGCCTGCCGTCAGCGGAATCGTCTGTCCGTTGTTCTCACTCACCGCATACGTCATCGGAAAAACGACCGTCGCTGCTTCCTTCAGTGCTTCTGCATACCCATGGTACTCCTCTTCCGTCATCGGGCAGATCATCTTAGCATCCACCCAACCTTCCTGACCATCGGCCATCAGTTGAATCCGTGACCATCGGGGTTGTTCTTCTAAAATCTCACACAGCTCGCCGAACAGCATCTGCGTGTTCTGTTCCGCTTCTTCACGCGCCTCCGCACGCACGGGTACGATACTATGTAAGGAGAGACCTACCATACTTCCTGTGGATGCTCGTTCTCTTTCTTCGGATAATCGATAGAGTAATGCAGACCCCTACTCTCCTTACGTTCCATGGCCTGACGGGTGATCAGGTAACCGACATTAATCATGTTACGCAGTTCACATATCTCCTTATCGGCCTTCACGCGTTTGAACAGATCTTCCGTCTCTTCGTAAAGCAGATCCAGACGTTCCCACGCACGACGCAGACGCAAATCGGAACGCACGATACCGACGTAGGTGGACATGATCTGCCCCACTTCCTTCACATCCTGCGCGATCAGCACCCGTTCCTCGTTACTCAACGTTCCTTCATCGTTCCATGCCGGAATGCGGTCATTGAAAGTATAGTTTTCAATTACACTCAGACTATGTTTAGCGGCTGCATCGGCATAAACTACAGCTTCGATTAACGAGTTGGATGCCAGACGGTTACCACCGTGCAGACCCGTACACGAACATTCGCCTACCGCATACAAGCGTTTGATAGACGATTGACCGTCCAAATCCACTTTGATACCACCGCACATGTAATGCGCGCAAGGTGCCACCGGAATATACTCCTTGGTGATATCGATACCGATACTGAGGCACTTGGCATAGATATTGGGGAAATGGTGCTTGGTCTCTTCCGGATCTTTATGCGTCACATCCAGACACACATGATCGATGGCATGGATCTTCATCTCATTATCGATCGCACGTGCTACAATATCACGCGGTGCGAGCGAAAGACGCGGATCATATTTCTGCATAAACTCCTCTCCGTTCGGTAAGCGTAAGACACCTCCGTAACCGCGCATCGCCTCGGTGATCAGATAGGCCGGGTGCGTCTCAGCAGGATTAAACAAGCTCGTCGGGTGGAATTGCACAAACTCCATATCTTTGACCGCTCCTTTTGCCCGGTACACCATCGCTATACCGTCACCGGTAGCAATCTCCGGGTTCGTCGTCGTGGCATAAACTGCCCCCGTTCCGCCGGTAGCCATGAGCGTGATACGGCTGAGGTAGGTATCGATCTTCTGTGTCTTCGGATTGAGGATATACGCACCGTAGCACTCGATATCGGGTGTCCGTCTCGTGACGCGTACACCCAGATGGTGCTGCGTGATGATCTCTACCGCAAAATGGTGCTCCAGCACATCGATATACGGATTGGCACGCACCGCCGCCATCAGTCCCCGTTGGATCTCCGCACCCGTGTCATCGGCATGGTGCAGAATGCGGAACTCGGAATGTCCTCCTTCGCGGTGAAGATCAAACGCTCCATCTTCTTTCTTATCGAAGTTCACACCCCATTTCACAAGTTCTTCTATCCCTTTCGGGGCATTCTTCACTACTTGTTCCACAGCCGCGGGATCGCTTAACCAATCACCGGCCACCATCGTATCGTGGATATGTTTCTCAAAATCATCCACTAACAGGTTCGTCACAGACGCGATACCGCCCTGTGCCTTCGCTGTGTTCGCTTCTTCCAAGGTTGTCTTGCAGCACAGCGCAATCTTATATTTCTCTGTACGCGCTACCTTCAGCGCAAAACTCATACCGGCTACACCACCACCGATAATCAAAAAATCATATTTCTTCGTCATATCATTAAGCTTTGCACAAGGCAAAGACTGTAAATTTCGCTCCTCTGATTCGCTTCATCGCTTTGAGGCAACTCCGCATCGTCTCACCCGTTGTAATCAAATCATCTACTACCAGTATATGCTTGTTGTACAACTGTTCCGGATGATTCACCTCAAACGCATCCACCACGTTATGCTTTCGTTCTTCCCCCGTCTGCAAAGCTTGCTTCGGGGTGTTGCGAGTGCGTGTGACATGCGTCGTGTCAATTGGTATTCCCGTCACTTCACGGATTCCTCGTGCGATATATTCGGATTGATTATACCCTCTCTCCCGCATCCGTTTGGGATGCAATGGAACCGGTATGATCACATCGATGCCTTCCAGAAAATCTGCATATTGCATATCCACAGCGGCCAGGTGGCCCAACTGCTGACCGATCATCGGTTGATCGGCGTATTTCATCAGATGTATCGCCCGTTGGATGGGATGATCTTTCTCGTAATGCAGAAAAGCCGCTGCTTTATCCAGATGCATCACCTTCATCTGCCTCACGAAATCGTGCCCTTCTCCCGCCAGCACATACTCCGTACTATTCTGCCGCAATGCCGCCTGTTCGGTACGTGGTAAGGATTGGATACACTCTTTACATATACCGTTACTATATCCCCCACACATCGGGCATGTGTGGGGGCATAACAAGTCTAAGAGATTAGAGAGTAACGCCATTCTTAAAGATGGCTATCTCGTGGTAACCGTTCTTCTCGTTGTTCGTCTTGGCGCCGTTGGCTACTTCTATCACGAACTCTGCAAAACGTTTTGCCACCTCGTCCATCGGTTCGCCTTCGGCAATCACACCGGCATTGAAATCAATCCAGTTCGGTTTGTTCTTTGCCAAAGTCGAATTGGTGGAGATTTTCATCGTCGGTACATACGTACCAAAGGGTGTACCGCGACCGGTGGTAAACAGCACCATATGACATCCGCAGGAAGCCAATGCTGTCGATGCAACCAGGTCATTACCCGGTGCCGACAACAGGTTGAGTCCTTTCACTTGCAGACGCTCACCGTAAGGCATCACACCGCGTACCAGCGACTTACCGCACTTCTGTGTGCAACCCAGTGCTTTGTCTTCGAGCGTTGAGATACCGCCGGCTTTGTTTCCCGGACTCGGGTTCTCGCCTACCGGTTCGCCGTGACTGAGGAAATAGTCCTTGAAGTCATTGATGAGACTCACTGTCTGGTCAAACAGCTCCTTGTTCTCGCAGCGATCCATCAAGATCGTCTCCGCACCGAACATCTCCGGCACTTCAGTCAGTACGGTCGTACCACCTTGCGCTACCAACCAGTCGCTCAGACAACCCAACAAGGGGTTGGCTGTGATACCGCTGAAACCGTCCGAACCGCCGCACTTCAGACCTACGCGCAGTTCGCTCAACGGCACTGCCACGCGTTTGTCATGGGTGGTCTTGGTATAGAGATCACGCAAGATCGGCATGCAGTATTCCACTTCATCGCCTTGGATCTTTTGCGTCGTAACAAACTTCACACGGTCTTCGTCTATCTCACCGCAGAACTCGCGGAACACGTCCGGTTGGTTGTTCTCACAACCCAACGAAACAACAAGGATCGCACCTGCATTCGGGTGGTGGATCATGTCACGCAGAATCTTCTTCGTGTTCTCATGATCGTCGCCTAACTGCGAGCAACCGTAGTTATGGGTGAAAGCAAAGATGTTCTCTGCACCCGTCTCCTGACGAAGCCGTTCCGCACATTTCTGGATGATACCGTTCACGCAACCTACGGTCGGGATGATCCACACTTCATTGCGGATACCTACCTGACCGTCTTTGCGGCGATAACCCATGAAAGTCCGTTTCTCATCGGGGATGTTGAGTACCACCTCTTTCGGATGATACTCGTATTCAAGCAGTCCTGCGAGGTTGGTCTTGATATTGTTCTCGTTCATCCACGAACCTGCTTTCTTTGCTTCGCGGGCATGACCGATCGGGAAACCGTACTTGATCACGTTTTCGCCTTCTGCGAGATCTTTGATGGCAATCTTATGGCCGGCAGGTACATCTTCCAAAACGGTGATCTGCTTACCATCCACTTCGATTACAGCACCTGCCGACTGCGGCTGTATGGCTACAACCACATTGTCGGCAGGATTGATTTTTAAGATATTAGTCATATCACTTTGGCTATTGGCTATTGGCTATTAGCTAAAAGCTAACGGCTAACAGCTAAAGTTATAAAATCTCTTTCACCGTCTCCAGCATACCCTTCTTCTCAATATCCTCGAGGAACTTAACTACCATGTCGGTCAGACCCGGGATCTTATTGAGGTCTTGCTTGCTCTCTTTCCAGATGATATCGGTTGCACCGAGCACACCTTCCGCCACTTTGCGTTTGTCGCCGGTAGCCCAGAGTTGCTTGAGCAGATCCATGATCTCTTGTGCATCGTTCGGCTCGATCGGTGCACCGTCGGCACGAACACCACCCTTGTAGTAGGTAATGATCGCTGCCAGACCGAGAACCAAGCCCTTCGGCAGTTCGCCTTTACGCTCGAGATATACTTTCAGACCCGGCAGGTCGCGTGTCTCGAATTTCGGGAATGAGTTCAGCATGATACTTGTCACAGCGTGATCTACGTACGGGTTGTTGAAGCGCTCCAATACGCTTTCGCCATATGCCTTGAGTTCTTCCTTCGGTAAGTTCAGGGTCTCGAGCAACTCGTCGAACATAACCTTGTGGATGTATTTACCGAGGATCTCGTGGTTGCAAGCGTCGCGAACGATGTTCACGCCGCTGAGATACGTTACCGGACTGAGCACTGTATGCGGACCGTTCAGCAGCGTCACCTTACGCTCGTGGTACGGTTTCTCGGACTCTGCGATGAGCACGTTCAAACCGGCTTTGTTTGCCGGGAACTCTGCCTCGAGTTCTTCGATAGACATGTTCTCCGGTTTCTCGATCACCCAGAGGTGGAAGATCTCGGCTTGAACAACGAGGTTGTCATTATAACCCACCTTCTCCTGAATGGCTGCAATATCCTTGCGCGGGAAGCCCGGAACGATACGGTCAACCAAGGTTGCGCAAACGTAGTTGTATTTCTCGAACCACTCTTTGAAACCTGCGTAGTCAGCTCCGAAATCGTCTTTCCACAACTCGATATACTTGCGGATACAATCTTTCAAGTGGTGTCCGTTGAGGAAGATCAACTCGCACGGCATGAAGATCAGACCCTTGGTCGGATCGCCGTTGAAGGTCTTATAACGACGGAAGAGGAGTTGAACCAACTTGCCCGGATACGAACTTGCCGGCGCGTCGGTGAACTTGCAGCTGTCATCAAACGTGATACCAGCCTCGGTGGTATTGGAGATAACGAAACGGATCTCCGGTTGCTCTGCCAGCGCCATGAATGCCCAATTCTGAGTGTACGGATTTAGCGCACGGCTGATCACGTCGATACGCTCGAGACTGTTCACTGCCTCACCTTTGAGACGACCCTGCAGATTCACATGATACAAGCAGTCCTGACCGTTAAGCCATTCTACCATACCTTTGTCGATCGGTTGAACGACAGCTACCGAACCGTTGAAGTTCGTCTTGGCGTTCATGTTCCATACAATCCAGTCCACAAATGCGCGGAGGAAGTTACCTTCACCAAACTGGATGATTCTCTCGGGCATAACGCTCTTCGGCGCTGTCCACTTGTTCAATGCTTTTTTTGCCATAGTTTTAAGTATTAAATGTTTTAAATTAATTCATGCCCATATTTTGCGCTGCAAAGTTACAACTTTTTTTGCATATATGCAAGAGAAGAATATCTTTTTACACAAAAGACGTCAAAAATTTGCGTATTCGGATTTTTTTTTGTAATTTTGCACCCGATTTTGGATTATGGCAGAAGAAAACGAGATAAATCTGAACGCTGTCGATTACGGCGACGAGAACATTATCCACTTGGATGATATGGAACATATCCGGCGACGTCCGGGTATGTATATCGGTAAACTGGGTGACGGAAGTCACTCCGATGACGGTATCTACGTGCTTATCAAAGAGAGTATTGATAACTCCATCGATGAGTACCGCATGGGCGAAGGAAAAGTGATCGAAGTGGATGTGGTTGACGGGCGTGTGCGTGTACGCGACTACGGGCGCGGTATTCCTTTAGGAAAACTCGTCGAAGTGGTGAGTGTGCTCAACACCGGTGGTAAATACGACAGCAAGGCCTTCAAGAAATCCGTCGGTCTGAACGGTGTAGGAACCAAAGCCGTCAATGCCTTATCATCTTTCTTCGCCGTAGAATCCTTCCGCGAAGGCAAAACCCGTCGGGCGGAGTTTGCACAAGGTAAACTCACTTCCGACACCGGTATCCTCGATTATAATGGTTCGGAAAAACGCGGCACGATCATCGAGTTTGTACCGGATGACAGCAAAGGTCTCTTCGAAAACTACCATTTCCGTGACGATTATATCGAAGAGTTACTGCGTAACTACGCTTATCTGAATACGGGTTTGACGCTCGTCTATAACGGTAAGAAATTCGTGAGCAAGAACGGTTTGTTGGATCTGTTAACAGAGAACATGACCGTCAATCCGCTCTATCCCATCATTCATATTCAAGGCGAAGACATTGAGATTGCGCTGACGCATACCGACCAAAACGGCGATGAGTATTATTCCTTCGTGAACGGTCAGCATACCATCCAAGGCGGTACCCACCAAGCCGCTTATCGCGAGGCGATAGGTAGGACTATCAAGGAGTTCTTTAATAAGAACCAGGAATTGGCAGACATTCGAAACGGTGTGGTAGGAGCCATCGCTATCAACGTCGAAGAACCGGTGTTTGAGAGTCAGACGAAGGTGAAGCTCGGTTCGAAGGACATGAGTCCGACGGGCGGTGTGAGTGTGAATAAGTTCGTCAATGACTTCGTCAAGCAGCAATTGGACAACTACTTGCATAAGCACCCGGAGATCACGGAGGTAATGCTGCAGAAAATTCAGGACAGCGAGAAAGAACGGAAAGCGATAGCGGGTGTAACCAAAGCCGCTCGGGAACGGGCGAAGAAGAATCTGGTCAATAATCCCAAGTTGCGTGATTGTCAGATTCACCTGAATGACACCAAACCCGTCAAGTCTGCCAAAGATGCGGACGATGATCTGCGTCTCGAATCCTGTATCTTCATCACCGAGGGTTTGTCGGCTTCGGGAAGTATCACCAAGAGTCGTGACGTGCGTACCCAAGCGGTTTTCTCCTTACGCGGAAAGCCGCTGAACTGCTATGGCCTCAGCAAATCCGTAGTTTATGAAAACGAGGAGTTCAATTGCCTGCAGTCGGCGCTGAACATCGAAGACGGTTTGGATGAGTTGCGCTACAACAAAGT
The DNA here is from genome assembly GCA_902800215.1 of uncultured Bacteroidales bacterium. Classification (GTDB taxonomy): domain Bacteria; phylum Bacteroidota; class Bacteroidia; order Bacteroidales; family Paludibacteraceae; genus Colicola. Next base: position 10,270 of record CADCDS010000002.1, on the reverse strand, counting down.
GATCATCGCTACTGATGCCGATGTGGACGGAATGCATATCCGCTTACTGATGCTGACGTTCTTCCTGCAGTTCTTCCCGGATCTCGTCAAGAAAGGACACGTCTATATTCTCCAGACACCGCTCTTCCGCGTCAAGGATAAGAACCAAATTGTTTATTGCTATTCCGAAGAGGAACGCCAGAAAGCCATCGCCAAGATCAAAAATCCGGAGATTACCCGATTCAAAGGTCTGGGTGAAATTTCACCGGACGAGTTCAAAGGCTTTATCGGAACCGGTATCCGTTTGGACCAGGTTAATCTGCGCAAAGAGGACAATGTGAAAGACCTGCTGGCGTACTACATGGGGAAGAACACCACTGAACGCCAACAGTTTATCATCGATAACCTCGTCATCGAAGAAGACCGCATCGAAGAAGAGTTTGAATGATTCCTTTAATAGCTTTTATAGTATTAGTCGTTGTGGTGCTTGTGCTCATTGAGATTCGTGAGCGCAGGAGAGCTAAGAAGCCAACCGCTAATAACCAACAGCCAACAGCCGAACAACGTCCGGAAGGATGCTGTGGTGAGCATTTGGTTTGCGAACGGGAGACGCTGCTGCAGACCAATGCCAAGATTGACTATTACGATGATGAAGAATTGGATAGTTTAGCCGGTGTCGATCCTTCTGACTTCACGGCAGAACAACATCAGGCCATTCGTGAAGTATTCTCCACCCTTCAAGAAGCGGACGTACCGGGTTGGTGCCGGTCGCTGCAATTGAGAAACATAACGCTTCCCCCCGATATCCGGGAAGAAGCGTTACTCATCGTTCGGGAACGGCGACATCTCGCCTGATCCTCAGATACTCCATTCAAAACCGTCTTTCGTATCTTTAATCTGGAATCCAAGTGCCGTCAATTCATTCCGGATCTTATCACTCGTGCCCCAGTCTTTATTCTGCTTGGCCTGCAGACGGATTCCCAACAGCAGGTCAATCGCTCCGTTAAACGCTTTCTGTTTTCCGGCATCACCGCCTTGTTCCTCCAGACGCAGACCAAGAATATCGATGGCGAAGGTCTTCCAAACCTCACGTAACTCTTTCAAGTCCGCTTCGCTGATCGTACCCTTACCGTCATACACCGTATTAATCGCACGCGTAGAATCAAACAGCGCAGCAATCACAAACGGCGTGTTCAGATCATCGTCCATCGCTTCTTGGCAACGCGTACGTAAATCACCGATCTCTACCGTTGTCTCTTTGCCAGCTTGCAACTTCTGCAGACGCGCATACGCTTCCTGCATACGTTGCAAACCTTTCTCGGCTGCTTCGAGTGCTTCCGAAGAGAAATCCACCGTCGAACGGTAGTGTGCCTGCAGGATGAAGAAACGGATTACCATCGGGCCGAAAGGCTTACTCAGTAACGGGTGATTGCCGCTGAAGAACTGCTCCAGCGTAATGAAGTTATTGTAACTCTTACCCATCTTCTTGCCGGCAATAGTGATCATATTGTTATGCATCCAGTAATGGACGGTCTCATGACCGAGTGCGGCACAAGATTGCGCAATCTCTGCTTCGTGGTGCGGGAAAATCAGATCGAGTCCACCTCCGTGGATATCGAACCGCTCACCTAAGTATTTTGTACCCATCGTCGAGCACTCCATGTGCCAACCGGGGAATCCTTCGGACCACGGTGAAGGCCAATGCATGATATGTTCCGGAGCCGCTTTCTTCCAAAGGGCGAAGTCATAACTGTGTTTCTTCTCTTCCTGACCATCCAGTTCACGCGTCTCCGTCACAATATCGTTCAGATTGCGACCGGAGAGTTTACCATACGGAAAATCCTTCGCGTATTTTTCCACGTCCATATAGACGGAGCCATTGGACACGTACGCATAACCCTTATCGAGAATCTTCTGCACAAACGCAATCTGCTCGATGATATGGCCTGATGCATGCGGTTCGATGGAAGGCGGTAAGACATTCAATGCCGCCATGTCGCGATGGTAGCGGTTGGTGTAATATTGCACCACCTCCATCGGTTCGAGTTGCTCCAACCGTGCTTTCTTAGCAATCTTATCCTCACCTTCATCGGCATCGTGTTCCAAGTGACCCACATCGGTAATATTCCGCACGTACCGCACCTTATACCCTAAGTACTGCAAGTACCGGTACAGCAGGTCAAACGTGATCGCCGGACGAGCATGCCCCAGATGGGCATCTCCATACACGGTAGGACCGCAGACATACATGCCTACGTGTCCATCGTGCAAGGGTTTGAATGTTTCCTTAAAACGAGTTAACGAATTATAAATCTCCAGCATTATAACAATGTTTTCGGATCTAAGTTGTTTTTCTCAATGTCTTTAAAGTAGTTGAACGTGCCGACTTTGAGTTCTTCGCATGCTGCCTCATCGCAGACAATGATACCGTGCTGGTGCATCTGGAGCATCGAAACGGTCCACATATGACTGATCGGTTCCTCAATAGCATGTTGGAGGGCACGTGCTTTGTTGTGACCATTCACCATAATCAGCACCTCTTTGGCGTCCATAACGGTGCCGACACCTACGGTAAGGGCGGTCTTCGGCACTTTGTTCACATCGTTGTCGAAGAAACGGCTGTTAGCGATGATCGTGTCGGTGGTCAACTCTTTCTTACGGGTACGGCTGGTCAGCGATGAACCCGGTTCGTTAAATGCAATGTGACCGTCCGGTCCGATACCGCCTAAGAACAAATGAATACCACCGATATTCTTGATCTTCTCCTCATAACGGGCGCATTCTGCTGCCAAGTCCGGTGCATTACCGTTCAAGATATTCACGTTCTCCTTACGGATGTCGATATGGGAGAAGAAGTTATTCCACATGAAGCTGTGGTAACTCTCCGGATGGTCCTCTGCCAAATTGACGTACTCGTCCATATTGAAGGTAACCACATTGCGGAAGGATACTTTACCGGCTTTATTCAGTTTGATCAACTCTTTATACATACCTAACGGAGAACTTCCGGTCGGAAGACCCAGCACAAACGGTTTGCTCTCTTTCGGATCAAATTCATTGATTCGTTTTGCTACATAGTTCGCAGCCCACTGACTCAGCAGGTCATACGAAGGTTCAATAATTACTCGCATTCTATTTCTAATTTATGATTTCAAATTTATGATTTTTTCAATACAACTGCACTGCGTGCCGGCAGGTACATCTTCAACCATCCCTTGCCGTCTTTCGCGTAGAGTTCGTCATGCTCTGTGAAATGGGCTACGGAATCATCACTCAGACCAAAACCGGCAAACTCCTTGGCATCGGTGTTAAGCACCACTTCATATTTACCTTCCGGAACCAACATGCCGTAGTCCGTGAACGACTTCTGACCGTTCCAGTTGAAGATGAACAGCAGGTCACCACGGGAGTATGCCACTACTTGGTCACCCTCGTTGTCCCACCATTTCATTACCCACGGCAGGTGTTTGCCTACATTGTATTTCTTCTCCTCGGCGGTCGGATTCTGGATAAGCAAGTGTTTCTTGAGCAGATGAATCATCTTCTCATCGAAGCGGTTCAGGTCGGCAAAGAAATAATTCGGATTATCCACCAGATCCCACTGACGACGTGCGTACTTATAACTCCAGCCGTTGCCCTCACGCGGGAAATCGATCCATTCGGGATGTCCGAACTCATTACCCATGAAGGTGAGGTAACCGCCATTTATCGTCGATGCCGTGACGAGACGGATCATCTTATGCAAGGCTATACCGCGATCGGCCATATAGGTAGAGTGACCATGCTCGAAATGCCAGTACATATCAGCGTCCACAAGGCGGAAGATGATCGTCTTATCGCCTACGAGTGCTTGGTCATGACTCTCTGCATAGGAGATCGTCTTCTCGTCCTCACGGCGGTTCGTCATCTCAAAGAGGATATGACCGGCTTTCCAGTCTTCATCCTTCACTTCCTTGATATACTTGATCCAGAAATCCGGAATACCCATTGCCAGACGGTAATCGAAACCGACACCGCCATCTTCGATGGAAGCTGCCAGACCCGGCATGCCGCTCATCTCTTCGGCGATCGTGATTGCTTCGGGTTTCACTTCGTGAATCACCTTATTGGCAAGCGTCAGATACATCAACGCGTCACCGTCTTCGTTGCCGTTGAAATAAGAAGGATAGCCGTTGAAGTCTTCGCCCAAACCGTGACTGCGGTAGATCATCGAGGTCACACCGTCAAAACGGAAACCGTCAAAGTCATATTCATCCAACCAGAACTTACAGTTCGAAAGCAGGAAATGCAGCACTTCGTTCTTACCGTAGTTGAAACAGAGCGAATCCCATGCCGGGTGTTCCCGGCGTGCTCCATCATGGAAATACTGATACGGCGTACCGTCGAAGTTACCCAGACCTTCGAGTTCATTCTTTACCGCGTGACTGTGTACGAGGTCCATAATCACATGTATACCTCTACCGTGCGCATCGTCGATCAGCGCCTTCAATTCATTCGGTGTACCGAAACGACTGGAAGCCGCAAAGAAATTGGACACATGGTAACCGAAGGAACCGTAGTACGGGTGTTCCTGAATCGCCATGATCTGGATGCAGTTGTATCCCAGTTTGTCAATACGCGGCAGTACATCCCGACGGAACTCTTCGTAGGAACTTACTTTCTCTTCTGCCGAAGACATACCGATATGGCATTCGTAGATGTAGAGGGCACCTTTCTCTTTGAGGCGTTTGCCTTTATGTTTCCAAGCGAACTCGGGTTCATTCCATACTTGGGCAGAGAAGATTTTAGTCTGATCATCTTGTACCACACGACGTACATAAGACGGGATACGTTCTCCATAACCGCCATTCCATTCCACGAGCAATTTATAGAGTTGTCCGTGTTGGAGTGCTTTCTCCGGCAACTTCGCTTCCCAAACACCATTACCAACCGGTTGCAGACGGTATTTCTCGTCCTTCTGCCAGTTGTTCATATCGCCTTTGATATAGATCGCCGTTGCGTTCGGAGCCCACTCTCGAATCACCCAGCCTTTGGGGACCTTATGCAATCCGAAATATAAATAACCCGAAGCCCACTCACTGAGCGGTTTTCCGCCTGTCAGTTCAGCTTCTTTATTACGCGCATAATCCGCACGTGCCTGCAGAGCACTTTCGTACGGTTGCAGATACGGATCACGCTCAACGATCTTCAAGTGTTTTTCTTTCTTCATAGTATTTGCAATTTTTCGGGATACCGGAATAACGGGATACCGGTATACCGACGGGTTAATTATTTACTCTTGCCTTAACAATTAACTTCCGGTACTCTTTACCCGGAGCGATACCCGGTTGGTGTGCATCCGACGGGAAGAAGACGGCAAAATGACCGGCAGGAACGACAAAACGAGCTGTTGCCTTATCTCCGTAGAACTCCACATCTTTTCCTTCGTCATACTCTTGCGTCACTTCCTGACAATCCACCTGCGCTTTCCAACCCATCTCTTCGTTGTCACCCAGCGGAATCTGGATATCCAGATAATCCTTGTGCGCCTCCATGCGGCATTTGGATTCTTCCTTACCTTTGAAGTCCAGGATGTTCACAAACAGATCTTTTCCATCCAGATAGATCTTACATGCCGGCATCTCTTCCAGGTCATTGTCATTGTAAAACTTCATGAATTCCTTCAGTCCCGGTACGCTGTCATAGTACCAGTCTGCATTCTCTAATTTGTCGAGTATCATATCGTTATTTTTTAGTTTTGCACATTTTGCGTGCAAAATTACAAAAAAAAAATGACATACGCAAGCATATGCCATTCTTTTTGCCGATTTTTTATTTTTTTAGGGACAAAAACAACTTTGTCCTTAAACGGACTCACTTCTGTTTCCGTTCCACGCACTCTGCGATGAAGCGCGCTACCTCCGCAGGGTCGAGATTGGTCACATTGAGTACGAGATCGTAGTTTCGTGCATCATAACGGGTTTTGCCGCTGAAGGTCTTCGTGAAGTTCTCACGCGCCATGTCCACCTTGTCTATCAACACATCCGCGCTACCTTCGTTGATATTGAGGCGTCTCGCCACTTTGTCGCGACGGAAGGTCTTGTCTGCCATCAGGAACACCTTAAACGCACGTTCATCATCACGGAAAATATGAAAACCGGTGCGCCCTAAAAGCACGAACGATTCCTTCTCTGCTAAATCACGAACCAATTTCTCTTCTTCGTTGTACAAGTCCTGCGATACGTTCTCGTACCACCAACTCGGCTTGACCGATTTGATTTGATCTACCTCTTCCTGCGTCAGGTTATACTCCTCGCGGATGGGTTCCAACACTTGACGGTCATACAACGGCACGCCTAACAATTCTGCCAACTCTGAGGCAATCTTACGTCCACCGGTACCAAACTCCCGACCGATAGTAACAATAAATCGTTTATCCATATGATGATTAACTTTTGTTAATTCAATTTTGCGTTGCAAAGGTACTGCTTTTTTTTGAAATACACAAGAGATAAACAAAAAAAGCACCCAAAAGGGTGCATTTTATGGGTTAAAGTAAGGAAAACGCGTACGTACGCGCACCCGCGTCCCGTTGCAACTCTTCTATCTTACGGTCTAAAATAGCCAAAATTTTCTCTTTTTTATTTGCGTATATCAAAAAAAAGCAGTACTTTTGCGGCGGGAATGATAAAGAATCATATCATAGTATGGGTTTTGGCGGTGGTGCTCTCTGCTTGTGCAGCGCCGAAAACGCCGGAGGAGGCGTTGCGCACTGTAACGGAGGCGGATAGCCTCTGGCTGTCCGGCTGGTCCTATACCGACAGCCTTTCGCTTGCGCATGCCTATGAGGAATTAGGGGAACAGCGCACCCGTTATCCCGATGAGTTTGCGCATGCCTGCTATCACTACGGTCGTCTGCTTCGCACCCAAGATGATCCCGTTTCCGCTATGCAGGCGTTTATCAATGCCACACGTTCATCCTCTACCGACTTCCATATCCTCGGACGCATCTATAGCAACATGGGGGACATGTGTCATCGCGCAGAAGAATTCCAACTGTCTTACGATATGTTTGAGAAGTCGGCAGACATGTATTTACGCAATGGGGATACGCTGTTTTATTATTATGGACTTAACAATATGGCGTTCGAAATGGCAGAGCAAGGAAAGAAAGAGGAAACTTTGGCGCTATTAGATGAGATAGAAACAAACGCTAACAGTCGTGACTTAATATCTGTTCTTTTGGAAACCAAAGCTGAATTGTATCTGAAATGCAAACAATATGATTCAACCATCATATATGCTCATTGTGCATTATCAGGAGAAAATCCTCCTCTTGTTTCCTATATTCAGATTGCTCAAGCCTTTTCCTATTTGGGAGAGCGAGATTCGGCTACTTATTATGCCAATATAGTTTTAGCAAAAACCGATGAGCCTTATTTCGTGAATAATGCCTTGTATATATTAACGAACGATGATGCCACCAAAGACGCTGATGCGATTCGGGAAACAGCTGCAGACAGAGCAGATGCTCAGAAGATCATAGAAAGCAAACGTGCCAGACTGGCGCAGGCGGTACAATGGATGGAATTGGATCTCAACCGCGTTCCGAAAAAGAAACCTGTGTATCCGATAGTTATTGTAGCATGTGCTTTGTCGGTAGTTGTAATTATGGTTGTAAGAAACAGGAAGCGCAAGCATCAAATGCAAAATCAGATTCTATCCATACACAACAAGCATGCCGAAGAAATCGTGGCATCCATCAAAAAGCACATTGATGTCAATGATCTGAACAACACATTGCATTGGAAGAATTATACATCCATGAAATCCGATGCCGATTTGTATATGGGTGGCATGGTGAGCAAATTGGAAGCAAAAGGATTAAACGAGACGGAGATTCGATTCTGTATATTAACCGTATTGGATTTTCCGTTAAAGCGGATAGCCGATACTATCCATTATAGTTATCCGTCTGGCATTAAAACGCTCAAAAAACGCACTTCTGACAAGCTAAAAACCACTCCGACAGAGTTAAAATCATACCTTCTTCATGAATTGTAGACCATTATATTTTATTTCTTACTGATTTATAGCGATTTACATTTTGCAATTGTAGACCGCTATTTCTTGCGCATGTCGTCAAAAAGCAGTAATTTTGCAGCGTCAAACGAATAGGTTTGATGCGATCATTAACTAATCAAAATTACTGTATTTATGAAAAGAACTTTTATCGCTTTGGTATTGGGCGCACTCTTGACAATACCGACAATGCTTCAGGCAGAAGAAGGCGCTTTAGTAGGACAATTTGTGGTACAATAAGTAAAAAAAATGTAGTATTATTTGGCGGTATCAAAAATTTTTCGTACCTTTGCACCGTCAAATAATACTTCTATGTTTCACTAAAATAATATTACAATGAAAACGAAGATCTTTTTAGTTAATTTCATATGCGCAATTTTCCTTTTTGCTGCATGCACTCCGATTGAGCCAGAAATAAAAGAGATAACGCCGGAAACATGCGTTGCTACCCTTCTGAAATATTTTCCATACACGTTGGACGATCAGTTTATTTTTGTCAACGACGATCTGAATCATCGGATTGAGGCAAAAGCTTGTGATAACTGGAAAGATGGTATCTATCCAAGGATATTTATTGATGACGAAATGGGAACAGACTTAAATAGCGAATGGAATTGTTCTGTCCATGCATGTATGTTTAACAACGGGATTAACCCGGATAGTATACCATGGACGCATTATTGGGTAGAACGCATATCGGCCTATATCTCCAACATTCCGTCAGACAATGATGCGCCTATCAAGATGATCTGGCGCATGGATTTTCGTCTGAGCTTGAGAGATTACTTTACTGCATATAAAGAAGTTAGCTGTAAGCTATCAGAATTTACGTCTATATTGACGGACACGATTAGCGTGCCAATTCAAACCATTGTCAGCCAAAATATGGACACGACGATAGTTGATGGTGCTTGCGTTCATATTGTAAGGGGTGAAGGTATTGTCGATTTCTCATTAGATAACAAAACATTCTGGAGACGTGTAACAAAATAACTCATAAAAACACTACTACAATGAAAGCAAAATTATTTATTTCGAATCTTATTGTCATAGCGGCAATATGTTCTTCATGTAGAGGTCCTCGTTCTAACGAGATTGAACCTACCGAAAAAGACCTGAATAATTACATCACCGTACTTTCACACTATTATCCTTATACGTTAAATGATGAGTTTGTCTTTGAGAATGAAAGTCTTGGGAAGAGGTGGGAAAACAAACCTTTTGTATATGGCATGGACAGCATTTTTCCTCAAACGGAAATATGGCTATGTGACGATCCTTATGCATCATGTTATGGCGACAGAGTAGCAGGTATTTACTCTAATTTCATGGAAAATGGTCTTTCTCGATTTGAATCGTCCCCAAGTGAAATAAGCACATACATTAGGTGCAACGGAGATGCGTATATCGGCTGGCACATTAAGCTATCTTTCGGGATATATGATAATTGTAGTGGACACTATTCCATAAGTTGCATGCCCAAAGAGGTTTTATCTATACTGACAGATACCATCTTAATCCCTATTCAGATTCAAGATACGGAAAACGAACGGATTGCAGCACCTGAAAATGCCTATGCCCGGATTGTCATCGGTCAAGGATTGACAGATTTCTCCACCGACGGAAAAACCGTCTGGAAACGTGTAAAAGAGTAGATTGTATTTGCATATATCAAACTTTTTTAGTAATTTTGCAGCGGGAATAGAAAGACAGCAAAATTAATTGATAAAATCGCTAAAGTATACAAATATGGCTAATATAGAAGCAACAGAAAGAATTGATGCATTGTTCGAGCGCATTTCTTCTTTAATTGATCAAGCGCGCTCGTACGTAGTTAACGCTGTCAAGATAGCTGAGGTTAAAACTCGCTATGAAGTTGGGCGTTATATCTTGGAGGATGAGCAGCAAGGCGAACGAGCCAAGTACGGAGAACAAGTACTTCGTCAGTTGTCCGCTCGTTTGATGGAACGATATGGAGAAGATTGGACTTTTGACACCCTTAAAAGATGTCGCCAGTTTTATCAAGCATACGCCAATGCTTCAATTAGCGCAACGCCGTTGCCACAATTAGAAAGTCACTCGGAAACCGCTTATTCTAAGGCGGTTGCAAATTCGAGCAACGCCGTTGCTCCAATTCAGTTACCTCGTTTTATACTCTCGTGGTCACACTATCTTATCTTAATGCGAATAGAGAATATCGAGGCGCGTAGTTTCTATGAGTTGGAGTGCG
>CADCDS010000001.1 GCA_902800215.1 uncultured Bacteroidales bacterium | reverse complement strand
CAATGCCAGGATGATTAGTTTTTTCATAACACTTAATGTTTAGTTAATAATGTTATTGCTATGCTATATGCACATACAAACAAAAAGCGCAGACCTCGTTGTTGCTTATCGCAAATCGAGGCCTTCGCTAACCTATCAGACTATAAACAACAATGAAACCTACGCCGATATGACAACACGCCTGCCAAGATAGCAGGACGAGTATTTATCGTCATACCCGTAGGCGTTCAATTGCGTACTTTGTGAAGGTCTGAATTGATAAAAGTTTGCGAAGCTTTTGATTTGCCAACAACAAAGCGTCAATAAACGCCTTTTCAATATGTAATGAATCCCTCTAACCCTCTCCACAAAAGAGATCGGCGTAGATAGAATTCCAAGAAATGAGCACCTTATAGTACACGCGCGCTGCGTTATGCACCCATTACGGGTGCAAAGGTAATAAAAAAAATTGGATTGTGCAAATTTTGGGGCGGGAAAGTGATAGATTTCTACATTTTGCAGGCAAAATGAGGAAAAAACGGAAGATGAAGATAGAATTTTGTGTGAAAGTGTGAGCGCGTTCGGCAACGAGATCGTAATGTTGATACCGCTCCGCTAAATCAACGGGACGACACGTGCCTCCGCTTTCCCCACCGCAAACAGCCTATGGCTTCGGTTTACATTGGGGACCCCGAATCAAGGTAGTTCAACCCACACTTTTGTGTGAAAGTGTGAAAGTGTGAAACTACCTTGATGGGATTAGAGACTACAACTTCTTCCACTTAGTGTCGGAGAGTTTTTCGATCTTGCCGTTACCACGCCAGCGGTTGAGAACCATGCTGATAGCAGAACCTTTGACGGACTGACCTTTGCGGGCACGAAGCTTGATAAGGTCGGCGTTGGAAAACTCTGCCGGAAGCAATTCGAGCAGCGAGGTTGCAGAACCACGTTCACCGGAGAAGATGTCGAGTGCGCCGGTTAACTCTTGTTCGAGTTGATCGCCCCAGAGTTCCATCTGATTGCGGAACACATATTCAGCAACCCATTCCGCGAACTGACCTACAGTCTTGGTGAACTTGCGGTTTTCAAGGAGATAGCAGAGCATACCTGCGCGGAAGCCGATGACACCTGCACGACGACGGAGTGTATCCATGGCGTGAGAGTCTGCGTCGATGGCTTGCTGACGCTTGAGTTGCGGACAGACGATGGTTCCTTGCTCTGCGTCCAGTTGTCGCGCCCAACGGATAATCTCTGCTCGTTCTGCTTCCGTATATGGAGCAAAGACAGGAATTTCCGTGAAACTGGTGTCCGGTAATTGTGCGAAGCATACACGTGTTGCAAGTCCGTTTTCGAGGTCTTTGAAGAACCGCTTCATGGAGTTTGGTGTGCCAGTCAGAAGCAGGTTGTAATAGACCTTGATGTGCGCATTGAACGAAGCATCAGACATGTAGGCTTGACCGTATTCCGCGTTGTCGAAAGCGAGACGGTAGATGTCGGATTTCTGACTCCAAACGCCGGCTCGTTCGGACTTGACCAGCGTGTCCATTTCCTCACCGATACCGATGAGGTGTTTGCCTTCTGCATAGGTGAGCAACTGGAGCAACTTGGCGATACTAATGGCTACGCCATTGTTACGCGGACAAGCGTGCGGATCTTCGGGTTGGTTCTTGCTGTTCTTGGACGCACGGAGTTTGTCCTTGTACGCCTGTTCCTTCTCACGTTCGATAGCATCTTGCTCGTTGATCGGAGTGAGGAGCAAATCCAGCGGTTTGCGGATGAACGACTTACCGGATGCAGCCGGTGCGGTGATACAAGAGAAGAACGAAAGCGATTGTTCCTGACGGTCGAGGTACTCAAAGCGGATGCGCGTAGCGAGTGTTCCTAAAATCGGAAGACTTGCGATGACCATTGCCGGTCGGTAATCTTCGGGCAGACGACGGCATACCAGTTTGAGCAAACGCGGCAGTTCGGGCAATGCCAAGTCGGTTGATTTAGCCATTGGCGGAATACCGCCAAGCGCAGAACACTCTCTTTCGCAGATGGCTATTGCGGACTGGAGCACAGTTGGTAGATAGCCTTTGCGCGGACGGCCGATAGCGGAAGCGATGACTTGACGTCTTTCCGGTTCGGAGAGACCGAAAGTCGGGAGCACTTGCAGCAACAGATCGACGTTGAAATCACAGATGTAGCGCATGTAGTTGGCGAGTGTGAAATAAACGGTGTTGCGTTCGCCTTGCTCGGCTCCGTCTGCTGCTCCGATGGAGAGCATGAGTTGCTGCACGATGTCGGCATACGGAATGCCGCGATAAGAGAGACCGGCTGTGCCGGTGTCGGAATCCGATTCCGACGCAATGGACAAAACTTCTTGATGAGGCGGGAGAGCCGGTAGTTCTTTACCCACAAGGGGTACGATTATTTCTCGGAGATCAGGACGGTCTTCTTCGGAGAAAAGTCCGGCAGCATATATCCAGAGGATATAATCACGCGGAACGACGTAACTGGCGCGTGCCAAATCTTTCGTCACGGCATCATACTCGGTGATATTGAGTGCAGTTGCCATACGGAGTTGTGCGGCTTCGATGGACTCGCGTTCGAGACGTTCACCGATGATACGGATTCCGTGACCGGAAGCGGTGATGGCGACCAAGTAGATTTTGTTGTCAGAGAGCAACTGTTTGTCGATAGCTTCAAACCACTCACGCGGATTGTCCACATGGTCCACATCGAGCATTGCGAGACCGGATGGGATAGCGTCTGCACTCACGCGTTTATTGTTAACGAACGCACGCGCATGAGGGATGATGATTGGCAGACGGCGTTTGAGCGCTTGCTTGCGGTCGTTGAAGTCGGGTGCTGCCGGGTCGAGTGCTGCGATTTGGTCGCAGATGTTCTTTACTGCGGGACGATCAATGATTTCGTTCCAGATGTCTTCGGTGCAAGGCAATGGAAAGCCTTGCGTAACAGATAATTGATAGGTTATCATAACTTTAATTTACGATTTAACGATTTACGATTTACGATTTTAGATTGGACTTTACTGAGTTCCACTTTCCTTTCTGGTGTTTCCAGTTGTAACCTACGGGATGGATTTCCTCGTGATCTTCCGGCCACGGTTTGCGTTCCTTCTTGGCGCGTTTATGGACAGCTGCTTGCATCGCTTTCCATTGTTCTTCCGTGACTTGGAGTTTCTCGATGTTATGCGGATTCCACACGTCGCAATCGACGATGACATCCTGCATGGTGGCTCGGCAATGCGTTTTGAGCGGTACATCGTTCACTCCGCGCACCTGACCTTTCTCCTCGTAGTACGGGCAGGCGCTACTACACTTCGCGCCGCCCTTACGTAATGCGATTAGTTGAACTGACATACGTACTACTTTTTGAGGTTACGGATGGCTTCCACCACTTTCGCCATGTCCATCTCGCAGAGGTTTTCTCCCATCTGGTCAACCTGCGATGCCAGGATGTCGGCGAGATCGCGTCCATCGGCATAGTCGCCATGCGGGATGTACAACTCCAGTTTGATGTGATTGGCATTTGCCGACACTTTGCCGTAACGGCTCTTATCGAGCGTCTGCCAGTGGAGTTCGGGATGAACGGTCTGTTCCCGTGCTCCTCGTTCGGTGAAAGTGAACTTGTCTTCCTCGTTGCGGAAGAGTGTTCCTTTACGGCTGTCCAACACTTGCAAGTCTCCTTGCTTCATCAGCGTGACTAAGTCCACGCATAAATTAATTGATTTCTTCATTGTTGTATGTAATTTAGCTCTGTGGCAACGTGCCGCAGACACCAAAAAACTTACAACTTTGAGACCTCAATTTTTCGTTAAATATGAAGTAAATTTTGAAATATTTCGTTAAATGACAAATAAAAAACGACTGACAAGATGTCGGTCGTTTCTTATGACTTTGTGGCAGTCGTGCGAGTTATTGACTGCCGTATGGTTTGATGTGTTCTCGGTGGCAACCTAACTTGTAGATGCTATTGATGAGATCCGCTATTTCTTTGAACTTACGGAAGAATCCTTCAACATCCGGGACAGAGCATTGCCAATTGGGATAACGTGTATTGTCATCTATGTATGCTCTGTATTTAGTCAAGTTCTGTGAGTTCTTCGGTACTTCTCTAAAGCGTTTGTCTTGTAGAATTTCTTCCAATTGCGCATAGTTTTTAATGATGCCAAGATCTTTTCCCCATCGTTCTGCTGCAACCCAATCATAGGTATTGCTCAGCAGATACCGATAGGAGTCTTTTGGTTTGTAATCTTGCGCTTTGAGCATAGCTTCTTTGAATAAGCGCCGATGCTGGTCAATCGTTCCGTCAGTCAATTCTCCTGTTGGCTGCTCGGCAGGTAGTTCCTGAGGTTGTGAAGTTGTTTCGGCAGGCGATTCCGTTTGTTGACCATAATAGTTATTTATAGTCTGCTCACCAACACCACCTTCATGCACTTCAATCTTTTTGGCTACATTGTCACCCAAAATGATTTGGGTTGGTTGTAGTTTACCACTGGTTAACGCTTCCAATATTTGTTTTTGCATTTCATCTTGGTTCATGGCTATTCTCGTATTTATTAGTTACATTGTCCCCCATTGCAAAGTTATCTACATGCTCAATATGCAGATGTAGTTCTTGCGGAGTTTGTTGTTTGGGTTGTTCGTTATTTTTCTTTATCCATTCCTTCATCCTATCATCGGTGTACTGCGCAAGGAATTGCATGGCCAATACCAAACTTTCCCTTGCCATAAAATTAGGAATCACCACAGGAGCCATTTGTTCAATTTCAGCATATTCCTCCTGTAATTGTTTGCTTAATACCTCATAAGCATCTATGTCAGTAGCCGGATAGAGACGTCTGTTGTCATGCTTCATTTCTTCTTTAATCTGCTTTAGACGCAAGTCGATGAAGACATCAAAACACTTATTGCGCAACTCGCAATCCAAATTGTCTATAGTTGGCAACTCACGGAAATCCTCTTTGCCGCTCATCATCAGCATACGATAGCCATGCGCCAGATATAGGCACTTGCAGAAATCATAACTATTGGTTGTCAACAAACGTCTACTATATTTCTCCAATCGCAATATATGTTGTACCATTCCGATACGTTGACCTACAATCTCGCGGCTATCATAGATAGATTGCGCAATACAAACCAATTCTTCCGGCTGAACATCTTTGATAAATACCGTCAACTCATCCATGTCGGGTTGGTCTTTCCATATCTTCGGAATAGGATTGCAGAATAATCCATTCATCCGCATATAGATATGTATCAAGTATCTTGCTTCCTCTACAAACTCTTTAGCTTTCCTCTCATCCAATTTCTTCTCAGCCATATCCTGTAGATATCCAAGTACATCCACACGCCGTGTAGGATATGGTATCACATGAAGAAATGTATGCAATAGCAGATAGTATGGAAAGGTTTTACCGAACAAGTGCTGGTATTTCACGACTTCGTTGAAAGCCACTTCCCAATCAACTTGCGCAAGGTTTTTACCATTTCCGATTTCGGCAAATAACTCAAGAGGATTGATAGTAGGTGGAGCAGTTTTCTTGTACTCCTTCATATCGCGAATGGTTTTCTCAACATCCTCAATAACGAAACGGAAATTCTGTCTGCTCTGTAGCGTTTGCTTCAAGTCATTGGCGAGTGCTTCTTCTTGAATCGTATTCAGACCATCAACGCAAAGCAGAATATACAAAGCCGCTGCCGTTTGATAGCCGGGACTTCTTCTGTAATAATTCTGTGTCGGGTTCTGTTGCTGTAATATGGCTTGTGCCTTATCAATATAATCCCAAGCAGAAAGAACTTTCTCGGGATGTTCTTTTAACTCATCGCGTAGATTTATCGCCAGTCGTAACACCATCATAGGTGGCACCGGATTGTGCGAATCTGCGCATGATGTTATGTAGCGCAGCAGTATGCGAGCGTCTGTTTCTTGTTGATTGTTTTCCATGATTGTTATTTGGTGTATTTTTTATCTACATTATCTCCGAGAGCTAAGTTTTGGACATGCTCTATATGCACAGGCGATACATTTGTCTTTTTTTCTAATTCACATATTTTCGCTTCTTCATATCGGATGAAGCATTGCATAAGGTTAACAACCTGAGGCATACATGATTCACAAGATGATATCCAAGACTTTATCAAGTCTTTATCAACCTGTGCATTCTCTTCTTTGTCTAAGTCTTGGAGCATCTTCTCCTTGTTTTTTCTAAAACTGTCGATAAGCGCCTTGCTTTGTGTAAACTCAAAGATTTCTTTGTCCTCCTCTAACATATATTTTCTACATTCTACTTCAGACGGAAGGAATGGTCGGGTTTCATCATCCGCTATTAGTTGATCCATTACGTACTTGATACGCTGATGTATATATATATCGAAACAGCCATTGCGTAAAGCGGGAGGAAGTGTCAATTTAGTAGAAACCTCCTTTACACGCTTACTGGTCGTATAAACCATTCTGCAAGTATTGGCAGCAAATAATTTTAAGCAAAATTGTATAATATCATAATTCCCGACGTCAGCAGTAACTTTTTTGCCAAAAATGCGAGATATATCAGCAATGACAGCTTTACTTGAAGAATCTATTTTATGATGAGCAACAAAACTGCTCGACTGTTGCATTAGAACAATCATTTCTTCCGGTGAGATATTTTCACATAAGAAAGAGAATTCATCCAAAGGAGCCAGTTTATCCTCCCATTTGTGCGTGATAGTTCTCCCTTCTGATACAAGTTCCCTTAGTTTGCTATAGTATTCCGTCAACGACACACAAGCATCTTCCCATTCGAGCAACTGCGCTTTGTCTTCTATTACAAAATATGCGTTTTGTTTTAGAAAAACCAGACATTCTATCCGTTTCGAATAGGATGGTACATGATAAAGAGTATCACGTATGATAGAGAAGAGGACAACTTCGTGATGGCGTTCTCGAATAAATTGAAGAGTCTCTACCATTTCTCTCCAAGGGACGTCTTTGAGATATCTTAAGCTATTTATTGTATCTGCTAATTCTATAACAAAATCATCCAGAGCTTTATTAACAATCTCAGGAGTAATTGACAATTCCAAGTCCTTTCTATCCGATTCCATACATATATATTGTTTAGTTGCGCGAAAATTCGCGCAAAGGTACAAAAAATATCTGACATATGCAAGTTTTGAGGGTGAGAATCGTGCAAATGAATTTTCACACTTTCACACTTTCACATATAAATGTAAGTTGGATTTTGGAGCATAATTAATATAATATTTATATTATTATAATTATGGGGAATTTTTCGAGGTACGCGGATGCGTGAAAGTGTGAAAGTGTGAAACTTCCACACATCACGCTGGAGAAAAATACAAAAAAATGAAAAAAAATTGCAAAAAAATTTGGAGAAGGTGGAATGTTTGACGTACCTTTGCATCGTCGTTCGAAAATGGATCGCGCATATAAGCGTGACGTTCGGAGTGCGAACGAGATGCGTTCCTTCTTCGAAGGATGTTTAATGTTGAATGTTTAATGTTTAAAGAAATATGAAAGCAGAATTGATTATTCCTATAGAGAGTTTACGAGGTGCGTTGAGGAAGGATGGATACTACTTCCGGATATGCAAAGGGCAGCAGATTGTGCAAAGGTGTCCACGGAAATGGACGGATACACCAGCACGCAAGGCTGCACGGGAAAAGTTCATCGCTAAATATAGGAAAAGCAAACCGGCATCCGATGCCAGGACAACAGAAGAAAATACGTAACCGCGCGTGTTGAAAGAAAGCGGATAGTCATTAACCTAAACTTTAACCCCTCTACGCTAACCGGAGGTGAAACATGGTTGGCAGAAAAATGGCAGAAATTAAGCCGATGGCTCTGATTGAGAGCATGAAGAAGAAAGTGTGCGAGCACAGCGATGTGTACTTCCGCACGAACAGAAAGACTGGTAAAGTGTATACCGGCACGAAGGAACCGAGTGCGGCGCAGACTGCAGCGAAAGCGCGTTTTGCGAAGGTGTCCGCAGCAATCCGTACCATTCTGGCAGGCACGAGCGAGCAAAAGACCGCTTTGGTAGCCGAGTACAAGGCCCAAAACAAGATCGGTACGTTGTTCGGCTACGCGATGCACAAGTTGAACGACCAGTATGATGCTAACGGAGATTTGATCTCCAACGGCGACTAAGTTAACCCTATTGTTAAACCCTAAAAAACCTTAACTATTATGGCACATGTAGAATGGAGCGCCGGTATCGACTCTGTATCCGGCGCATTAAGCAAACCCGGTAAAGGCAGCCAGCACAGTTGTGAGAAAATGCTGCTTGGCACCCACCGCGTAGCACCGACGGAAAACAACAAGTGTAACCGCTTGTATCTCCGGAAGAAAGTGAAACGCACCACCCCGATCACGGCGGATGAGGCAGCAGCACGTCTGCGTTTCACCTCACCAAGATCGCAGCGGACCAAGCAGCCTTCCTGGATCAAAAGGACCTTGCAGGCGGTAAGAAGACCCTCAAGGCTTACTACTGGAAGATCTGCGGCGACCAGTACGACAGCCAGCAAGGCTAACGGCTAATGGTTCAGAAAGGAGGTGTAAATCATGACGAAAGAACAAATTTATAAGATCATCGTCACCCTCACAACCGCTATTGTGACCTGTCTGGCAATTGCTTTTGGTCTCAGTTCCTGCAACGTGACGCGAACGATCACGACCAAGAGCGAGTACTGGCAGAAAGCCGACACAAGTGTGGTGATTCAGACAAAGACCATCGAGACGTACGATGCAAGTAAAAAGGGCATCTATTAGCGGAGAAATAAGGGAATAAAGAAGAGGAGCAGTTCCGAAGAACTACTCCTCACATTAAATCCCAAAGGAATGATTACTCCTCTTTTTTGGTTTTCTTAGCAGCTGCTTTCTTAGCCGGCTTCTCTGCTTCGGCTTCGAGGGAAGCCTTCAGTTCTGCGAGAGCGGAGAGGTCACCGAGGGTGGTCTTCTCTACCTTCGGCAGGTCGAGAGCGGGTTCTTCAGCCTTAGCGGCTTTCTTAGCTGCCTTCGGAGCTGCCTCCTTGCGCTCCTCCCATGTGCGGAGGTGCGAAACGAGGATACGCTTAGCGTCACGGTTGAACTCAATCACCTTGAACGGCAGTGTGTCACCCACAGCTACCGGGCTCTTGTCCTCTTTAGCGAGGTGACGTGTAGTGCAGAAGCCCTCAACGCCTTCCTCGAGCGAAACAACAGCGCCCTTGTCGGTCAGTTCAACAACCTTACCATCAACGATGGTATCTACGCCGAACTTAGCCTCGAGCTCTTCCCACGGGTTCTCCTCGAGTTGCTTGTGACCGAGGGAGAGACGGCGGTTAGCTACGTCGATGTCGAGAACGACAACTTCGATCTGTGCGCCGATCTGGGTGAACTCATTCGGGTGTTTGATCTTCTTGGTCCAGCTGAGGTCGCTGATGTGGATCAGGCCGTCAACGCCTTCCTCGATCTCTACGAAGACACCGAAGTTGGTGAAGTTACGAACCTTAGCCCAGTGGCGAGTGCCAACTGCGTACTTGGTCTCCACGTTAGCCCACGGGTCAGCCTTGAGCTGCTTGATACCGAGAGACATCTTGCGCTCAGCGCGGTCGAGAGTCAGGATAACAGCATCTACCTCGTCGCCGACTTTGAGGAAGTCGTTAGCGGAACGGAGGTGCTGGCTCCAGCTCATCTCGGATACGTGAACGAGGCCTTCAACGCCTTCTGCGATCTCAACGAATGCGCCGTAATCAGCCATCACAACAACCTTACCGTGAACCTTGTCGCCTACTTTGAGGTTCGGATCAAGTGCATCCCACGGGTGCGGAGACAACTGCTTGAGACCGAGAGCGATACGTTTCTTCTCCTCATCGAAGTCGAGGATAACCACGTTGATCTTCTGGTCGAGTTGCAGGAGCTCGTGCGGGTCGTTAACGCGTCCCCAGCTGAGGTCGGTGATGTGGATAAGACCATCCACGCCTCCGAGGTCGATGAAGACACCGTAGTTGGTGATGTTCTTAACCGTACCTTCGAGTACCTGACCCTTCTCGAGTTTGCCGACGATCTCAGCCTTTTGAGCCTCGAGTTCAGCCTCGATGAGTGCTTTGTGGGAAACAACGACGTTGCGGAATTCCGGATTGAGTTTGACGATCTTGAACTCCATCGTCTTGCCGACGAGGATGTCATAGTCGCGAACCGGCTTCACGTCGATCTGGCTGCCCGGGAGGAATGCTTCCATACCGAGAACGTCCACGATCATACCGCCTTTCGAACGCCATTTGATGTAACCGGTAACGATCTCACCTGCGTTGTAAGCCTCGTTAACGCGGTCCCAAGCCTTCGCAGTACGTGCCTCGTTGTGAGAGAGTACGAGCTGGCCTTTCTTGTCCTCCTGGCTCTTGATGTAGACTTCTACTTTGTCGCCTACTTTGAGCTCGGGGTTGTAACGGAACTCAGAAGCCGGAACGATACCGTCGGATTTGTAACCAACGTTCACAACGACTTCGCGTTTGTTGAGTGCGATGACAGTACCCTCAACGACTTCGTTGTCCTTGATGGCGCTCAGGGTGTCATTATACTTTTGGATTTCTTCTTCGTTTTTTGTGCCTTGCTGTTGTGCTTCATAGGCATCCCAGTCGAAGTTCTGGAGAGAAAGATTTTCTGCCATGTGGTAGAATTTGTTGGTGGAAATCAATATGACGAGATACCGTGATACCGGTATATCGGGATACCGAATTTCCGTTAAAAGTTAAACATGTTAGCCTTTTTCTCGCGAAAAAGCGTGCAAAATTACAAAAATATTTTGACATGTGCAAATTTTTTTGTATCTTTGCAGCGTTTTTTTGAAAATTGTTAAATACAGATACTATTATGGCAGCTTACAAATGGACTTTAAAGAAGATGGGTGGTGCTACCCGGGTATGTATTCAGTCGGGTGAGGATATCCGTCATTTAGGTGAGTTAGACAAGAAACAATGGACGGTGATGTCCTGTCCGGTTGAGGGACTGGAGATCAGTTCGGCTTCGCTGAAGTTGATGGACGTCGATGGTGACGGTAAGTTGAGGATGAATGAGGTGATTGCAACTGCAGAGTGGTTATGCGCAAACCTCAAGAATCCGGATACGTTGTTGGAACAGAGCGATTCGATTGATATTGAGAATATCGCAGATGAGGGGTTACGGGTTATCGGTGAGCGGTTACAGAAAGACGGCCAAGTCTCTCTGGCAGACGTGGAGGCAGCTATCGCTGCGGTGAAGGTAGAGGAGAAGGCGATTCCGGCGGCACCGATAGAGGCAGATGTAATCGCTGCTTATAAGGAGAAACAGGCGGAGTATGCCGCATATTTCGAGCAAGAGAAGTTACAGAAATTAGGTCTGGCGGTGATCGCTGAGGATGCGGCTAAACCGGGTATGAGTGAGAAGGATTTTCTGGCGATGGGTAAGAAGATCTCCGATTGGGAAGCGGCAAAAGCAGAAGCAGAAGGAGCGAACGCAGCCGCATTGACAGCCGCTACGGCGGAGTTTATGCCGTTGAGGAAGTTGCTCTTGCTGCACCGGGATTTCTACCGATTGCTGAAGAACTTCGTGAACCTGCAGGTCTTCTATGATTTTAAAGCGGGTGTTCAGGAAGTGGCATCGTTCCAGGCGGGTACCTTATATATCGACCAGCGTGCATGCCATGTGTGCGTGCGGGTGAATGATCTGCCGAAACACGACGCGCAGGCACCGTTAAGCGGGATTTATCTGCTGTACTGCAACTGCGAGAACAAGAAGACGGGCAAGACGCTGCAGATCGTAGCCTCGATGACGCAGGGCGATATCAAGAACCTGAGTGTAGGCAAGAACGGTGTGTTCTACGACAACGACGGTCTGGATTACGATGCGACAGTGTTCAAGATCATCGAGAACCCGATTTCTATCCTGCAGGCTTTCTGGACACCGTACCGCCGGATGAGCAAGTGGATCGAAGACAAGATCAATAAATCCGCTGCAGAAAAGGATGCCGCTATGATGAATGACATGACAGCCACGGCGGAGGCGAAGACGGAAGGAAAAGAGGCACCGAAATCGAGTTTCGATATTGCCAAGTTCGCCGGTATCTTTGCTGCCATCGGTATGGCATTAGGTATGTTAGCGTCGGCTTTGGTAGGTGTGATCAACGGTTTGGTGGGGCTGCCTTGGTGGGCATATATCGCTATCTTTGTAGGAATCATATTGTTGATTTCGGGACCGAGTATGGTGATGGCTTACCTCAAGTTACGTCGTCGTAACCTGGCGCCGGTACTGAACGCCAACGGTTGGGCAGTCAACGCAGATGCGAAGATTTCGATTAAGTTCGGCAAAGTGCTGACAGAGAAAGTGAAGTTTATACAGTTGTAAGGGTTACAGGTTATGGGTTACAGGTTATGGGTATTAGGTCTGCTGATGTGCTTTAGCACATGGATGATGGCGGATAATGTGTTTACGGAGGATCTGGAGATTGAGCAGGACAGTGTGGCAAGTGATAACTCGGGTGACGAGTTGGAAGACTTGGACGATCTGGACGTACGTGGTTCGGAGTTACCGGAGTGCTTAGCCGGTCTGTTTGCGCACGACACGTTGATCTTAGGTTGTGACTTGGCTTTGCTGCCGAGTAAGATTGTGGTGCGCACGAAGGACGGCGACGTGGTATATAAGTTAGCGCCGCAGTTCATGTTAGGTGACACGACGCTGCTGACGCACCACCCTGCGGATAGTGCGTACCATAACATATGGACGAACGCGCGTGTCAATCCGTACGATAAGCTGTTTGACCAGTTGAAAGAGGACGTGCATATCTCGATGGCCGGTTTCCGTTTGCCGCACCCGGGTTATGTGACCAGTCCGTATGGTATGCGTAAGTACAGGATGCACAAGGGAACGGATATCAAGGTGCAGATCGGCGACTCGATCCGGAGTGCTTGGGACGGTCAGGTGCGTATCGTAGGATGGGATCCTCACGGATACGGTTACTACGTAGTAGTACGTCATACCAATGGTCTGGAAACGATCTACGGTCACTTGAGTAGTCCGTTGGTAGATGAATACCAGTTGGTGGATGCCGGTGAGGTGTTAGGATTAGGAGGCAACACCGGTCGTTCGACGGGTAGTCACCTGCACTGGGAGATCCGTTATCTGGGCGAAGCGATGAACCCGGCGAACTTTGTGGATTTCAGTACCGGTCAGTTGAAGAACAAAGAGGAGTACGTGATCGGCATCAAGGCCATGAAGCAGAAGAAAGCCGAGCAGGCGGCGATGCAGTATTACAAAGTGAAACAGGGTGATACGCTGAGTGGCATTGCGAAGAAATACCGCACGAGTGTGAAGCGGCTGTGTCAGTTAAATAACATCAAAGAGACTACGATCTTACAGATAGGCAGAAAACTGAGAGTGAAATAAAGGCTAATGGCGAATGGCTAAAGGCTAAAGTTAATTATAAAACTTATGAAACTACGAACTTTGTTATTGGGCCTGCTGGCGATAGCCGGTGTAGGCATGACGGAAGCGAAGGTGGTGAAGATCACCATTCCGTTGGTAATGCCCCAGTATGCTGATCAGGCAACGGACGAAGGATGGGTAGAAGCATGGGTCGAATGGACGTTGCCGAGTGGTATACAGATGGCGGTGAATGAATGGAATCCAAAGACAGGTCAGGCACGCACAAACTGCAAGAGCGGTTGCTGGGGCTCGAATTTTGTGTTGTTTAACCGCACGGCAATTCCGGGTGCCATCACCCGTATCATGATGACCGTCACGTCGGGTGAGTTAAATCCGAAGGAGGTGGAGCTCGGTGTGCTGAGCGGTTCATTCCCGGTGTATGACTATGATCACAAGGCCACGGTGATACCGGGTGCGGTGCTGTGGGACTTCAACAAGGACGAGAAACTGGATAAGTTCCGTATTGAGTTAAAACCGGATGCGGAGAACGAGAGCAAGGTGGTTATACCGGCGGTGGTCGTTTTCTTCGACGACGGCAAGAAAAAAGACTATGACGGACGGAAACCCGGCGAGGAGCAGAAGCCGCAAGTGACCGATCCGAGTAAACCGATTACGCCTGTGGACAGTTTAGGCGGCGGTAATCCGGGTATCATTGATCCACCGACACCGGTGAAGCCGGGTAATGGCGGTGATCAGCGGCAAGGAGGTCAACCGACTAAGGTCGATCCGACGCATCAGGGAAATCAACAGGGTAAGCAACCGGGAACAGGTCAAGAAAGCAGTAGGAAACCGCAGACGTCAGATAAACCTGAACCTCCGGGAACGATTGATGTGAAGATCAAGAAGCACTTGTTGGATCCGCTGACAGAGGAGGAGTTTGCCATTATCAAGGCGAAGCGTCTGCCATTTGGCAAAGAATGTCTGGATGCGACGCGTAACTGGGTGAAGCATATTCCGGATATCAAGGCGAAAGAGTCAGCAGAGTGCCAGGCAGCGTTGCGCCAGTTGACGTACAACGAATACCTGCAGTTCATGCACGCTACTTTTGAGTCGGCGGCTGTAGATTTCGTGAACATAGTCACAATGACGGAAAAGGACTATATGCACAAAGAGGAAGAGTTCTTACGCAAAGCGAAAGATTCGTTGATTATCCTGGGTGCAGAGTGGGTGCGCCTGTATGATATCAGGGATCCGAAAATGGATGTGACCTTACGGAAATACTGCGAGAAGAACCTGCCGTTAATGAAATTAATAAAGAAGTACCCGAATTTAATGGGGTATATCCTGTTTTAGACTTTACTCGTGGTGGTAAGGTTCATTGCGAAGAATGGTCATCGCGCGGTAGATCTGCTCGATGGCCATTAATCGTATCATCTGGTGGGAAAAAGTCATCTTGGAGAAGGAGATCTTTCCATTCGCACGGGCATAGACGGCAGGGGAGAATCCGTAGGGACCGCCGATGACGAGCACGAGGTCGCGACCTGAAGACATCTTGCGTTGCAGGAAATCGGCGAACTCGATGGAGCGGTACTGCGCACCGTGTTCATCGAGCAGGAGTACGTCCATGGCAGGCGTGAGAAAGCGCAGGATGGCTTCGCCTTCGGCGGTCTTGACCTGGTCTTCCGTAAGCGACTTGGCGTTTTTGAGATCGGGTAGGGTGACGATTTCAAACGGCACATAATGGATGAGCCGTTGCCGATAGTCGTCGATGAGGGAGACAAGGCGGTTATCGACCGTCTTACCAGTTATTAAGAATATTATCTTCATCGGTAAAATACGCTTCAAAATCATCGTCGGTCCAGACGAACCGATAGACGGAAAGGCTTCCCATCTCACCGTCGCAGCCGGCGATGGCGGTGTAATAGGTAGCACCTTCTTCAAAGGTGACATAACCAGTTCCGAGGAAGGAGTTATCGATGGCGTTGACACCAAAACGGATATTCTCTTCCAGCAGATCTTTACTCTCCGCTATGAAGCTGAACAGTTCGTAGAGCCGTTCGTAAGGCGTTTGACCATAGGTATCTGCCACAAATGCGCTGTCGCAGGTAGCGGCGATGTAGGGATAGTAATCGACGATGGAACCGTTACTGTCCACGGGGTAGATATAATCCCAGTACCCTTTGACGCGGTATTCGAAGTCCACATCGATGGTGCTGTACGGCGCGGTATGGACCGTGGTGAGGTACAGTTTTCCGACGGGTGCCATCGTGGACGGGTTGACGACGAAGGCATAGACCCAGTAGTCGGTGTCGGCTTCGAGCAGCGTGAAGACATGGTTGACATTACCATACTGGAGAGCATGGCTGGAGAAAGGCGCGATGTTAAACTCTCCATTCAGCAGCTGCTCATGGCGCCATGCGAGGTATTCGACGTTCGCCGAGTCAAGAGACAGCATCATAAACTGCTTCTGGTAAGACATAGGATCGACATCTTTGACCACGGGTTCGCAGGAGATAAGGTAATACGCTTCTTTGTTGGTCTTAAACTCACAACGGATAAAAGCCGCCGAGACGGTTTGCACCTCGATGGTGATATCCACGTCAGAGGTCTCCCATTTGGCTTCCGGATCGCAGGAGCAAAACATTATTATTGCTAATAATAATGTAATTTGATATTTCAGATTTTTGATTTTAGATTTACTGCTCATAGATGCTCCTTTCTTCTTCTTCCTGGATAAGGAGGGATTGGACGGAATAGATAAAGCGGATGCAGGCCTTGGTATGCGTGCCGTAATGACCGAAGTTATAGGTTATATTCGATCGTCTCCATTTGGACTTGGCGTTCGACGCGTTGGCATAGGGCACGGTCTCATCGTCCATGGAATGGAGGATATAAACCGAGGCTTGCGGAGACCAGTTCTGCGCAACGATGGAGTTGGTGGTCATGGCTTTGTATAGTTCCGCCACCTTATTGGATTTCTGGTCCATGGCTTCTTCGGTTAGTATTTTATGGGTGACCTTGGTGCCGATGAAGGAGTTGATCTGTGCGGAGGAGTACCGTTTGCTGTTGATCCATGCATCCATCTTTTCGCACAACCAAGGCTGCATCATGTCGCTGAGTTCCATGTTGAGGTTATTGCCTTTGATCATACCTTGGAGTACGAGTGGCACGGCGACCGGATAACTGGCGGTGTCGGTGTTGACGAAGCGTTCGTAGGTTGCTTTGACGTCATAGGGACCGCCTCCGGCAAAGACGCGGTGGATCTTCACGTGCCGATTCGGATCGTCGGAGTCCTGTTCCGACTCAATGAGTTGCTCGACGGCCATGGTGTTGGCTCCACCTTGACTGTATCCCATGAGGTAGATATCGTCGTATTCGGGTGCGCGATCGACCGCTTTGAGCCATTCACGCACGGCGAGGTACATGTCGAACACCTGGTGCGCCGTTGTCTCCATGACGAGGTAAGGATGGATTTCGTTGGCCGTGACGCCGTATCCCTGGTAGTCCGGGATGACGAGACCGTAACCGAGTTTGACGAGAACTCCTTCCAGCGAGAAGCAGTTGGATGGTGCTTCGGCATTGGAGCAGACGGTGTAATGGCTGACGAGAATCATTCGCTTGGGTTTGCTGTCACGAGGTAACATCACCTTTCCGGAGAGCGTGATCGTGTCCCAGTTATGATCGATACTTTTGTACGTTCCAACGATCTCGATGATATGATTCTGGTTACCGAATTTGAGCAACTGCTGCACGACGGCGGTGCCGGTGACGCTGCTGGTCTTGAAGGGACCGGGGTCGCCTTCTGAGGATTCTTCCGACTCGTCGGACCACTCGCAGACCGGTGTTCCATCCGGCAGGTAACAAGCGTACGGCAGACCCTGACTCAAGTCCGTCTCATGGGTGCCGATCACTTGGAACTTGGTGGTTTTTGCACCTTCCAGGTCCATGAAGTCCACTGTCATATCCTTGCGGATCTGACAACTGAAGAACGATATTGCTAACAGCAATATCATTGGATATTGGATATTGGATATTGGATGTTTCATTAGAATCGTGCTCCTATGCTGACATTAATCATTCGTGAAGAAAGGAGGAAGATGGTGTTTTTGTTTTTTAGCGCATACATACCTCCAAAATCGACTGCTGCGAACCAGCGGTCGTAGTTAGCGCTGACGCCGAAGACGGTGAGATTTATCGCCGCACCTATGTCGTTATGAAAACCGTACGCATTCGTTTCCGTACCGCCGTTGATGTCCATTCCGATACCGAGACCGGAGTAGAGGTTAACGTAAGGATGATGGAAATACGTGAACCGTATCGTAGGCATAATGATGCAGTTGAAGAAATAATGCTTCGGATCCCGACTCTGCTCAATGCCTTTTCCGTTCCGTACAACGTTATCCCATCCCACTTCGCTGAGGTCCACCATCGCACCAAGGGAAAACCAGTAGCAAAACCGATGCTGGTACTCGAGCCACAGATGCTGGTGATACCGATGGTTCTCGTGGTAGGTCTGCCGGTAACCGGTAGGCATCGTAAGCGTATAACTCGACGGATCCCGCCACATCAGCGTTTCAAACAACTGGTCACCCCAACCGATACGGATCTCGTTCCGGTTCGCCTTTTTACCGTTCACGTCCAGGTTGGTGACACGGTCCCATTTCGACTCCGCAAATGCACTTGTCGCCAGGCAACAGAGCGCAATAAGTATGTATTTTTTCATTTTCACGCTGCAAAAGTACAAAAAAATTTGCATATATGCAAAAAAAATGTAAAATTTAATCGCATATACTTGTGTAAATAGAAAAATTTTACTAATTTTGCAGCGTAAATCCGAAAAATTATGAAAAAAGAAGAACTCCGTAAGCTTATTGCTATTTGGTTTGAAGAGGATATTCGCGACGGTGATCACACCTCGCTCAGTTGTATTCCGCCCACTCAGATGGGTTGTCAACAGTTGATTATCAAGGACACGGGTGTATTAGCCGGTGTGGAAGTGGCGAAAGAGATCATTAATTATTTTGATCCCGAATGCCGCTTTGAGCAGTTTTTGCACGACGGTGACCATGTGAAGCCGGGTGACGTGGCATTTAAGGTGTACGGCAAGGAATTGAGTCTGCTGCAGATCGAGCGTACGATGCTCAATATTATGCAACGGATGTCGGGTGTAGCGACCACGGCGTATAAGTACCAACGTCTGATTGAGGACACGGGTTGTCATGTGCTGGATACCCGTAAGACCACGCCGGGATTGCGGTATCTGGAGAAAGAAGCCGTGGCATTAGGTGGCGGTATGAACCATCGTATCGGTCTGTTCGATATGATTCTACTCAAGGATAACCATGTGGACTTCGCCGGCGGTATCACGAACGCGCTCATGCGTGCACGCGATTATTGTAAGGAGAAGGGAAAGAACCTCAAGATCGAGATCGAGGTACGTAATTTCGATGAGATCAACGAGGCGCTGGCGACGAATATTCCGGATCGAATTATGCTGGATAACTTCACTCCGGCGAAGACCAAAGAGGCGGTGGATATCATCCGTGCATGGGAGAAGACAGCCGGAAGACATATGGAGATCGAGTCCAGCGGCGGTATCACCATCGACACGATTCGTGACTATGCGATCCAAGGTGTGGACTTTGTGTCCGTAGGTGCCTTGACGCACAGCTATAAGAGCCTTGACATGTCGTTTAAGGCAGTTAAGTAAGGGTTAGTGGAGCCACGCTTTTGGTGTCAGTTTAGTACCGTCCGGCAGTTGGGGTTTAGACAAGATCGTCACCCATGCCGGGCGGTTTTTTGATTTGTCTTGGGACTTATACTCATAACTGCGGGGACACGGATCGTCCGGATTAAATTCCTCTCGCTTGCGAATCAATCCTGTGCTCCACACTTCGGGATTCAGTATGTTTTTTCCTTTCTCCCAACGGGTGTAAGCCCAAACGGTTTCTCCCCATGACCGCCAAGGCCGTGCTAACCAGACGCGTTCCGGACGGGGAGACCGGATATAGCATTTGTAGAAGAGCAAACCGCGTGTGCCGGCTTCGGCACGGCCTGCAGCGATGTAACATTTCTCTCCCTCCTCGTCGGTGATATTGGCGATGATGGTAGCATGGTCCACCACCATCGTCATGCCGCCGAAGATAAAATCAACTCCTCCGGCTAATGTGCCGCGTTCCCACCAGATAGATGCACCTTGTTCACCGTATAGCACATCTTGCCGGCCGACTGCAGAGCAGTTTAGAAGATGCGCATGTTTGGCTTTTTCCGTGAACGAGATTGCTGCGGCACGTTCCCGGTACTGTTTCCATTGCACTTCGGTCGATCCCGCCTGTTTCGGTCGTTCCGGCATAGGCCGTGCCGTATATTCGGGGAGGATATAGAGACTATCTAAGGCTTCTTTTTCCGAGACGTAGAGGTTAAAACTATTCTCAAAAATGATGTTCTGCGCATAGAAATAGGGAGCGTCCACCAGGACAGACGCGTTCCATAACCGGCTTCGGCTTCCGCCGTAGTTGATGGTGTCCATGGAGCGGTACTGATACCCGTGACCGTAGTACCAGGTGATAATCGCCTGGCGTTTGTATTGCGCGCATTGGATCGACAAGTGCGGCACGTCGATCGTCAGTTCTTCCTGATACACACCGGGTTCGAGAAGAATGGTGGTAGATTCTCCCCGTTGTTCATATACCGTACGAGCACTATCGATAGCAGGAGTGATGGATTCCCCTTGCTGCACGGTCAAAACCATGGATAAGACTAATCCTAACATTCGTTCACAAGCATTTGACAGTTTTTACAATCGAAGGTGAGACGGAGGATTTTTCCCGTCTTCAGACGCAGGTAACGCGGTTCCTTATCGGCTGGGTAAGGATTCGTCTTGCGGCAATGCCCGAGTTCAAACAGCAGGCAGTACCGGCAGGTCATCAAGTTATTTACCATTTGGTCATTTACCATTTACTATCTGTCTCCTCCATTCGT
This sequence comes from uncultured Bacteroidales bacterium, assembly GCA_902800215.1. GTDB lineage: Bacteria > Bacteroidota > Bacteroidia > Bacteroidales > Paludibacteraceae > Colicola. Next base: position 211,526 of record CADCDS010000001.1, on the reverse strand, counting down.
TTAAGATACTTATAGGTATAAAATAGGGTCGGGTGTTAAGCGTTATGCTGCGTGCGATGTACGGTGTGTCGCCCAGTTTGGATAATTGCGTACGAATCGTGTCGAGTGCTTTTTCGGCATTCTTCGCCGGTTCTTTGACATAGTCAAAACTTTGTTTGAGAGTTTGAGAGTTTGAGATCGTTTGATATGATAACTCAAATCCGTTCTCCGTTTCGCTGAACACGATATCCACAGGAATACGGCGTTCGGAATGCAGGTTCTTGGTGAATTCGACGTCGAGATTTCGGTATAACGGGATACCGGTGTACCGGGATACCGAAAGAGGTTTATTCATCTTAATGAGGTTTCCTTCGACGCCGTTCACGGAGAAGCCTTCGGCACCAATCGTCAGGCCATCGCCGTTATGGAGTGTTATGCCTTTCTCTAAACGCACACGTAGGGTGTTTCCTCGTGCCTCGAGTACTTCACCGATATACTCACCTGTTGATTTGGGTGTGGACCAATTGGCCATAGACCGAGTGCGGCCGTGCAGAAAATATTCCGTGGCACCACGATGGAAGGTCTTGGACGGATTGGGTGTAAACGAACGGGTATAGACAGCTCCGTTAGGACCTAATTTCTCCCGATAATAGGCGGTTATGTTCGTCACATAATCCGCATCTTTGAGTCGTCCTTCGATCTTAAAAGTTGTTACACCGGCATCGATGAGTTCTTGCAGGTAGTTGGAACGATCCAGGTCCTGAAGTGACAATAGGTAGCGCTGATGGATCGGTTGTCCTTGTTCGTCGATCACTTCGTTCATCGAGCTGTCCAGTAGGTCATAGGCCATGCGGCAGAACTGCGCACAGGCACCACGGTTGGCGGAACGATTCGCCAGCACCTCGGATATGTAACAACGCCCGGAATAGGACACGCACAACGCACCGTGCACAAAGGCTTCGAGTTCGATATCCGGTACCGCCTGATGGATGACACGAATCTCGTCGAGGGAGAGTTCACGTGCCAGCACGGCTCGTTTGAAACCCAAGTCACGGAGATACGCCACGTGTTCGGGTGTCCGGTTATCGCATTGGGTGGAAGCATGCAGACGAATCGGGGGAAGGTCGAAGTCCAGCAGATGCAGATCCTGAATGATGAGTGCATCTACACCGATCCGATACAGGTCATGCGCCATCTGCACAGCCTGCGGATATTCCTCCTCATGAAGCAGGGTGTTGAGCGTGACCAGCACTTGCACACCGTAGGTGTGGGCATATTGCACCACTTCCGCCAGATCCTCCAGACTGTTTCCTGCTGCCTGACGTGCCCCGAAAGCGGGAGCTCCGATATAGATCGCGTCAGCACCTGCCTGAATAGCTGCTTGCGCTACTTGCTTGTCACGAGCCGGAGCGAGGAGGCTAAGCGGTACATTACAATGCCTGCCGTTACCGACACGTTCATTGAATGTTTCGTTCCATATTGCGGTATCTCTATGCATTGACTGCATCTATCTATTACTTCTTGTTGTACTCCGAACACTTCGTGGCCTAAAATCACGGCGATTTTAGGACAATTTGAAATTTGAAATTTGAAATTTGAAATATGTTCTGCCACCTCTTCGAGCGTGACGGAGTCATGTGCCTGTTCGACGGCATAGACGGTGTATCCTTGGGCTTGCAGGTCCTTGACGGCATCCAAGGTCTCTTTGTAATACTGCCATTCGACGGATTCTTCAGCACCGAGGGCGGTCTTATGGATCTCCTGATTCGGCGGACAGCAACATATTCCGCACAGCACCACACGTTCAATACGCATGGCGTCAGCGGTGCGAAAGACCGCACCTACGTTATGCTGACTGCGTACGTTATCCAGTACCACGACCAGCGGCAGTTTATCTGCCTGGCGATACTCGGTCACGTTCATGCGACCCATCTCAGCGGTAGTCAGTTTCTGGCTCATAGTTCAAACGGTAAGTCAACGCGAAGAATGTGTGCGTCTTCGTCTATCTCAGCAATAAAATCCTCGTGCAGGGGAAGCATTCGTCCGTCTTCAAGTTCAGCGAAAATATTCATCGTGCTGTCATCTACGCGCACAATCTTGCCGATGGTGGTATCCCCTTCTACAACGATCCATCCTTCAAAATCCACCCACGCCATCTCGTCTTCGTCGATCTCCATTTCCTGCTTGAGCACAAAGATCTCTTCTCCCATTAGTGAGGCGATGTCGGAGGAACGGAACGGCACGAATAGTCCGTCGCGTTGCACGAACACGAACTCCGGCAGATCGCGGTTATGGGTGCGCTTGAGGAAACCGATAGAAATCAAATCGTCTTTGGTAATCATTGTTGTGTAATCGTTATTCGTCCGTCTGCATTCACTAATCCGAGGCGTCTGAGTGTCTCGTGACTGATACTTTTCTGCGGCACGGCGGCACCGGACATCAAGTCATATTCTTCTCCGCAATGAGGACAGACGGCATTCATGCCATCGATGGTGCAGGCTTGACAACTGCCTCTGCCTGCACAATAAGGACAGGCTAAGTCAAACGCCACGTAACCCATGGTGCTGACATATGCCACAACTCCTCCGTAACCCCATGCATCCATCGCACTGACGGCATTCACCCATTTGCCATCCAGGAAATAACCGTCTTTGTTTACAACCACATGCGAACCCAAAGACGTAGGTTGAAAATGCACAAACGCACCGATACGGGTGTCTATCACCACCCGAACAGGATATGCCGGCACGCTGCTGCGGAAAGTGGTGTCTTCACAAGCAGCCAACAGCAAACAGCAAACAGCTAAAAGCCCAACCTTTACTCCGTTACAGCGCATATATGTACCGTATAAATGAGGGTAGAATAGGGCGGAATATAACTGGATGTACCTTCGGTTCCGTATCCTTCCGCTTCGTTGTACTCATTGGAGTCATACTTGGACTGGTCGTAACCCAGATAGGCCGGGATGAACAGTTCGATATCGCCGTTGGCATGGATCTTATGACATCCTTCGGAGAAACCCGAGATGGTGTTGCTCAGGCTCAACGCCACGTTGTTAGCGGCATCGATCTGGTTTCCGTTAATCAGTTTTACCCTATAATCGCAAATGATCGTGCTGGTCTGATTAGGACGTGCATCCAGTGGAGTAGGGTCTGCGATGATGCGGTACTGCAAACCCGTCGAGGTCACTTGCACCCCTTCTGCACTCTTGTTGTTCTCCAACCAGATCTCATTCTGCACTTTCCATTCCGTCCAGTCGTTTTCCTTACAACCGAAAAGCGATAGTGCTGCTAAGCACAATCCTATCACCTTTAACCTATAACCTTTCACCTTTATCATCTTGCTATCCATAATTCGGGATTTAACAGGTTTTTATCTTTGAATATCTGAAAATAGAGTTCCGTTTTCTGGTCTTGTTCCGGATCGGTGAAGATGGTGCCGATATTCTGTTTGGCTTCCACCTTATCGCCGGCTTTGACGTTGATCTTGCTCAGGTTCGAATAGACGGTGCGGTAGTTACCGTGCTGGATGATGACGGCGTACGTGCCGTTGACCATAAAGCACGTCGTCACCTCACCTTTATACACCGCACGTGCCTGGGAGTTGGCCTCGGTCTGAATGTAAATGCCTTTGTTATCCAGAATAACTTGCGCATAGACGGGATGCTGCTGTTTACCGAAATGACCGCTGATCATACCTTGTGCCACAGGCCACGGTAAACGACCTTTGTTCGCTTCAAAACCACCTGCAATCAGTTTTTGTTCCTTGGTCATGGTCGTCTTGGAAGCTTTCTCCGCTTCTTTACGTACGATCTCGTCGATCTTGCGGTTTAACTCATTCACCTTCTTCTGCTTCTGTTGAATCTGCTTGGTCAGGTCTTTCTCCTTGGACTTCAACTGCGTGAGCATCTTCTTCTGCTTGCGCTCGTCGCGTTGCAGGTTCTCCTGCTCTTTCTTCTTGCTGTTCAACGCTGCTTTCTTGTCATTCCGGTTGGTCTGCAGCAACTCATTCTGCGTGTTGATCTCAGCCTGCGTGTTCTGGATGCGTCTCACCTGCTCTTGCCGAAACCGGGCGATCTGCTGCAGATAACGGGCACGGCGCACTAACTGCGTAAAACTCTCACTACTCATCACGAACAATAAGGAGGACTGTTGTTTGTGGATATAATGCGTCTGCCGCACCATCTCGGCAAAGTCGGCTTTGTAACCGTCGAGTATCACTTGTAATGAGTCTTTGGTCTTGTTCAGTTTCTTCATCTGCCGGTCCAAGGCCGTGATCTCGTTATCCAAAGTGGTGATCAGTTTGCGTTGGTTCTTGATGTTCTGACCGAGCAGGTTCAGTTTATTCAGCGTCGCATTCTCATCTTTCTTGGTCTGCTTGAGCATCTTATTCGTTTGCTCAATCTCCTCCTGCAGTTTCTTCTGTTTTTTCTGCAGATCCTTCACCGAATCAGCAGCAGACATAGAGACACAAAGAAGCAAGGAACAAAGAATCCCTATCACCTTTAACCTATAACCTATCACCTTTACTACAGCCATTTGCTGATGTCCATTTGTTTGTACTTATTTGTCTTGAGGCGGTTCATCTTCACCGGACCATCGATTTTCCGTGCCGGGTACTTGATATCGAATCGCACGGTGTCTTTGCCGATACTGTATTCTAGATGCAGTTTGTCTTTTCCGCCCGGCATCTCCGCCGAACAGATCTGCTCCAACTGTTTCCACGTCAACTTCGGTTTAAGCCGTTTGTTGAGTTCCTTAAACGTGGTCTTGGCGTACCGGTTATGCACCTTGTCGAACGCCAGTAACTCGTCCGGCGTCGCTTCCAGACGTACCATCTCGATGCCCAATGCCGGCATCACGGAGATGATGATTAACGAGTCATGCACCGCCTGCATCGTCACCGAAGCCGTGATCTTATCGCTCTTCGTGGTCACCGTGGCTTTCGCTCCCTGAATGACGCAGGTGTGCCAATGCGGTTTCTTTGTGACCTTCGTCACTTTCTCCACTTTCGGCTCCTGTTCCGGCACCACGTTCTTCTTCACGGCGCAACCGACCAGCATCATGGCCGCCAAAAATACTATTAACCTATAACCTTTCATTTCTCACCTTTCACCTTTTTAATGTGCTCCTTAATCTCTGCCATATTATCTTCCTCGGCATACATCTGCGCACGAGTCAGATAAAACAGCGCCAGATCCTTCTCGCCTTTCATGTACATGATCCAACCGTAGGTGTCCAGGAACGTCGCGTTATACGGATCTTCTTTGATCGTGATGGCACTCATGGACTCGGCCTTGTTCAGATCCCCTTTGTGGGTTGCTAATGTCCATGCGTAGTCGTTCAGTATCGACAGGTTGTGCGGATTGATTTCCAGGATCTGTTCGTAGATCGGGTACAGCTCTTTCGCCTTTGCCTTCGTCACACCCATGATCCCCACTTTGTACTCTAACAGATTCACGTCAGTCGGGTCTTGCTCCAAGTACCGGTTCACTTCCGCCAAGGCTTTCTTGGGTTTCTTCTGAATGATCCAGATACGCACACGAAGAATCGCACTCTGGGAGGTGTACCCATTGATCTTATCCAACTCATCCTGAATCGCCAAGGCTTCCGACCATTTGTCTAACTTCAAATACATATCCTGCAGCTGATCCAGCAGCTCCTCGTCGCAGTTCGGTTGCTGCACGTCGTGCGCTTTCTCTAACACGATCAGCGCCTGTGCCCAAGAGGAAGGGGTGTTGATGTCTAACAGTGTCTTGACGTAATGGTACCACTGGTCATGCGGATCGGCTTCAAACGCATCGTTCAGCAGTAAAAGCCCCTTCAGGTCATTACCTATCCCCTGCTCGATGATTCCTAAGCAGGTCATGGTGTGACCGTCCTCCGGGTTGATGGCGTGGCAGAACGTAAGCAGTACATATGCATCGTCGTACCGTTCCTCCACAATCGCCTGCTTCGCTGCGTACCAATAGTAGGTAAACTGCTGCTCTTGCTCCACGGTCATCGCCTGCATCTTGACGCAAAGAAGCAAGACCGCTACCAATAAAATATGTCGTAATGACGAAATCACGTAATAACGTTATAACGAAATAACGATTTAACAATTTAACGATTTAACGATTTAACGACTTAACGTCGAAAATTTATTTTCGACCGCTATGTCCAAAACCTCCTGCACCGCGTTCCGTTTCGCTCAACTCTTCTACTTCCACTACTTCCGGACTCTCGTGTTTCGCAATCACCATCTGGCAGATACGCTCTCCCGGTTCGATCGTCTGCGGCTCACCGCTCAGGTTGATCAATATCACACCTACTTCTCCCCGATAGTCCGCATCAATCGTGCCCGGGGTGTTCAGCACGGTCAGACCCCGTTTGAGTGCCAGACCGCTTCTCGGACGGATTTGTGCCTCGTAACCTACCGGCAGTTCAATGAACAACCCCGTCGGAATGAGTTTCCGCTCCATGGGTTGTAACGTCACCGCCTCTGCGATGTTGCACCGTATATCCATCCCTGCCGCCTGTGCACTCTCGTACTTCGGCAGCGGATTACTGCTCTTATTGATAATCTTCAAAATCATAAACCTCCAATTTCCAATCTCCAATTTCCAATTAAAAGCGTTTCTCCACGAGAACGCGCAATCCGTCTTCTACAATCTTAATATGAATATCTTTACCCATCTTCACCGGATCGCCGTCAATATGGAACGGAGCCTCTTCTTCACGTTCTACCGTGATCTCCTTCGCCCGCAGCGTGTCCATGAAACAGCTGTTGTCGATGCTGCCGGTGAACAGACGCAGGGCAAGGCTCGCACTACCGATGATCGCGTGACTGGACATCAGCATGATATCCATCTGACCGTCCTGCATACTGGCCTTCGGCGCAATCTTCGCATCATTGCCCCATTGGTTCGCATTGGCAAACGTGATCAGGAACGCCTTATGCGTCACGTCCAGACCGTCACCCACGATATGATAGGTCTGCGGCTGGTAGGAGAACGCCTGCTTGATCGTGTTCTGGATATAGGTCATGAATCCGCGTTTGTTGCTGTTGGCGAAGTTATACGCTACCACCGCATCAAAACCCGTGCCGCAGGTGCATACAAACACACGACCGTTCGCCAGACCGTAATCCACCGAGATCGGTTCACTATGGTTGAGCATCTCCAGCGCTTTCTGCGGACGCATCGGGATCTCCAGGTGACGAGCAAAACCGTTCCCGCTACCCATCGGGATAATACCCATCGCTGTCTTCGTGTCCTTCAGACCGCGTGCCACTTCGTTCACCGTGCCATCACCACCTACGGCAACAACCGCATCAAAACCCATTCGGGCATATTGATATGCTAATTCCGTCGCATGACCTGCATATTCGGTATACACGATGTTCGGCAACCATTGCTTGGCATCCAGCGTCTGCATGATCTGCTTCGGCAATTTCTTCTTCGCGCTCTGCGCTTCTTTTGCACCCGATATCGGGTTGATGATAAATGCTATATTTTTCATGTCTTCAATAATTATTCTCTATTGTTTTCGCATATGCACGTATATACGCAAATTAAAATCGGCTGCAAAGATAATACTTTTTTTTCACATATGCAAGCGCGCGTGAATTTTTTTGCAATTTTTCTTGCGTATATCATTTTTTTGTTGTACCTTTGCACCCGCAAAGGTTATGAAAGGACGATTATTATGGATTCGATGGTATTAAATCAAAATGTTTTTAGCGTTTCTGTACCGCAGGTAGACACTAAGAAATTCAAACAACTCATCAAGTTGATGGGCTGGACTATTACTCCTGCTAAGGAACCGGCTCGTTTGTATGATCCGGAAACGGGCGAGTACCTTAATGATGAAACTATGCGTGTGATTGAAGATGCGCGTCAAGGCAAAGATATCGCTTTTAAGGGTAGTTTCGATGAGTTTAAGTCTTGGGCTGAAGCCTTATAGTTATGGCTAAGTACGAAGTACAACCAACGGGTCAATTCAAGAAGGATTTGAAATTGGCTAAGAAACGCGGCTTGGACTTGAATGAGTTATTTGCCGTCGTAGAGATGCTTGCTAATGATGTGGATCTGCCCGAAAAACATCATAATCATTTGCTGCATGGGGATTATAATGGCTATTGGGAGTGTCATATCAATCCTGATTGGTTATTGCTCTACGAAAAAGATATTGAGATTCGTGTGCTATCGCTTTATCGAACCGGCTCACATGCCGATATCTTTGGTAAAGGAAAGAAACGCTAATTCGCTGCATTGCAGTATCATAACCCTCGTCGCTTCCCGACGTTAAACAGAAGGACAAGCGCAAAGTGTTGCGCTACATAGAAAAATTAAGCAAGCTAAACTTGGATTGTTGAAAACTGGACACTTTCAAACAATTCTTTTACCAAGGACAAGGCTTTTGCTCACGTGTATGCGTGAGTCTTGTTCGTAGATATTTGGTAAAAGAAGGTAGTCCAGAATCCTCAACAATCCAGATTGAAGCTAACAAGCCTCACGTTTTTTTGTGAATGTATTTTATAAAGACCAAGCCCCAAAGGTGTTAGAGGGGAACTTAATTCTTCAAATTATGAAAACTACAGAGAAGGAAAAGAAAAAATCGTTTTTGTGGATTACTCAGCCGTATCAAAGTAAGTACAGAGATCTACATTTAAAGGAAGGCATGGCTTATGAGAAGGATATGAAGAATGAATTATATTTTCCGAACACTCCTGAAGGCAGAGAAGAAGCAATTAAAATGTTGCGTTCAATTAAGCAAGCCATCTATGAATGCAATAAGAGTTCAGCTTTTCCAAGACCATGGATTACAGAAGCATGGAAAAATAAGTTATAATAAATTTACCTTTGAAATAATTAAAAGATGAAAACAAAGTATTTGACAATTTTACTTACATTAGTATTAGTTGTAGGAACAATTTCGGCGGCTTCTATTAATCGCACAGCCTATAACGTAGAAGAAAAAATTCATGACTACACCATCACTGTGGTTTCCACTGGTTGCGACGGTTATGTAGTCCCGTTCATCGTTGGAGGTATGACCGGTTGGCATTTCCAGCAAATGCAGTGGAATCCTGAGAAGACGGTTGAAAATGGTTACAACCCAACATACGACTATTGTTTCAGTGCCGCTGAGGGTACCGCGTATCAGATTGTTAGCGGTTTGATGGATGAGATGGGTGAGATCGCCACTCAACCGGTTTGGAATGATGATGCTTATCTAATTGTTCTTGATGAAGGTGCATGGACCCGATACAACCCGTCAAACTCCTTTACCGGTATAGATACAAACATCGTTTATGACCTTCGCGTAGATACCATGGGTTGGGCTCGTTGTTATTTTCACATAGGTTTTGGGGACAACTATGATTTTACGATGGGTATATGCATTGGATATGGGGATTATCCAGGTGGAAGCAGCGTTACGATTACTGCTTCTCCTAAAGATGGGTATCATTTTATACAATGGTTAGATGGAAACACAGAAAACCCTCGAACGATTTATCTAACGCAAGACACAATTATGAGACCTATCTTTGCCCGTAACCCGATTATTACTTATATTTATAATAATGAGCAGGGATCCGTGTCCGGTGCAACTACAACTCCAGCAGGAAAAGCTATGGATAGCATTACCTTTACGGCTATTCCGAACTATGGGTATCATTTTGTTCAATGGGCTGATGAAAGTATTGAAAATCCTCGAACGATTTATCTAACGCAAGACACCATAATGGAAGCTTTTTTTGATTACCTTTTAACGGATAAATGTGGAAGAGATCTCGCTCTAGAATGGACATTGGATACTACAAAAATGGCTCTTGAAATCACCGGCAAAGGCGCACTGTCCGAAAACTATACCTATGGTACTTTCATAGAGTCTCTCACTATTGGCAATGAAATTACTCAAATAGGAGCTGCAGCATTCTATCGCTTTGAAAAACTTAAAAATGTCATTCTTGGTTCTTCCGTTAAAGTATTGGAATCTGAAGCTTTCCGCAAATGCTATGCTATTGAAACTATAACTTGTTACAGCCAACGTCCGCCGACAGTAAACGAAGGTGCGCTTTATGGCTTGGGTTACAGCACAATCGTTTATGTTCCTGCGGATTATCTGAATACATATATCATGCATGACGCATGGGGCTTGTACGATGTTCGTCCGTTAGGCGCTATTTCAACAGAGACAACAGAAGTAAAAGTTACTCCTTCGGAGACTACTGCTGAAGTTGTTTGGCCTACTATAAGCGGAGCGGCAACTTACGAACTCGTTATCAAAGATAAGGACGGAAATGTCATCTGCACGCTTATCTTCAATGCAAATGGTCAATTGACGCAAATAGCCTTCAATGCGCCTTCTCGCGACCATGCTCCGCAACAAACCCAAGCTGCTGGCTTCTCTTTTACTGTTACCGGCCTTGAAGGAGGAACGTCCTATGATTTGACTATGACCTCCAAGGATAGTAATGGCTCCACACTTGATGAGAAAACGATCTCATTTACAACCAGCGGAGAACAAGGATTCGAAGATGTCAATGCCTCTACCACTATCCACAAACTCCTCCACAACGGCCAAATCCTCATCCTCCGCGGTGATAAGACCTACACCCTCACCGGACAGGAAATAATCGTGCCATAATGGATAAGAGGTAAAGTAAACACATTTATTTCAAAAAAATCTCGCATATATTTGCATATGTGGGATTTTTTTTGTATCTTTGCAGCAAATTTTAGAACCTCATGGCACAGGAAGAAGCAATAAAACTATTTGATGCGAAAAAGATTCGCGTGGTGTGGGACGACCAGACGGAGAAATACTATTTCTCTATCATCGACATTATTCAAGTATTAACCGAAAGCGCTGATTACCAAATTGCACGTAAGTATTGGAACAAACTCAAACAACGGCTTTCAGAAGAAGGAAATGAAACGGTGACAAATTGTCACCAGTTGAAATTGACCGCTGCAGACGGCAAACAACGCCTTACCGATGTAGCTGATACCGAGCAAGTTCTGCGTCTCGTTCAATCCGTTCCATCTAAGAAAGCAGAGCCGTTCAAACTCTGGCTGGCGCAAGTCGGACAAGATTTACCCAAAGAGCACGATGATTCAGAGGATATAACCGACTTAGGCAACTAACCTCCAAACATCTCCTCTATCCGAGACGCACACTGCGCCTCGGATTTTTTTTCCCCTCATCTTTCCCTTATCGCCACCTGGTCTCCACCTGGTTCCAATGGATGCTCAATGGATGCTGAAAGGGTGCTCAATGGATGCTCAAACTTTGCTTCGTCCATTGTCACCCTTCTAAAAAGCCTATACCTGCTTAAGAAAATTTGTGACCGATTTGTCTCTTCGAAATCTTTTGCAAAATTACTACTTTTTTTTCATATTTCCAAATTTTTTGCAAAAAAATGATCATTTTTTTTCATTTTCTTGCATATGGCAGAAATATACACGATTAGTAAGATTTCCTGCCCAAAATACGAAAAAATCCATAAAAATTCAAAAAAATGACGCATATGCTTGCATATGTCAAAAAAAAGTAGTAATTTTGCAGCGGATTTTGAATGAGGGGACCCCGAAAGGTTCCCTCACTTGTATAAAATAGCGACCTATATGTTGGATAAAACACAATTACAAAACTGGATTAACGAGTACCTGCAGGGTACCGACTATGAACTGATCACCCTGAATGTCTCAGCCGGTAATGACATCTTAGTGGAAGTGGACCGCCTGGCGGGCGTGGATGTGGATTTCTGTGCGGAACTGAATCGCTTCCTCGTAGAGAAACTCGATGCCGTAGAACCGGACTATTCCTTGGAAGTAGGCTCTGTCAGCCTTACCGATCCGTTTAAGACCAAAATGCAATACGAGAAAAATCTCGGTCACGACGTCGAGGTGCTCATCGACGGGAAGAAACTGCGTGGCCAGTTGGTAAGTGTGGATGAAGAGACGTTCAGCGTCGATACCGTGGAGAAAGTCGCTATCGAAGGCAAGAAACGCAAAGAGACGCAGATCGTAACCCATACCTGGCGGTACGATGAACCCAAATATGTGAAATATGATTTAAAATTTTAATATAGCAAAATGGCAACAGCAAAAAACCAAGAGTCGATTAACCTGATCGACATTTTCCAAGAATTCAATGAATTCAAACGCATTGACAAGCAAACGTTTATCAATGTGCTCAAAGACTCGTTTACCAGCGTGATCACCAAGATGTACGGTACCGCTGCCAACTATGACGTGATCGTGAACCCGGACAAGGGTGACCTGGAGATCTACCGTAACCGTCTGGTGATGGAGGATGACGATGTCGCTAATCCCGATACGCAGATTGCGCTGAGCGACGCACTCAAACTGGACGACGAGGCAGAGGTAGGTGAAGAAGTAACCGATAAAGTCGATATGGCTTCCTTCGGTCGTCGAATGATCCTTAACCTCCGTCAGACTTTGGCTTCCAAGATCTTAGAGCTGCAGAAAGAGAGTCTCTACCAGCGTTACACCGAGATGGTGGGACAGATCGTAAGCGGTGAGTTATACCAGGTATGGAAGAAAGAGATGCTGCTTCTCGATGAAGAAGGAAATGAACTCTATCTGCCGAAGCAGAACCAGATCCCGACGGATTTCTACCGCAAGGGTGAGATCGTTCGTGCCGTAGTCGTACAGGTGGATAACAAGAACTCGAATCCGAAGATCGTACTCAGCCGTACCGCTCCGTTGTTCCTGCAACGTCTCTTTGAGCAGGAGATCCCGGAGGTCAAGGAAGGTCTGATCGCCATCAAGAACATCGCCCGTATCCCGGGTGAGCGTGCGAAAGTAGCTGTAGAGACCTTTGACGACCGCGTGGATCCGGTAGGTGCCTGCGTAGGCGTGAAAGGTGCACGTATCCATGGTATCGTTCGTGAGTTGCGTAACGAGAACATCGACGTCATCAACTATACCTCCAACATTAACCTCTATATCCAGCGTGCGTTGGCACCGGCGAAGATCTCGAGTATGGAGATCGACGAGGAAGCCAAGACCGCTAAGGTTTATCTGCAACCGGAAGAGGTGAGTATGGCTATCGGTAAGGGCGGCTATAACATCAAACTGGCTTGTATGCTCACCGGTTACCAAATCGACGTCTATCGTGAGATCAACGAGGACGACTACGATGATATCTACCTCGATGAGTTTAACGATGAGATCGATCAATGGGTAATCGACGCTCTCAAGGCAGTTGGCTGCGACACAGCAAAGGATGTGCTGCGTGCGGACAAGGCTGAACTGCTTAAACAAACCGACCTGGAAGAGGAAACCATCGATGAGGTGATCCGTATCCTCGAGGCAGAGTTTGCAAACGACTGATAGTTAACCTAAAACCCTCGCGCGGCTCGAGTATAAACAACGCCGTTAGCGTATGGCAATAAAGTTAATTAAAGCATGTAAAGAATTAAATATAGGTATGGCGACGCTCACCGCTTGGTGTGATAAGAACGGTCATACCATCGAGTCCGATCCTAACTTCCGTATCTCGGATGACCTCTATCTGCTTCTTGCCAAAGAGTTCAGCAAGGACTTGGCGGTGAAGTTGGAAGCGGATCGTCAGGCGGCAGACCGTCAGGCGCAGGCAGATGCAGAGAAAGCAGCCAAGGCAGCGGAAGAAGCGGCTAAGAAAGCGGCTGAAGAAGCAGCAGCACGGAAGGCAGCCGAAGAGGCAGCGGCCAAGAAAGCTGCGGCAGAAGCGGCAGAAGCAGCAGCCAAAAAAGCGGCGGAAGAAGCAGCTGCCAAGAAAGCAGCTGAAATCGCTGCGGCAGAAGCTGCAAAGGCTAAGAGCGAAGAACCAATAGCCAAGACCGAGGAGCCGAAAGAAGAGCCGAAGAAAGAAGAACCGAAGAAGGAGATCTTCACGCTCGGTAAACCCGAACTGAAGAACGCTCCGAAGGTGCTGGGTAAGATCGACCTCGACTCTATTGATACCTCCACTCGTCCGGCGAAGAAATCCAAGGAGCAGAAGCGCAAAGAGCGTGAGGAACGTCAACAGGCACAGCAGGCACAACAGCAGGCTGCGGCTGCGGAACGCGCTGAACGCCGGAAACGCGAACGTTTCAAGAATGCTACGAAAGTAGATCCAAACGATAAACGCAATCAGGCCGGTAAGAAGAACAAGAAGAACCAGCCGCGTGAAGCAACCCAGGAAGAGGTGGATAAGGCGCTGAAAGAGACGCTCAGCCGTCTGACACAGAAGAAAGGCCAGTCCAATACTTCGAAATACAAACGTGAACGCCGTGAACTCGAACGTGAGAAACACGAGATGGAGATCATGGAGGCACAGGAGCAATCCAAAGTGCTGAAACTAACGGAGTTTGTGACCGCGAATGACCTGGCGAACATGATGAACGTACCGGTGAACAAGATCATCGGAACATGTATGAGTCTGGGCCTGTTCGTGTCTATCAACCAGCGTATGGACGCCGAGACGATTAACTTGGTAGCCGAAGAGTTCGGTTTCACGACCGAGTACGTGTCGGCGAAGGTGGTAGAAGAGATCAATGCGGACGAGGTGATCAACGACGAAGATATCGAGTCCCGCTGCCCGATCGTCACCGTTATGGGTCACGTCGATCACGGTAAGACATCGCTCTTGGACCACATTCGTAATGCGAACGTGATTGCCGGTGAGGCCGGTGGTATCACCCAGCACATCGGTGCCTACAACGTGAAGCTCAAGAACGGTCAACATATCACCTTCCTCGATACCCCGGGTCACGCGGCCTTCACCGCCATGCGTGCTCGTGGTGCCAAAGTGACGGATATCGCTATCATCATCATCGCTGCCGATGACGCGGTGATGCCGCAGACGATTGAGGCCATCAACCATGCCCAGGCTGCCGGTGTACCGATGGTATTCGCGATCAACAAGGTGGATAAACCCGGTGCCAACCCCGATAAGATCCGTGAGCAGTTGAGTAACATGAACATCCTCGTGGAGGATTGGGGTGGCAAATACCAGTGCCAGGAGATCTCCGCCAAGAAGGGTGACGGTGTCTATGAACTGTTGGAGAAAGTGCTGCTGGAAGCAGAACTGCTGGACCTCAAGGCGAATCCGAAACGTCGTGCGAAAGGTTCGGTCATCGAGTCGTCGCTGGACAAAGGTCGCGGATATGTGGCAACGCTGCTGGTTCAAGATGGTACACTCCATATGGGCGATATCGTGCTGGCAGGTACGTTCCATGGACGTATCAAAGCGATGTTCAATGAACGTGGTCAGAAGATCACGGAGGTAAAACCGGGTGAGCCTTGTTCGATCTTAGGTCTGAACGGTGCTCCCCAGGCCGGTGATGAGTTCAATGTACTGCCGACCGAACAAGAGGCTCGTGACATCGCTAACAAGCGTGAGCAGTTGCAACGTGAACAGTCGATACGTACCAAGAAACACGTCGGTCTGGAAGAGATCGGTCGTCGTCTGGCTATCGGTGACTTCAAGGAACTGAACATCATCGTCAAGGCCGATGTGGATGGTTCGGTAGAGGCTATCAAAGACTCGCTCATCAAACTCTCCACAGAGAACATCCAAGTCAACGTCATCCACGGAGCGGTTGGTGCTATCTCCGACAGCGATGTGATGTTAGCTGCGGCTTCGGATGCCATCATCGTCGGTTTCAACGTTCGTCCTACCGGTACAGCACGTCGTATGGCGGAGACGGAGGAAGTGGATATCCGTATCTACTCCATCATCTACGATGCCATCAACGAGGTCAAGGCCGCTATGGAAGGTATGTTGGCACCGGAAGTGAAGGAAGAAGTGACGGCTACGCTCGAAGTACTGCAGACCTTCCACATCTCGAAGGTGGGTACGATCGCCGGTTGTATCGTGCGTGAGGGTAAGATCAAACGAGGTAACAAGGTACGCGTCATCCGTGACGGTATCGTGATCAAGACCGCTGATCTGGCATCGCTCAAGCACGTGAAGGATGATATCAAGGAAGCCGGTGTGAACACCGAATGCGGATTGAGTCTCAAGGCTTACGATGACCTGCAAACAGGTGATATCTTAGAGTCGTTTGAGGAAATTGAAGTAGCAAAAACATTATAATGGCGAAAGGCCAAAGTTATGAAAAAATTAGCATTTTTTGCCCTTGTGGCAATGTGTCTGACGAGTTGTTGGACCGCACGTATCTGTACCGTTGCTCCGACGACGGAAGTGGTAGTTCCGGTGAAGACGGTGTATACCACCCAAGTGACCACCCCGACACCTAAGACGACGGTGGTGAAGACGGTGACGGTGACGAATTACAACACCGATATGTCCTTCTATTTGGACCTCAACGCGGTCGCTGCGGCGTATGCGGAAGCGAACAGTACACGGGAGTTTGAGCAGATTCTGAACTCCAGCCGGTACATGATCAACAATCTGGATTTGAACCGTGACGGTTGGGTGGATTACCTGCGTGTCATCGAGACCCGTAACGGTTATTACCATGCTTTGTTGATCCAGGCTTGTCTGGCACCGGGTGTGTTCCAGGATGTAGCGACACTGGTCGCTGAACGCCGTTCCGACCGCTTGTATGTAGAGGTGGTAGGTGACCGCTATCTGTACGGATATAACTACATCGTTCGTCCGGTATTCATCAAACGTCCGCCGATGTGGAACGTATATGGTCAAACGAACTATACCGTTTGGTCGTCACCCTATTACTGGGGGTATTATCCCTCGTATTACACGCAGCCGAAACCGGTGTACCTGAATCATTATCAGGCGTATGTGAACACGTACATGACGAACCATCATTACTGCCATTACTGCGACTACCCGACAACGGTCTTCTATTCCGGTTACACCACGATGACGCAGCCGCATCATCGTAATGACTATTACAGCCGGCATCCGGATCAGTCGTTTGATAACCGCGTAACCCGTACCATCGGTGCATCGGCTACCAACGGCGTTTCCGTTCGTAATGCAGGTCAACTCCGTACTGCTGTAAACAAAGAGCAAGAGAAGAAAGAAACCTCAACGAAGACTAATGCAACGAGTACTTCTACTTCAACCAGATCGAGTAGTACGACCAGTACAACGAGTACATCTACTTCAACCAGATCAACCGGCGTAAAGACGAACGACAAGACGCCGGCTCGTCAACCGAGTACGCAGGTGGAGACACGTGTGAAGAATAACGGAGCGACCCGTACCACGATAAAAACTACCGATAGTACAGGTCGCACATCCACTGTGAAACGGGAGAGTTCAAATACTTCCACCCGTTCGACGCAGAAGAGTACTTCCACGAGAAGTAGCGGAACTTCGACTAGATCTTCTCAAGATCCTTCGAAGGGATCCAACCCTCGTTCTGCCCAACCTTCACGTTAACCCAACCGCTTAAGGTCTCACGAATGGTCACTTTGGTGCCTTCGTGAAGGGTAAAGAGATCGGTGCCGGAGTTGTCCGGAGAGGATTTGGCATTAACGATACCCTGTGTGATGATAGCTTCATCGCGCAGGGTTTCTCTTTGGTGAACTGACCGGGCGTTGAGACCGGTGACTATACAGAAGAGCAGGGCGATCCACGCCGCATGGAAGGACGCTTTACGTGCCTTCGGTTCCCGGCTCAACAGGAAACCTAAGATACCGGCCAAGCAGCCGATAAACAGAAGAATAGACAGGATCGTCCAGGTGTTCTCGCTCATCAGGTCTCGAATCGATTTTGCCCATACGGAGAGGAAGAAATCCTGCTCCACGATGTTATCTGTGATCTTGGTTTGGGCAAACGCCAGGTTAAACTTGGCATCCTTATGATTCGGCTCCAGACGCAGGGCACGCTCGTAGTTCAAGATGGCCTGCGCCAACTCTCCCTGCTTGAAATACGCATTTCCGTTATTGTAGTAGAGCGTCGCATTCTGCTGCTCCATCAGCAGGTTCTCATACATCGCTGACGCTTCCTGATAACGCCCTTCCGCATAAGCCGTGTTCGCCAACTCAAAATCGTTTTGTGCGCTGACAAACAGCCAACAGCTAACCGCTAACAGCAATAAAAGTATCTTTTTCATAATTTCTCGTCCTCCAAGTTGTTAATCAATTCCGTCGTTGCCTTATACAGGTCTTCCATCGCATGGTCGGTGCTTGGTGCGTAGCGTGCAAACTCCGCCGTGCTCAGTACATTCATCACTTCGGCTATCCGTTGCTCACTGACGTGTTTCTGCGTCAGGATCGATGTGATATTCTCTTTGTTCAAGTCCGCTGTCGGGATAGAAAGACGGTCACTGAGATAAGTCCAAGCCGCCCGTTCAATCTCGGCATAGAAGGCATCTTTGTCATTGGCTTTTAATGCCGCTGCCGCTGCTTTAAGCCGTTTCTGTGCCACCTTATTGGCATGTTTGTACCGAACCCGTGTACGGTCTGCATTCTCCTTGATACGTTTCCGCAGCACAATCAGCAGCAGGGTAGCGATGCCTAACGGTAACAGATAGCACAACCAGTATTCGGCGCTGCCGTATTCGATGAACGGTTTACTTTTTTTCTTCTGCCAGTTGCCGTTCACGTCGATATAGCGGATATCCGAACCGAGTTGTTTGATGTCCTCTTTCTGCGTGTAGGTTGTGACGGTAGGCAGTTGCTCATTGTCCGTCGGGGTTACGGTATTCGCACCACGTGCCACGTGAATCGTGTATTCGGGTGTGGAGAGCGTCTTGTAACTGTTCTCCTTGGTGTCGAAATAACTGAAATGCACGGCCGGGACGGTGTATTCACCGGCATTGCGTACAATAACGGGATACTCGATCGTCTTCGATCCTTTGAAACCGCTTGACGTGATGGAGTAGTTGTTGTTCACCTGCGGATCATAGGCTTCAAAACCTTCCGGCCAGTCGATAGCAGGGTTCTTGAGTAACTTCATGTTTCCCGATCCGGCGATGGTGAGTTTGTAGGTAAAGGCATCGTTAACACTCATCTCGGTTTTGGAGACGGACGGGGTAAGCGTAAACGAACCGACACCGCCGGAGAAGCCTGCCGGTTTGCCTTTCGGTAAACTCTCCACGTGTATCGTTACGGCCGGCGCTTTGGCACTGCGTGGCACGTTGGTGTACGAATCAAAGAAATCATCGAAGATGGAACGTACGCGTTGTTGTACTCGTACCTGCGTGATGAACTCAAACGAAGCCGGTTCAATGACGATATCGCCGGAATGCTGGGGGAAGAGCACGTATTTGATCAGGTCGATGGCCTGATAGTTACGGCCGTTGTAATGCTCCAATTCCGCCTGGTTATTCTCCTGCTCCAATTCCTGTTTGAGGAAACCGGTGAACTCCGGCAACTGGATGTTCTGGGTCGGCTGCACCCCTTCCACGTTCGCAAAATACAGCCGGTAGGTTAATGCCACCGCTTCCTGCTCATGCACCTTGGTCTTGGAGACGATCGTGCGTACAAACAATTCGCCGCCTAAGTTACTCTGTTGCCGATTGGCATTTTGACCGCTGTTTCCGGTGTTCTGCGGTGTCTTGTCTTCCGGCAGCACTTCGATACGAACCCCGTTGGACTGCACCTCTTTGCCGTTCACCTTGATCGTCGCCGGACCGATAGTGAAGGTACCGGCACGTTGTGCCATCAGCGTGTAGGTGAAGGTCTGTTCAAAACGAGACGTGCGTTGACCGTTGATGAACGATGTGCTGCTGCTCGTGGAAGAGTAGGGACCGCTCAGCACGTCAAAATCCGTGAACTGCGGTGCACGCAGGTTCGTCCCCTGATGATTGAGGGTAAACGACATCTGAAACGGTTTCCCGACTATTGCCTGCTTCGGTGCCGAGGCACTGAAAACGACATCATCGGCAAGCACGTTCAACGCGATGCCGATGCATACGATTATAGTGATTAATCTTTTCATACTACCAGTTCTTCTCTAACGGCCGTTTCTGACCTTGCGGCTGCGGTCGTTTATCTTCTTGTTCCAAGGCTTGCAGCAGTTGTTCTGCCGTCTCCTGACTCATCTGTTCCTGCTGTTCCTCTTCTTGCTGCTCCTCTTCTTGCTGTTCTTGTTGTTGCTGCTGATTCTGCTGATTCTGCTGATTCTGTTGTTGCTGCTGCATCTGCAGTAACTTGGCTAAGTTCTCCCGTGCCTCATCGTCCTTGGGGTTCTTTCGTAAGGCTTCCGAATAGGCTTCTATGGCTTCGGGAATACGGTTTAACTGTTTATGGCAGTTTCCGGCGTTGTACATCGCTTTGGCATACTTAACGGGATCATCTTTGTGCTCACTATCCATCAGATAGGCAGCCCGTTGATACGCTTTTAATGCCGCTTCGTATTTAGCCGAATCATTCTGGCGATATAAGGCATTGCCTACATTGAACTGCGCCGCATAACTGTCCGAATTGGTCTCCAACGCCCGGCGGTAATGCACCTCTGCCGATTCGTACATGGAGTCCCGATACGCACTGTTGCCGCTGCGGATATCTCTTGATTCTTTCTGCGCAAAAGCGGTGGTGCTGCACGCCAAGAGCACAGCAAGCATCAGCGTCTTTTCTCCAAACACATCCATCTTCGTTAACAACTTATTCTTACGGTTAAAGATAAAGAAATCAATGATCAGCAGCAGCAATGCGATGAGCGCAAAGGAAACAAACTGCTCGTTGTAGTCCTTATACGACACCCCGTCAAAAGTGGTGGTCTTCAGTTCATCCAGATGCTTCTGAATGATCCGTTGGGCCGTGTTGGTGTTGTCGCAATGTACATAGAACCCTTGACCGGCTTCAGCGATCTGCTGACACATCTCTTCGTTCAGTTTGGTTACTACCGGATTACCCTCCTTATCTTTCATCACGGAGAACGTACCCGGTACAGGAATAGTCGTTCCTTCGGGTTTACCGATACCGATCACAATCACCTGTATTCCTGCTTCAGCGGCCCGTTGTGCAGCGGCCAAGGCATCGTCTTCGTGGTTCTCACCATCGGTGATGATGAGGATGACACGGCTGATGTCATCTACTTCGGGATCGAAACAGGCGATACTCCTGTTCAGCGCCTCACCGATCGCCGTTCCCTGCATACGGATGAGTTCCGGAGTGATCGAACTGAGGAACATCTTCGCGGAAGCATAATCGCTGGTGATAGGCAGTTGCACAAAACTCTCCCCGGCAAAAACCACCAGACCGACACGGTCATTACTCATGTTATCCACTAACTTGCTCACCATCTGTTTGGCTCGATCCAAACGGTTCGGTGCTACGTCTTCGGCTAACATCGAGTTGGAGATATCCAGTGCTACGACGGCCTCGATACCCCGTTGCTCTTCGGTCTTCTCCGTCACACCGTGTTGCGGTCGTGCAGCAGCGATGATGAGTAGCGTCAAAGCTACCATCAGGATACTGAATTTGACAATCGGCCGTGTCTGACTGGCATTCGGCATCAGTTGCTCTACCAGCGCCGGATCACCGAACGCACGTAACTGACGGCGTTTATGACGCGTGATCAGCACGTATCCGATGACCAGCACCGGAATAGCGATCAACGCATATAAAAATTCTATATTGGCAAAACGAAACATGGTTTAATTGCTTATCGTTCTTAATACAAAATGTTTGATGATGATCTCGAGCAGCAGGCAGAACACAGCGGCTAAGAGAAAAGGCATGAAGTTCTCATGATGGCTGCGGCTGTATTCGCGCACCCGCAGTTTGGTTTTCTCCAATTGGTCGATCTGTTCATACACCGCTTCCAGACTGCTGTTGTCCTTGGCACGGAAATAGGCACCATCGGTCATCTCAGCGATCTTACGCAATGTGCCTTCGTCAAACTCCGAATCGATGGTGGCATACTTGACGCCGTAGGGGGTCTGGTAAGGAACCCGTGCCTGACCGTAACTGCCGACACCGATGGTATAGACCCGGATACCGAAACTGTTGGCGATCTGCGCGGCTGTGATAGGATCGATGTCACCGCAGTTATTGCTTCCGTCGGTAAGCAGGATCACCACTTTCGATGCCGTCTTACTGTCCTTCATGCGGTTCACGGCATTCGCCAGACCCAAACCGATGGCGGTACCATCCTGTATCTGACCGAACTGAACGGATTGGATGAGACTGCTTAAGATCTTCTGATCCGTGGTAAGCGGACACTGCGTGAAACTCTCTCCGGCAAAGACGACCAGACCGATCTGGTCATTGGGGCGATCCATCACGAAGTCAGATGCCACCTTCTTGGCGGCCTCCAAACGGTTCGGCACAAAATCCTCCGCTAACATCGTTCCGGACACGTCCAGCGCCATCATGATGTCGATACCTTCGGTACTCTCTTCCCGACCACCTACGTTCGAGGTCTGCGGTCGTGCCAACGCGATGCTCAGCAGACAGATACCGGCAAAACGAAGTGCAAACGGTACGTGTAACAGCCATATGCGGAAGGACTTAGGTTGACGTCCCAGCGTCGTGGTGTCACTCAACTGCACACTCGCATCGGACTTATGCATCTCATAGATATACCACCCTGCGATCGGCAGCAGCAGTAACATCAGAAACAAATATCCCGGACTGGCAAAACTCATACTTTCTCCTCCTCTTCTTCTTTTTGCGGCGTGGTCGCGTTGACGAACTCATAAGCCGTGTTCAAGGCTCTTTCGTTCTCCTCCGGCATCGCTTCGTACTTGGCGAACTTGACAAAATCCGCTAACTGCAGCATCTGACTGAGCCGCGTATGCAGTTCTTTATCGATGAGCGGTTTCACCTCCCGTAAGGTCTCGTCACTGGTCTTCTCCGTGCTATGCACGTCAAAACGGCGACCGATATAGGTACGAATGACGTCTGTCAACTCGGTGTGATACTGCTTACCCTGACCCTGCTGCCAGATCTTAGCGGCCTTGATGGCATCCAGTTGTTCGAGTGCCACTTCCTCCGCCGGACGAAGGATGATCTTTTGGGCTAAGGGTGTCTCTTTCTGTTTATGGCGTTGCTGCCACAGCACGACATAGACGATCGCTCCGATGAAGACACCGATGCCGATTGCAATCAGGATCCACATCACGATATCCCACCACCATATACCGGCGCGTTCGATATCTTTGATATCGTGGATGTCCTCCATCTGCTCAACACCTTCCGGTCGTAAGATCGTGAGTGTCTGCGGTGCCGCCTTGACAGTGTCACCGGATGCCGTCAGCACAAACGGCTGAACGGTATAGACGGTGTCGCGAAAACTGGTCAGGATCCACTCTTGCTGCAGACGCAACTGACCGTTCTCCGTGACCGTGTCGGTCTTCGGCTGCAGGTTCAGACTTTCCACACCGGTCGGTAACTGCTGTTCCGGTTTCGGTATCTGCACCCCTTCAGCGGCAGTGCAGGTCACCTCCAACTGCATCTTCGTCTGCTCACCCAGCACCATCTGGGTCGAGTCGATCGATGCGGAAACAATTATCGCTGCTAATAAACCTATCATTGTTTAAATAATCGCATTAAAGCTTTCACAAAATCTTCGCCTGTCTGCACCGACACATGGTTGATGCCGGTTTTCAGATAGACGTTCTCCAACGTATCCTGCTGTTTGTGCCAAGCGGCGGCATAGGCTTCCCGTGTAGCACGAACGGCCGTGTCCACCCAGAGACGTTTGCCGGTCTCCGCATCTTTCACCTTCAGCAGTCCCACATTCGGCATCTCGGCATCCAGACGGTCATAGATCTGAATGGCATTCAAGTCATGTTTCCGGCTGGCGATGACGACCGGTGTCGCATTCCCCGTCACCCGTAACTGGTCACCGTTCGCCGTGATGAAATCGGAGATCAAAAAGGCGGTGCAACGCCGTTTCTGGGCATTTATCAGGTATTCCAGCGCCGCGTTGATATCGGTACCGGTGTCGCTGGGTTCGAAACTCAATAACTCCCGGATGATATGCAGCACATGGGTCTTACCTTTCTTAGGCGGAATAAATTTCTCCACCTTGTCGGAAAAGAAGATCACACCCACCTTATCGTTGTTCTCGATGGTGGAAAAAGCGAGTGTGGCGGCTACTTCGGCCATCATGTCGCGTTTCATCTGGCTCACCGTACCAAAATTCCGGCTACCACTGACATCGATGAGCAACATCACCGTCAACTCACGTTCTTCCTCGAAAATCTTTACATAAGGTCGGTTCATACGTGCCGTGACGTTCCAGTCAATGGACCGCACATCATCGCCCGGCTGGTACTCACGCACCTCGCTGAACGTCATACCGCGACCTTTGAACTGGCTGTGGTACTCGCCTGCGAAGATGTTCCGACTCAAGCCGCGTGTCTTGATCTCTATCTTCCGAACCCGTTGTAATAACTCTTCTGAAGTCATAATTCCAGTCTCCTAGTTTCCTAGATTCCTAGTTTCCTAGTTTAAGGAACTTGTACCGCATTTAAAACCTCTGTGATGATATCTTCCGTAGTTACGTTATTCGCCTCTGCCTCGTACGTCAACCCGATACGGTGACGCAGCACGTCATAGCAAACGGCACGCACATCTTCCGGTGTCACATAACCTCTCCTATGTATAAACGCGTACGCACGTGCGGCTTTCGCCATGTTGATGCTGGCACGAGGACTACCGCCGAAGGCGATCATCTGTTTCAGGTTCTCCAGTCCGTAGTTCTCCGGCTCACGGGTAGCAAAGACGATATCGACGATGTACTTCTCGATCTTCTCGTCCAGATACACCTCGTTCACGATCTTACGCGCCTTGATGATGTCCTCTTTCGACAGAATCGGCAGCACTTTCTTCTCCTCCGGCGCGATGTTCTGACGAATAATCGCCTGCTCCTCTTCTTTCTTCGGATAGCCGATTACCACTTTCAGCATAAAACGGTCGGTCTGCGCTTCCGGAAGCGGGTAGGTACCTTCCTGCTCGATCGGGTTTTGGGTCGCCAATACTAAGAACGGATCGTCCAGTTTGAAGGTCTCTTCACCAATCGTCACTTGACGTTCCTGCATCGCTTCCAGTAAAGCCGACTGTACTTTCGCCGGCGCACGATTGATCTCATCCGCTAACACAAAATTAGCGAAGATAGCTCCCTTCTTCACGGAAAACTTCTCGCTCTTCTGACTATAGACTTGTGTACCGATCACGTCGGCAGGTAACAAGTCCGGAGTAAACTGAATACGACTGAAATCGGCCTTGATCAGATCGCTTAAGGTCTTGATCGCCTTCGTCTTTGCCAAACCCGGCACACCTTCCAACAGAATATGTCCGTCGCTCAACAGACCGATCAACAAACTCTCTACAAGGTGTTTCTGACCAACAATCATCTGACTCATGCCCAAGGTCAAGGCATCCACAAACGAACTCTCACGCTCTACGCGTTCTTGCAGTTCTCTAATATCCACAGGATTTTGCATAGTATAATGTAATTATAATTGTTCGTATTTAACCGAAATATAACTCTACAAATTCCGTGCCAAAACGAATACTCTTACACAAATTTCACAAAATTCTCATTGTGCATTTTGGCGACATCATTGTCGCCATTATCCGCATCTCCCCAGTATTATATACGTAGTATATAATACCAATATAATTACATGCTAAAATTAGTGCGTGATAAGTACGAGATAAGTGCGTCATTTGTGCGCGATAAGTGCGTCACAAATGGGGTCGGGTACTACCCCGAAGCAACTAGTTCCCTTTCATGGCATGGTTTTTGTTCCTTTGGACATGAACTAAAAAAATGAGATGTGTATGAAAAGAATCTTCTTCTTGTTTGCCTTTATGGCATTGAGTTTAGGAACTTGGGCCGCAGACGTGCAGATCGATGCCGAACGGTGCGTGGTCATCAAGGACGGTAAGGAATTTCCGTTATACGGGAAAGTAAAAATCGTCGATTCATTCGAAGACATCAAGGTCAAAATCGTGGACTGTTTCGAAGACGTGGATGTCAAGATCGTCGATTGCTTCGAAGATCGATGCGGCAAGGTGAAACTGGTCGATTGTTTCGAGGATGTGAAGGTCAAAATTGTGGACAGTTTCGAAGACATCAAAGTGAAGATTGTGCATAATTTTGAAGGCGTAAAACGGTAAAAATGCGTAAAAATATGCAAAAAGAATGGCATATGCTTGCATATGTCATTTTTTTGTTGTATCTTTGTGCCCGATTTTGTTTTTAATCATTATGGCAAACACAAGACAAGAGATTATTGATGAGTTGAAGAGCCTGCTGGAGCAGGACGTAACGGAGATCAAGGAACAGGTAGATCGCCTCAAGACGCAGTTCTACACGATAGAAGCGGACGAGTTGGAGGAAGAGTTCAAAACCTTGCTTTCGGAGTTCAAATTGAAGCGTGCGGAGATCGCCGCTGCGGAGGCGAAGGAGCAGGCGGAGAATTTGAGTCGCAAGCAGGCCATCCTCGAAGAGATGAAGACGATGGTGGAAGGTGCCAGCGCCGAAGGCGTGATGGCGAACCTGCAGCGTATGCGGGAGTTACAAACCGAGTGGAAATCCATCGGTGCCGTTCCTGCGACCAAGAACCAGGAGATCCGGAAGGCGTATCAACAGTACCAGGAGCAGTTCTATGACCTGGTGAAGATCAATATCGAGTTGCGTGATCTGGATTTCAAAAAGAATCTGGAGCTGAAGACCATGCTTTGCGAAGCCGCCGAGAAACTGCAGGAGAACGATAACATCGTTGAAGCCAGCCGTGCGCTGCAGCAGCTGCATGACGAATGGGCGGAGATCGGCCCGGTGGCACGTGAATTGCGTGAAGAACTGTGGGAGCGCTTCAAAGCCGCTTCGTCGGTGATTAACAAGAAGCATCAGGCCTATTTCGATCAGTTGCATGCCAAAGAGCAGGAGAACCTGGAAGCCAAGCAGGCGATCATCGACCAGCTCAAGGCTATCAACGAGCCGATCGTGAACGGAGAACCGTTCAACGCCAAGCGCTGGGAAGAAGAGACGGCGAAGGTGCAGGAACTGCAGAACGCATGGCGCAAGATCGGTTTTGCACCGAAGAAACATAATCAGTCTATCTACGAGGCGTACCGTGCCGAATGCGACCGGTTCTTCAACGCCAAGACCGAATATTTCAAAGACATCCGGGATACGTTCAATACCAACCTCAAGCATAAACGCGAGATCGTAGCCAGCGTAGAGGATATCGTGGGTGCCATGGAGCTGACGCATGATGGCACGGAGATGGTGGAATGGTCCAAGGAGCAGTGGAACGAAGCATCGCAGAAGATCATCGCTCTGCAGGCCGAATGGAAGACCGTAGGTGCCGTGGCACGGAAGTACTCCGACGAGTTATGGAAACGTTTCTCCGACGGTTGCGACGCGTTCTTCAACAAGATGCGGGAAGCCTCTGCGAAAGCACGTAAAGAATCCGCCAAGCGGAACCAGGAGATCCTGACCAAGAACGCTGCCAAGCAAGGTGCCGAAGGGCTGCGTCGTATGCGCGACAGACTGCAGCAGGAGATCAAGATCGCCGAGAACAACATCCTCTTCTTTACCGCCAAGTCCAAAGGCGCGAACAAGTTAGTGGACGACATGAAGAAGAAGATCGACGAGCTGAAGAAGCAACTGGATGACGTCAAAGAGCAGCTTAAGCAGTTAGACGATTGATGGCAAAGCAGATCGTATATAAGAACGTGCAGATAGACCAGGCCGACCAGATCGTCCTGAAGGATGTGAACCTGACCGTGGAGAACGGCGAGGTGATCTATCTGTTAGGTAAGGTGGGCAGCGGTAAGTCCTCGTTCATCAAGACGATCTACGGTGCGCTGCCGATCGCTGACGGTGAGGCTACGGTGCTGGATTATGACATGACGTCTATCCGCAGCCGCGAACTGCCGTACCTGCGTCGCCGCTTAGGTATCATCTTCCAGGACTACAAACTGCTGACAGACCGGTCCGTGGAGGAAAACCTGCTGTTTGTGCTGCGTGCCACGGGATGGAAAGACAAGGCGCTGATGCAGGAACATGTGCTGGAGGTGCTCAAGCAGGTAGGCATGCACAACAAGGCCTATAAGATGCCGTATGAGTTATCCGGCGGAGAACAGCAGCGTGTGGTCATCGCACGTGCGTTGCTCAACTCGCCTGAGATCATCCTTGCCGATGAACCGACGGGAAACTTAGACGCTGAGACCGGTCAGGAGATCATGGACCTGCTGCATACCATCAGTCAGGCCGGCATCACCATTCTTATCTCAACCCATAACCGTCTTTGGCCGGAACTCTATCCGGGAAAGAAACTCATTTTTGCTGACGGACAGATGAAAGAAGGGGAGTGATATGACGATTAACGAGCGACAAGACGAGATTATTGAAGAGTTTGAGTCCTTCGACGAATGGCTGGACCGCTATCAACTCATCATTGAATATGCCAAAGACCTGAAGGCCAATCCCTTACCGGAAGAGGACAAGAACGACCGGAACCTGATAGACGGATGCCAGTCGAAGGTGTGGTTCACCTGCCGGCTGGAGGAAGGAAAAATCTACTATAAAGGCGATTCGGATGCGATCTTAGTGCGTGGTATTGTGGCCTTGCTGATCGATGTGCTCAGCGGGCACACACCGCAGGAGATCATCGATGCCGATTTGTATTTCATTGACCGTATCGGATTGCGTGAGCACCTCAGTCCCACCCGTTCCAACGGCGTGGCAGCGATGCTCAAACAGATGCGTTTATATGCTTTAGCATGGAACTCCCGATCTATTTAGTAGGATATATGGGTGCCGGCAAGACGACTGCCGGGAAACTGCTGGCCGATAAACTCGGCTGGCATTTTGTGGACTTGGACGAAGCCTTCAAGGAGATTCACGGTCTGAGTACTGCCGATTATATCCGCACCTACGGCATCGAGGATTTCCGGCGCAAAGAGAAATATGTGCTGGAAGACATTGCCGATCAGGCTCCGTTTGAGAAAGTGATCTATGCGACGGGTGGGGGATACCCCTGTTACGAAGATAACATGGAGTGCTTACGGGAATTAGGCACGAGTATCTATATCCGCTGGAAACCCGAACATCTGGCGAAGCGTCTCAGCCTGACCGATCTCAATGAGCGGCCTGTGCTGCAAGGCCGCACGGAAGAGGAGTTATTAGCCTTCATCGCACCGCAACTGGAAGCCAGAGAACCCTTCTATAAAAAAGCAAACCACGTCTTAGACGTGGATATTTGCGATGAGTTGTCCGATGAGCGGATTGCTCAGGAGTTGTATGAATTTCTAAAGTCCTATATGACCAAATGGTAAATGACTAAATGGTAAATGGATTTAGTATTCCCAACTATCGTTATCTTTCCAAACGAGTTGACCGTTTTCTATGGTCGCTAACGGAAAGATTGAAGTGAAAGGAGGAGTGATCGTTCGAATGACTTCTCCTTCCTTATTATATATACGCGCGCACGAAGAACACTCGGGTGCGCAGACGGTGAGTACCACCAAGGCGGAGTCCGCCTCGTATTCGTATAACTCCAGCGTCGTGCTGTCCGTCAATGCCACACGGGAGTATGGCCCTTCGTTGATCACCACTTCCGGATTTCCGCCTAACTTAAGCAGTCCGGCTACGATGGTTATGAAAGAGAGGATGAATTTCATTGAATCAATACTACCGCATAGGCGGCGATACCTTCTTCACGACCGACAAATCCGAGATGTTCGGTTGTGGTCGCTTTGATACTTACTTGACTGTTTTGTACGCCCATGACCTGCGCCAAACAGGCTTGCATGGCGTCGATGTGGGGATTGAGTTTGGGTTGCTGTGCGCAGATGGTGATGTCGCAGTTACCGAGTTCGTATCCGGCCTTCCGAATCATCTCCATCACCCGGCGCAGCAAGATCTTCGAATCAATCCCTTCATACTCGTTCCCTTTGGTGTCCGGAAAATGATAGCCGATATCGCGCATAGCTGCGGCTCCCAGGAGAGCGTCGCAGAGCGCATGGATAACGACGTCAGCGTCGGAATGACCGAGCAGACCTTTCTCATACGGCACCTCAATCCCCCCTAACCACAACTTGCGGTCAGGGGAGAATTGATGTACATCATATCCAAAACCAATACGGAACATTATTTCTTGTTGTTAACCAGATCCTTGATGCCTGCTAAGTCAAAGCCGAGCGTGAAACGCATGGTCTGATCCAAGGGGTTGGATGCAGCCAAACCGACGCAGTAGGATACATCGAGGCTGACAATAGACAAGTGGAATCCGGCACCGAAGGTGACATAGTTACGGTTACCCTTATAGTAGTTCTCGTAACTGTAACCGGCACGTGCGAAGAACTTCTTGTCATACGAATACTCGATACCTGCACCCCAGCGTACCTCGTTGAACTCCTCTTTGGAGCCACCCGGTGCGTCTGCAAACGACTGGAACCAACCCTTAGCGGAAGTCAAGTTCGAATATTCCTCTTGGCTATATTTGCCATCCGGTTGATCTGCGTACTTGGAGATACGACTCGGTACCAGCAGCTTGTTTGCCTCCAGGTTGAGGGTCAGGAAGTTGTACTTATTCAACGGAATCTCGTATCCGGCACCGATGTTCATGGAAGCAGGGATGAAGTTGGAGGTGATGCTGTCATACGTCATCTTACCACCGAGGTTCTTGAGACTGAAACCGAGAGTGAAATGGCTCTCACCGGTAGGAATCTCTATCGGCTGACGATAGTAGAGCGCAATGTCAGCGGCCATGGTCCATGCCGGGTGCATCTCTGTACCACCGCTGGTGCTGGCGTTATAACCGTTGTTTAAGTCCGAATAGAGGAAACGAACTGCCACACTCATCGAGACGTACTCATGCAGTTTACGGAAGTAACTCAGGTCCAACGCCCACTCGTTCGGACGTACATTCTGGATCGTGTTTCCACTTCCGTCGGTAAGCGCTACATCACCCATCGAGAAATAAGTGAAGCTGGCACCGATACCACCACCGAGGTCACCGAAGTTATAGAATCCGGCAAGGTAAGCGAGGTCGATGTCGCTGACCAACTTACGCAACCACGGGGTATAGTTCGCCGTGATACCACCCTTGGAGTACATATAAGCGTACTTGGCCGGGTTCCAGTACTGGGAGTTAAAATCCGCTTCAGTTGCCACACCGATGTCACCCATACCAGCCGCACGCGCATCAGGCGCAATAGACAGCGACGGCATCGAAGTGATCAGCGGGTTCATCTCATCTGCAACGGTACCTTGTGCACTCATCGTTGCAGCGCAGCACAAGGCTGCTAAAGAAATTAAGAATTTTTTCATTTTTTGTTATTGTTGTTTTTTTTGTTAATCTCTAAACTTTAAACTTTAAACTTTAATCAGCGATATGTTTCATAGGCTATTTAGTGACAATTATTTTGCCCGACGTCCGGCTGTATTTGCCGTCTGCGGTTTTGATACGAATAGAATATACATATACTCCTGCACGGAGTGACAGACTTGCCAAGTTGATCGATACGGCATCGGGGTTCTTCTGCGTATGAGTATAAACGAGTTGTCCGTTGATGTTAAACAGATCCAGTTCGGTGCGCAGCAGTTCGTCGGGTTGGTCGTAGTTGACGACGATGGTGACAACACCTTGTGTCTCTACCGGATTAGGATAGGTCGTCACGGAATAGATAGAGGGATCCAGACCGGCTTCTACGATGAAATTCAGACTCTTGGTAGTACTGTTATTCAACAAGTCCCAAGCACGGAAAGTAAGGCTGTGCGGCCCATCTGGCAGCGCTTCCATAAGGTAACTGACGCGTCCGGATTGGTAACTGCTGTTAGCTGCCGTGAAGTACTCGTTGAGTACATAGATCTGCTTGGGATCGTCATCTACCACCAGCATCAGGTCATGCCCGATACCGGCGCCTGCGGTGTTGATACCGTGCTCATCTTCCAGTTCGGCAAAGAACCGCGGTGTGGCGTACGTCTTTCCTCCGTCGGGGAAAGCGGGTGTGTTGAGATAGATCGTCATCTCCGGTCCTACGGTATCCGCCGTGACGATGGATCCGGTACCGCCGATGACCAGGTCATGACAGTGACCCACCGCTTCTGTTACTTCCAGCGAATCGGTGCTGACCGCATAATAGACGATCCGGCCGTTACCGAAGTTATACCGGATATCTTTGGGCACCATGAAGGTATAATCGAACAGGCCGTTCTTTACATCCGTCGCGCCGGAGAAGATCGTGCTGGGGTAGTCGTTGTATTCCACCACCTTGGGATCTCCGCCTACGTTGTCGTTATCACGCGTCGGGATAGATTGCATCTTATCGTAGATGGTGATGTCCACTTTTCCGTTGAAGTCACTGACGAGCAGGCTGTCCTCATCGATGATTCGTCCTTCTACGTGTTGAACGGACAAAGCGTTCAGTGTGTCGATGGCCGTCAATGTCTGTACCTGATAGTCCGTCGGGTAGTTGAGCCGCATAGCAGGGTCGCCTAAGAGCACGTATGCCAGTTTGTTGGCATCGGCAAGCGTATTCTTTCCCCTGTATATCGCTTCACCCAACGTGATATCGTAATGGAAGACATCGCTGTGACCGAAGAGCGTATCGCACACGGCACGGTTGAGGTCGGTGTTCTGCGATGCATAGACGGTGCGAGTAGCAGCTAAGATACCGACCGCTCCTCCGTTGGGATTGAGTAGCGCCGATTCGGCGGCACTGCGTTTCCCGGCATCGCATTGCGCAAAGTTACAGGTTGCAAAAAGCCAGAAAGCCAAGTTGTCATTGGTCATGTTCTCGATATCTTTCTGGTTAAGGATCGACTCACTGGTGATGGCGTTGTAACCTCCGTGACCGGAATAGTCAAAGAAGAGAGCACCGCTCTTGAGCAGGTTCTGTACCCGGTTTTTGGCCAAAGGATAACTCTCTCCGCTGGCGTTTACTTCCTGCGGATAAGCGTCAAGGAAGATCTTATGCACCACGAAGTCGGGGTTCTTGATACGAACGAGTTCGGCACTTTTCTCTGCCGTCTCGGTGTGCATACCATTCTCCCCGTCATCGGCCAGATAGACCAGTTGGTTCTTCCATTTACCCGTCTGCTCGTTGTTCAGGTACCGAATCAGTTTGTCCACCGTGGTACGTGCTTCTTCTACACTCTCCACAGGCAGACGACCGACACCGATATCCATCTTGGCGGTTCGGTCATTATTGCCTTCGTTATCATCGAGCCAGCCGAAATAGTCATCTGTCGCATAAGCCTGCACCTCGTTTAAAGAGTTCTTGGACTGATAGGTCAGCAGCAGGTTAGATCCTGAGTTAACGAGTAACTTGCGGTTATCAAACGAACCGTGACCCATGAGTAATAACCAACGGGGAGCTTGTCCGATGCCGCTGTTCGCACGGTCGTACAGCATCTTCATCAACCATCGGTAAGCGGTTGCATCCGGAGTACCGGAAGAGAACTCATTATACACCTGTTGATCGGTGACAACGGCCCACGTGATCGCCTGTTTGTCCTGATGTGCCTGAGCCAGACGGATAGCTTGTTCTTCGTATTCCTTCGGACAGATGATGACGTAGTCGATATTGTTCAGCGCATGGAGGTTCTGGTGATCTACCTCTCCGATCACCTGTGCGGTGAGGAAGTCGGCACCGTTGGTGTTGAAAGCAATATATTCATGAATACCATCTGCCTGCGAAGCGGTCCAGGTCAACTCGCCTTCGGTCCATGCAGTAGTTACCGGCCGGATGCTGTCTAACCGGGTGATATCCCACACCATCGTGGTCGTAGCAGCACCGTTGAGATGGAACCGAACAGGTTTGGAACTATTGCGGTTCTCCATGGTGCGGATAGGCATGTAGTCGCCGGTCATGGTTAATGCACTCGGTGTGGTGATCTCGATATAATTCAACCATGCCAAGGCACTGGAAGAACTGTTCTTAAACTGTATTTGTACCGTTTGTCTATCTGTCTGACTACTGCCGTTGAAACTGATGGTACTGGCCACACCAAAGGTGTAATGATCGGGAATATCCGCAATCGAGACATCTTTGGAGGCTGTGCCGTTCAAGGTAGCTGTCACTTTGGAGCTGACAGACGCGTTGGCCGCTATATCGATGAACACCGTGCTGTTCTGACCTATCGCAGCATAGGGAGTATTAAACGTAAATGTACGTGTCTGATTTGCTGAAAACTGTTCTCCGTAGAACGTGCGACCTCCACCGGACACGCCGGTTCGGTCAATGAGGTTGACGGAGTCTTTATCCAGCACTTGATAGAAGGGGTAGGTAGTGATCTCCGAAGGCGTACCGGAAGGAACAGTTTTCGGTTGTAATTCTTCTGTCCCATCCGCATCGTCTGTCAGGAAGTAATACCCGTAATCCGAATAGGTATTACGCGTATGGGTGAAGCGGCTGTATGACGTGTTGTAACTCCAACTGATCGGTCCCTGCACGTAGAACAGGATATAATCCTCTCCCTTGTAAATCGGTACGTGCGGCAGATCGTCGATATTGGTCTTGGAGAAATCCTGTTCTTTCTGTGCACCTCCGTAACCGAACACCTGTACGTTCGCCGGATCGATACCTGCTTTACGCAGTTCATCAAACCCCATACGGCAGATACCGGATTCGCTGACACGAATCTTCACCCAGTGACCGTCCGACAGCACCGATGTGTTGACATACGAGTGGGCACCCGCCATCATCGGCAGGCTCAACAGAAAAGATATGAATAGAATGAGTTTTCTCATTTTATCTTACAGTATAATTTTTCTTCACCCTCCACTTCTATGCGAAGGACATCTTCTTTATGTACCGGCTGCGGTGCTTGTTTGGCCTGAATATAAATCAAGTCTCCTTGCCGGATCGTCATTACCTTACTGGCTTCGGATATTGCTTCTTCCGGACGCATTAACCAATCGCCCTTCGCCATTCGCCCTTCGCCTTTATCCATCCATTCGCCTATCGCTAAGGAATAATCGAATGCCAAAGCTTCTGTCCAAGGCCGTCCTGCAGCTTGAGCTTCCCGTGCCTTGTCGAGTGCGATAAAATCCTCTCCTGGTGCAGTCGCATCGTAGTACCGTTCTGCGAACTTGGGTGCTATCTCTTTTCCCAAACGGCTCACACGCAAGATCATACAAGGCGTGACACCGATCTCTTGACTCCAGTCGGGCATGAAGAAAGGTTTTCTACCGTTGAGCAGACAACTGTCGCCTTTGAGCACCATCTCCCATTCGCCCTTCGCCTTTCGCCCTCCGCCATTACTATATATAAAACCTATTATTTTCATAACACCACAAAAAGCGCACAAAGGTACAACTTTTTTCTGACATACGCAAGTATTTAAGCAAAAAGTGAAACTTTTTCTTAAAATTCGTTACTTGGCGCGTATAAACAGTTGTACCGGTGTACCGTTGAAGTCCCACCATTCCCGAAGCTTGTTTTCCAAGAACCGGCGGTACGGTTCTTTGACGTACTGCGGTAAGTTGGCAAAGAACACGAAAGTCGGTATCTGGGTGTTCGGTAACTGCGTGCAGTATTTGATCTTGATATACTTACCTTTCCAAGCGGGTGGGGGATAGTTCTCAATCAACGGCAGGAACTTCTCGTTCAGTTGGGCGGTAGGGATTTTCTTGTTTTTGTTTTCATACACATGAATCGCCGTCTCTACTACCTTGAAGATACGCTGTTTGGTCAGCGCACTCGTGAAGATGATCGGGAAATCGGTAAACGGAGCGATTCGTTCACGAATGGCCGCTTCGTACGCCTTGATGTCCTGATTCGTCTTGCTTTCTACCAGATCCCACTTGTTGATACAAACCACCAAACCCTTCTTGTTCTTCTGGATCAGCGAGTAGATATTCAGATCCTGCGCTTCGATACCACGCGTCGCATCGATCATCAAAATACATACATCGCTGTTCTCGATGGCACGGATCGAACGAACGACCGAGTAGTACTCCTGGTCTTCGGTCACTTTCGCTTTCTTGCGGATACCGGCGGTGTCCACTAAGTAAAAATCCTTACCGAACTTATTATACCGGGTATAAATCGAGTCGCGTGTCGTACCCGGGATATCGGTCACGATGGTGCGTTCCTCACCGATAAACGCGTTCAGGATACTCGACTTACCGGCATTCGGACGACCGACGATCGCAAATCGCGGTAACTCTTCGATCTCTTCATCGCTGTTATCTTCCTTACGGAAACGGCTTACCACCTCATCCAGTAGGTCACCGGTACCCAAACCGTTCTCTGCCGACAGGATAAACGGTTCTCCTAAACCGAGTTTATAAAACTCGGCGGCTCCGTACTGATTCTCAAAGGTATCCACCTTGTTGACGCAGAGGATAGTGGGTTTCTTCGCCTGCCGTAACAGGTGAGCCACCTCCATGTCGAACTGCGTGACACCTTCGTTCACATCCACCACCAGCATCACTACATCCGCTTCCCGGATGGCCAGATCTACTTGCCGGTTGATCTCGCTCTCAAACGTGTCATCGGAGTTCACTACCCATCCACCGGTGTCGATGACGGAGAACTCTCTGCCGCACCATTCAGCTTTACCGTACTGCCGGTCACGTGTCGTGCCGGCTGTGTTCATTACGATCGCCCGACGGGTTCCCGTCAAGCGGTTAAACAGGGTCGATTTCCCGACATTGGGACGACCCACTATAGCCACAATATTCGCCATAGAATAATTCTTTAAACGTTAAACTTTAAACTTTATTTACAGCTTCCGCATCCGCTATCACAGTCATCGCATTTGCCATGACATTTGCCGCAGTGATGCGGGTTTCTGATTGCTTTTAACTCTCCTTCTGTCACATCCCGGATAGCTAAGATCTTACCTTTAAAATGCAAGTCTTCCCCTGCAAACGGGTGGTTGAGGTCGATGGTGACCTGATCATCCGTGATCTCGCAAACCTGCGCCTTCACGATCTGACCGTCCACGGTGTTCATCGGTACGACTGCACCTACATAGACGCGTTCGTCGTCAAACTCACCGTCGCCGTTGAAGAACATCTTCTTCGGCAGATCCATCAGACCTTCCTGGATGTATTCGCCGTAGGCGTCTGCGGCTTTGAGCACGAAATCGAAGGTGTTGCCCACTTCCTTGCCGGCCATCTGTGCCTCAAAAGCAGGGAGCATCATTCCTTCACCTTGACACCATACCAACGGAGCTTCCTCCGTCGCCTTTTCCATTAACTCTTCTTGTCCGTTTTCTCCTGCGATGTACAACTCGTATGTCGCAGTAACTACTTTTTGATTTTCTACCACCATGTTACACTACTATTGGTTGATGAATTACTGTTTTTATCATATTTGAGGTCGCTCAATATCGATGCATTTACACCAATGTGGAACGTATAACTCTTAAACGGTCCGATGGGGTTGATGCTGGCGGTCATGTTCCAACAGTGCAGATCCCGACTGATGTTGATCGTACAAGCCGTCACTTTCTTGTAATCGAAGTTGTACGTCATGTTTGCACTCACTTTCCATCCTTTGCCTAAACCAAGGCTTCCGCTCAGACTTAACGACTGCGTGAATTTCATCTTATAATACATCTTCTCGTAGTCGAACTCATTACCGGAAGTGTAGGCCAAGGAGTAACTGAGACTTAAACTCCATGGAAACTCAGTCTTCACGTATCCGTCATCCACCTCTTCCTCTTTCTTCTTTTCCGATTTGGCATTCTTCACCATTCCCTCCCCGTCACTTTCGACAGCGGTGATACCTTCTTCCGGCGGATCGTCTTTATTCTCTGATTTTTCCCTTTTTCCGTTGATCTTCTCCTTCCATTTCTTAAGGGTCTGGTTGTTGAAAGTGTAACTGAAATTCCACCTTAGACCTGACCAATGAGGAAAACGGCCGTTATGCCAGTACTGTTTGTTGGTACGAACCGGTTTTCCGGCTTCGTTCAGCTGGTACATATACGGATCCAATGCCGTGTTGAGATTCAGCGTGTAGTTGTTCAACTTCGGGAATTTCAAACGCAGGTTAACCTGGAACAGACTCCAGTTCATACTATCCACGGCGAAGTTATATCCGCCCGTCACGGAGAATTTATCGATCAGACTGATGACGCGGTAAGGATTCTTACCGGTGGTGTCGTTTTTATTCACCACTTTCACTTCCAGGTTATTGTCCACACCGAAGTTCAACGCGGCGGCCATGCCTCGCGGTGCATTACCGTAGGGACTGTTCGCATAACGGGAATAAACCTGATGGATATAGGTCGTATCCCCGTCTTTTACTACCGGTTGGTCGTACTTACCGTAGTATCCCCAGAAATCGTTTTCAAAATTCGGGTGGTAACTGAAACTGATCGTCGGGGTGAACACATGGCGGAATTTCTCCACTTTGCTATGAGGAAATAACTTCTTGAGCGGTGTGTAAAATCCGTATAACTTCGTGCTCATACTCACGCCCAAATCGAAGTCAAACACGTTATAGAATCCGGTGGTTGTATCCATCTCCAAGGCATTGGTCTCATCATTCCAATGCCGGTCCACGCGACTGAAATACATGCGGTCGCGTATGTTAATAGACGGAGTGATATTCAGGTACTTGAATACCGTGAAACTGGCATTAATCGGCAAGGAGTGACTCAGACCTGTTGTCCAATCCCGTAAGAAATTGGTCTTGAGGAAGTCCTTCTCTTTGACACTGTTGATGGCGATCTTACCGTTCAACGAGTAACTCATCTTGATCTTCTCGTACCATTTCTCTTTTCCGGCTACTTTGCCTTTGCGTTTAAGCGTCGCCTGCCGCCATAACTTAAACGGGTACTGACTGCTCATGTTCACCGTCAACTGCGGTGCGGTCATCGAGATCGTGGAGTCACTCGTTCGTTGTGTTAAGTTAGCTGACAGACTGATCGTCCATGGTGCATCCGGAAAACGCTGCGTGTAGTTGATCTGACTGCTCTTGGTGTTCTCGGAATATAAATTGGAGTTGTAATAACTGTTGATGTTACTGCGGTTGTAACCGCTGGTAGCGAAGTTCACCGAAGCGGAGAAAGTGCAGTAAGGGTTGAACTTGGCATCCTGCGTATGGGTCCATGCAATGCTGAAGTTCTTCTTGGCTGAATAGTCCGGCATACCTCGTTCGCTCGTCACATCGTTACGGTAGTTGATACTCAGGTTTCCCGAGAACCGATACCGCCATACGTACCTTGATTTGGCACGTATCGCCCACGTTCCACGCGTGTAAATATCTCCCGTCAATTCCAAATCGACATAATCGCTTAACGCAAAGTAATAGCCTAAACCGCTCAAGTACATACCACGTGTGTAGTCATCGCCGAACTGCGGCATAATCAGACCACTCGAATACTTGTTTGTGAAGGGGAAGAAACCGAAAGGTAACGCAATCGGTAACGGCACATCGCCTACCACCATATAGGATGGCCCGGCAGCGATGTAATCACCCGGTTTTACTTTGGCTTTGGTCATCTTCAGATAGAAATGCGGATGATCATGGTTGTCGCACGTCGTATATTGACCGCCGGCCATCAGCATCTCGTTGTCTGGCAGTTTCTTGGTCTTATCCGCAATGATATAGCCTTCACCGTTCTCGGTTACTACGTGCCGGATATATCCCTTTTGCGTCTTGATGTTGTACGTAATCTCATTCGTCTCGTACTCGTCCTTTCCGTCTTTGAAAACCGGTTTGCCGATCCATTCATAATTCAAACTGTCATACACACCATGGGCATAGATGAGACTGCTGTCCATGTTCATTTTGATAAACTCCGAGGTTAACGTCATCGACTCGTATTTCATCTCTCCTTTACCATGCAGAAAAGCATTTCCGTTCTTGAGCATGATCATGGAGTCGTTGGAGTGGTAATGAACCGGACCCTTCAAATCATCAGCGGCCTGCATTGCTATAGAGCAAAGCAGGCACACGATTAGCGTAATATGTGTCCGAAAACGAATGGGCAAAATCTTTATTTAGGAAACTCCTGGTAACGGATCATGCAATCCATCTGATCTCCGGATAAATTACCGATTAGACGATAAACGAGGTTGTACTTATACACCTTCAAATTGGAAAAAATAATTTTGTCTTCCTGGGTCATGTCGGCAAACATCAATTGTTTCATCGAGGAAGCAAACGAAGCTTCGTCCATACCGGCTTCTGCAAACGCCTTTTTCATAGGCGTACCGCCAAAGAGAGCCTCATCAACGGTGAAAGCGCAGATGAAATTATGTCCCTCTACGCTCGCTTCCCGGAAAGTCAAACCGTCTCCGTTCATCTCCGGCATGTCTTCGTTAAAACCGGCCAAGACATCCCTGACAAATGCTTGCTCCTTTTCGCTTATCTTCGGCTCTTCCTGCTGGCCTTCACCTTTTCCGGTTAAATTGGCACAAGCCGCAAAGAACAAAGCGGCGATGATCACCGCCGGTAAAAAAATCTTTTTCATACCATACGTAGGAATTAGTAAGCGATCTCATCCAAGTCATCGTAGTCTAACAACTGCAACAACTCGTCCAGTTCATAATCTTCATATGCGTCCAAATCGCTCTCCTCTCCGTCCAGGTAGTTGTAGTCCACATTCTCCGGCAGGTTCTCGTGATCAACGACATACGTGATCACGTCATCCTTCATGTTACCACGGATACGGATACCGATGTTGTACTTGTACTCACGCATCATACGCATCATCTCTACATCATCTGTTTCCATGCCTTGGAAGATCTCACCGCGACGAACAGCTTGCTCAAAATCACTCTGAGAGAAACCCAGATTCTCTGCTAAAGCGCTGAAAGAGATTATATTCATCATATCGCCGCCTAATTTGAACTGGAAGATAATGGAACGACCTTCCAATGCTACGCCTTCATAATCAAACTCAACACCGTACTGTTGCATCTCCCGCATCTCGCCGGAATGTTTGGCAAATTCGAGAGCCGTTTTGATCTCCTGATCTGCTTGTTCTACTTCTTGACGAAGTTCTGTCGGAAGACTACCGATGCCCTTGTTGCAGGCGGTGAATGTCACTGCAGCGACAAATGCTGCCAAATACAATAATTTTTTCATACTTTTAATGGTTTTAATTGAGACAAACTCATTTTCGGCTGCAAAATTACAAAAATTTTTTCATATATGCAAGCGTGCGCGCGTTTTTTGAAAAAAAAGTCATTTATTGTGCGAATTTCTTGCATAGTTCAAAAAAAAATTGTAACTTTGCACCCGAAATGCGAAAAACTTTTTTAAATCGATTATAGTATGAAAAAAATTCTTTTTGTAGCAGTCGTAGTCGCTGCAATGCTGTTTACCGCATGCGGTAAAAAATCCACTCCCGAACCTGTTCAAGCGCTGGTCGCTGAGATGCAAGCCGATGTAGATGGTATTAACACCGGCGCTGTCTCTGTTCAGAGTCTTGAGGCCGACGGAAAAGATATCGTCATCGACATGATTTTTGACGAGAGTGAGTTCGGTGGTATGAGCTTTAAACAAGGTTTTGAGATGTCGGGAGTAGACGCCGATGACTTGGCGGAATACTTGCGTGAAATATATTTCAACATGCATGTGGTTTCCAAGAAGATGTACTATCGTATCACAACCATGCGGGAATATGAATGCGACATGATTTTCCGCTTCGAAGGCAGTATCTCCGGGGATGTGATGGAGGCTGTGTTGTCTTACGAAGACCTTCCGGAAGTAAGTTGGGAAGACGTAGAGGCACTGTATGCCAAATATGAAGGAGTTCCTGAAGATGTGATTGAGGTGATCGGTGCTTTTGAATCCGTTTTCTCGATGATCAGCGTAGGTATCACGCACACCGGAACGGAAATGGAAGGACATGATATCGTCTTCCATCTGGCGGTGGATGAAGAGGCACTCGGAATGGATAACTTCATCAAGGATTTTGCGGCATACGGAATCACGGAAAAATCGCTTCACGATGAGTTGACGGAGTCCTTCCTTACTAGTAACCGCTCGGCCGAAACCGATCGACAGATTGAAGCCTTGAAAGAAGGACAATATAACTTGGTTATGCGCTATTCCGGCACAAAATCCAAACAAACCATGCAGGTGAAAATAACCAGTGACGAGCTGGCAAAATAACGTTTTTTATAATGGATATTCAAACGTATATCGCTGCCCATAGAGAACGGTTCTTGGAAGAGTGGGCAAGTCTTATCCGCATCCCCAGCGTCAGCTGTCAAACGGAACATAAATCGGACATGATCCGTTGTGCCGAACGGTGGAAAGAGTTATTGCTCGAAGCCGGCTGCCAACGCGCAGAAATCCTTCCCTCTGCCGGAAATCCTTTCGTCTATGCGGAGTATAAATGTCCCGTAACCGGTAACCTATCACCCGTAACCGTTTTGGTTTATGCGCATTATGACGTCATGCCTGTAGAACCCTTGGACTTATGGCATTCGAATCCATGGGAGCCGGACATCCGGGACGGACGACTCTACGCACGTGGTGCCGACGATGATAAGGGACAGGCGATGATCCAAGCGAAGGCGTTTGAGTATCTGGTACATGAAGGCCTGATGGCTTGTAACGTCAAGTTTATCTTTGAAGGGGAAGAAGAAATTGGTTCGCCCTCTTTGGAGGCGTTTTTGGAGGATCATAAAGACCTTCTTAAGGCCGATATCATTCTCGTTTCCGACACATCCATGATCGGCAAAGAGACACCGTCGATCACCACCGGACTTCGCGGTTTAGCCTATTGGCAAATCGAAGTGGACGGCCCGAATCGGGATCTCCATTCAGGACATTTTGGAGGTGCGGTTAAGAATCCCATCAACGCCCTTTGTGAAATGCTTTCGCAGATCGTTGATAAAAAAGGAAGGATCACAATACCAGGATTTTATGACGATGTTCTGCCCATTCCGGATGCCGAGCGTGCGATGATTGCACAGATACCTTTCTCGCAGGAAAAATACAACATGTCTATTGACGTGGATGATGTGTTTGGAGAGGTGGGT
This sequence comes from uncultured Bacteroidales bacterium, assembly GCA_902800215.1. GTDB lineage: Bacteria > Bacteroidota > Bacteroidia > Bacteroidales > Paludibacteraceae > Colicola. The sequence continues at coordinate 168,755 of CADCDS010000001.1, read as the reverse complement.
TACTCGACCTTGGAACGCAATTCCTGCCGTCCGTCTTTCGACGTCTGCGGTATATGGGGAGGGTACACCGGAGAAGGCTCCAAAACCGTCCTTCCGTCCAAAGCATTTGCAAAGGTTTCCTGTCGTCTGGTGCCGAACCAAGACCATGCCAAAATCTCCCAAACATTTATAAACTACCTTCAAACTATCAAACCGGACGGAGTCCGTCTAACTGTCACTCCGATGCACGGTGGACAAGGCTACGTATGTCCCATTGATATCCCTGCCTACAAAGCTGCTGAACATGGATTTACGGTTGCCTTTGGCAAACGTCCTTTGGCAGCCCGTCGAGGAGGATCCATTCCAATCATCTCGTCCTTTGAATCCATCCTTGGATGCAAAACGATCCTCATGGGCTTTGGCTTGGAACAAAACGCCATCCATTCCCCCAACGAGTCTATGGACCTTGAAGTATGGGAAAAAGGTATCATCGCGGTTACGGAATTTTATAAAGCATACGCGAAATGAGAATAGCGATTATTGGTGCAGGAAGTGTCGGTACAAACTTGTACCACGCATTTGAAATAAAAGGTATCCGTACCGAGTTGGTACATGCCCGCCCGCTAACAGCTAATAGCCAACAGCCAACAGCTGATCTGCCCAAGGCAGATTGCTACATCTACACCGTCGCAGACCATGTACTTAAAGAAGTCGTTTCGTTAGTAAATGCACCGCAGGCACTCCACCTGCATACCTCTGGTTCGATGCCTATCGATGTGTTCGGTGATGATAAACCGCACTCCGGAATACTCTATTTCTTCCAGAGTTTCAGTAGGGAAACGCTCATCGATGACTGGAGTGGGATCCCCTGTTTTATCGAAGGACATAACATCGATGACATCGCGGCCATCTACAGTCTTGCGCAGTGCCTGACGAGTCGTATATACGAAGCAAACCAACATGACCGGGAACGCCTGCACATTGCCGGTGTGTTTGCCAATAACTACACCAACCTCATGTACCGCATAGCCGAAGAGGTGCTAAAAGACACCCAAATACCCTTCAATGCCTTACTTCCCCTGATCGACCAGACGGCCGCTAAGATGCATACGCTCAAACCTTTAGACGCACAAACGGGTCCGGCCAAGAGGGGGGACCATGAGGTAATGAATCATCATTTGGAAATCTTGCAAACTACACCTTATGCTGAAGTGTATCAATCACTCGCAGCGTTAATCGAGAAAGCGCATAATCATTGAGTTCTTCCCAACGAATCACAAGAGTGCCGGGTATCTCCGGCATTTTTTGTACCTTATGAACCATATAGCGCGCGTGCAGCTTCTGATGCGACAACACATGTGTGAAGGGATAAGTGTCGTCCGTCTGCTCCTCTGTACAGGGAAATTCATACAGATGATACCAGATATCTTTGGCTTCCCGCCGTTGAATCAAAGTGTGCGCACCGTCTGTATAAATATGGTACGTAAACCATCTGTCCCTAACTTTCGGCCTCGGTTTTCGAACCGGTAACAACTCCGCTGTGCCATGCGCATAACCGGCACAAAAATCCTTGATCGGACAACTCTCACAATGATCACCCAACACCGGAGTACAATGCAACGCACCGAACTCCATGATCGCAGAGTTAAAAAGCCGTGCATTATCCCGATCCAAAAACTCCTCTATCTTGCTGTGAAACAGTTTTTTACCCTTCGTTGTGTCAAACGCTTCATCGATGTCCAGCAGACGTGCAATCACCCGATAGACATTGCCGTCCACCGCCGGATAGGGTAGGTTATACGCAAAACTCGAAATGGCCCCTGCCGTGTATTCGCCTACACCCGGTAAAGCACGGATTTCTTCAAAGGTCTGTGGGAAAATACATTCGCCATTAGCCTTTCGCCTTTCGCCATTAGCCACAATCATCTGTGCCGCCTTATGCAGATTTCTCGCCCTTGAGTAATACCCCAAACCTTGCCATTCTCGTAACACTTCCGCCTCCTCTGCTGCAGCCAGGTCTTCCACTTTCGGCCAACGACTCACAAATCGCATGTAATATTCCATCCCTTGCGCTACACGTGTCTGCTGCAGAATGATCTCACTCAACCAAATAGCATACGCATCCTCCGTCTCTCTCCATGGAAGCACCCGATGGTTCGTTTCATACCACTCGTATAATTTGCTATAGAATAACGATTTGAACATCAATTTTGCACTATTTTGGGACGTAAAACTCAAAAAACGGCACAAAATTACAAAAAAAATCACAATTTTGCAATTTTTTTGCCAAAAAACTTTTGTATTTCAATAATTTATAGTAACTTTGCACGATTTTTCGTTTAAAATAGAAAAAATAACTATAAAAATAACCAGTATGACAAAAGCTGATCTCATTAATGAAATGGCCGTTTCTACGGGATATGATAAAAAAACAGTATCCGTAATCGTAGAGGCTTTTATGGAAAATGTAAAGAATAATGTCGCTAATGGCGAGAATGTTTACCTTCGTGGTTTCGGTGGTTTTATGACCAAAACCCGTAAGGCAAAAGTGGCTCGTAACATCAGCAAGCAGACTTCGGTATTCGTTCCGGAGCACAAAATCCCGTACTTCAAACCCGCTAAGGAGTTTGTGGAGAATGTACACTAATAAGGAAAATTAATTAACATCAGTATAACAATTTTAATCATTTTATTATTATGCCTAACGGAAAGAAGCATAAGAGACATAAGATGTCCACGCACAAGCGTAAAAAACGCCTGCGTAAGAATCGTCATAAGCATAAGTAAATGACGGCATGTAGCTTTGTGGCGCTAAGCTTGTCCAAGTGTGGGCAAGTTTGCCACAAGGCTTTTATTTTATTTAAAAACTCAACACAGTTATGAAAAGCGAATTGATTGTTGACGTACAGCCGACAGAGATTTCGATTGCACTGACTGAGGATGACCGCTTGCAAGAAGTGGCGCGTGAAAAACGCGACCAAGATAACTTCGCCGTAGGAAATATCTACTACGGACGCGTCAAGAAAGTCATGCCCGCCCTCAATGCCGTTTTCGTCGACGTAGGTCATGAGAAGGAAGCTTTTCTACACTATTTGGATTTAGGTTCTCAGTTTCGTACGCTGAACACGTATGTAACCAAAGCCGTTTCGGATAAACGCCATATTCCGGTGGTCACCAAGACCCCAAGGCAACCCGAAGTAGGCAAAGAAGGACAAATAGCCGAGGTACTCAAAGTGGGGGATCCTATTCTGGTGCAGGTTTCTAAAGAACCCATCAACACCAAAGGACCGCGACTCACTGCCGAGATCTCGATAGCTGGACGAAACATCGTCCTCATCCCCTTTGCCGACGGCGTCATGGTTTCACAGAAGATTAAACGGGAGGCAGAACGCCAACGTCTTAAACAACTGATGCTTTCCATCAAACCTGCCGGTTTCGGAATCATCGTTCGTACGGTCGCTGAAGACAAACGTGCCGCGGAACTGGATAATGAGTTACAACTGCTCATGGAACGTTGGCAGGAGACGGTGAAAACACTCCAACAACGCGATCCCGTGAACCTGGTAAGCGCTGAAATGGGACGTACACTCGGTATTATTCGAGATCTGCTGAACGCCGACTTTACGTCCATTCAAATCAATGACAAGGAGACCTACGACGAGGTACGCCGCTATCTCCAACTCATTGCTCCCGAAAGCGCTAAGATTGTAAAACTCTATCAGGGCACGCAACCTATCTTTGACCATTTTGACATTACCCGCCAGATGAAGACGGGACTCGGAAGAACGGTCGGTTTTAAACACGGAGGTTACCTCATCATTGACAAAACCGAAGCACTGTTCTCCATTGATGTCAACTCAGGCAGCAAGAAGATCTATGAGGACCAAGAGGAAAATGCGTACCAGTTTAACATGCTGGCCGCAGATGAGTTGGTGCACCAACTTCGCTTACGCGATATCGGAGGTATCATCATCGTCGATTTCATCGACATGGACTCCAAAGAGCATCAGCAACAACTCTACGACTACGTGCGTAAACTCATGGAACGGGATCGCGCCAAGCATAATGTCCTGCCGCTCAGTAAGTTCGGACTCATGCAGATCACGCGGCAACGCGTACGACCGGCTGTAGAAATGCAAGTGGAAGAAGTATGTCCTACTTGCGGCGGAAAGGGAAAAATTCAGGCGTCTTTCCTCTTTACGGACCAAATAGTGGAACAGATCGAAAAAGAATACGAGGAACATGGAAGCGGTATGAAACTGCACCTACACCCCTTCGTCTATTCTTACGTCACCCGTGGATGGCTCAATTCCCTCGCTAAACAATGGAAACGCAAATACGGCGTTAAAGTGGTGGAAAATCAATCCCTCGGAATGTTGGAAACCCGATTTGTGGTAGAAAAGTAAAAAGTAAAGCCGGCAAACGCCGGCTTTTTTTATTGCTCTTCTTCTACTTCCGCACCAGGTATATACCGTTTCAGCACACGTGCTACACCCGTTGTCCAGTTGTTAATAGAATCGCTATCCATCTGTAAACCACTGATCATATGAACCACCTGATCAATCGGCATACCGTAACGTAACACACCCGAAATCAAACGTGCATAATTCCAAAACTCCCGGTCAAACTTATAACTCAATCCCTCTACCGTCGTCTTGAAACCTCGCGTGTTCATAAACTGAAAATCGTACCGTTTGCTACCGTCTTCTTGAACCACCTTGATGATCTTGCCTTTCACCACACTCTTCGGTAACGCAATGCCCATTTCGTCGTCAGCCAGACCCGTGAAGATCTCGTACGGCCTACCATCTTTCAGACCCACAAACGCGATCCATTTATCTTTCTGATTTTGAAAACGAACCACATCCGCTTCCAACTCTGTCGGACGTTTTAATAACGTCGTGTTCTCTTGTATTTCCATAAATCTTCAATCTTCAATCTCCAATACTCAGCTTAGCTGAGCAACTCGTCTCACCTGCTTCGTTCTTTTGTTGATATTGTACTCCGTCTTCGGTCACCAGATAACAGGTCTGCAGCGTCTCGCCTAACATCGCCTCTTTGCTGTAACTGATATCTAATCGCACCTTCTTGCCGTAATAGTCCGGCAGGTACGCGTCTGTCATCGCCTGCAGATACCGGCAACTGTTGCAGTGTCCGTTATAATCGATATCCGAGTACACCACCTTATGCGGCACCACACCCGTCGGTTCCGGAATGGTCGTCATTCTTACCCTCGCCATCTCGATTACTTCCCCGTCCACGCAGCCTTCAAACATAGGATCGTTAAACACATTCACGATCTCGCGTTTCTCCAGATCTAACACTGCCCACACACTCTTTACTTGTCCGATCAGACGTTCACCGCTGTAGATCCTGAAATTACGGGTACTCAGCATATGCACATTACTCTCGATCCAGGTCTCAAAACGCACTTTCTCACAATGTGTCGGTAACTCGTTCATCTCAATCGACATCCGCGTCAAGATCCACGTCAAACCCATCGGATGCAATTTGGCGATACCGAATCCCAACGCATCGGCCACCGTTCCTGCAACCTCTAACAAGTAGTTCTCCAGGTTAAACAGACGCAATCTCTTCTTGCCGTCCACTTCCTGGTACTTAATCTCGTATTCGTAAGAATATTTCATCTGTATATTATTTCTTCCGGTTCTGCTTTTAACCATTCATCTAACCATGCGCGGAACTCGCGTTGCCAAAGAATTCCGTTCTGCGGCTTGAGCACCCAGTGGTTCTCATCCGGGAAGATCAACAGCTCTGCCGGAACACCTCGCATCTTTGCCGCATCAAATGCAGCCATGGCCTGGTTTGCCAAGATCCGGTAGTCCTTCTCACCGTGGATACACAAGATCGGCGTGTCCCACTTATCGACGAACTTATGGGGACTGTTGGCAAACGTGCGCTGAGCAATCTTGTTGTTCTTCTCCCAGTACGCACCGCCCATATCCCAGTTGGCGAACCATTTCTCCTCGGTCTCCAAGTACTGCATCTCCAAGTTGAAAATACCGTCATGCGCAATGAACGCTTTAAACCTACCGTCATGGTGACCTGCGATCCAATATACGCTGAACCCACCGAACGACGCACCCACGCAACCTAAATGTTCCTTATCCACGTACGGCTCCTTGCAGAACTCGTCGATCGCCGTGAAGTAATCCTTCATACATTGACCGCCGTAGTCTCCGCTGATCTCCTCGTTCCACTCCTTACCAAAGCCCGGCAGACCTCTTCTATTCGGCGCCACGATGATATAATCACCCGCACTCATCATCATAAAGTTCCATCTAAATGACCAGAACTGACTCACAGGACTCTGCGGACCTCCCTCGCAATAGAGGATAGTCGGATATTTTTTGCTCGGATCGAAATGCGGCGGGTAGATGATCCACGTCAGCATACCCTTCCCGTCCGTCGTCTTCTGCCATCTCGGCACCACGGTCGAGCGCTCGATCTGATTGTAGATGTTATCGTTCTCGTGCGTCAGTTGCTCAATCTCCACCTCCAAAGCCGTGTGCGGCTGTTCCCAATCGATGCCTCTCGGGCCGAAATCACGACTCGGGTCGTTCTTCCATTCCTCTACGTCCATGCGGTATATCTCGTTCGCTTGACGCATCGAGTGGCCTAACAGGAATGCATACTTGTCGCTTACATCGCCTAACCCGAGGTCGTACTGACCTTCTGTCATGCGCTCAATGAAACCGTTGTTTAGATCCAAGTGGTATAGGTTGATGGTTCCTGACCAACAAGCCGTGAACAAGATTTCGTCATTGTTGTACCATGCGAACTCATCCACATTATCCTCCATGTGTTCGTTGATCCAATGTTTTTCTCCGGATTCGAGGTGCATTGCAAACAATCGGTTGAGGTCACTCTCGTAACCGTCTCGTTCCATGGACTGCCATGCAATCCATTTGCCGTCCGGCGAATAACTCGGATTTGTGTCATATCCCTTGTTATCCTCCGTGATATTCCGTTCCTCACGCGTGCGTATATTATAAAGGTATATATCGCTATTCGTGCTCACGGCATAATCCAGACCTGTCTTTTTCCGACACGTATAAGCAATCTCCTCGTTATTCGGACTCCATGCCAATTGCTCAACACCACCAAAAGGTTTCATCGGGCACTCAAACGCCGTACCTTCTAAGATATTCACACCCTCATTCACCTTCGCGCTCTTCATTCGTTCCCCTTCACCGTAGTATTCAATCTCCAGTTCGCACACAAAAGGCTGCGGTGCCGTTTCCGTCCACTCATCCCAATGCTTGTACATCAAGTCCTCGTGCATATGTCCGGTCGCTAACGGCAGATCCGGATACTTGTCCGCGGTCGTGGGAACGGTCTTCACCTGCTTAATCAAAATCACCTTATCCCGCATCGGTGACAACAAAAATCCGTCAATATCCTCAGCACCTTCTACTTTCACATCCTCGCCATCCCGTCTAAAATACAACTGTCCGCCTTTCATATAAGCGATACAACCGCTATTCCCGAACCATGCCGGCTCGCTACCCACGAATTCGTCGCACACCTTCATGTCCTCGAAAGGATTGCAAATCCGGATCCAACTCGTTGAACGGTTCTCTTCTACGCTGTAATAGCTGACGGTATACGCCAACAAACCCGTCTCGATATCACTCTTCACACTACCGATCCGACCCATCGCCCATAACGCCTCCGGCGTCAGACGTCCACCTTCAATCGTGATCTGCGGTTTCGTGATAGGTGCCTTACCTTCATTTTCCTTCTGTTCCTTCGAACAACTGATTCCCAGCAAAGTCATTGCTGCCATAATAACTAAAATACTTTTTTTCATGTCTTAAACCTTTGCGACCGCAAAGGTACAACTTTTTTTTGACATATGCAAATATTTCCGCATTTTCTGCCAATTTGTCAGTCCTTTTCTGCCAAAAACCCTTTGGCACAACTTTTGTCATTTCTTGGGTGAACGTCTTCGACATGACGAAATAACGACATGACGACATGACGAAAATTTGAAAATTTAAAAGAAAGGAAATATACTATGTCTAAAATTATTGGAATTGACCTCGGTACCACGAACTCGTGTGTAGCCGTAATGGAGGGTAACGAACCGATCGTTATCGCAAACGCTGAAGGTAAACGTACTACTCCTTCTGTAGTCGGATTCATCGATGGCGGTGAGCGTAAAGTAGGCGACCCTGCTAAACGTCAAGCAATCACAAACCCGACCAAAACTATCTATTCGATCAAACGTTTCATGGGTGAGACCTACGATCGCTTGCAATCCGAAATCGCTCGCGTACCGTATAAAGTAATGCGCGGCGACAACAACACTCCGCGTGTGGACATCGACGGACGTCTCTATACTCCGCAGGAGATCAGCGCGATCATCCTTCAGAAGATGAAGAAAACCGCTGAGGACTACCTCGGCCAAGAGGTTACCGAAGCTGTCATCACAGTGCCGGCATACTTCAACGACAGCCAACGTCAGGCTACTAAGGAAGCCGGCGAGATCGCAGGTCTTAATGTACGTCGTATCGTCAACGAGCCGACCGCTGCTGCCCTGGCTTACGGCCTCGACAAGTCGAACAAAGACATGAAGATTGTGGTCTTCGACTGTGGTGGTGGTACCCACGATGTATCCGTGCTCGAACTCGGTGACGGTGTGTTCGAAGTAAAAGCAACCGACGGTGATACCCACCTCGGAGGTGACGATTTCGATCATCGTATCATCGACTGGCTCGTTCAGGAGTTCAAGAACGAGAACGGCGGAGCTGACCTCAGCAAAGACCCGATGGCTATGCAGCGTCTGAAAGAGGCTGCTGAGAAAGCAAAAATCGAGCTTTCGTCTGCTACGACCACGGAGATTAACCTTCCGTATATCATGCCGGTAAACGGTGTTCCTGCACACTTGGTTAAGACCCTGACTCGTGCTAAATTCGAGCAACTCATTGACGATCTGATCCAACGTACGATCGCGCCGTGTAAGACTGCCCTTCAGAACGCAGGTCTCACGACCTCCGATATCGACGAGATCATCCTCGTAGGTGGTTCGACGCGTATCCCGGCTATCCAGGATGCTGTACAGAAATTCTTCGGTAAAGCGCCGTCCAAAGGCGTTAACCCGGATGAAGTTGTCGCAGTCGGCGCAGCCATCCAAGGCGGTGTTCTCACCGGCGATGTAAAAGACGTCCTCCTGTTGGATGTAACCCCGCTGAGCCTTGGTATCGAGACCATGGGCGGTGTCATGACCAAGATGATCGAGGCCAACACTACCATCCCGACCAAGAAGACCGAGACCTTCACGACTGCTGTGGATAATCAACCCTCTGTAGAGATCAAAGTCCTCCAAGGTGAGCGTCCGATGGCAGCACAGAACAAGCAGATCGGTATCTTCCACCTCGATGGTATCATGCCTGCCCGTCGTGGCGAACCGCAGATCGAAGTGACCTTCGATATCGACGCAAACGGTATCTTGAACGTCACCGCCAAGGATAAAGCTACCGGCAAGGAACAGAAGATCCGTATCGAAGCATCGTCCGGTCTGTCTGACGACGAGATCAAGCGAATGAAAGCGGAAGCCGAAGCCAACGCCGAAGCCGATAAGAAGGCGAAAGAGCAGGCTGACAAACTCAACAAGGCGGACGCCACGATCTTCCAGACCGAGAAGCAACTCGCTGAACTCGGCGATAAGATCCCGGCTGACAAGAAGGCGCCGATCGAGAAAGCCCTCGCTGACCTCAAAGACGCCTACGCAAAGCGTGACGCCGATGCCTGCGAAGCAGCCAACAACGCCCTCATGACAGCCTTCCAAGCCGCTTCCGCTGAGATGTACGCTGCACAGCAACAGGCTCAACAAGGAGCTAATAGCCAACAGCCAACAGCTAACGGCCAAAGTGACAACAACGGCAACCCCACCGCCGAAGACGTCGACTTCGAAGAAGTTAAGTAAAAAGTACAATTTTTTAAGAAAAGTGGCATGTGCGCTTGCACATGTCATTTTTTTGTAGTAACTTTGCACTCGCAAAACGTTTAACTTTTAAACATATACATTATGAAATTATGTAACAAATTCGCAGCAGAGTTCTTCGGAACAGCTGTATTGGTATTGGGCGGTTGTGGAACAGCCCTGTTTGGACATGTTGGATTTCTGGGTGTTGCTTTGGCCTTCGGTTTGACCATCGTTGCAGCGGCTTACGGTATCGGTCACATCAGCGGTGCTCATCTTAACCCCGCTGTCAGCCTTGGTGTCTTTGTGAACGGTCGCATGACAATCAAAGAGATGTTGTGCTACTGGTGCGCGCAGATCCTCGGTGCAATTGCTGCAGCCGCGATCCTCTTTGGTATCGCTAAATCTGCCGGCATGGAGATTGGTACCTTTGCCGCTAACGGTTACGGCGACTTCTTCGGAGAGGCTGATCTCGCAGCTGGCTACCTGCAGACCAATGTATGGGGTGCTTTCGCTATCGAAGCTGTCCTGACTTTTGTCTTCTTGATGGTCATTCTCGGTGTTACGGACTCAAAGCATGCTAACGGCGCTTTCGGTGGCTTGGCAATTGGTCTTACCCTGACCCTTATCCACCTCATCTCCATCCCTCTGACCAACACTTCGGTGAACCCTGCACGTTCCATCTCGCAGGCTATCTTCTCCGAGAACGCATTGGCTCTTCCGCAACTTTGGCTCTTTATCGTAGCTCCGCTTGTAGGCGCTGCTCTCGCCGGCCTTTGCTACAAGTGCCTCACTTGCGAAGGTTCCTGCAAAAAATAATCAGCGTCCATTACGTCCGAATACTATTCGGACATCCCGATCCTTCGTCCCTTATCTCGTCATCTTATGCCGGCGTTACAGCGTCCGTTTCCGCGGGATATTATCCCGCCATGATTTCTTCGTCATGTCGTCATGACCTCATAACGTCATAACGATTTTCTCCTTTGCGATCTCCTCATCTCGAGGTCTCGACGTCTCGATTTCTCTGTTTCTTCCTTTGCGTCTCTGCGCGCACATCCATGTGCGCATAATTTTCTGTCTCCTACCTGCGGTGCTTTTCCTATTTTGTCTATTAGTAGGGGATGTTATCCCCTTTTCTATGTCCATTATGCCGGATGTCATCCGGCTTCCTTTGTTCATTAGCCAGACATGCCCACTTGGCGGCCGTTTTTTAATAAAAATTCCGCTATTTTTGCAAATTTATTTGCACATCTCATTTTTTTGTTGTAATTTTGCAAGCAAAATTGCAAGCTTTATGAAAAACGGTTACATTTCTCTCTTTATTATCTTCGCCTTGTTTTTTCTGGTAGGCTGTGAGAATCCGTCTCCATTCTCCAATACTCCCGAAGAGGATACCACTATGTTATGGCCGGCTGGTGATAGCACGGGTTTCTGGGGTTTCATCAACGATAAAGGTGAAATGGTTATCCCTGCCAAGTTTGAAAGAACGTACGGTTTCTCGGGAGGCATGGCAAAAGTGGTATTGGATGACGATGGCATACCTATGCCTTCGTACATCGGGTATCAAGCGAACCTAATGGGTCATCAGCAAGCTTTTATTGACAAATATGGAAAAATTCTTTTCTCTCTTCCACAGTATTATGCTTTTACTGATCATTATTTTTACTATGGGTGTTGCAGGTTTGGTTGCGTGGACAATATTGGCATGATGGATACGCATTTTAACCCGATTATTCCTGATGGTAAATATTCGGGTATTAGATTGGGCGTCATGACCAAAGACGGCTTGGCCTCATCTGTGCTCGGCTATTTCAATAAAGCCGGTGAATTGGTCATTTCCAGCCATATTAATGGAGTGGATGGTAATATCTATGAAAAACGGGATGATTTCTGTGATGGATTAGCCGTAGTTGAAGATTATATGGATTTGAATGATATGTCCTTGGTTTATGATAGATATTGTGCTATAAATACCAAAGGCGAAGTGGTAATTGATACGATTTACAAATTTCTTCAATCCGCAGGAAATGACAGATTGTTATATCGATTGAAAAATGGAGATTATCACGCTGGATTAATAGATACCCAAGGAAATATAATTACGGAACCCTTTATAACAATAGAATATAATAGTTTCTTTGGTGACGGAGGTCTTATGCCGGTTAAAGAAAATAATGTGGGTGCTAACGCAAAATATGGCTATATAGATAAAAATGGTACGTTACAGATTCCCTATCAATATGAATACGCAGAACCTTTCTGTAATGGATATGCTTGGGTCCGTGCACGGAATGAAAATAGTATAGTCGTTTGTACGTTGATAAATTTGCAAGGACAAAAGATCTTAGAATTGGAACCGATGCAAGAGCCGGCAAGCAATGTATGTGGCTATTATCATAATGGACTTTGCCTGATTTTTGATTGGAATAAACCGTACTGGTATCATTACATGAACCTGCAAGGCGAAGTGATCTATAGTTGGCCTCAAGAACCTGTCAACCAGCAAAATAGTGCCCATAGAATACCGGAACATATGAAACCTGATCACAAAGAATTGATGCTTCAGCGATTCGAAGGCACCCCGTACTACCCGTTAGCATTGCAATGTGCCCAAATGAATGACTAATCAATATATGACATCCATTCGCCCGAGCCAACCCCTCGGGCGTTTTCTTTCTTCCTTTCTTTTTTTCTTTCTTTCTTCCTTCCTTTCCTCGGGATTTAATCCCGCTCTCGTGTCCTGTGCGCGCGATTTCTATGAGCGCGTTAGTTTCTCATTTTGCATTTTGGCGACATCATTGTCGCCAGTTCGTCCCTTATCTCGTCATCTTATGCCGGCGTTACAGCGTCCGTTTCCGCGGGATATTATCCCGCCATGATTTCTTCGTCATGTCGTCATGACCTCATCTCGTCATAACGATTTTCTCCTTTGCGATCTCCTCATCTCGAGGTCTCGACGTCTCGATTTCTCTGTTTCTTCCTATACCGTCTCTGCGCGCACATCCATGTGCGCTTTTTAGCCCAATTTTTGATCTTTTTTGACAAAATCTCCCATTTTTCATACCGAAAATTTGCATATATAAGAAAATTGTTGTACCTTTGCATCCAATTTAGCATAGTATAGTATGCGATTAGTATGTATTTAGTAGGTGATTAGTAGGTGGTTAGTAGGTAATTAGTAGGTTATAATCGGTTTCATCCACGGACCACCTTACAACGGCACTATAACGTCCGTACCCTCTAAATACCCAAAAGCAACTCAAAAATACACACAATATGGCAAAAGTTACTTATTCAGCAGGCATCGACCTCACAACAGGCGCCCTCGACACCAGGCACGAACTCATTACGCGCGTCAAGCATCTACATGACACGAGAGGTGCGATTACTAAACAATGTGATCCGGAAGTCTATCTGCAGAAACACAAACGCGATTACAACCAAACACCCCCGCAAGGCAACGAATTGGCCCATCTGCAGCATTTTGGTGAAGCGGCAAAGCGTACCACCGCCCTCATCTATGCCTATAAGTTCCCTGACACCGCCTCCGATGAGCAACGCGCCCTTCTCGATGAGTACCGCCGTCGTTTTGAGTCACAACTCAAAGGAGCCCCTGACCCACAAGCCCCGACGGACAAATCCGGCAAGCAGAAGCACTATTTCCGCTTCGATAACTTCATCCGTGCCATGATCTATCAGGAACTCAAAGCATAAAATGACGTTTTTGAAACATTTTTCTTGCATATTCCAAATATTTGTTGTACCTTTGTCCCCGAATAGTACAAATCTATGATATATACATCTCTTTTGGACATAATAGGTCATACCCCTATGTTGGAAATCCAACCGGGCTTGCTTCTTAAACTCGAGCGTTTCAACCCGGGAGGCTCGGTCAAGGACCGCACGGCCTTGGCGATGATCGAAGATGCCGAGCAACGTGGACTCCTCGTTCCGGGGGCGACCATCATCGAGCCTACCTCTGGAAATACCGGCGTAGGGCTGGCATGGATAGGCCGTCTCAAAGGCTATAAAGTGGTTCTTACCATGCCGGAAACGATGTCTGTCGAGCGCCGCAATTTGTTGGCGGCCTATGGCGCTGAACTCGTTCTTACCCCCGGCGCAGAAGGCATGAAAGGGGCGATTGACAAAGCCGAACAACTGCGTGACGCCACACCTGGCGCTGTCATCTTAGGCCAGTTTACCAACCCCGCTAACCCTGCCGTCCATTATGCTACAACAGCCCAAGAAATCTGGGAAGATACCGCCGGACAAGTCGATGTCTTCATTGCCGGAGTAGGAACCGGAGGAACGATCAGTGGAGTAGGGCGTGCCCTCAAAGAGCGCAATTTCACCATCGAAATCATAGCTGTTGAACCGGCGGCATCGCCTGTCCTCACGGAAGGTCGTGCAGGCGCACATAAAATCCAAGGCATCGGAGCGAACTTCGTCCCGGATACCTACCAAGCCGCATATATTGATCGCGTCATCCCTATTACCGACGACGAGGCGATCAACGCCGCTCGTACTCTGGCCAAAGACCATGGCTTGCTTGTCGGCATCTCTTCCGGTGCTGCCTACGCTGCTGCTCTTCAACTGACACAACAACCCGAATACAAAGACAAATCCATCGTGGTCCTCCTTCCCGACACCGGTGAACGCTACCTTTCTGTCCTCTAAATATAAATGGTACATGGTAAATGATAAAATGGTAAATATACCTACAGTAGGAAAACTCAAGCAACTGGTGGCCCATTTGCAATCGGTCATCTTCCCGGACTATTTTCCCTCTGTGGAAGCCCCCGCCGATCTCTGTTTGCCCGATGCTTTCTGGGCAGAGATACCCTCTATAGCCCGTCTGGTCAACACCGACGTAGACGCCGTCCTGCATAATGACCCTGCCGTCTCCGATCGGGGAGAAGTCATTCTCTCGTATCCCCTCACTTTCGAGATGATCCACTACCGCGCTGCACATGTGCTCTACCACCTCGGAGTACCGCGTATCCCGCGAATGCTTACCGAACTGGCACATGCCCGCACAGGTATTGACATTCACCCTGCCGCTACAATCGGTGACTATTTCTGCATCGACCACGGCACAGGTGTCGTCATCGGTGAGACAGCGATCATCGGGTCGCACGTCGTCCTCTACCAGGGTGTCACACTCGGAGCGAAGAATTTCGAATACGACGCGGAAGGTAAACCCATGGATATCCCTCGTCACCCGATTCTCGAAGACCATGTCACCGTCTATTCGAATACTTCTATCTTGGGTCGCGTTACCATCGGTCATGACACCGTCATTGGCGGTAACGTCTGGCTTACGCAAGATGTCCCTGCCAACTCTGTCGTTTTGCAATCAACCCCTGAAATAAGAATCAAGAATAAATCTTAAATTCTAAATGCAACCGACGGTTGATTACATCCAGTCCCGGTTTGATGAGTACAACACCCGCTATTTCGGCGGGTCTCTCCCGCCTGTCCCCATTAAACTCTCCCATGCCCGCACTTTTCTCGGCAAGGTGACTTTTGTACGGCATCGTACCTGGCTCTTCGGCGCTGTACGCAACGAGAAATTTGTCCTCCGCATCAACACCCGTTTCGACTTACCCGAAGAACTCATCGAAGATACCATCCTCCATGAGATGATCCATTATTTCATCGCCGTCAACCAACTCCGCGACACCTCGGCACACGGCAAACTCTTCCGCTCCGAGATGAAGCGAATCAATGCCGAAGGAAACCGTCATATCACGATCTCCTATCGTCTCAGTACAATATCTCAGCTAATGGAAGCTTCACAAAATCCCGCTGCTCCCAAAGCGGGTGGGGTAGAGTAAGCGCAGATTCGCTCATAAGGATCTCCTCCCCTTTCTCATCAAAAACCCGTATCAGGTCGATATCGATCGTCCGATCTGCATAATGACCGTCCACGCTCTTATGCGTCCTTCCTAACGCCCGTTCTATCGCCTGAGTCTTATGCAGTACCTCTAACGGCAGCAATTCCGTCTCTACGCGGCAGCAGAGGTTACAAAACCCGTGTGTGCTCTCAAAACCCCATGGCTCCGAATAGAAAAAAGAAGAGCAGCGATCAACGTGCCCTACCTCTTGTTCAATGCGTTGCAGTGCTGCCTGCAGCGTCTGCTCACAGTTCCCCAAGTTGCTCCCGAGAGAAAGAAAATAATACATGTGTTGCTTCCGATGCCTTCGGATACAAAGTGGATTTCTGAATAATGGGCGCATTGTCCAGATAGTGGTACTCCTCATTCGTGCGTTCAAAAACAAACACCACGATCAGTACCAGCAGACACGCTTTCAATGCACCGAATACTCCGCCTAACACGCTGTTCAGCCACGCCATATGAATAGCATGCACAAAGCGGTTGACCTGTTTGGCCAGCAGAGAAAGGATGATGGCTACCACAATAAAAACCACCACATAGGCAATCACATCGCACGTCCCTTCATCCCAATTAAACGCCGACCGGATAGCCCCTGATACCGGCGGAGCAATAAGTCGTGCGCCGAGTGCTCCGAAGATCACCACCGCAAAGGCGATGACCTCGGAGACAAACCCGCGCATAAAGCCTCTTATCAGGCCATACAGAACAGGTAATAAGATGAAAACATCTAACCAGTTCATTTATTCTTGTTGAGCTTTAGGATCATACTCTTTCGGAACCCACGGCTCGTCGTGCGTATCTTTCATATCGATATCCATCACACCGATACCGGGGATACCACGCGGCGTTACCGACCACTCATAGCCGTCCAACTTGCCTTGTGCCAAGTCCGATGCCTTGTCTAGATACCAGCCTAAGATACCCGTTACGGTGCCTTCGTAGTTCTTGCAGTTCGTCACGCCGTTCTTGTCTGCCCCCGGCAGGTAGTAGTAAGCAAACTTAGCGTACTCCGAACTCGAGCACATCAACTTGTTCGAACCCTGGTCGCCTAACAGACGGCTTTGCGGATATCCGATATTCTGCGTCGAAGGTGCAAACACATTCGCTCCGCCTCCTCCTTCCGAATCCGGATCCGTGGTGTCACAGTTCTTTATCGTACCGTTGTCATCGTATTGACCTGTGAAATGTACGTCTTTCAGACGAACCAGACGACCATCCATCTTACGAACAGCATCCATACCTGCAGCGTCTGCCGTCGGTTTCAATGCAATCTGTGTGTACAAATCAGCCAAAGTCAGTTCGTCCACTTGAATCTTCTTCGCGTCAGGCGTACCGATCATACGCGTCGCTTTGCGGAATACCGAACCCTGAATACGTCCCGGACACCAGCCCACTTTCTGACTTGCGTTCATCGCGTAGATATTGTTGTTGTACGACGGGATACATAACTGCGGCTGGTTCGCATAACGACCTACAGCTAAACCGTTACAACGGATAATAATTTCCTGACCTAACTGGTACATTCCGGCACTCGAACCCAGATCCACCGAAATACGGAGGTTCTGCTGCTCACCATTCACGATCTGCTGGATCACCATCGCTTTGTAGAAGTTTCCGGCGTAGTCGTCGGTCGTTATACGGCCGCGGATATAGATACCGGCACCGTTGGTCGGTAGCGTATCCACCGAATACAAATAGATACCGTGCGTAGCATCATACGAGCGTTCGCGGTAAGGACAAGTGTCGCTATGGAAACTTCCTTCCTCGGTCATGAACGTATCCAGGAACTCATTCAGATCATAAATCTTATATCCCTGATCGCCGTTCTCTTCCTCAAGGATCTGGTCTAACGAACTCTCCTGAACGAATACATCGTCCTCCGTTAACTCACGCGGTTCACAAGAGGTCATAAGCGCAATGACCGGCATTGCCAGCAACATTGCATATGTATAAATAGACTTTCTCATAGTTCTTAGAATTTATACGTTACGGTTAAGAAGAAGTTAGCTCCCCAAGCATAGTAGTACTTCGACGGGTATTTCCATGCGTTGGCGGTGATGATCGAGTTCTGGTAGTCTTTCTCTCCCTGACGAACGGCACGCGGCAGACGGGCTTGTTGATAGCCACCGGTCTTGAAATGCGTGTTGTTGCCTAAGTTCGTTACACTCAGGTTGATAGATACCGACTGACGGTTCGGCAGATAGATCAATTTACCTACCGATGCATCGATCAGGAAGCGGTTCAACGGATTCGTTGCGGCCAGACTCTCTTGCATCGTCATCAGGTTATACGGATATTTGAGTACCGGAACACCGTTGGCATCCAGCACCGCATTCTCATACATGGCATTACCTGCTTCATCCACCGTCACACGTAACATTTGACCGTCTGTAGTCTCGATCGCATTCGCGTTCTCATCGCCGAACCAACCGTTCACATCCGTTCCGTCCACACGTACACCGGTGTACAGACCTTGCATACGACGACTCGGTGCAACACTGAGGAAATTCCAGTCATGGTAACTAACCGTCACGTCAGCGAACCACATCTTCGGGTGGAAGAAACTCAACTTCAAGCTGGCATTCGCCTGCGGTCCGTTCGATAACTTCAAGCCCTTCAACAGCACCTTATCTTTGGTTTCAAATACTAACGCCTTCGTGGATTTATCCTGCGTCATCGGCATACCGTTTTCTGCAGAAGTGATCGAGTTAGCGTCTGTCGTATAACGGTAGTCACCAACCGAAGCCACTCCGGTCAAGGTGAAGTACGTACCCAACTTAACGGCTGCTGCTGCCTCGATACCCATATAACGTTTGCCGATACCCGACATCGCCTGGTTCACAAACGTACGTGCCTCGTCGTCATAGTATCCGTTTAACTCGGAGCCATCCCAACTCTGGGTGAAGAATCCGGTTACACGACCACGAACGATCGGGTAGTTGAACTCATACGTCAAATCCGCAGAAACCACTTTCTCACTGGCTGCATAGAAGTCCTTCAGACTCTTTGCATTATCGTGTGCGTAGATTTGATCCAACACGCGGTCATACACACGCTGCGAGATATAGGCATCACGCGCAAATGGAGCACGTGTCTCTGCCAATACATTCAGCTTCAAGTGGTTACGACCATTGATCTTATAGTTGGCTCCTAACTTAAACGCAGGGTCTAAGAAATGGTGAGCGTCACCTACATAGGTCGTACCGGACTTTAACTGACCGGCTGCTTGAGCCGCTTCAATCTGATCATATGCTTTATGACCGTAGTAGATAGCCGGATCAATCTCTTCACCTGCTAACGCTTTCTCTTTCGCAATCTTCGTCTGGTACCATGCACGTCCGTTAAGCATGTTCGTGCTACGTTGCATCATACTATAGTTCAGTTGCAAAGCATAGTACAGATCCACCTCATTCAGCGTCCATTCGTTCTGAAACCATACCTTCGCGTTACCCATGTTGATGCGGTAGTCATAGCCGTAACGACGACCGTCTGCCTTTACGATCGGATCATAGTCTTCCGCTACCTCGTTCTTACGAACATTGATGATATCGGCTTGTGTGAATCCGCCGTTCGATGCCAATTCCTTGATATCACGGTCCGCAAATGCATCAATATCGATCCATTGGTTACCACCTAACAAGTCATCAATCGTCTTATAATGAATACCTTGGGAGAACTTACCTTCTACACCTAAGGTCATACGCAAATGGTCAAACTGCTCATTCACGTAGTTGAACGAAGCGTTGGCCTCTTGGATGTCATTGTGACGACGCTCTAAGATATAACGTGCCGAAGTGATCGTGTCACGAGCTGCATCATTGGCATTGTTCGCGTAGTTGGCGGCATAGATATTCTCCCAGTCGATCTGTGTCGTCTTGTTATCACGCGTCTGCCAAAGATGAACGAGGTTGTTATACATATCTTTATCTACCGACGGACCCACTAAGTTACCGTCATCGCCAACGAAACCGGAACCTAAGTTCACACCCTTCATATCTTCTCCGATGAAAAGACCCCACGGATAGTGGTTTCCGTTCTCGTCAAAGAGTTGACCCGCTGAAGTCTCGTTGTTCGGATTCGCAATCTGACCGTCCCAGTAGAACGAAGGCAGGTTACGGTAATAATCCGGACGAGGATCCGGCGCGTTGAAGAAGTTCAGCGCTGAGTTCGAATACCATGAATAATGGTATCCGACGGCTGCTTTGATCTTCTGCTGCTCATCGATCTTGTACTCATAAGCGGCAATCACCGTCGGGTCGTAGGACTTCACGATACGGCTGTTACGTACTTTACCGTCCTGATAGCCCCAATAGGGGTTGTAGTTGATCGATCCCGTCAGGTCATATACCTCCTGCGTTACCGCAGCATTCTGACCACGCTCTGTCGGAGCACCGAAAGTGATCAATTTTAAACGGGCGTTATCCCAGATCTTCTCGGCTGTCAGGAAGTAACCCAACGAGTAGTATTTGATACCTTCACCGATGATACCTTTGTTGTCCACGTACGGAGAGAAACGGTAAGCCAACTGTGCCGTTACTGCCCAGCCGTTGTTCATCACACCACTCGAATAAGTAGCGTTCACACGGGCTTTGTAGTTACGGTTCGTTCCCGCTGCACCTACTTTCCATCCTTGCGCATAACGACTTGCACCCATCATGTAGTTGGTCGACTGACCGATACCACCAAAGGTGAAGTTCGTGGCCTCCATCGGGTTCAGCACCTCTTTGTAACGACTTGCATCATTCAAACCTCCCATGGCAGAGTAGTTGAACTGACCGCGTTCCTGAGAACTGAAATTCAGACCCTCGATGTAGTAGTTCTCTACGTTGGAGGAATAACCACGGTTACGGTAACGTGCGGTGGACCAAGCGAAAGAGGTGTTCGAATTGAACACGTCCGTCGAGGCAGACGATGACGAAGCCTGGGATTGCGAACGACCTTCATCGTCCGTCATCTCTTCTTCCGTCAGGTTCAGCAGGATCTCGTCCTGTGCCTGCGACACGATGTCTTGTTTGAGCACGATATCATCCATCGCGTTCACTTGGTTCTCTAGAAGATTAATCAATTGAAGGTCAACGACATAACCGTCTGCTTCAATCAGCATCTCCTCATCCATCGCTTCCAGATACAGCAACGAGAACTCACCCGCTGCATTCGTCGTGGTTGAGATGTTCTGATTCGCCAATGTTACCTTGGCACCCACAACCGGCAGTTGTGTGGCGTCATCGATAACGCGGCCCTTGAGTGATGTCTGTGCCATAACTGCTACACTCAGCATCAGCACCGCCATCAGAGAAAAGAGTTTTTGTCTCATAACGATTGTTTGTTAGTGTTTTTATGATATATATTCTTTTATCTTTCGACTTTCGACTTTTGTCTTTCGACTTTAACCATTCGCCTTTCGCCATTATTAAAATTCCGCTGTTTTCGGTGTTCTCGGGAACGGAATGACGTCACGGATGTTCTGCATACCCGTTACGAACAACATCAGACGCTCGAAGCCTAAACCGAAACCTGCGTGCGGTGCGCTACCGAAACGACGGGTATCCAGATACCACCACATATCCTTCATCGGGATATGACGACGCTCAATCTCATCGTTCAGCAGGTCCAGACTCTCCTCACGTACACTACCGCCGATGATCTCACCGATCTGCGGGAACAGCACGTCGGTACCTTGCACGGTCTTTCCATCCTCGTTGATCTTCATATAGAACGCCTTGATATCCTTCGGATAGTCGGTCATGATGACGGGTTTCTTGAAGTGTTCTTCCACTAAGAAACGCTCATGCTCCGAACTCAAGTCATCGCCCCAGTTGCAGGGGAACTCAAACTTCTTTCCGTTCTTGATAGCCTCTTGCAGGATATTGATACCCTCGGTGTAGGGTAGGCGAACAAACTCGGTATCTACCACCGATTTCAGACGCTCGATCAGACCCTTGTCCACAAACTGGTTGAGGAACTCCAGGTCATCCATACAATGCTCTAATGCCCAGCGTACGCAGTACTTGATGAAGTCTTCCTCCAGATCCATCAACTCGTCCTTCTGGATAAATGCCACTTCCGGCTCAATCATCCAGAACTCCGCCAAGTGACGCGGTGTGTTACTGTTCTCTGCACGGAACGTCGGACCAAAGGTATAAATCTTACCCAACGCCATGGCACCTAACTCACCTTCCAACTGACCGCTTACTGTCAACGCTGCCTGTTTCCCGAAGAAATCGTCGCTATAATCGATCTGACCGTTCTCGTCATACTTGAGGTTATAGAGGTTCTTGGTCGTCACCTGGAACATCTGACCGGCACCTTCGCAGTCACTGGCCGTGATGAGCGGCGTGTGGAAATAGAAATAGCCGTGCTCATGGAAATAGGTATGAATCGCCATGGCCATGTTATGACGGATACGGAATACCGCACCGAAAGTATTCGTTCTCGGACGGAGATGCGCGATAGTACGCAAAAACTCCATACTCAGACCCTTCTTTTGTAACGGGTATTTCTCCGGATCAGCGGTGCCATACACCTCTAAATCCGTCAGTTGAATCTCAACCGCCTGACCTGCTCCCTGACTCTCTACCAGGATACCCGTCGCTGAGATACACGAACCGGTAGTCACAGGTTTGAGTCGCTCCTCATCGAATTTCTCCAGGTCCACCACGATCTGGATGTTCTTGATCGTCGAACCGTCATTCAGCGCAATAAACGACACTTGTTTATTGCCGCGACGGCTGCGAACCCATCCTCTCACGTTGATCTCTGACCCAAAATCCGTGCGTTTTAACGCATCGATAATTACTGTTCTTTGCATATATTATAATTGAAATTGACTTAAATCTTCACCTAAACTGTTCATACTTGCGCCGTCCGCATTCATCTGCTGTCCAAAGGACACGGCTCCCATTGCGCTGTTCATGCTCGACTGAATGGACATGCCTCCGCCATCCGGGATCATCGGTGTATTCAACTCATCCGGATCGATGGCCTCATCCTCGTTCTGGAACTTGGCATACTTGCCTCGGAACCGTAACCAGATACTATCCGTAGCACCGTTACGGTGCTTCGCCACAATGATCTGTGCCAGACCACGCAGGTCCTTTGCGGATTTCTCATCGGTATAGATATGATAGTACTCCGGACGATGGATAAAGCATACCATATCGGCGTCTTGCTCGATGGCACCCGACTCACGAAGGTCACTCAACTGCGGTGTCTTGCCTTCAATACCCGTACGCGCTTCCACGCCACGGTTCAACTGCGACAACGCAATAATCGGTATATCCAACTCCTTCGCCAGACCTTTCAGTCCACGGGAGATGATACTTACTTCCTGCTCACGGCTGCCGAAAGACGAACCCTGTGCGTTCATCAGCTGCAGATAGTCGATGATGATGATTCGTACACCGTGGTCATGCACCAGCTTACGGGCTTTGGACCGCAACTCAAAGATCGACAGAGAAGGTGTATCGTCCATGTACAGCGGTTTACCCTTCATGATATTGATCTTCGTGTTCAGTTTCTGGCTGTCCGCCTTACTCATCTTACCCGTTTTGATCTTCTCGCCTTCGATCTCGCACACGTTCATAATCAGACGGTTAACCAACTGCACGTTACTCATCTCCAGACTGAAGATAGCCGTAGGTATCTCCCGGTCAATCGCCATATGCTTGGCCATGGACAGCACAAACGCCGTCTTACCCATCGCCGGACGAGCGGCGATGATCACCAGATCCGGTGTCTGCCAGCCGGAAGTGATCTTATCCAGTGCATGGAAACCGGACGGAATACCGGATATCGAACCCGTGTTCTGTGCCGCTTTCTCCATACGTTTGAAGGCCTCTTCGATAACGGGGTCGATCTGCGTCACATCCCGTTTCTGACTTCTCTGTGTGATCTCGAAGATACCGGCTTCCGCTTCCTGCATCAGGTCTTCAATATCCTGCGTCTCGTCGTACGCTTTCTCTTCGATCTGTGCAGCCATGGCGATCAGGTCACGCGCTGTCGCTTTCTGCGCGATGATCTGCGCATGGTAACGCAGGTGTGCCGCAGACGCCACACGTCTACTCAGGTCGGCTAAGTACACCAAACCGCCGGCTTTCTCCAGCGTGCCCTGCGTCTTCATCTTCTCACCTACCGTCATCACGTCGATCGGCTGGTCTTTGGCCGCCAACTCACGGATGGCTTCAAAAACCATGCGGTTCTGATCCTTATAGAACACCTCCGGACGTAACAGATCGGCTACCGTTCCGTAGGCTTCTTTCTCTATCATCAACGCACCGATGACGGAGTCTTCCAACTCCTGCGCCTGAGGGGGTAACTTACCCGCCTCGTTGGCACCCACCTTGATGATGGTGGTCTGCGGTGCGCGTTTGCTTGTCTTACTTGTTCCTGCCATATGCAGTTAATAGGTTATGTGCAGCAATAAAACTGCTTATTTCGTTATTCAGCACCTGGCGTTCAGCTACTTCGATCTGATGCTCCATGTGCTCGTTCTTGTAGAATCCGTCCAAGAGTGCCTGGTTGATCGTCTCGTACATCCAGTACTTGGCCTGCTCGGTACGGTGGGCGTCAAAATAGCCGTTCGCTTTGGTAAACGCGATATACTCTTCGATGTTGTTCCATACATCCATCACACCGCTATGGTCGATGGACGAACAGCAGATGGCCTCGGGTTTCCAGCCTGACTCCGAAGGCGGAAAGAGCATCAACGCGTTCTTGAAGCTCACACGCGCAGCGCGTGCGCGTTCAATATTATTACCGTCGCATTTGTTGATCGCGATACCATCCGCCATCTCCATGATGCCGCGTTTGATGCCTTGCAGTTCGTCACCCGTTCCGGTCACTTGCAGCAGCAGAAAATAGTCCACCATCGAGTGTGCTGCCGTCTCCGATTGACCGACACCTACCGTCTCCAATAGGATTGTATCGAACCCGGCTGCTTCACATAGCACGATCGTCTCCCGTGTCTTACGTGCCACACCGCCTAATGATCCGGCACTCGGACTGGGACGGATAAAGGCATTCGACTTGACGGACAACTCGTTCATGCGTGTCTTGTCACCCAAGATCGATCCTTTGCTGCGCTCCGACGACGGGTCAATAGCCAGCACGGCGAGTTTCTTGCCTTTGTCGCATAAATCGCTACCCAAGGCCTCGATGAACGTCGATTTGCCTGCACCCGGTACACCGGTGATACCGACACGGATCGAATTCCCGGCGTAGGGAAGGCACAGCTCGATCACTTTCTGCGCAATGGTCTGGTCGGCTAACAGGTTACTCTCTACCAGCGTCACGGCTTGACTGAGTATCGTCATGTCGCCTCCGCGGATACCCTCGAAATACTGCTCGGGTGTCAGTACCGTCTTCTTGCGACGGAAGGTAGCATACGGGTTGACGGAAGGCAGGTTTTCAACCCCTGCATTCACTGTCAACCCTTTGTATTCGGCACTATTTTCCGGATGATCAATCATTATTCAACGGCGAAGTTGATTCTTACTTTCTGAATCGGGTGAAGGTAGTCGTTGGTGATGATGATCACATCACGCATGTATTCGCCTGCCTCCAGACCCTTCGTGCTGATCTCGATGGAAACGGAACCTTTCTTACCCGACTTGATCGCTTTCGGCTCTTTGATCTTCATCGTCTCGTCGGACGAGTAGACACGACGGATCTCCAGCGGATTCACACCGCTGTTCTTGATCGGGAAGGAGAACTTATGGCTCTTACCGGCTGCGATGGTGCCTAACTTGTACTCGTTCTGCAACTCAATGATCGGTGCCTGCTGTTTCTGCTCGGTGGTCATATTGCTGAAGTCCTCTACGATATTCGCCTTGATCGTCAACTTGTGAGCGTCATCAAGCACTTTCTTACCGTCGATCACTACGTATGCATTCACCTCAATCGGGCCGTAGAGTTTGGTAACTTGGGTCTCCAGCATGAACACGAACTTACCCACCTCATTCGGTTTGATATCTGCCAGCGTCACTTGGCTGAACATAAAGTTGTCTGCCGAGCTGGTAGCCAACTCTACGTGGTGATCTGCTTGGGTGAGGTTGGTGTACTCCAACTCGCCTTTGGCTGCTTCGCCTCCTTTCTTGATGGTACCGAGATCGAGTGTCGTACCCTTCATGTTCAGTTCACCTACGGCTACGGTGTATTTGTTCACCGGTTTTGCCTGCTTCGGAATCACTTCACCCTTGATATACACACGGGTAGTGGACTCTTTGGCATTGGAGGTGATGGTGACGGTCTTCTGGAAACGACCCGGACGGCCGTTAGGGTTATAGGTCACGGTGATGCTACCGGTCTGACCCGGCTCAATCGGTTCTTTGTTCCATTTCGGAGTGGTGCAACCGCAGCTGGCACGTACGTTGCTCAGTACCAGCGGAGACATACCTTCGTTCTTAAAGGAAAACTCAACGGACACACGGCCGTCTTCTTCGTGAATCTTACCAAAGTCATGCTCGGTCTTCTCAAACGTGATGACCGGCTCTTGACCCATCATGGCTACTGCTATGAGCGCCATGAACAAAGTGCTAAAAATCTTTTTCATATCTATTCTTTAATTACTCGTTTGACTTCTTTGACATCTTCAATCTGACGGATCGCTTTCAATAACTGTTCCAACTCGCTTCGGTCATAGACGTAGATCTCCATCGTGCCTTTGAAGATTCCGTCGTCACTCGACACGTTCACGGAACGCAGGTTGATGTGGAAATCCGTCGAGATCTTCTGCAGTACCTGGATGAAGACACCGAACTTATCGATACCCTTCAGCTCGATCGTCTCCACAAACGACTGCACGCGATGGGTGTTCCACGTCGCCTCGTAGATCCGTTTGCCGAAACTGCTCTTGAGCACCATCGCCTCGTCGCAGTCGATCTTATGGATATGCATCGTGCCTTTCTCGTCCAGATAGCCTAACACCTCATCGCCCGGTATCGGATGACAACAGGGACTGAGGATATACTCCTTGCCTAAGTTCTCATCCGTCAGGATGATCTGGTGCCGTCCTTTCTGCGGCTTGACGATCTCCTGCGGTGCACTTTCGCCTTTCGCCTCTATCCTTTCGCCTTTATCTTTCTTGCCGATAAACGGCACATACGACAGCAGGCTTCGTCTCGGATAGACGATCTCCCGGATGTTATCCAGCCGAATCGCACCTTGGCCTATCTCCAGATATAACTCATCCGGTTTGTTCTTTTGGTAGTACGACAAGATCCGTGCCAAAGCCTGATCGTGGTTCTTGGCCAGGTCCTTATCCATCGCGACGGCGTCGTTGAACAGGCGCTCTCCGTGCTTGATATATTTGCGTTCTTCCTTACGGAAGTACTCATTCAGTCCGTTACGCGCCTTGGACGTCGTCACCATGTTATACCACTCTTTCTGTGGATGCTGACTGTTGGAGGTCATGATCTCCACCTGGTCTCCGCCCTTCAGTTGATACGAAAGCGGCACCAGCGTGTGGTTGACTTTGGCACCCATACAATGCTCTCCGATCTCGGAATGCAGCATAAAGGCAAAATCCAAAGCGGTGGATCCTGCCGGCATCGTCTTGATCTCTCCGGTCGGCGTGAAGACAAACACTTCTTGCGCAAAAAGGTTCAAACGGAAGTTACCGATGAAATCCATCGCGTTGGTGTCCGGGTGCGCTAAGACATCCTTGATCTCCTGCAACCACTTATCCAGTTCCGAATCGTCTGACACCCCGGTCTTGTATTTCCAATGCGCCGCGTAGCCGTGTTCCGCTATCTCGTTCATGCGGTCGGTGCGTATCTGCACTTCAATCCATTCGCCGTGCGTTCCCATCACCGTCACATGCAAGGCCTCGTATCCGTTCGCCTTCGGCGTCGAGATCCAGTCGCGTATCCGTTCCGGGTGAGGACGATAAAACTCCGTGATCGCCGAATAGATCATCCAGCACTGGTCTTTCTCACTCATCGTCTCGTGCGGCGTGAAGATGATACGAACGGCCATCAGGTCATACACGTCCTCAAAAGCACATTGCTTGCTCATCATCTTCTTCCAGATCGAATAGACGGTTTTGATACGCGCCTTCATCGAGAAGGTGTAACCCATTGAGGTGAGGCGTTCCCGGATAGGCTTGGCAAACTGCTCAAAACTCTCCAACTGCGACGCCTTTACTGCCTCCAACTTATCGTGTATCTCCTGCCAGGTTTCCGGATGTTCGTATTTGAAACTCAGATCCTCCAACTCCGTCTTAATCGGGAACAGACCTAGACGGTGTGCTAACGGTGCGTAGATATACTGTGTCTCACCAGCGATCTTGTACTGTTTCTCTTTCGGCTGCGCACCCAAGGTACGCATGTTATGCAACCGGTCGGCAATCTTGACCAGCACCACACGGATATCCTCGTTGATGGTGAGCAGCAGACGACGGAAGTTCTCCGCCTGTTCACTTGCCTGGTCTCCGAACACACCGCCGCTGATCTTCGTCAAACCACTCACGATCTGGGCGATCTTGTCACCAAACAGCCCGGCGATGTCCTCCACCGAATAATCGGTATCTTCCACCACATCATGCAACAACGCAGCACAAATACTCGTGCTACCCAAACCGATCTCACGCACACAGATACGCGCGACAGCAAGGGGATGCATGATATACGGCTCACCACTCAAACGACGCACCCCATAGTGCGCCTTGTGAGCAAAATTGAACGCATGCGTGATGATCTCCACTTTCTGTCGATGAGGAGTGTGCGCATAGTCGTCCAACAACGCCTCAAACTCGCGTTGGATCATTTGCTCTTCAGCCTCTGTGAACTCACTTTTCTGCATAACTCACAAAATTCCGCGCAAAATTACAAAAAATATTTGACATACGCAAGCGCACGCGCGTTTTTTTCTTCTTTTTTCTTATTTATATGCATTTTTCTTGCATATTCCAAAAATTTTTACTATCTTTGCATCGAAAATCAATCATCTCTCTAGTATTATATACATAGTATATAATACCAATATAATTACATGCAAAAATTAGTGCGTGATAAGTACGAGATAAGTGCGTCATTTGTGCGCGATAAGTGCGAAATAATTAGGGTTTATAACTTCGAAATAACAACTATTTTTCATATATGGCAAAACTTAAATACAACTCTTCCGTGGAAGAGATCACAGGTTCGCTGAACACCAAAAACGGACTGACTATCCGCAAGAAAACATTCCGTGGTTTTGATGGTGAAATCACCAAAGTCGGACGTATGGAGGTCTTTAAACCAAACCCCCGTAATTTTAAGACAAATCCGCCTCTTCTCCGCGAAAAAGCCAACATGACCGCATTCGGAAAGGCCTCCCATCTGGCGCAGGAACTCATCAATGCCGCCAAAAACAAAACACCACTCGAACCTGCAAAACAAGCCCTGCTCGACTCCTACATGACCCGTTTCTACGCCCAACTCAAAGGGAAACCCGATCCTATCGCACCGCGTGACAAAGACGGAAACTACACCATCTATGTCCGTCCGGATAACTTCATCCGTGCCGTCATCCGCGTAGAAAACCCCGATTTGACCTCTCTCTAAGCAAATTCTGCAAAAAAAATTTGCATATATCATTTTTTTGTTGTACCTTTGCCGCAGATTTTGAAGTTCGCTTATGAAAAAGAAAGCCTTATT
The DNA here is from genome assembly GCA_902800215.1 of uncultured Bacteroidales bacterium. Taxonomy (GTDB): domain Bacteria; phylum Bacteroidota; class Bacteroidia; order Bacteroidales; family Paludibacteraceae; genus Colicola. The sequence continues at coordinate 139,293 of CADCDS010000001.1, read as the reverse complement.
ACGAATCAATGTGCTGTTAGGAGCAGCCAGTTTGGCCTTAGCAGGTTGTCATTCTTCGAAGCCTGTGCCGCAGACGCCGAAGGACGAGAACCCGTCGGACACCACGAACGTGCAGCCGGTGGTAAAACCCGATCATGAGGTGTTCGTCAAGTACGGCATTCCGCCTACGTTCAATCTGTACGAATGAGACTAAGGCTGAAGATAGCGCTGTGGTTAGAGCGTTGGCGGAGGCATAACTTGAAGGAGTTGCACCCGTTACGCCAGCTGTTCTGGGAGTCCACATTACGATGTAATGTCCATTGCCTGCATTGCGGCAGCGACTGCATTGCGTCTATCGAGACGCCGGACATGCCGGAGGAAGACTTTCTTAAGGTCATCGACACGGAAGTGACACCGCACGTGGATCCGCATGAAGTGATGATCGTCATCTCCGGCGGTGAACCGCTGATGCGCAAAGACTTGGCGGAAGTGGGTAGGGCGCTCAAGCAACGCGGCTATCCATGGGGAATGGTGACCAACGGCTTGGCGCTGACGGAGAAGAAATTTCATGAACTGTTAGATGCCGGTTTACGCTCCATCACCGTCTCGTGTGACGGTTTGGAAGCGGACCATGTATGGCTCAGACAACACCCGCTTGCTTTCGAAGGTGCGACACGTGCGATCAAACTGATCGCGGAATATAACCAATCAATCGTAAATCGTAAATCGTCCAATCGTCCTTTGGCCTGGGATGTCGTCACCTGCGTGAACCAGCGCACGATAGACCACTTACCGGCGATAAGGGAGATGCTGTGGGATCTCGGTGTACGTGACTGGCGTGTCTTCGGTATCGACCCTATGGGTCGTGCAGCGGAAAATCCGGAATTGATCCTTACGGATGCGCAGTTCAAACAGCTAATGGACTATATCGTGAGCGAACGGGAAGCGGGTAGGCATGTGAGCTATTCGTGCGAAGGCTATTTGGGCGACTACGAAGGGCGTGTACGGGATCATCTCTACCAATGCGCAGCCGGTATCTCCGTTGCCTCTATTCTCATCGACGGTTCGATATCTGCATGCACCTCCATCCGGGGAAAATACTACCAGGGCAATATCTACAAAGACTCTTTCTGGTCCGTTTGGGAAAACGGATTTAAACCGTACCGTGACCGCAGTTGGATGCGGCAAACGGAACCCTGCAAAGACTGCAAGGCTTTCTCGTTCTGCGAAGGCAACGGAATGCACCTTCGCCGGGAAGACGGAAGTCTCATGCTCTGTCATTTGAAGCGGTTACAGGTTACGGATTAAGGGTTACGGGGGATTCGGAAAATCTTAAAAATCGAACATTTTGCAAAGTCTATTTAGCAGCACTCTTTAGAGTGGTGCTTAATAATCGTGTACTTTTTCATAATAAACGCTATTGTGGGGTTGACAAAAAAGCAGTAATTTTGCACCCGATAAAAAATGCGCCCTTTTTTGGGTGCTTAAAAACGTAATAAATTTAATAAAAATATAAAATGAGTACATTTTTACGTAAAGTATTAGTCTGTTTGGCAGTGTGGGCGATGCCCTTATCCATGAATGCGCAGACTTATCAGGTGACCAACGCCAATTTTGAGGATTGGTCAGCTGCTGCTTTCAGCGGCGAGCCGCAGGCGAAAGGCTGGAATGCGTCGAACGTGGAGCAGGTGGGTATGAAATTTAACTTTGCCCATAAGGAAACCGGTCGTAACGGCGGCTACTGTATGATGGTACAGGACCAGTCGGTGGGTGCCATGGGTATCACGGAGACCAGTCCGGGATATTTCTCCATTGGTAAGCCTTGGGCCTACTTGCCGAGTATCACCGCTATCAACCAGGCAACCGCCGGTACGTCCGGCGGTCAGAGTTGGACCCATCGTCCGGATACGATGTCGGTATGGATCAAGCGTACGGGAAGCAATTGGGACAAAGAGGATTTTTACCTTTTATATTACGCATGGGAGAAACAAGCGCAGGGTACATCCTATAAAGGAAAAAACACCCAGTGTACTTCCCACTCAGAGACCAACGAAGAGTCAGATATCCGTATCGCCATGAACGGAAACGAATGTAAGACGACGGTAGCCGGTGACCAGGTGTGCGAAGGTATGTGGCGTGAACGTGCCAACTACGGCAACTGGACCAACATCAAGGTGCCGATCTATTACTTCAACGACAACACGCCGAAGTACATGAATATGATTTTCTCGGCCTCCAACTATCCGAACTTCCGTGCCAACGACGGTTTGTATGAAGGCAACTCGCTGTACGTGGATGATGTGAATTTGATCTATTCGTCCAAGATCCAGACCGTGCGTGTGGGCGGTAAGGAATGGAAGGGTTTTGATCCCAACAACACGGGTGTGCAGGTCTATTCGGTACCGGAAGGAACAACCGCCGTTCCATCCGTGGAGGCATACCGCGGTGCCGGTTCATTGACCAATGCCAAAGGAACAACCAAGTCCTTCCCGGGTCGTAAGTTGCAAGGCAGCGAGATCACGATCACCAATGGTACCGTAGGCGGAACACCGACCACGATCGTGGTGCGTGCCGAAGACGGCAGCAGTACCACAACCTATCAGATCCTGTTCCAGGCCGAGAAGAGCAGTAATGCCAAGTTGGCGAACATCTATTATTCTTACACGGATATCCACGGCAATCAGCAACAGGCCGCTATCTCGAATTTCAGTCCGAGTACGTATAACTACACGGTAGAGTTACCGTACGGTTCGACGGGCGTACCGGTAGTGAATGTGGAGAAACAAGAGGACGAGCAGACTTTCACGATCACGCAGGCTGCTTCGCTGACGGGTAAAGCAACCGTCAACGTGACGGCGGCTAACGGAACCGGTAAAGCGACGTATAACATCACGTTCAAAGTGGGACTGTTAGCGGATAACACGCTGCAGGATATCAAGGTGAACGGAAAATCGATACCGGGTTTCACACCTTCGCAGGCGGTATATAAGGTGTCGCTGCCTACCAGCACGACCACTATGCCTACTGTGCAGGGTGTTTCGGCTTATCCTGCCGGAGAACAGACGATAGTCTATAAGGCACCATCGGTTATTGACGGCGGAACCTACACGGTAAGCGTGACCACGCCGGGTAATACGGTAGCGAAAGTGTATAAACTGAACTTCCGTCTGGAGGCTTCTTCGTACACCTATCTGCAGAACCTGTCGGCAGGTGACTATATCACGACCTTCGATCCGATGAACACGACCTATTACGTGAACATGCCGTTAGGTACCACTTCCTTACCGGCCGTCACATGGATTGCCGGCGATGAGTACCAGACGATCGAGAAGACCGACCTGCCGGAAGGTGCGTTGGACGGAACGGTACGTATCACGGTGACGGCAGGCAACGGAGACCAGACGGTGTATAAGATCGTGTTCTCCACCGAGAAATCTGACCGCTCGACGCTGAACGGAATCCTGATCAGTGGACAAGAGCTCGAAGGATTTAATCCGGATCAGACGTCGTATGCCTATCCGTTACCGGTAGGAACGACCGAACTGCCGACGATAGAACCGGTTCTCGGTGACGAATGGCAGACCTACAGCATCGCCACCGCCGGTCTGAACGGTAAGACCCGTATCTCGGTGACTGCCGGTGACGGAAGCACGACGATCTACCAGATTGCTTTCTCGGTAGCGACGTACACGGATAACACCTTAGCGAACCTGAGTGTAGCCGGATACGATATTGCTTTTGATCCTCAGACGGAGGAGTACTATATCAACCTGCCGCAGGGAACAACCGTTTTACCGGAAGTAACCTATACGCTGCAGAACGAGAACTTCCAGACGGTAACGGTACGTACGATCAGCGGTCTGACGGGTGATTATAAGATCACGGTTCGTCCCCAGAGTGGTGCCAGCCGGACGTATATCCTCCATTTCTCGGTAGCTACGAGCACGAACGTGAACCTGAACATGATTTACGTGGGTGGGGTAGCGTTGGACGGTTTTGATCCTCAGACTACCGCTTATGAGTACCATCTGCCGGAAGGCGTGAGTGCTATTCCGACGGTGACGTACGACAAGGCCGAGGCGAGCCAACGGGTACTGAGTGTATTAGAAGGCAAGGTGCAGAAGATCACGGTGACGGCCGAGAGCGGTGCCAAACGCGAATATACGATCACGTTCATCGTGCAGGTATCGCAGAACGCGTTCTTAGAGATGATTTACTTGGACGGCGTGGAACTGGACGGTTTCCGTTCGGATTCATTGACGTATATCCTGACTTTACCGGGTGAGACCTGTCCGGCTATCACGGTGGATAAAGCCGCTGGTCAGCAGGTGACGATCACGGCACCGTACGCAGCCGGCGTGGCTACCATCAAGGTGCTGCCGGAAGAAGGTGCTGCCAACACGTACACCATCACGTTTGTGCCGGTAGCCTCGACGGCGGTGCAGTTGCAAGACCTGTTCGTGGACGGCATGAGCATCGCCGGTTTTGCACCGACGCAGATGACCTATGAGGCGACGTATATGAGTGTTCGTCCGACGGTAGAAGGTATTGCCGCAGACGCATCGCAGCATGTGAATGTGTTATGGAAAGGCGACGTGGCATGGGTGTATGTGACCAACGACGAGGGAGAGAAAGCATCGTACAGTGTGTCGTTCACCCGTCTCTATTCTTCGGACAAAGCGCTGGAAGCGATCTATGCAGACGGTGTGCTGATAGACGGTTTTGATGCCGCTCAGTTGACGTACGCCTATGATTTACCGGCAGGCAGTGCGTATCCGGCGATCTCGTATCTGGCGAAAGAGAACACGCAGGTGATCTTCTGCGGCCAGTTATCAACCGGTAAATTCGGTATTACGGTAGCTGCTGAAGACGGAAGTCAAGAAACGTACACCGTGACGTACCATGTAGCGCTGTATGCGGATGCGACGCTGCAGGATCTGTCGATCGAAGGATACGACCTGAACTATAGCAAGACCCGGAATAACTACAGCGGATTTGTGGTACCGGAAGGTGCTGCCTTACCGAACGTGACTGCTGTACCGGAACCCGGTCAGGCAGTGATGGTTTATGCTGAGAATGACTCGACGCAGCACGTGCTGGTACAAGCCGAGAATGGAGCGCAGAATATCTACACGATCGAGTATACGCGTGTGAAAAGTAATAATGTGCAGTTGGCGGACATTCTTATCGACGGTGTGTCGATGGACGGTTTCCGTGCTGACAAGACGAACTACAGCATCGCTTTGCCGCGTGATGCGAAGGTGATCCCGAATATCAACGCGGTGCCGCAGTCGGACAACCAGACGGTGACGACTTATTTCTGCCGTCCCAACGGAGTGGCCCGGATTCATGTGGTAGCCCAAGACGGTTCAGAAGGAGACTATACGATTGCTTTCCCGGTTGAGTTATCGGATGACACGCAGTTACAAACCCTGATGATAGACGGTGAAGCCAAGGATGTGAACACGACGGAGTTCACGTTCAACGTGTCGTTTGAGCAGATCGAACCGTACGACGTGGTGTATAAGGCGCAAGCCGGTCAGACGGTTCATTATATCGAAGCACCGCTGACGGGTGAAACCAAGATCATTGTGACCAATGAGAAAGGCACGAACAGCCGCACCTATTCGATCCGTTACAACGTAGCCGTTCCGCAAGGAGAAAACAAGATCAAGCGCATCGCTTATTCGTACACGAATGCTTCGGATGCCACGGTGAACGGCGAACTGCAACCGGTAGAGGGTGAGAATATCATCAACCTGCCGTTCGGTGCCAAGAGTTTTGAGGTGACAAATGTGGAGAAGAACTATAACGAACAAACCGTTTATTTCTACAACGGAGGTATCCGTCGCGGAGCAACGGTAATTGCTACCGCCAACCGAGCAGGGGAGGCCGACGTGACCTATACCATCGTACCGCTGATGCCGGAATTCAAGACGGAGGGTAAGTTGCAGAACCTGACCTTCAAAGGTGCGACGGTACCGAATTTCCGTCCGGATGTATATAACTATATCGTCAAGGTGTCGGCACAGCCTGCCAAATCCGATTTTGCCGGTACGGCTTACGGCAATGCCGGCGTGACGGTTTCCAATCTGGATAATAAGAAGAAACAAGTGACATTGACCGTAGCGAACGGCGAGACCTACAGTGTATGCTGGTATTACACCAACTATGATAATATCTTTGATTTCACGGTGGACTGGACTAAGGCAGCACAAGGAAACGGCTATAAACCCTCTTCGCTTTGGAAAGTGCCGGCTGACTATTCATCAGGATATACATGGGGTATCATGGGCATTGACTTCACCTATTCGACTGGAATGGAGGTCGTTCCGTCCGGTTCGAACGGTGTACTGCTCTCTACTTTACGCGGCGCTCCGATGAACTGTTCCGTATCCGGACAAATGACTCTGGGTACTATGAGTCTTTCTTTAGGTAGTACAGGAAAAACATCTTCATCTGTCGGTAAGGATGCTTCTACCGGTACGAACTTCAAAAATACTCCGGAATCCTTGGCGTTTGAAGCCAAACCGCTGTCCACTAATAACATCACCAACTGGAAGATGTGGCTGACGATGTCGGACGGATCGAATTACAAAGAAAGCAGTTATACCGGTGATTTCTCGTCTCTCAATACGTGGCAGACGGTGAATGTACCGATCACTTTGCCTACCAACGCAGTGTCGAAATTCAATGTGATGCTGTCGTCCTGCGATCAAGAGAACTCGTCTAAATTCAACGGAACAACAATCTACGAGTCCAGTGTGATCTATAACAATATTCACTTCGTCTATAACTCCGAGTTGACAGGTGTGAAGGTGAATGGTCAATCGGCTACGAAGAGCGGTAACACGTTTACGTACACCTTAGGCGCAAATGAACTGATCCTTGGTCTGCCGGAACTGAAATTCACCGGCGCTGTACACGATCAGACACAGACCGTCGAATGGCTCAATAACGGCGAATGGATTAACGGCGAGTTGAGGGCGAAAGTAGTGAACTACGGAGAGAACGCGAAAGACAGTACCGTTTATACGGTGGTGCTCAAACGTACTCCGGTGACGACGCTGGATTACACCGCTGCTTTCGGTTCGTATGCAACCACCACCAAGGACGACACCGTCTTTGTGGCACTGCCGTACGGCACGAAGCAGTTACCTGGTATGACCGTCACGCCGGAGAGTATCCATCAGTTGATCACGATGAGCAAGAACGGCAATGCGGTGACGGTGAAAGTGGCTGCAGAGAACGGCAGTGAGAAAACGACCGTCTATGTATTCCGTGAGACGAAGAGCAACGATGCCGAACCGGAGAGCTGGTCCTTGGAAAGCGGTACGCTCAACACGGTAGATGCCGGTCAGTTGATCTACTCCGTAGAAGCAACGACTATGCCGATCGTGGAGATCATCAAGAAAGAGGGTCAGTTAGTCGATCTCGATTATACCAAAGACGGTGCGGTATTCACTGTAACCGCTCAGGACGGTGTAAGCCAACTGACATACACAATCCACCGTATCGATCCGGTCATCACGACGAACGGTCAGATCAAAGAGTTCACGAAGAACGGTACCCCTTGGCAGGCATTAGGTGGCGAAACCTATTCCGCAACGGAGGCTAAACCGACTCAGGCGATCTTGTTTGAGCGTAAGTTTGAGAAGGACTCGGTGGTATATATCCAGGCGCCGGATCACATGGAATGGCAAGTATTTGGAAATACCAATCATACCTACGTGCTGACCTATCCGACGGAGAAGAGCGGTAATGCGAATCTGGCGAATATCCTGATTAACGGTGAACCGTATACTGAATTCAGTGCTTCGGATACCCAATATACGATCGATTTGGACGGTGAGTTTGTCATCAAAGCCGTGGAGGCGGAAAGCGTTCAGACCATCGTGACCAATCAAGCGACGGCGGAAGGAGAAGTGGTTGTTTATACGGCGACAGTGACGGCAGAAGACGGTACCACCAAGACCTATCAAGTAACCATTCGTCGTCCGAAGAGCCATAATGCTACTTTGTCGGCGATCCTGCTGGATGATGTGGCATTGGATGGTTTTGTTCCGACCACGTTTGACTATACCGTTGAATTGCCGGTTCCGGCGGTGAAGACGGCTATACCGATGATGCCGTCGATCACGTATGTGGTAGGTGACGAGGAGCAACACGTGACCTTGACTACCGGTGAACTCAACGGTTCGGCTACCGAACTGTATGTACAGGCAGGCGACGGAAGCGATAACACCTATACCATCACTATCTCAGCCGCCAAGAGCAGTTGTGTGGATCTGACGGGTATCATGGTGAACGGAGAACCGGTAGAGCAGTTTGAAGCCGGACGCCATTTCTATTCGCAGTCCATTCGTTCCTCTTCCATCGATATCGATTATACTTCCGATGACCGCTTCCAGACCGTGACGACGGAGATCGAAACGATCCAGGAGAACCACCAGTACAAATACACCTTACAGGTGCAGGCAGAGAACGGCGACCGTTCCAAGTACGAGGTGATGATTTATATCGAGAACAAATCGAACGATGCGCAGTTGGCGAATATCCTGCTGAACGGTCAGACGATGGATACGTTTGAGCATGCACTGAATGCCGATCTGACATTCAACGGCGGTAACAACAACTACGAGATCCATCTGCCGTCCGGCACGACCGTGCTGCCGGAAGTGAGTGCACAACTCAAGATGGACGGTCAGACGGTAGAGATCCTTCATCGTCCGGATTCGATATTGCTGGATGTACGTGCCGTGGACGGTACGCTTAATACGTACACGCTGAAGTTTACCGTGCCGTTGTCGAAGAATGCTGACCTGAGTATGATCTTCCTGGATGGAGACTCGTTGGACAGTTTTGATCCGGCGTATTACTTCTACCAGGTAGATCTGCCGGTAGGTATACACGCGATGCCGGAAGTGGCTGCGCAGAAAGCGGAAGCCGGTCAGGTGATCCAATCCATCGAGATCGATACCGACAAACTGCAGGCTACCATCAAGGTGCAGGCAGAAGATCCGACGGTTCGGGAGAACACCTATGTAGTGGTATTCCACCTAACGCAGTCCGATGCTGATCAACTGAACATGATCTATCAGGACGGTCAGGCTTTGGAGGGCTTTGATGCGAACACAATGTATTATGCACTCTCCTTACCGGTAGGTACCATCGCTTTCCCGGATCTGAGTTGGCAGGAACAAGACGACTGGCAGACCATTCATATGGATACCGTGGAGCAGACCACGAACACGCTCATTCGTCAGATCTACGTCACCTCAGAGAGCGGCAAGAAGAGTACGTACACTGTTTCGTATACCATCGACAAATCCGATGTGGACTACCTGCAGATGATCTTTGTGGATCAGAAGCAATTGGCGAACTTTGCGCCGGCTACGACGGACTATTACGTGACCCTCAGTGCGGAATATGCCGCAGAACTGAACGGTCAGATGCCGAACGTGGAATACATCGCCGGTGACGACTATCAGACGGTGCTTGTTTCCCAGATGCCGGAAGACTCGTTGAGCGGTAAGTCGCTTGGTTACAAGTCGATCATCACCGTGACGGCCGCTACCGGTAAGACCCGTCTGTACACGATCCATTATCCGGTGGAACTGTCCACAGTAGCAACGCTGAACATGATTAACTTAGGCGGTAAACCGTTAGCGAACTTCGATTCCGAGCGTTTCAACTACAAGGTGGAGATCGAGAAAGAAGCATCTGTTCCGGTAGTTTCCGTGATCAAGAAAGAGGAAGCACAAGTGTACGAGATCCAAGTGGTGGAAGATACGGTGCTGGTTTATGTGACGGCGGAAGATATCAATTATCAGAGTACCTATAAGATGACGTTTGAGCGTCTCAAATCGGCTAACACCACGTTGCGTGACATCGTGCTGACGGATGCGGACGGAACGACCTATCCGACGTCGCAATTCCCGTATCGTCCGGAGGTGTACAGTTATCTGGTGAACCTGCAATACGACAAGGAGCAGAGCTTAGAAGTGCAGTTGCCGACGATCACTCCGGTTTATTACGACGAGGAGCAGCAGGCGGATACGACATTGCATTACCTGCCGAACGGCGATGTGCAGATTGATGTGACGGTGACGGCACCGAACGGGGAGGATCAGGCTATCTATACCATCACTTTCCATTTCGTTAAACCGTCTGACGCCTTGTTGATCTCGTTGGCAATGAACGGAGAGGAGTTTGCGGACTTCCGTCCGACCAAGACCGAATATGTCTATGCGCATCCGTACGGAACAGACAGTGCGGCTTACTTCACGCAGGAGACTGTGACTTATACCTTAAGCGACAGCCTGGCCGTGGATACGATCTATACCGATGCAGACGGCGTGATCAATATCGTGATTGTGGCGCAAGACGGATATACATCCTGCACCTATCTGATCAGTCAGATCACGGCGCAAGACGGTGACAATGCTTTGGCATGGATCACAGTAGATGGAAATATGCTGGCTGACTTTGATCCGGAGACCACGTTCTACACCTATTATATATTAGAAGGTGGTGCGGTACCGGAGATTAATGCGGAAGCACGTTCGGAGAATGCGGAAGTCGATCTGGGTCGTGTGGTAATTGGTGATACTTGTGCCATCATTTGTACGGCAGCTGACGGAAGCGAGCGGTATTACTATATTGACTTTGCGATCTCGGATATCAAACCGGGTGAGCAGGTGACCTCCGCCGACGTGCTGCTCAAACGCGTACAGGGTTCGTGCCAGATTATGGCGGCTACCGTTCGTCAGGGTGTGACTATCGCCCTCTACGACCAGTACGGACATATGGTATTCTATGACCGAGTACCGGTAGCAAACCCGAATGATGCACAGATCATTCAGGGCGCAGACATGCAGCAACATCTGAACGATGTGACGGACACCCGTTCCGGTCTGTTGATCGATGTGATACCGGGTCAGCCGTATATCTATTGTTTCTTTGCCGACGAGAAGACACGACTCAGTTCCGGTAAAATTATGCTGTATTAATTAAAAAAAGTACATAAATTCGAAAAAAATCCTGTGTATGCTTGCATATGTGGGATTTTTTTTGTAATTTTGCGCTCGCAAAATCGAAACAGAGTATGTTTGGTATCTTTAATGATAATTTTCCGCCTATCTTGGACGGCGTAGCGTTAACGGCGCAGAACTATGCTTATTGGTTAACGCAGAAAGGGTATGACGTACGTGTCATCACGGACTATGCGCCTAAAATGGACGATGTGATTAAGGCAGCGCCTTATCCGATAGATCTGGTGCCGTCGGTGACGATTCCTTTTAGAGCACCCTACCGGTACGGTATGCCGCATCTGTCGCCCTCTTTCCTTCGTCAATTCCGCAAGCAGGAGTTTGAACTGGTGCATGCGCACTGTCCGTTTGTGACGGGTGACCTGGCTTATTCGGCGGCGAAGAAGCAAAACATCCCCTTGGTGGCTACTTTCCATTCCAAATACCGTCAGGATTTTGAGCATAACGTGCCCAATAAACGGGTCGTGGACTGGATGGTGAAGCATATTATTAAGTTCTTCGAGAAAGCGGATGAAGTATGGATACCGCAGGCAGCGGTAGAACCGACCTTACGGGAGTACGGTTTCAAAGGTCACGTGGATGTGGTGGAGAATGGTAATGATTTCTGCACACCGGTGGAGATGATCGAATCGATGCGTGCTGAGATGCGTGCCGAGTTAGGTCTGAAACAAGACGAGATTATGCTGCTTTTTGTGGGTCAGCATATATGGGAGAAGAATATCGGATTTATCCTGGATGCTTTGGCGCTGATCAAGGATAAGCCCTTCCATCTGTACATGGTAGGAACGGGGTATGCCGTCAGTGCGATTCATCGTAAGATCGATGAACTGGGTCTGCAGGATCGCGTGACTTTGTTAGGCAATATCCATGATCGGGGACGGCTCAAACGTATCGATGCGGCAGCGGATCTGTTTCTCTTTCCGTCGTTGTATGACAATGCACCGTTGGTGGTACGTGAAGCGGCGGCCATGCATACGCCGGCCTTGATGTTACAGGAGTCCACGGCAGCGGAAGTGATCCAAACGGATGTGAACGGATTCTTAACGCCGAATGATGTGCAGGCCTATGCGGATCGTATCGTCTATCTGATGGCGCATCCAAAGATGCTGCAGCAGGTGGGTGACAAAGCTTCTACCACGATCGCACGCTCTTGGGAAAATGTGATCGAGGAAGTGATCCTTCGCTATCGGGATATTCAACAGTCGTATAAATTGAAACATGGTATAACGGTATGATAGGAATGATTCTTTTGATGCTGTTACAAACAGCAATGTTGGCCTTCAGTCAAGTCGCACTTAAGTTGGCGATGAAGGGTCTGACGTGGGAGTGGAGTTGGTCGTTTATTTGGCATCACGTGCTGACGAACGCCTGGTTGATGTTTGCCATCTTCCTCATGATCGCAGCGAACTTGTTTTGGCTGTGGTTATTGAATAAATATCCTTTCTCGCAGATCTATCCGTTGACCAGTCTCGGTTTTATCTTCGGTATTCTTGCCGGTCTGTTTATCTTCCACGAGCAGGTGGGATATATGCAGTGGATCGGAGTGGCGATGGTGATCACCGGATGTATGTTTATTGCTAAAATTTAAAACAATAAGATTCATTATGGATTGTAAGAAATACCTTGAATCGATGAAACAGCGCCGTGCGGCGTATGTGGTATGGCGCGATAAATGCCGCGAATGGATGGCTATGGGAAACCGTGCCGGATGGTTTGTGTTCGGTTCCTTTGCGGTGCTGTTCTTTGTGCAAACCCTGATCTTTGATCATTTTGCGTTCCGGGAGTTTGAGATCTACACCTCGGTGCAGAACGGTTTCGCGATGATCATCAGTAAGATCGCTGCGGCACTTCTGTTTGCTTCTTTTACTTTCCTGCTGCGGAACAAGCGGTGGTTGATCTTCCTGTCTGTGGTGGTAGACGCCTGGATGATAGCGAACCTGATTTACATGCGCAATAACCATATTTTGCTGGATGCGGAGGCATTTAATATGTCCGGTAACTTACACGGCTATTTCTGGTCGGTACTGATCTATGTGGAACTGGATATTGATCTGCTGTTCTTCGGAATGACTGCCCTCTTTGGCTTGCTGTTCATGTATCTGCCGAAGCGTACCCAGCGAAACTGGAAAGCATGGTTGATTATTGTGCTGGTTTCTATCGGTCTGCGTCAAGGATCGGAACTCTTGTTTGTTCATGCGCAGACGAAACAGGATATCGAATCGAAGTACGATCCGCTTCCTTTTATCCGGGAACACCGGGAACGGGTATATGGAAACCATTTCCCCATGGCGGTGGCTAACACGAGTATCCTCTATTCACCGTTCTATATCACGACCGACTATTATCTGATGCTGAAAGATATGCAACCGGAACGGCCGTTAAATGCACAGGATTCGGTGATGATGGCTACGTTAGATAAGGGCGTAGAAGCGCAAGATACCTTGGATAGTCCGTTGATAATCGTGCTGCTGGAGAGTTTGGAGAACTGGGTGGTAACGCCGGAGATCATGCCGAACCTGTATCGGTTTACGCAGAACGATCATGTGTTCTATGCCAATAGGATTCATACGCAGATCGTAGGTGCGCCTTCGGCAGACGGCCAGATGATTGTGAACACGGGTCTGCTGCCGATTAATGCCGGCGCTACGTGTCTGCATTATCCGACCAACACCTATCCGGGTATCATGACCTTGGCACCGGACAGTGCTATCTGTCTGCTGCCGCACGATCCGTGTGTTTGGAATCAGACGCAGATGTCGCCGGCTTACGGATACGATACTACCATCTCTTATTGCGATGTGGACACGATCCTGTTCCAGAAACTGGACAGCCTGGTGGATGAAGGACACCGGTATATCCAGTGTATCACGCAATCTACACACGCACCGTTCCTGAATGAAAAATACAGCAATCTGGACATTTCCGGTAAGGGAATGTATTGGGTGATGTATAACTTCATCCGTGGCTTCAATGCCTTGGATGCCGGAGTAGGGTATTTCATCCGTAAGGTGGAGTCCGATCCGGTGCTGCAGAACTACACCATCGTCATCACCGGTGATCACCGTATCCTCCATTATGAGTTACGCGATTCAATGCATGAGTATATCAAGCGTTTCAAGAAGAACAATACAGATCCGGCAGATACATGGATTTCGGAGCTTACACCGGAAGATGATTGCTTACCGCTTATCATCTATTCCCCGAAGATCAACGGCAATCCGAGATATACGGAGGATGCGTACCAGATGGATATCTATCCTACCTATCAGTCTGTGTTAGGTGTGGAGAACTATCGTTGGCACGGCTTTGGTATCAACCTGATGGATAGCACACAAAAACGCGCCATTCAAGAGAAAGACGCGTTCGTGTTATCCGATAAAGTGATTCGCAATAATTATTTCCAGCGATAACCTACGTGTAGGCTTATCGACTGAGGGTAAATAAGGGCATCGGCATCGACGGTGCCCTTTTTCTCGCTGTAAAAACCGGCGATATCGGAAAGGCTCACCTTGTATTGTGCGTTGATGATCATTCCGAACGGGCATTCATATCCTACCATCAGACAGACACCGAAATGGTTGTTATGCAGGCTGTACAGACGGCTGTAGTCATAGGTATCCTCCATCAAGATGCGACGGGGAGCTGCATCGGGCGTTGTCGCTTGCGTGGCATCTACATTATGGTATTTGTTCTGCACATTACTCAGATATGTGAAATGCGTGAAGATACCACCACCAAACTGGATATAGCCTTTTTCCATGTTACCGAAACGACCCAGGAAATAAATAGGTATATCGACACCGAAGGACCACAGACGGTTCGTGGTATCGTTAGCTGCAAAATAATTTTGCTGTGCAGTCAGAATCACTTGCGGCTGTACTGCAAAATGCTTAGTGATAGCAAAATCCAAAAAACCGCCTACTTCGGCTCCGATACGCATATATGAACTCATAGGACGATGGTTCCTGGTGATAATAAAATTGCTTATGTTTCCACCACCGAACACACCACCGGATACCAGTTTCGGCAGTTTCTCCTGGTCCAAAGAATCCAGCAAACGCTCTGTATCAAAATCCTCCAACTGCGCTTTCATCTCATCCAGCGTCAACTGCAGTTTCGTGTCTTTGGTCTGCGCTGCCATACTCATCGACAGCACAGCGATAATAAGAGTCAATAATGTCTTTTTCATGATCATAAAGCAAAACGCACTGTTATCTTTACTCCGTTACGTCCCCAAGCACCGATCTTACGGCGGCCGTGAATCATCACCGGATCACCATTCTCATCCACGGCAGGCCTGAACTGCACCGGATTTTCAGGATCCGGCTCCATCTTCTGGATCATATACGGCAACTCGTAATCATTATATGTGAGACGGCGGATATAGTCGATACGGATAAATTTCAAGATGTTTTCAAAGCCTGCCGTAATCTCCATATACGGTAATTTACCGATCGGAGACGAGGTGCGGAAGTTATCTTTGATATATCCGTTATTGTCAAATGCTGCCTGCATGTTATCCGTTCCATCGGCATTCTTCTCCCATGGCGTATGCGGAAACTCATATAATCCCGTTCCGGTTTCCAAATAGGGGTTGTTCTTCTTGGTCAAACCACCGTACACGCCGGCAAACGAAACGACGCCGCGTAACTTCAGTTTGTTGATACCCGGGATGCGGTTTAAGATCCAGCCTTTGAAATAATACGTAGCGAAAAGCGAAACGTGTTGGTCCATGAGAAACTCCATCGGTTTCATTTGGTTAAACGACCGTTGTGCCAGCAGAATACTGGTACTGCTCTCCGGGATATACAATTTAGTGAAGGGTGCTTTTTGCCAAACCATACCGGTTTGGATTCGCATATCCAAGTGACCGAAAGCGGAGAACCAGAATCGTTTGTCAAACGAGAACTCGGTACGGTTATAGATAAATCCGTCACCACCGGTGTGCCGATCGTCCAAATAGCCCACTACATGTTTGAGCTTAAATGTCGGAGCGTCTTTCTCCATCCCCCACGGACTCTCAAACCCCATACGGTCAATGGAAATACGGCTACCGGGTGAGTATTGAAACTCCAGGTATCCCTCGTAGTTGCGGTAAGAAGGAATGATGTTTTGCGCCAGCGTCCAAGACGAGTCGGGTTGCATCGTCCAGTTCATCCGTTTATAAGTCAATGCGCCGGCAGCTTCGTTGTTATTGAAATCAAATCCGGTCTTAATGGAGAACTTATTCGGCCATTCCTTCATATAATCCACTTTCGCATGGAAGACGTATTGGTTAAAGCCCACTGTCGGCTTACTCAACGGGATAGACATTAATATATTATCTCGTGTCACAACGTCCGTTACTTGTCCCGGCTCCTCAACATCGTACTGCGCACTAAACTGAATATGGTGACGCAGACCGGTATATGGATGATTCTTGTGTTTGTCGAAGGTATAAACCAGCGTTGCATTGTATTTCGGTCTCAAGTCCTTTGTTCCGAAGGCTACATAACTACGGAAGAACACCTGATCATGTAACTTGGACGTGCTGGCACCTCCGAAACGCACACGTACTCCTTCCAGCGGATTCCAACTGAGGAAGTTATAAATCGGACCGATGTCAAACTTACTCTCCCACATGATGGAGGAAGGCACCGTTGGAATAAATTCCGTCGTGATTGCATTCACAAAGAGCGCTAAACTGTTAAACGCTGGCGTGTGGGTAAATTCGTCTACCAGGTTCTCCACGGAGCTTTCGTAGAACGTCAGCGGTTCCGGTCGCAAACTCTCCCAAGCGGCGGCATTGAGCCGGACGGCCGTAGAGTCATTCGTTTCCACTTCATCTTCATTAAAACTGGAGAACGTCTCCCGGGGAATTGGGGTCTCCAGATCCCATCCGGTATAAATCCTTGTCTGACGAGCCAAAATACCGCGTTTGTTGTTCAGAATATAGAACTTGGCATAGGTTGTTGTTCTGTCCGGTGCCCACAATCCGTTCTCCAACTGCGTATAACTATGCTCGATGGAGAAGTTACTTACAAAGTTGAGGTTGATCTCCGGCGGTACGTTAATCGCGTATTTCTTAAGCCGGAAAGTAGAGTCATTGACGATATAGAGGTGTCCGGTAAATCCGTAACTCTGTGAGTTCACCGGCACGAAAGCCAGGTCAATACACGGATAGCCATCCACCATGATCGTATCCATGATATAGTACTGGTAGAATGTGGTGGCCAATGTAGAAGACAAAGGTGACACAAATCGATTGAACAGCAGGTTCATGCTGTTGTCGTTGATGTCCACATCTTTGAAGATGGCATTGATGTTCTCCTGAAAACTGCCTGAACCGATCACATCCTCGATACCGAAGATACGTTTTTTCTGCAGCACTTTCTTCTCACGGTGCGGTTTGCGCTGGAAATACTCTTCGTTCAAATGCTCCCGGATACTTACCGTCACGTTCGGATAAACACCCGTCGTGTCAATGTATTTCTGCACAAAATTGAACTTCTTCCAGAATGGTTTCTCCCAGTTAACCGTGATATTGTCCAGCGCAAAAGACATACGCGAATAACTGGTGGCCGTATATTGGTCTGCTGTTCGTACGCAGAACGAATCTTTGCGTGCAATTACGTTGTTAATCAACTCCACTGCCGGGTTTCCTTTACGTTTGTAATCCCGTTTACGGTTCTTTGGCGTTACCACGATATCCTGCAGTCCATAGACGTCGGGCTTCAGTTTCACCTTCACGTTGGTGCGGTTTTGGCCTTTGCGCAAGGTTAACATCTCCGTCTTGTAACCTATCATCTGAAAATTGACGGTGATATATCCCTCCGTGTTGCTGATGGAGAAATTACCGTCAATATCGGAGGTAGTACCTACTTCCGATGCAATCATACCTTTGTTCGTTGTGGACTTAAGGAAGTAGATTTGCACAAACGGTAAGGTCTCTCCGGTATCTTCATCTACCACGATACCCGATATACCGGTCGTTTGACCGCTACCATCCTGCGCCTTTGCCATCCCGGCAATACCCAGGAAAAAAATCAGTATATATAAAAATCTTTTCACTATTCTTGTTGTTTCAAACTCTCTTCGTGTATCAAATCCCATATGCGGAGTGCAAAATCTCCTTTTTGTTGTACTTTATCAGCTATCTGCCGGTACCGTTCCGGCTGAAGCGGTGCTACGCCGTGCGCTTTCTTCCATGCTCCGATCCGTTTGCTCACTTCCATGCGCGCTGCAATCGTGTCCCATAGACGGTCATCCAGTTCATCGATCTCCGCCCGCAGCCAGTTCAACTCTTCCAGGTCCTGGGTAGGTGATTCATAGGTGTAAAGTCTAGGATGATCAGGTAATGCTATCGATGTAATAAGGTGATTTATACGATCAGGGGTTATCTGCTGGGCATTGTCGGAAAGCGCATTCGCCGGATCACAATGCACTTCGATCATCGCACCGTCCAACGATAATTCTTCTATTTTGGACATCAACTCCGGCACTTTGGCCGCATTGCCGCTCATATGGCTTGGGTCTAACAGCAGCGGTATATCCGGTCGTTGTGTACGGATCGCATGCGCCAAAGACCAGCACGGCTGGTGATTGCAGCCTCTATGTACCGCCATCACCGGAATACCTGTTTTCTCCAAGCGCTCAATGTTCCCTAACCATAACTGCGCATCGGCATTCACCGGGTTCTTGATCAGCACTCCTTTCAGAGGATGATCCTTCAGCGCCTGCGTGATTGCTTCTACCGCAATTGGACTGGCGCTGGTTCTGGCGCCTATCCATACATAGTCTATCCCTGCCTTCAACGCTTTCTCTACGTGTTCCGGTGTTGCTACTTCCGTGGCTACCGGAATGCCGAAACGTGCTTTGACTTCTTGCAACCATACCAACGCCTCGTCACCAACACCTTGAAAGGTATGCGGACTCGTACGCGGCTTCCACGCGCCTGCGCGAAATATAAAAGGAATATCACCGCAGGACGCTTTGATTTGTTCCGCGGTGAACAATACCTGTTCGCGACTTTCGGCGCTACAGGGTCCTAATATGTATGTCTGATGTCTGATGGCTGACTGCTAATAGGTCATCTGCAGACGGAACAGCATTCCTTCCGGACGGAAATCCTCGTAGTAGAAATCGGAAATCGTGCAGAAAATCTCAACAAATCCGATACCTACGGCATAGTCGATATGCTGCTGGAAATAATAAGGACTGTTCGTGCCGTCGCCGTTATCCAGATCCACCTGCTGATAGGTTGTTTCCGGCAATGCTACCTGATAGGCGTTCGGTGTACCTGTGTTGTATTCGCGGTTCACACTGAACTCACCGTAGTTATATACTTTCGAAGTGATTTCCGCTACATCGAAATGGCAGAAATACATGTTGGCTCCGTCATCGAAGGTCCAACTAGTGGAGTTCGCTACCAGATCAACGGTCCGTTTGTGTTGCGGTGCGTCGGCGCTTGTACAAGCGGTAAATGCTACTGCTACCAACGCGAATAGACTGATAAATACGTATTTTTTCATAAAAATTAAATTTTACGGCACAAAATTACTGCTTTTTTTGCATATATGCAAATTTTTTTGTACTTTTGTGCCCGTTTTTGTGGAAATTGAAAACTGAATATGAAAAAAATACTCTTTTTAGCATTATGTTGGACCTGCTCGATGGGTCTTATGGCGCAAAACCAGGCGTATCTCGATTATATCGAACAATGGAAATATACCGCTATCGAGAACCAGGCTACCTATGGTATTCCGGCTTCTATCATCATGGCGCAAGCCTTGCTGGAGTCCGGTGCCGGACAGAGTGAACTGGCAGTGAATGCCAATAACCATTTCGGCATCAAATGCAATAATGACTGGATGGGTGCGGTCTATTATTATGACGATGATTCGAAGGGCGAGTGTTTCCGTCAGTACGCTAATGCGGCAGAGTCCTTTAATGACCATGCGCTAT
This sequence comes from uncultured Bacteroidales bacterium, assembly GCA_902800215.1. Taxonomy (GTDB): domain Bacteria; phylum Bacteroidota; class Bacteroidia; order Bacteroidales; family Paludibacteraceae; genus Colicola. The sequence goes on along the minus strand of CADCDS010000001.1, from coordinate 119,320 downwards.
TCTTGCAGCGGCCTCGTTATGAGACCTGTTTTGAGATTGTACCGGAAGACTACGAAGGCTGGGCATATCGGCTCAAAGAATGCGGTTATGCAACGGATAAGAACTATGCACCGAAACTGATTAAGATTATTGAAGACTACCGTTTGGATACCTTGGTTTCCTTGGCGGAGGTAGGTGTGTTTGATCCTCAGGCGCAGGTACATCAAGTGTATGAACAGCCGAAACGACCGCTCAAGGCGGTGGTGGTTCATAAGACCGAACCGATCATGGTCATTCATAATGATCCGGAACCGGAATTCAAAGAACCTTTGACGGCTCGTCAGGAACGGGACAGTTTTCTGTTAGCACATCCGAAAAAGAAATTCAACGGAGTGAGTTATGTTACGGCTCGTGAAGGGGATACTTATGCGAATGTGGCTTTTCGGCTGAATGTTCGGGAACGGGATCTGCGGGAGAATAACGATGCTTTGGGACGGGATCTGATGCCGGGGGACCGAATCTATCTGGCTGCAAAGAAATCGACCGGAACCAAGGATTATGTGATGACGTTTCCCGGCCAGTCGCTTTGGAAACTCAGTCAGGAAGAATGTGTGATGATCGAAGCGATTCAGAAACTGAATGGTCTGGATTCGACGATCCGTACCTTCCGTACCCGCCAGAAACTGTATCTCAAAAAAGTGAAAGACGATGGCACCCGCTAATACCCTTTCCATCACCGACGCGCTTGTGGAATACCTCCGTGAGAGCGGTTTGGAACAGTCTGTGCTTGATGTGCAGATCGAAGAAATATGGCCGCAGGTGATGGGGGAGACGATTTCCAAACTAACACGAAGTATCGAGGTGAAAGACGGCATGCTCATTGTGCATGTGAACTCAGCGGCACTCAAGGCGCAACTCTTTGAAAACCGCTTTGAACTGGTTCGGAAGTTGAATGAAGCCGTCGGTGCACCCGCTATCAAAGACTGCAGAATATTGGGCTGATGTATTATCCTTCCAACATAGAATCAAAGATCGACTTTTCGGTTATTCGGGAAGAGTTGCAGCGTCGCTGTGCTTCTCCGTTGGGGCGTGAACAGGTGGATGCCATGCGCATGGAGACGGATTTTGAAACCGTGCAACGTCTCCTTTCATTGACGGATCAAATGCGTCTGGCGCAAGCTGATCCCATGCTTTCTTTTCCGCGTGGGGACATCAACGATGTTCGGGAATGTGTGGCACGCATTCGTGTGGAAGGACTTTTTCTGGATGAAGCGGAACTGGATGATCTAAGGCATACGCTGGCATTTGCGGTGGAGTTAGAACAGTTCTTCGCCGGATTAGATGAAAAGAAATATCCGCTACTGAAAGAACTGGGCGGTTTAGGAAGCCTGGGAGTCTTAGGAAACCTAGTGAAAGAGATCGATCGCATTCTTGACCGTTATGGCCGTTTGGCGGATAACGCATCTCCGGAATTGCACCGTATCCGTCGGGAAATAGCGAATCAGCAGGGTGCCGTCGGGCGTGCGTTGGCTTCTATCTTGCGGCAAGCGAAAGCAGATGGATTTGTGGATGCGGATGCGGCACCTACTTTGCGTGAAGGACGATTGGTTATTCCGGTATCTCCCGGTTTCAAGCGCAAGATAGGTGGAATTGTACACGATGAGTCTGCGACTGGAAAAACGGTGTATATCGAACCGCAGCAGGTGGTGGATGCCAACAATCATATTCGGGAACTGGAAGGCGCTGAGCGAAGGGAACGCATTCGTATTTTGCAGGCCGTGACCGATCAGTTACGCCCACAAACGGAGCAGATTCTTGCTTCGCAACGTATGTTAGCGCAGGTGGATTTTCTTTCAGCGAAAGTATCCTTGGCCAATACCTTGCATGCGATTCGACCGGAACTGGTGAATGAACCGATGTTGGAATGGTCGGAAGCCCGTCATCCGGTTCTTTGGCTGCATTATACGCCGCAGGGAAAGACGGTTGTTCCATTGTCCATACGGCTCCATGCGGATAAAAACCATGTGCTCGTTATCTCCGGTGCAAATGCCGGCGGTAAGTCGGTGTGCCTTAAAACAGTCGCTTTGCTGCAGTACATGCTTCAATGCGGACTATTGGTGCCTGTGGCAGAGCAGAGTAGGGCAGGATTGTTTCACCAGCTGATGATCGACATCGGAGATGAGCAGTCGATACAGGATGAGTTGTCCACTTATTCCTCGCATTTGCGAAACATGCGTACGTTCTTGCGCCAGGCGGATGACCATACCTTGGTGCTGATCGACGAGATGGGAACGGGTACCGAACCGCTTATCGGTGGTGCTATTGCGGAAGCTATCCTGCGTGAATTGGTGAACCGGCACGTCTTCGGTGTTATTACCACTCACTATACGAACCTCAAACATTTTGCGGAGATTACTCCGGGAGTGGTGAATGGTGCGATGCTTTATGACCGGGGGGCGATGAAACCGCTTTTCCAATTATCCATCGGACAGGCCGGCAGTTCGTTTGCTATTGAAATTGCAAGGCAAATAGGACTTGGTGAGGAAATCATTCAATATGCTACTGATCTCGTCGGAGAACAACATATTGACTACGATAAACAACTGCAGGACATCGCACGCGACAAGCGCTATTGGGAGAATAAACGGCAGGCGATCCGTCAAAAAGAGAAAGTATTGGAGGAGCGCATGGCACAGTACGAGGAGCAGTTGAAAGGCGTCAAGCAGCAGAAGAAAATGATTCTTGAGGAAGCACGTGAGCAGGCGGCAGAACTGTTACAGCAATCCAATGCTACCATTGAACGCACGATTCGTGAGATCAAAGAAGCGAAGGCTGATAAGGAAAAGACCAAAGTGGCCCGGGCCAAAGTGGAGGCGCTTAAAGAGCAGGTGGGTGTGCCTCAACGGCTCAAGGATTTTAAGGACCTGAAGATTCTCAAAAACACCGTTCCTGCAGCACCTTCGTCCACTACCTCTATTGTGCGTCAACGTACCTTGTCTTTCTCACGCACCTTGGACTTACGAGGCATGCGTGCCGATGAAGCGCTGGAACGACTCATCGCTTATATGGATGATGCGATGATGGTGGGAGCTGGGGAAGTGACGATATTGCACGGTACCGGTACCGGCGCACTCAAACAATTGACTCGAGACTACCTTTCTTCGCTCAATCATCAACGCCGTAAACGGGGTATGAGTACACTTGATTTCGGAGATGGAGACGTGAATCACGGTGGAGCTGGACTTACCGTGATACAACTGTAATATTCCTAAAATTAGGAAAAATGCAAAAAAATGATATATAAATTTGCGTATGTCATTTTTTTTTTGTAATTTTGCACCCGATTTTGCGTCTATGAGCGAGAAAGACCACTATATGATCGACTTGTCGCGTCTGCCTGTAGGCACGCATCAGTTTGATATTCAGTTAGATGATGAGTTCTTTGCTTCCTTAGAGAAGTCGGAAATTCTAAGTGGAACGGTGGTAGCAAAAGCGACGCTAAATCTCCGGGAGGAGGACTATCAGCTCAAGATCGCGGTTCATGGAACTGTTTTTGTTGTGTGTGATAGATGCCTCGACCCGATGCCCCTTGAAATAAATGACGAACAAGAGATATTCTCCGAAGACGAAGAAGGCCAACAGCCAATAGCTAATAGTCAACGTCTCGATCTCTCTTGGCTCGCCTATGAAATAGTAAGTATCAATATTCCGATCGTTCACTGTCACCAAGAAGGTGAGTGCAATAAGCAGATGGAACTTCTCCTCCATGATCACCTATGTGACGATTTGGATCCCGAGATTGATGATTGATAAATAACAAATTACAAATCAGAAATCAAAAAATTAGAATATTATGGCACATCCTAAAAGAAGACAAAGCCACACCAGACAAGCGAAGCGTCGTACCCATGACGTAGTAAAAGCTCCTACATTGGCAACATGCCCGAACTGTGGCGCTCTGCACATTTATCACACCGTATGCCCTTCTTGCGGCTACTACCGTGGTAAATTGGCTATCGAGCAAGCTGAAGCCTGAGAAAGGTGAAAACTGAAAAGTGAAAGGTGAAAGGCGTAAAATGCCTTTTGCCTTTTCACATTATATAATTAACGCGCGTACGTGAGTATACGCATAATGCAGTAAAAGAATGTACAACAATTTGAACAATGATGGAGAACGCAGACCCCGTCCGCGTTTCCATAGAGAGGGAACTCCCGTTTCGCCCAGACCGCGTTTTAAACGGGATTTTTCAGAACAACCCTCCACGGATCGCCCGAAACGTTCATTCAATGAATCTACCGAGCGTCCTCAACGCCCGAACAAGCCGTTCGGAGGAAAACCTAAACGGAACAACAATCTCTATTCGGCGCACAAACAACAGGTGTACCGGGAGAAAATGGAAGATCCGACAAAGCCGGTTCGTTTGAATAAATACCTGGCTAATGCCGGTATCTGTTCCCGTCGTGAAGCAGATGATTTTATCCAAGCCGGTGTGATCACAGTGAACGGTGTGACCGTAGATAACCTGGGAACCAAAGTGCTGCCGACGGATGACATCCGTTTCCATGATCAGCCGGTTCGTAGGGAGCGTAAGGTATATATCCTGCTTAATAAGCCAAAGAATACGGTTACTACCACCGATGATCCGCAAGAGCGTCATACGGTGATTGATATTGTACGCAATGCATGTGCAGAACGTATCTATCCGGTAGGTCGTCTGGACCGTAATACCACCGGTGTGTTGCTGCTTACCAATGACGGCGATTTGGCCGCCAAACTGACTCATCCTAAATTCCATAAGAAGAAGATCTATGCCGTCACGCTGGATCGCGAATTGGATGAAGTGGATGAGGCGATAGTACGTGCCGGTGTGGTACTGGATGACGAGCGCATTGTACCTGATGCATTGGAGTTCCCCAAAACCGATCGTAAGCACATCGGCTTGGAGATCCATTCCGGACAAAACCGCGTCGTACGTCGAATCTTTGAGAAAGTGGGATATAAGGTGGTGAACCTGGATCGAGTGTCTTTTGCCGGTTTGACAAAGAAGAATGTCGGTCGCGGTAAATGGCGTTTCCTCACTCCCAAAGAGGTGGCTATGTTGCACATGGGAGCGTTTGAATAAACAAAAAGCGGACAAAGATTTTGAGACGTAGAACGCATTATATTCTATTTCTGGGAACACTGCTGATAGCGGTGCTTAGTGTCATTATGATATTCCGTATTAACGTGAATAATGACATGAGCAAGTATCTGCCCGATGACTCCCAGATGACGATGGGAAAAGACTCCTTGGAGGCGGAGTTCGGATCTATCTCGCAGCTTTCAGGATCGAACGTCCATGTGATGTTCGAAGGCTTGCGACCTAATGAGATTCCCGGAGTCAAGACATTGTTGTCGGGCTACCCCGATGTACATGGGGTAACTTTCCGATATTCGGAAGATAGTACGGCTACGGTGTTTGACCTGGATGTTCCGAATCATGTAAACCAGAAGTCTTTGGGTTCGCAGATCAGTAACCGATTTGGAGGAAACTGTATCGTGGAGACCAGTCAAGACGGTGCTACCCCTCCGTTATCGGTGATGATCATAGCGGGTGTCATGATCATGCTTGTGCTGTTTGTTATGGCGCAGAGCTGGTTTGAACCTATCGTGATTCTATTGACCGCCGGAATAGCCATCCTCCTCAATGTGGGCACGAATGCATTATTGCCCTCCGTGTCCATGACGACAAACTTTATCGGACCTATCCTGCAAGCCGTCTTGTCCTTGGACTATTGCATCGTGCTGCTGAATCGATACAGACAGGAACAGAATGACCGCATGGATCGTAGTACAGCCGTGATTGCTGCCAATAGTGCCATCCGTCGTGCCGCACCTTCGATCTTATCTTCCGCTTTTACCACCGTTGTCGGTTTGCTTATGTTGTGCTTTATGCGTCTGAAGATAGGTACCGACATGGGAGTGGTATTGGCGAAGGGAGTGGTCTTCTCGCTGATTTGTACATTCACCGTCATGCCGTCGCTCATGATGCTGTTCCGCCGTACGATCAATAAAACCGCTAAACCGGCCTACGTACCTCCTACGGATAAATTTGCCCGTTTTGTGGCGGCACATAAACTGCCGATGGCTACCGGCGCTATCCTGCTGGCTGTCGCCGGATGGTATTTCTCGCAACAGACAACGATCTTCTTCTCGGAGAAAGCAGAGTCGGAGATAGAAAAAGTATTCCCGTCGCCGAATCCGTTTGTGGTGCTCTATCGCACAGAGGAAGAAAATTCAATATATAGCTTGGCCGATGCGGTATTAGATAAGCAAGGCGTACAGACGGTAGTCAGTTATCCGACTTTGATGAGTCAGAAACTGACACCTGCCCAGATGGCATCCCATGTCCGTACCTTGATGACGGATTTCAAGGAGATGCTACCCGAAGGTATGGCCATACCTTCTGAAATGGTCGATATGATCACGCCGGAAATGGTACGTATCGTCTATTATTTGCGCTCCAAGGATTCGATTCCTACGAAGATGAGTTTCCCTGAGTTGGCGCATTTCCTGCATTCGCATGTGGTCAATAATCCGTTGTTTGCCTCCTATCTGGACGATGAAATGACGGAGCAGATAGAACGCTTGCAATCGATGTTGGATCAGACTCCGGCAATTCCTGAAGAACCCGAACCGGCGCCGGTCGTTGCTATTGAACCGGAACCGATCGAAGATACGGTGGCTTTACCGCGTGAAACAATTGCTCCTATCATGGTCACTCCGGCTCCGCTTGCTGTCACGAATGATTCGCTGGCACCGCATGTGGAAATCGATAAGGTGGCGGTTGTACCATTCTTTGAACATCTGAAGGCGGAAAAACCTTCGGCGGTAGCAGTGGAGATGCATAAACTGACGGACACAACGGCTATCCGTGTGCCGATGTCGGTGAGTGAGATGTCTCTCTTCATGGGATCTACTTCCTTGCAGACGAAGTTCGTGTATGGCTATGCTCCCAAAGGAAAGCATAAACTGACACCGTTGGAGTATGTGCATCTGTTGAAAGATGACCTGTTCAAACGCCCTGCTTTAGCAGGTATGGTAAGCGAAGAACAGAAACGCTTGTTGCAGCAGCGTGCATATCTTATGGATCTCGCAGATGCCAATGCGTCTTTGACACCTTCGGATATGAATATCCTTATTCAGGCATTCGGTCTTACCGACTTGTCGGATGAGGAAGTATGGACTATTGCCAATCCGCCGAAGAAGGAAGAGCCCAAGGTGGCTTCGCCTACAGATATCAACACCGAGGCATTGCTGCAGACCATTGCTGAACTGCAGCGCTCCTTGCATAGTACCGATACCACTCGTGCTGCGGCATCCATGCCGGAGAAGCCGAAGGAGGTAGTAGTGAAGAAACGCATGACCAGAGAAGACCGGCAGGCGCAGTTGTTCATGGAATTGGCTTTTGGTGGGAAAGAGTACACGCCGGAACAGATGTCGGCTAAACTGAACAGACTCATGAAACTGTCGGAGGTTTATTCCGATCCTATCACGCCGGAACAGATGTCCCTGCTGTATGATTTCCATGGAGCCGTTCACAGCCAATGTGATACCATGCGTGTGGGATTTGAAGATCTCTTGATGTACCTCTGCGATACACTCATCTATGATGAACGCTTAGAAGAGATGTTACCGCCGGCATTAGTGATGGGTGTTCCGATGATCAAGGAGCAGATACAGAGTGGTCTGGGGCAGTTGCGAGGTAAGAAATTCTCCCTCTTTGTGGTGCTTTCCTCCTTGCCGGCTGAGTCTCCTGAGACCTATGCGTTTGTCGATACACTGTTTACTTTAGCGGATGCGCATATACAGGGTGATCATTATATCATCGGCCGTTCCGTGATGTACCATGAGATGAAGAACGGCTTTGGTGCGGAGACCCGTAAGGTGACGCTACTGACCATTCTGGCGATCTTCCTCATCGTGGCATTGACTTTCCGTTCGGTTATCGTGCCGACGATATTGGTCGTTGCCGTGATGACAGCGGTGTATGTGAATGTGGTGGTGGCCGGTTTTCTCTCCGGTCAGATGCTCTATCTGGCGTACCTCATCGTGCAGGCAATTCTCATGGGTGCATCCATAGACTATGGTATTCTTTTTGCGAACTATTATCGGGAAAGCCGTAAGACCATGCTACCGGTGGCGGCAGTTTGTGCCGCATACAGAGGATCGATACGAACCATCCTCACTTCAGGCCTTATCATGGTGATCGGTCCCGGTGTGATGGCATTGTGCGTCGATGATCTGATGATTCGTAATATCGTCGGCTGTCTGGCTGTCGGTGCATTCATGGCGGTGGTTTTAACCCTCACCGTTGTGCCTGCGGTCCTGGTAGCTTTGGATAAATGGGTGGTATATGGTAAGAAAAACCGGTTCACGGAAGAACCGACTATCTTGCGTCATTTAAAGGAGAAGAAGCATGAGTGAACAGAAGTGGGATTTGACGATTACGCCTAAGGATAAACTGTTGGCTGTTGACTGGAAGGAGATTTGGCGCTACCGCGACATGTTCATCCTTTTTGTTCTCCGTGCTTTCCGCGTAGCGTATAAGCAGACTATCCTGGGACCTTTGTGGTTCTTGATCACACCGATTCTTTCGGTGATCGTCTATGTGGCGGTATTTGGAGGAATAGCCGGTATCGAGACGGACGGTGTTCCGCCGATCTTGTTCTACCTCTTGGGTATATCGGTGTGGGGATATTTTGCCAGTTGTGTCAGCGCAACGTCCAACTCGTTTGTGTCCAATGCCGATATCTTCGGAAAAGTCTATTTCCCACGTATCATCATGCCTTTGGTGGCTGTGACTACAAATTTGTTGTCATTCGCTATCCAATTGGCAATTTTCGCAGCGTTTTATATCTACTATGCGGCTACGGGAACGGAACTGTTCATTCATTGGCAGATTGTACTTTTTCCGTTGTTGGTAGCGATATTGGCATTCATGGCGGTAGGATTCGGAATGATCTTCTCCTCGCTGACTACCAAGTACCGTGACTTGCAGATTATGTTAGCCAAGATCATCTCTCTTTGGGTGTATATCACACCGATTATCTACCCGATGAGCATGGTGACGAATCCCAAACTGCATCTGCTTATGTATCTCAATCCGGTCACCCCTGTGGTGGAAGCAATCCGATATTCGCTTTTGGGACAAGGACAGTTCTCATGGCTTTGGCTCGGATACAGTGTGTTCTGCACCTCTATCCTCCTTGTCTTCGGATTGATGTTGTTTAACAAAGTTCAAAAATCCTTCATGGATACCGTGTGATTATGGCGCAGACTCAAGAAAACTATTGGACGACTGAGATCTCGCCTAAGTCATTCGCGAAAGGTCTCGGATTGAAGGAACTTTGGAAGAAGAAGTACCTCATCTGGTTGTTTGTGAAACGGGATATAACTGTCCAATACAAACAAACCATCTTCGGTATGGGATGGTATTTTATCTCACCGCTATTTACGATGTTCATGTACATGGTGGTGTTTGGTAAGATCGCCGGTATTGAGACGGATGATATTCCGCAACCGGTGTTCTACCTGAGCGGTATCTGCTTGTGGGAGTATTTCTCCACCTGTTTGACCGATGTGGCTGGTACGTTCCAGAAGAATGCTAACTTGTTTGGAAAAGTTTATTTCCCACGTTTGGTGTCACCGATCTCGGTAGTCATCTCGCGTTTGTTCCGTTTCTCGTTGCAACTGTTCACGTTCATCTTTGTCTATGTGCTCTTCGTCATTCGTGGAGTCGATCTGCATCCTACATGGTATCTGCTTCTATTCCCAGTCGTGTTAGTGACGCTGCAAGGTATCGCGTTGGGTCTGGGGTTGATCATCTCGTCTTTGACAACGAAGTACCGCGATCTGATCAATTTCTTCGGTGTCTTTGTCTCTCTCTGGATGTATGCGACCCCGATCGTCTATCCGCTCAGTTCTGTTACGGATCCGACGCTGCATAAGATCATGTTCTTTAATCCGCTCACGGCTCTTATCGAGACTTTCAAATACGGAGCCTACGGTGCCGGTCAGTTCAGTTGGACCGCATTGGCATATAGCATCGGTTTCATGTTCGTTTTACTGCTAATCGGTATACGCATGTTTAATCGCAAGCAGAAATTCTTTATCGACACGATATGATAAAAACGACGACCATTTGGCCGTCGTTTTCGTTGGTATCACTTGTACATAAACCGTTTGATAGACTTCTTCGGTGTGTGCTCAAAAGGTTTCTCCTGTACCTCGATATTCGATACCTTGCTGTAGGAAGGAATAAGCTTGTTCAGTTTTTCCAGATTCGCCTTCATGATCTTCTGCACTTCTTCCAGCGTCATGCGCTTGGTCAGCGTCTCATCCGGGAAGACGAGTGCCACGAGTTTGCCTTCCCGTTCCACAATCAGCGATTCTCCTACTGCTTCCTGGTTGTTGAGTTTATCCTCAATCTCTTCCGGATAGATGTTCTGTCCTGATGCACCCAAAAACATGGTCTTGGAGCGGCCTTTGATATAGATATTCTTCTTTTTATCCAGTCGTCCGAGGTCACCGGTACGCATCCATCCGTCTTCGGTGAACACGGCTTTCGTCGCTTCTTCGTTCTTGTAATAGCCTAACATCACATTCTCGCCCTTGACCAGAATCTCTCCGATGCCGGCTTGATTAGGCTCGTCGATCTTCACCTCCATATTCATCACCGGTACACCGCCGGAACGCGCTTTGAAGTACTTCGGCGGATTACCTCCGATCAGCGGTCCGCATTCTGTCATGCCGTAACCGATAGACAAGGGGAAATGGATATCCATCAGACATTTCTCTACCACCGGATTCATCGCTGCACCACCGCAGATGAAATAGCGTAACTTACCGCCAAAAGCGTTCCTCAGACCTCGTTTGACTTTACGTTTGAGGATAGCGCCAATGAACGGGGTATGCCAGAATGCACGTATCACCCGTTTGCTCAGTAACGGATCCAGGTTCTTCTTGTAGATCTTCTCGATTACCAGCGGCACGGTCACTACCAGGTACGGCTGCACCTCTTTCATCGCCTTCAGCAAGATAGACGGAGTAGGGGACTTAGTCAGGAAATAAATATGTGTACCGGACGTAAGCGGATATAATAACTCGCATATCTGACCGAACATATGCGCTAATGGCAACATGGACACTAAGCGCTGTCCCGGGTCAACCGGCAGCATCTTCATGCCTACTTCCACGTTATTGCTCAGACTGCGTCCGTTGAGCATCACGCCCTTAGGGTGACCCGTTGAACCGGAAGTGTAGTTGATCAGCGACAACGCATCCGGATCAGCAGAAAAGGCAATGTCCTCAGGCTCAATGCCTTGTGGAAATTTTGCCTTGAAAGCCTCATGCCATACGTCTTCGCTTATGGCTTTGATGCCTTCCGCATGATAGAGCGTTCGCCAGTCTTCCAACGAATGCACTGCCTTGATCTTAGCCGGCATGGTTTGCTGCTGCAGATCTTTCCATACGTACGGTCCGACAAACAGCATCTCCGAGTCCGAATGCTCCAACAGATGCGCGATATCTTCCGCCGTGAAATCCTGCAGAATACTTACACAAACACCTTCATACGAAGCGATAGCCAGATAGGCAACCGCCCAATTGGCGCAGTTACGGCCTGCCAATGCAATCTTATCCCCTTTCTTAATCCCGTATAATTCAAACAATACATGCAGGCGAAGCATCTCCGTTGCTAACTCTCCGAAGGTGTATTCGTGATCTTCATTGTAGTCCGTCAAGGCAGCGTCATTCCATTGATGATATATCACCTCGGACAAATATTGCAAATAGTGTTTTACCATTGATGTTTCCTATTTTTATAATACAACTAATACCTTTGCGGGTGCAAAGGTACTGCTTTTTTCTGATATATGCAAGAAAAATGCGAAAAAAAACAAGCGGGTGGTTTCACAACTACCCGCAAGCTTCGATCCCATCCAAGGAATCTCATCTACTTACTCACTAATAACGTTATGAAAATAACGTCTTTCTTATGAAAAAACCTTTACTTGTATAAATATCTCTTGATGGAGCGTTTCGGGGTTTTCTCAAACTCCGATGCAACCAATTCAATCTCACTGATCTGACTGTAAGCCGGCAGATTCCGGTTCACGATCACACGATTCTCTTCCATCAACTCCGTAATGGTCCGGTTTCCTAATTGTTTCTGTCCTTCTTTGGACGTATCCGGGAATACGAGTGCCACTAATTTATGGTCACGATCTACCACAATTGACTCTATCACGCAAGGCATTGAGTTCAGTTTATCCTCCAACTCCTCCGGATAGATATTCTGACCACTCGGACCCAGAATCATGTTCTTCGAACGGCCGTGGATATAGATATTTCCTTCTTTATCCAGCACACCCAGGTCTCCTGTACGCATCCAGCCGTCCTTGGTGAATACTGCCTTTGTCGCTTCCTCGTTCTTATAATAACCCATCATCACGTTGATACCCTTTACCTGGATCTCACCGTCTTTGGCGATCGGGTTCTCCGAATCGATACGAACACGGCATTGCTCTAATTCCTTACCGCAACTATGGAAAGCATATTTCCACCAATCCTCATAACTGATCAGCGGAGCGCACTCGGTCATACCGTAACCTACGCAGTATTGGAACTTGATATCGTGTAATACTTGCTCCACTTCTCCGTTCAGCGCGGCACCACCGATAATCAGGAAACGAAGTTGGCCGCCAAAGGTCTTGTCCAGTCCTTCTTTCACTTTGCCACGGATGATATTCTTGAGAATCGGGGTCTTCCACATGATCTTGGCCATAGGACTGCTGATCTTCGGCAACACACCCTTCTTCACGATCTTCTCGATTACCAAAGGTACGGTAAGAATCATGAACGGCTTCACTTGCGCAAACGCTTTCATCAGCACCGACGGAGTAGGAGCCTGTGTCAGGAAATACACTTCCGCACCGTCGCATACCTGGTACAAGAACTCGTACATTAGACCGAACATATGGGCGATCGGAAGCATTGACAGCACCTTGTCACCCGGACGGTGAGGAATACGATGGTTTGCAAAATCCACGTTACCCGACAGGTTCAGGTTACTCAACATGACGCCCTTCGGATTGCCCGTCGAACCGGAGGTGTAGTTGATCACCGCCAAGTCATTGATATTATCCGTCGGGAAATCCACATCGTTCAGAGATACACCGTTCGGATAGGCTTTTTGGAAGGCAGCTTCGGCTCCTTCATAAGCCTTGCGGAACTTGTCATCCGATGCTACAATCGACATCTCATCCATGAAAATGGTCGCTTTCAGACCCTTCATCTGAGACGGATCAATCTTCTTCTTCACATTCGGACCTACGTAGAGCAGAACGGATTCCGAATGATCCACCAATGAGTAGATGCCCTCTGCCGTAAAATCCGGAAGAATACTTACTACCACGGCTTTGTAACTGGTAGCCGCCAAGAATAACAAACCCCAGTTGGAACAGTTACGTCCCGCCAAGGCAATCTTATCGCCCTCTTTGATACCGCACTCACGCCAGGTGACGTGCAGTTTAACGATCTCTCTTGCCAAATCGGCATACGTGTATTTATGGTCTCCGTCCAGATCTGTCATCGAAAGGCAATCCCAACGTTTACTCATTGTCCGTTTAAGGGCCGATAAATAATGCTCTGTTTCCATATTGTAATGTTCTATTTTTCTTTATTGTTGTGTTTGCATTCAAAAACAACTGCAAAGATACAACTTTTTTTTGAATTAACAATACGTTTTGTTATTTTTTTTGCATTTTTCTTTCATTTTTTGAAATACAAAACATTTTTGTTGTGCATTTTAAAAGTTTGCACGCACGCAAAGTCGTCCATGTGCACCGGGTTCCAAAACACCCCCGTAGTCATAGTAATGCCGATTGGTTATATTCGTGCATTCCGCAGAAACGCGTACACGCGCGCACTCCATATATATACTGCCGTCTAACAGTAGCACCGGTTGATACGCATTGCCTGCAGTGCCGTAGATATCTACATAACTCCCTTCCCGGTCCTGCCATCTTAGATTCCAATTGGCACCTATGCAACCTTTTTTCCATACATAAATACCATGGTCAATGTTCAATATTACCTTATGCCGTAAGTAGTCCAAATAATTGCTTTTTTCCTTGGCTACATCAAGCGATAAGTTCGTGTAAGCATATCGTACACTGATGTTCTTTAACCATTCGTTAAGATGGTAAGTCGCGTTCAGTTCCACTCCGAAAGTGTTCACTTTGTTCTGATTGGTGGCATGGAACAAACCGTCCGTCGTGTCATAAGTCCAATCAATGATATTCTGTCCCCACCGGTAGAAGACGTTTCCTGCAATGTCTAATTTTCCGGCATTCTGCCAACACCATTCATAGTGACCGTTCAGCGCCAAGGTCCATGCTTTCTCTGCTTTCAAATCCGTACTTCCCCGTTGGACACCGGCCTTGTAAAACAAATCCGTCCACGTAGGCATACGCACTGAGCGGCTGGCGGTCAAGAAGAGTGATTTGTAACCGACATACGCAAAACCCGTTCCGTCCCATCCGAACCAGTTGTTGTACTGTCCGGCGGCACCTAACGAAGCGACCCATCTCCGGTATACATATAAGTGTTTGGCGCTGAACGTGGCATGGAGCCGGTTGTGGATACCCATGTTCGTGGAACGGATGTAGTCGTCTTGGATTTCGGCACGCAGGGTCGTCGTTCCGATTTCGGGATGGAAGTATTCGGCTTCCAAGGCGGCACGGGTAGAATGGGTCCAATGCCGGTTGGTGACAGCACCCCGATGCCATTCATAGTGATCGTAGTTGGTGCGGTAGGATGCTTGTGCGCTTAGACTCCAGTACGGACCGAAGTCCCATTTGTTTTGTATCGACGCAAAGAGGGTACGTGTAGCATCGAACTGATCGATACTCGCAAAACCGTATCCGGTTCCCAGCCCCGCATCTTTGTATTGTACGCCCACTTGTGCATCCAGGCTTCTCCAACGGGTCTGAAAATAGAGGTTCGCCAACTGATAATCTGTGTTTCGCAATGCCGTTTTTTCTTTGGCATCGTCCGTCGGGGCATAATAGCCGTCACTTCGTGCATATTCGGCAGATAAGTTCACATGCACGTCCTTCCGTGCCCAACAGCTTGCAAAAAGCGGATGAACATCGGCATTCGTTCCGGCATCCATCTGCAGCGTGTATTGATCTGACCACTTCTCCCGTGTGATGATGTTAATCGCACCGGTGAATGCACCGGCGGTCAGTGCTGCATTACCCTGACGCACCTCGATCCGTTCGATCAGCGCCGGTGTGATAGGCAGATTCATCGCATAATGACCCGTCTGTGCATCGTTGACGGGAATACCGTTAATGCATACCAGCACCTGGTCAAACGTACCGCCGTACAGACTCACATCCGTCTGTACGTTACTTGTTCCCCGTGACCGCACATCGATACCGGAAAGGCAAGTCAGCACATCCGCCACATTGGAAATCGGCAGATGCTGAATCTCGTCATGACTGAAATACCGCATTTTGTTCTCCGGACCACTGAAGTCATCGTGTATCACAAAGGTCTCCAGCACTTCCAGTTCGTCCAACGTAAAATCCCCTACGCGCACCGTGTCTTGTGCGCATAGATGAAGTACAGAACATAGAACACCGACCAATAGACTAATGAGCCGCTTCATAGCCATCCAACGTTTCGTTCATGATCCGTTTGCCGTCGGCAATAATCGTTTCCGCCTTATCAAAATCGAAGGTGGTGTATGCATACTGCCGCATCACGGCATGGATATCGGGTGGAGTCAGTTGTAAGGATAACAAGGTGTTCTGCTGAATCTGCAGGTCACTCATGCGGTCCAGGATACTGATGAAATTGACTTTGCGCTCCAACGGCATACTGTCTTTTCCGCTGATGTCCATTGCCACTAAGACGTCTCCTTCCGTGCGTTGCACGATATTCAGCGGTAAAGGATTCAAAATTCCGCCGTCGATCAGCAACTTATCCTCCATCTGCACCGGACGAAAGAACAACGGGATACTGATCGATGCCCGTACGGCTTCGAAAAGACTACCGCTGCGGAACACCACCTGCTCCGTGTGCATCAGGTCTGTGGCAACTATAGAACAAGGGATATTCAGTTCCTCCATCGGCCGGTCCGGCACGATCTTCTCTAATTCCCGGATGATCCGTTGGCCTTTCACTAACGAACTACGGCTGAGCAGGTTGATATCCATCATTCGGAGTATCAACTGCTTGTCCACCTGCAGAAACCATTTCTTGGCTTCTTGCAGTTCACCGGCTGCATACATCCCGGCAATGATAGCACCCATCGAACAACCGGCTATACTTGATATCGTATATCCCCGTTCCTCTAACGCCTCAATAGCTCCGATATGCGCTAATCCACGCGCACCACCGGAACCCAACACCAACGCTACGTGCTTAGTCATTACACCTCTTTGGCCGGTACGAGTTTCTCTCGTATCCGGATATAGATGATATTCTCTTTCTTCGCGTATTCGGTTTTCACGTATCCCATGCCGATACCTACTTTCGTGTTCGGCAGCATGATACCGGATGTCACGTTACCGATCACCTCACCTGCTTCGTTGCAGATCTCGTAACCGTTACGCGGTATCGCACGGTCCAGACACTCGAAGTGAACGAGTTTGCGTTTCACGCCTTCCGCTTTCTGTGCTTTGAGGAAATCACGGTCAATGAAATCCTTGGCATCTAACTTCGTGATCCATCCTAAACCGGCTTCTAAAGGTGACGTCGTATCATCGATATCGTGACCGTACAGACAGTACCATTTCTCCAGACGCAAACTGTCACGAGCACCCAAACCGATCGGTGCCAGACCAAAGGGTTTGCCTACTTCAAACAGGGCATCCCAGATCTGTTTGCCCTTTTCCGCCGGGAAATAGAGTTCGAATCCACCGGCACCGGTGTAACCGGTGTTACTCAGGATCACTCCCTGCACACCGGCAAAACTCCACTCCCGGAAGGCATAGTAGTCAATGGATTTGAGGTCTGCATCCGTCAGCAGTTGCAGCAGTTCCGTTGCTTTCGGTCCTTGTACTGCCAATTGGCCATAACGGTTAGAAGCGTTTTCCAGTTTCAGATCGGCACCATTGAATTTCTCCTCAGCGATCTTGTTCACCCATGCCCAGTCCTTGTCGATATTTCCGGCATTGACCACCATGAGGTACTTGGTGGTCGAGTATTTGTAAATAATCAGGTCATCCACGATACCGCCTTTACCGTTCGGCATGCAGGTGTACTGCGCCTTGCCGGCTGCGATAATACTCAGGTCATTGGTGGTAATGTACTGCAAGAAATCCAAGGCTTTCTCGCCTTTTACCCAGAACTCACCCATATGACTTACATCGAACACACCTACGCCCTCCCGAACGATCATGTGCTCTTGGTTAATACCCGTAGGATATTGAATAGGCATATTAAAGCCTGCAAACTCCGCCATCTTTGCGCCTAAGGCAATATGGATGTCGGTAAACGGTGTTGTTTTTAACATATTGATGCTTTTTTAATGATTTCCAAAATAACTTGTTCCGCGGCCTCAAGACTCGGTACCGGTAAGTATTCGTACCGGCTGTGAAAGTTCTCTCCGCCGGCAAAGATGTTCGGACACGGCAGACCTTCAAAACTCAGTCGTGCACCGTCTGTTCCGCCACGAATCGGCTTCACGTTAGGTGTTACACCCACGGCAGTCATGGCCTCTTTGGCCAGATCGATGATGTGCATGACGGGTTCGATCATCTCCCGCATGTTGTAGTACTGATCCTTTATCTCGATCTCCGCCGTTCCTTCTCCGAACTCGGTGTTAATCTTACGTACCAAGTGCTCCAATTCCCGTTTACGGTACTCGAATTGGGTACGGTCATGATCCCGGATGATGTAACTGAGTGTGGTTTCTTCTACGGTACCGTTCATGCCTACCAAATGGTAGAATCCTTCGTAACCCTGCGTATGCTCCGGTGTCTGGAAACGCGGTAACATGACGGCAATCTGGTAAGCGATGCGCATGGAGTTACGCATCTTATGATAGCCGTAACCCGGATGCACATTCAGACCATGCACTTTGATTTTTGCCGATGCCGCATTGAAGTTCTCGAACTCCAACTCACCAATCGCACCGCCGTCCATGGTGTACGCAAAATCGCAACCGAAGGCTTTGACGTCAAAATGATCCGCTCCTTGGCCGATCTCTTCGTCCGGCGTAAAGCCTACCCGCACCTTGCCATGCTTAATCTCCGGATGTTGTACCAGATACTCCATCGCCGTTACGATCTCAGCGATACCGGCTTTGTCGTCCGCACCGAGCAGCGTCGTTGTGTCTGTTACAATCACGTCCTGACCGGCATAACGCGTATCAATATAATCGCGCTCTTCGGCTTTCACGATCGAAGCTTTGATGTGCTTGCCACTGGCATCCGGACTCGTGTCCATATGGGCAATGAAACCGATTACCGGTAACCCGTCACCCGTAACCTGTAACCCCTCTGATGCAGGCAGCGTCGCCATAATATATCCGTTTTCATCGAGAGAAACCTCGGTGAGACCGATGGTTTTTAACTCCTGCGCCAGATACTTGGCAAACTCCATCTGACCCGGTGTCGAAGGGGTCATGCCCGTATTCTCGTCACTCGTTGTGCAGAACGATACGTATTTCAAAAAACGATCTGTGATATTCATTACTTCCCTCCAAATGCACTGAGTAACGAACTGATGGCGCCTGCGTATTGGGAGGCGGTATTGGCGTAACCGGCTGCCGTGTTAGCGGTGTTCTGTGCCGTCTGCGTAGCGTTTTGTACGGTTTCGTTTTCTTTCACCATCGTCACCAGACTGTTCGTCACCGTCTCCACATTGCTCTGATTCACCAGACCTAAAGAAGAAGAGATCAAACCTTTACCGAAATCCTTCAGATACTCTTTGTCCTTGTAATTGGATTTCAGTCCTTCGCAGTTAGCAATCAGAGTCACGGTGTTCAATGCGTTCTGCATGTTCTTGTAGTCATACTTGTTGCCGTCTGCCTTGTACTGGTTATACAATGCCAACAACGCCTTTCCGGCTCCTTGACCGGCATTAACTGCCGTCTGCTGCTGACTGCTTGCTGCTGTCTGCTGACTGCTTGCGGTTGCATTACTTCCGTTCTTTAACATTCCGCAGCCGGCTACCATCATAGCCACTGCTGCCATCATCAAAAGTTTCTTCATAATACGATATTCATTTTATTAATTTCCTTCTGTTCAAAAGCGATGATGTTGTCGCATACATTCTCGCACATAGCTATCCTGCCTTCCCAGGTACCCGTTCCCGTATGCGGCGACAGCACCACGTTCGGTAAGTCCAAAAGTTCCGGTGAAACCGCAGGTTCGTGTTCATATACATCCATCGCGGCTCCGGCGATGATGCCGCTCTTCAATGCTTCCACCAAAGCTGCCTCATCCACATGTGCACCGCGTGCGGTATTAATCAGGTACGCACTGCGTTTCATCATGCCTAACTCCGGTTTGCCGATGATATGATGCACCTCGGGCGTATAGGGCAGGTTCAGACTCAAAAAATCACTATCCTGCAACAACGTCTGAAAATCGACGTACGTAGCATCGTAGATTTGCTCGATTTCATCGGACAAACGATGACGGTTATAGTAGATGATCCGCATGCCGCTTGCCTTTGCTCTGCGAGCCAATGCCTGACCAATCCGACCCATGCCTAAGATCCCTAATGTCTTGCCGTATAACGAATGACTCAGGTTGTTCATTACCCCGAATACGGCTTGACCGGCTCTTACCTTCCGGTCAAATTCCGAGACGCGACGAGCGATATCGATCATTAGCGCAAAGGCCAATTCGGCAGTAGGCTCGATCACCGGCTGCGGTGTATTCGTCACCCGTATTCCTCGTTCCTTGCAGGCCTCCACGTCGATGTTATTGTATCCAGCGCCGAAATTAGCAATCAGTCTTAACTTCGGCATCGCGTCTATCATCTGTTTCGTCACCTTGTAATCAAACGTACTCACCAGCACCTCCGCTTCCTCTTTCGGTGCGTCCAGCAGATGGCCTTCCAATCGTTTGAAGCCCTCTTTCGGTAATTGTGTCGTAAAAGCTATTGTCATATTCAAAACCTTTGCGAGTGCAAAGGTACTGCTTTTTTCTGACATATGCAAGTGCGCAGGCATTTTTTTCTATTTTTTTATTTTTCTTTCCAATTATTTGCATATATCAATTTTTTTTTGTAATTTTGCGCCGCAAAATCGTTAGTATGGATCAATTAATCGACATAAATCGTCCGGTGACGGTGTGTAAGGCATCGGCAGGAACGGGTAAGACCTATACCTTAGCAGCGTATTATGTAGGTCTGTTGCTGTCCGGTGAAGACTATCGCTCTATTCTCGCTATTACGTTTACCAACAAGGCGACGTCGGAGATGAGTGAGCGTATCATCAAGTACCTGCATGGTATCTCGCAAGGTCAGGAAGAGGATTTCCTGAATCGTGCCCGGCAGTTCATGCTGCGTGATGCGGAAGCACCTCAAGAACTGCTGGCGCAGCGCGCAGGGGAATGTTTCAAACGCATGCTCTTGGACTATGATAATGTGCACGTCATGACGATCGACGCTTTTCTCCAGACCCTGCTCAGCGGTCTGGCCGGTGTGCTGCAGATGAGTGCCGGACTGAATACCGAACTGGACATTGACCATGTGATACGCCAGGCGGTGGATCAGTTGTTAACCACCGACATGACGCCTGCTGACCGGGCGATCATGGAGGAATATATGCGTCTTAAACTCGATCAGGAGAGTCATTGGGATGTGAGGGAAAGTCTCTGCGCCATGGCCAAGGAACTGTATAACGAATCGGTGCAGGTGCTGGATGCAGACGGTCAGATTCTTTTTGATGCTGCGGCTATCGAACGCAGACGCAAGGCGATCGAGGAACAATGGGCCAACGATCCTTCGTTCCGGGAACTCAAAGACTTGCTCAAACACTGTAATCCTGAGTCCTATAACCGAAATACGACCGCCGCTTTCGAGCGTCTCAAACGCAGTGTAGCCGATCCGGAGAGTGTACCGGTCAGAGACCGTTTTCGTGGTGTGAGTGAGAAGAGTTGTAATGCCGATGAGATGGCGCAGGCGACGGAACTGGCGGCGCGGGTAGGGCGAAGATATAATACGCTGCAACTCACCATCCGTTTTTCACGTGATCAGGAACTGATGACGTCCCTTCAGGCACTCATCCAACGTAATCTGGCGGAAGCCAACTGCGCCCTGCTGGCACGAACAGCCGGTACGCTCAGCAAGGCCTTACGCGAAGGCGATGCCGACTTTATCTTGGAGAAAGCCGGTATCCGGTACAAACATGTGCTGATGGATGAGTTTCAGGATACAAGCCAACTGCAGTGGTCTGTCATCCGGAAACTCCTTGAAGATGTGCTGGCCGGTGCCGGTCACACCCTGCTCGTGGTAGGCGATATCAAGCAGTCTATCTACCGTTGGCGAAACGGAGACTGGCATATCATGGACGGTTTAACGGCGAATGGCGAAAGGCTAACGGCGAATGGGGAACGATTGAACAAAAAGTTCCAATCGCTTACTCAAAACTTCCGCAGTTCCGAAGAAGTGGTGAAATTCAATCTCTCTCTGTTCGATCGTATCATCCGCAAAGACGGAGCACCCGAGCGTATCTATTCAGAAGGATATAAGGAGGAGAAGTTAGCGCAGTTCTACCAGGCGGACAAGAAACCCGGCGGGTATGTGCAGTTCAAAGCCTTTCCAAAAGGAACGAAAGAGGAAATGGCGCTCTATATGTTTGACCGCATCGGGGAAATGGTAGAAAAAGGAACGCGCCTATCGGATATCCTGATCCTCGTGCGTGAGAAGAAAGAAGCGAACCTCATCTGTGACCTGTCGCCTTATCCGGTGGTCAGTGCAGACAGTTATGTACTCGAAGCGTCGGCAGATGTACAACTGGTCATCGCCGGACTGAGAGTGCTGGTGAAAAACGATTTAGTGGCGGCTTTGTATATCGAGATGCGTACAGGTTCTATCGGTTTCATCGAACAAATACGTTCCTCCATCACACCCGATACGCCGCTTTTTGAAACCATCAGTGAATTGATCCGTATCCTGCTTTGTGATGCGAACGGCCAGTACCACGGTTCGGAGACGGCGTATCTCAATAACTTATTGGATCGCACACGGGCGTACGTAGGCGTGTATGGCAGCAGCAAGGAGGATTTCCTCACGTATTGGGAAGACACCATGCATGCCAAAGCTATTCCGGCTACGTCCTCTGATGCCATCCGTATCATGACCGTCCATGCCAGCAAAGGCCTGCAGGCGCAGACGCTGTTCGTGCCGTTCTGCATGTGGCCTAAAGAAGCCGGACGGCATCCGCAGAAAGTGTGGTGTCCGGTGGCGCCGGAACTAAATATGGGCGATGATTATGTGCCCATTCAAGACGGACCGGAGATGGGTGATTCGGCGTATGCTCAGGCCCATGAGGAGGAGCATGCCAACATGCGGATTGATAATCTCAATATGCTTTATGTGGCGCTCACTCGGGCGGAAGATAACCTCTTTGTCTATACTTCCTATCCCGTTACGGTCAACGGCGTCATGGGCACCTGTAACCACGTAGGACGCTATATCATGGACTTTGCCGGTGCCGATGACTACGAAGTAGGAACACCGGTGATAAAGGCGAGCGGTAACCCGTCACCCGTAACCCGTAACCCCTTCACTGCTGAACTATGGTCGGATGGAAAACAAGTGCAGTTCGTGCAGTCCCAGGAAGGTGCGTTATACACCGATTATGGCGATGAAGCCTACCGCCGTGTGGCACGTATGGATGAAGGAACGCTCTGCCATGAGATCTTTGCGCATGTACGAAAAGCCGAGGAACTGGATGCCGTACTCGATATGTTTGAGAGCAGCGGTGAGATCAAGGATAAAGCACAACGGGAGGAATTAAAAGCGCTGATTTCATCGTCATGGCAAGGCAACGAGCAGATGAAAGACTGGTTCACCGCACCATGGGAGCTGCGGCTCGAAGAAGCGATCTATATCGACCAACGGGAGTTGCGGCCGGACCGTGTGATGATTAATCCCGTTACCCATGAAGCCATTGTGCTGGACTATAAGTTCGGAGAACATCCGGATAAGAAATACCACACGCAGGTGAACGAATATAAAGAGGCACTGCGAAGGATAGGTTATAATCCTGTTCGCGGTTACCTTTGGTACGCACGAAAAAATAAACTGGAGGAGGTCAAATGAACAATAGTTTTCTACGACAAACAGCAGAGGCGATCTTAGATCAGATGGAGTGGAAGCAGCTCAATCGTACCACGCTGGTCTTACCCTCTCACCGTGCCGGTCTGGTGCTGAAAGACGAACTGCTGCGGCTTCAGCAGGAACGGCATGCGCAGGCGGTATGGGCACCGCGTGTACGGACACTGACGCAACTGCAGGATGACCTCAGTCCCCTCTTTGCCGAAGATGAACTGTTCACGATAGTCAGATTATATCGGATTTATCGCCAACAGCTAACAGCCAAAAGCCAAGAGCCAATGTCCTTGGATCTCTTCTACGGTTGGGGTAGGCAGATGTTGGCCGATTTCACGAATATTGATGCCTCGATGCCGGCGGAGGAAGTGCCGAATTTCTTCGAGAACACCATCGCCGCCCATGAACTGGAACAGTGGCAACTGGATCCGGAGACGGAGTCAAGGTTGAGGGCCTTGATGGCGAATGGGGAAGGACGAATGGCGAATGGGGACTCCGTCAAGACGCAGTATGAAGCACTTTGGGAACAGTTATACGAATTGTACAAGGCACTCAAAGCGCAGATGCAGGCGGAGCAAAAGGGCTATCCGGGTATGCGGCAGCGTGCTGTGTTAGAGAACTGGAACGATGAGTCGGTGCAACAGCAGATACAAGGCCGCACGTTTGTCTTTGTGGGTTTTAACTACCTCTTACCGGTGGAACGGGATCTGATGCTGCGGCTCAGAGACAATGACCAGGCGCTCTTCTTCTGGGACTACGTGCCGAATTTCCAGACCAATGAGAAAGCTTTCTCATTCACCAAGCAGAATAGGGATATTTTAGGAGGTAAAAATCTCCAATCTCCCGTAACCCGTAACCCGTCCCCCGTAACCCTTATCGAATGTAGTTCTCGAGAATCCCAGGCGCAGTATGTACACCGGTGGTTACTGGAGAACTATACGGCGAAGGGCCAGAAAGTGGGTGTCGTCATCTGCGATGAGACGATGTTAGAACCGGTTATCTATGCGTTACCGGCGATTACGGTGGATGGTGAAAAGTCACCGGTTAATATCACAAAAGGTTTTCCGTTGCGTAACACCGCCATCTATGCGCGTGTACTGGTGTGGCTCAATGAGCATGTAAGAGGACATGCGGAGGATCTTGCTTCTCCCGATTTCATCGAGGAATTATTACAGGCTATCTTCCCCAAGAAATCGGAAGAAGACCAATCACCTTTATCCTGGCAAGAGTTATTGGCGCTGGAATCGGAGTACCAGGTGCATAAGATCATCCATCAGATGCGTTCTTTGGTGGAGAATGGGTTGGGAGACGTGCCGTTTACGTTGAAGTTACTGCGTCTGCTGATCCGCCGCACGATGGAGAGTGTGACGATGCCGTTCCATGGCGAACCGGTGACGGATATCCAAGTGATGGGTGTACTCGAAACGCGTCTGTTGGATTTTGACAGATTGCTGATATTGAACGTGGAAGAAGGTGTGCTGCCCCAACGGCAGAATGACTTGTCCTTCATCCCCTTCTATCTGCGTAAGACCTATCATATGCAGACGCCGGATGAACGGGCGACGGTTTATGCGTATAACTTCTTCCGTCTGTTGAACCGTACCGGTCAGGCAACGCTTATGTACGCCAATGCGCAGAGTGCAGAAGGCGGCAAAGGGATGTCGCGGTTTGTGATGCAGCTGCTCTATTCGGAGGAGTTCACCGTGCAACAATATACCCTGCAGGAAGATGCCAAACTGACAGAAATATCCAATCTCCAATCTCCAATCTCCAATGTCTCTTTGTTAAGTATGTTAACAAAGGACGAAACCGGTGTCCTGCGTCGTGCAGACGGCAAACGTTATCTCATCTCGCCTTCGGCGCTTAATACGTTTATCGCTTGTCCCCGCTCGTTTTATTTCCAGTATATCCGCGGTGTACGGCCGAAAGATGAGAAGGAAGTGCTCTTCAATGCCGCTACGATGGGTTCGTTCGTTCATCATATGATGGAGCATATCTATAAGAACTATCTGCAATGCGATAACAAAGTGCCGGTACGTGTTTCTCCCGATGAAATCGAGGCAATCCGTACCGATGAAGCCAAGATGAATGAGGCGCTGATGGAGGCCTACCGGATTATGAACGAAGAGGAAAACCTGTATAAGCCCGAAGAACATGCATCGGAGAATGTGGTCATCAAAGGCTATGTATCCAATATCTTAGAGCGTGACCGAGAAGACGCCAAGACGGGTTTGCAGATTCATTTGTTAGAGCAAGATCGCCTGTTTGACGTGCCGATTGAAGGAGTGGGTAAGGTGCTTACCGGCGGACGTGTCGATCGACTGGATATATTCGGTCCGGAAGACGATCAACACTTACGTGTTGTAGATTATAAATCCGGTTCGTATTCCGACACCACGCATGCCAAAAAGATGTCGGCTACATGGGAGGACTTGATGGAAAGTGAAGACAAAGGTTATGTACGGCAGACGCTGATCTACTCCGAAGCCGTGCGGCAACACGATGATATGCACCTGCCTATTGAACCGCATCTGTATTTCTGCAAATGCAAACTGACGGATATGGTGACGACACTCGATCTGGAGAATGAAACGGTTCACGATGTAAGCGCCATTCAAGAGAAACTGATGCCGGCCTTACAAGCGAAAGTAGCACAAGTGTTACAAACAACCGACTTTCCGCCGTGCGAAGAAGACAAATGTCCTAAATTCTGTCCCTTCTTCGTGCTCTGCGGCCGTAAACCGAAAGAATTTTAATAATCATACATCATACATTAAACATCAAACATGACCAATTTTTATAATGTCGCCGATTTCGTTTTCGGCATGGAAGTGACAGAAGAACAAGTGAAACAGCTGCCGAACTACGCGCCTTTCCAATGTCCAATTTCCAATCTCCAATCACCAATTTTCGTCATTCATTTCAATGACGAAGCCATGCCTTCCCCCGAAGGCTGGGAGCATGTTTATACCGACCGTTCGGATGACGATATGCCGCGTATAGAGATGTATCAGCGTCCGGATGCATGGCTGTTCCGTATCTCGATGAGTAGGGAAGGAGAGGTGGTGAGCACGATGGTTTGCTCTCGGGATTGGAGGGATGTGCAACTATATTCCTGTGCCGTATATACGCGTTTTGCCATTGACAATGCGGCGATGCTCGTCTATGCCTTTGCAACGGGAGACAAGAAGACCCTTCTTTTCCATTCGTCCGTTACCGTGCTGAACGACAAAGGCCATATGTTCCTTGGTCATTCGGGAACGGGAAAGAGTACGCATTCCCAGCAGTGGAAGAAAGCCTTTCCGGAGTCGTGGTTGCTGAATGACGATAATCCTGTGGTGCGGGTGTTGGAAGATAACTCCGTTCGTGTCTATGGTTCGCCCTGGTCGGGAAAGACCCCGTGTTACAAGCAGCAGTCAGTGCCCTTGCAGGCATTGGTGCAACTGGCGCAGGCGCCTGAGAATAAGATCAATCGTTTGCGTATGTCGCAGGCGTATCCGTATATCCTGGCTTCCGTCAGTGGACTGAAAGTGATGCCGGAGATGATGGATCATATCTATGAATCCATCGCACAGGTGTTGGAACTCGTTCCGGTGTATAAACTGGAATGTCTGCCTAATGAAGATGCGGCACGGTTATGCGCTCAAACGTGTTCACTTTAGCACGATCGTACGGACAACTGACCTTGATATAATTTTCGGTGAAACCGTACATTAGCCGGTCACCGTTCGCCTTTCGTCCGTTACCGGACTCCCAGAGCACGAGGGCCTCAAAGCCTTCGTGTTCTTTGTAAAACGCCTCGGTTTTACGTGCAGAGATCTCGTGCAGCACTTTGCTGCGGCGTTCCCGTTCTTTTTGCGGAATCACCTCCAGATCCATCTCGAGCATGCGTGTGTTGGCGCGTTCCGAATAGGTGAATACATGTAACTGAGAAACGGGTAAAGACTCGATGAAATCGACGTAATCTGCCCAACACTCGGCGGTCTCACCGCGAACACCTACCATGCAATCGACGCCGATGAAGGCATGCGGCATCACGGATTTGATATGCGCTACGCGTTCAGCGAATAACTCACGCGTGTAACGACGTCCCATGATCTTGAGCACCGTGTTACTGCCGGACTGCAACGGAATATGGAAATGGGGCGCAAAATGGGTACTATGCGCCACAAACTCGATGATCTCGTCGCTCAGCAGGTTCGGTTCACAACTGGAGATGCGGATACGGTACGTATCCATTGGAGATTGAACATTGGATATTGGAGATTGAAGATTATCCAAAGCGCGTAAGAGGTCAATGAAATGTTCATTGGTTGATCTACCAAAATCACCAATATTCACGCCGCTTAAAATAATCTCTTTGGCACCGCCGTCCAAGGCTTCCTGCGCTTCTTTTACCAACGATGAAATCGACGGGTTTCTGCTTTTCCCGCGTGCCATAGGGATCGTGCAGTAAGAGCAGAAATAGTTACATCCGTCTTGTACTTTAAGGAAACACCTTGTCCGGTCATCCTTGCTGTACGCCCCATGAAAATCATCGATTTCTCGAATCGGAGAGATATAGACTTTCGACTTTCGACTATCGACTTTCGACTCTAAACTGCCGATAAAATCGGGCAGATTGAACTTCTCGTCCTGTCCCAACACATAATCGACCCCTTCGATATTGGCGATCTCGCCGGGTTTGAGTTGAGCGTAACAGCCGGTTACGATGAGGATGGCATTGGGGTTCTGCCGCCGGATACGGTGAATCATCTGCCGATCCTTATGGTCGGCAGTGTCCGTCACGGAGCAGGTGTTGATGATGCATATATCCGCCGGTTCACCCTGCTTGGCACGGGTATGACCACGGGCTATCAAGGCTTTCGCCAGCGAACTGCTCTCCGCAAAATTCAACTTGCACCCTAATGTCGTAAAACTTATCGTCATCGTCTGTTTTCTCAAAACGACTGCAAAAGTACTGCTTTTTTCTGACATACGCAAATAAAAGCGGTTTAAATTTATTTTCTGCGTTATTTTTGCAAATTTATTTGCATATTTCAAAAATTTGTTGTACCTTTGCACCCGCAAAGGTTTTTGAAAACGAAAAAGAACAATTATGGAAGCAGTAAGGCAAACATCGTATGGATGGGACTCAAATGTCATGGAAAGTCCGATTACTAACCAGGGAGGTCTTAAAGGGCGTCCTGTTGATGAGTTCATGGATGAGTTGGCCAAGCAGCTTGGTCAAGCGTATGGTCTGAATGATATTAGGGAGGCGTGCTAATGCACTATACGCTTAGATATCTAACAATACCGCTGGTGCCGGCAGCGTAAAAAAGCGGTGCGTCAGATCTGAGACGTTAAATGGGATGACATAAAGAAGGCGTTTATTGACAATTAAAATATAATAAAAAGAATATGATAGTTACACCGATTAGAGAAAAAGGAGTTTCGTATGAACCAATAATTGGAAATCACGAAAACGAGGTGTATTATACTCATGAAGAGTTCATGAACGAGTTGGCCAAGCAGCTTGGTCAAGCGTATGGTCTGAATGATATTAGGGAGGCGTGCTAATGCACTATACGCTTAGATATAAGTCCAAAGCCTATTCGGACATTGCTCAGTTAAAAGATTTTATCCACAAGCAATGTGCGGCTCCTTTAACGGCAAAACGGCAATTTGAGTCTTTGGATACGCACTTAAGGTGGATATCTGAGCATGCAGAATTGCCAGGCATAGATGTAGAATTGTCTATCAAATACGGGCAAATAATGCGTAATGTTACTTTTGGCAAAAAGATGGCGATACTATATTCGGTGGAAGGAAATATCGTTTACATTCATCGTATTATGCCGCAGAGTATGATCGTATTCTAACATACCGCTGGTACCGGCAGCGTAAAAAAGCGGTGTCGCCTACGGACGTAAAACGTGGGACGGAATCCAATCTACGCCGGCTCCTAAAAACGGAGAGGGTTAGAGGGATTCAATACATATTGAAATAGCGTTTATTGACGCTTTGTAGTTGACAAGTCGGAACTTCGCAACTTTCGGAATTAAAAGTCAGAAACAAAGTAACCAATAGATGCCTATGGGTATGACTATATACCCCTCCTTGCCGTATCATGGCAGGAGGTTTGTCATATCGGCGTAGGTTTCCTGTTGTTTGTTTGACTTTTAAGGCAATGCGAAGGCCTCGACTTGTGAATAAACAACTCGAGGTCTGCGCTTTTTCGTGTGTGTATGTACGGTAAAATACAACATTGGAACGGGATCATCACGGGACCATGTTCCGAGAAGAAAACAAAATAGAACATTTGAGGATTAGTCCAAAATGACCAAAATGGTCCAAAAAAGAGAAAAGATCTATCGATAATGGACCGAGAATGGACCGGGATTGAGTCGGGATTGAGTCGAGAATGGACCGATAAAGTAGTGAAAAGTGCCAAAATGGTCAAAATGGTCAAAATGGACAGAGCAAATTTTTAATAAAGCGGGATGAGATCCCGGACAATGGACATAGAAAAAAGGACTAAGTGAAAATAATTCTGAACCCGTAATGACCAGCTGATGACCAGCTAATGATAAGGTTGAGATACCGAAAAGAAAGAGAAGAAAGAAAATGGCAGAAGCCAAGAAGGAAAATATGAATAGCAACGAAAAATATCAAAGTTTCATTATTCCTAAATTACAGGAATTTTGGAAGAATCATCGCGATGACTACAGGAACAGTGGTCTTAGTGATGGTTTGTATATCCCATACACATTTGATAGATATGATAATTGCGAAAAGAAAATTTTCTATATCGGGCAAGATGCACCGTATTGGATAAAAGCACATTGTATGTCCGCTCTTTTTGAAGAAAATAATATACAGCAATACATACGTCTAAATAATGATGGTATGCGCCCAATAAAGAAGCGTTTAGCTTGGGGAAACCAAACATCGTTTTGGACAATGGTTGTTAAAACGCACCTATATCTTACCACAAATGTTTGGCATAATGACATATATAAAATATCCGAGTCAGATAAAAATCTTTTAGACACTATCGGTTGGGGGAATGTGCATTTTATTCCTTTGAGACAGACTATTACTCGTTATGGCGGTGGTGATATCCAGCCTCAAGAATATAATGCGGTTGATAATGCCTTGAAAGATTTTAACTATTTACAAGTTATTGTTGAAAATTTTGTGCCAGACACAGTAGTTATACTGACTAAAATGTTTGATTCTGAGCGCTATTATAAAGGGCTTAACATAAGGTGGTGGACTTTACCGAGTAATATTCCTTCTCGTCTTATCCAAGTAGGTGATATTATTGCTAAGACAAAATCAACGAGGCTAATTAGAGTGTATAATCCTACATATTACAAATTTTGTGGGACAAATATGCACGATGTGGCAGATCTTATTAAATTATACGCTTAAAGAACAATGTCTTTAAAAGATGCATTAAATAATCCGCAGATCAATCGCGATGAGGTGAGTTTGTTTGAGGAAATGGTAAAATATTTCCGAGGTAACTATTCGGCGGCGGTTATAGATCAGACGCATAAACATAGTGTGTCGTTTAATGCTGTCAAACCATATGAGAATTGGGGAACGGTTACAAAGGAGATTTCGGATGTGTTCTTTATTGTCTTTTCTGAAAAACGTAGGATTGCTCGAATGACTCATTTGCAGGCAAAATTCAGGAAAGGACAGTACAATAGAACTCGGATACCGCAGTTTAAATTCCATTTGGATGCTGGTCAATACCACCTGCTGAGTAACCGCTTATCTATAAGCGATCCTTTAGAAGTGTATCCATGGGATATTTTATCTTTTCCGTTGTATTCTGATTCTGTTGCCTCATATGGAGTCTTTTACTCTAATGCATATAATCAGATAGAAATGGCTTACGAAATATCTTCTTTGTTAAGTAGTGGTTCTCGTAAACTATTTACAAAAAAGGATGATAAACCTCTATATCAATTTGCGACACTTGACTCTAAATATGGTTATGTAAACAAAAACTTATCTATGTTAAATCAAACATTATCTAATGAGTTTAAAGATTGGATGTGTTATTATTATTGTGTGATACGTAATGGAGTATGTTATGAATTGTTGTCGACATTAGATACAAATACTTTTGAACATGAGTTAATGAAACTTCATGTAGGAACTCGCTTTGAATTTAATTCCAATCATCTCTCTCATTTATGCGCTTTCTTCGAAGCACAGCAAAAGAGTAATAATGTTGTTGGAAAGTTTAGGTTGTTTACGAATGCGATGCTACGTAATAATGATAATTTTCCTGACGAGTGGTATGAGCAGATGCGATACTTAAATAACAATTATCCTCCTTTCACGGAAAGAACGCTAGGAAATCAAGAGGGAAAAGAAGGAGTATACGTCCTAATCGATGCAGATGGAATAAATGAATAACATATCATATATAAGTTATGTGTAGAGTTGTGAAAAAAATAAGTGAAAAGCAAAAACTTCTTGAAGAGGCTTTAGGAAAAGCTATAGAAGAATATCTTTAGAATAAGAAGTTCGTTGAGAATGTCATAGAAGAGAAGTTTTATGTAGGCAATCCTGCGAGTCGTGGAGTCTGTTTAACAAGTAGCAACAGTGAAGAATTGATTAATACTCTATTGGATAGTAATACTAACTTTCATCCTAGTTTACAACTGCGGGCATTATTGAGATTAAGAAAGGATGGAGAGGAAAAATTTAACGAGGCAAGATACTACATAAATATATGTGGAGATAAGCGACCTGGAGGCGGTGCATCGGATTACGAATTTCAGCACACGAATGATGGATGCAATATTATCATACATAGGATAAACCATATTATCAAAGATGAAAATCGATTGTATTGAGAAGAAAGTAGAATAATATTAACAAACCAAAAAATATAAAACATCATGAAAAAATTAAACTTAATCAAAAGGCTATGGACAGATAGCCATGAAAAACAAAAAATGGGAGGTATGCGGCGATATGCTGCAATGCTGATGATGCTCCTCACCCTCGGTGTCGGACAGATGTGGGCGACGAAGACAATCTATTTTGTCAATACTGATGATTGGAGTACAGTTAAATGCTATGCATGGCAAAGCTCGAATACAAGCAATAAGAATGCAGAATGGCCTGGTGTTACGATGAATAGTACCGAGGTTCATTTTAATGGGCATTATGTCTATTCAATTAGCCTCGATGATTCATACGACAAATGCATCTTCAGTAATAATGGTTCTAATCAAACCTCTAATCTAGACGTTCCGACAGATGAGCGGAATTTATATTATAAGGATTATGGTTTTTGGGGATTTCGTGGTCCTATTCCATCTAATGTATTTAGTGGAGACGATGTAATGTTTTATATACAAGGTTATGGTGGTAAGGCCCAAAACTATTTGGTGGATGAGAGCAAAGCACAAGCATCAACATCATATAAACTCACTGATGCCATTTCGTATGTCTATACAGCCTCGTCAAACTTGGATACATACGATCGCATTTCCAATAATCCCGGATCTTGGAATGGAAATCAACATACTGGTATACATGATGCTACTGGAGGAGAATTATTTCGAGAAGATGGCACATCTTCCACTACAAAACAAACAGCTTCTACTACTGCCTCTGTTACGGATGGAACATTAAATATTTCATCAACTACGAGTTCTGCAACAAGCGCATATAGTTCCTTGCCTATATATATTCAATATTATATAGATGGGGATTTTGTTGGGGTAACATATAGTGCATCTACTGCAACATATTACTCAATTCCTGCTGGTGGTTCAACAGCTCGAGGCTCATCTTTAGACGTATCCGGATATGCTGTTGGAAATTATACCTTAACAACTGTTTTGACAGATGGAATTCTTTATTGGGTAGCGGATGAAGATGGGTTTGAAGTTACCTCTGCGACGAGTCATGCTATTAGTTACACCACACAATCTACAGGTTGGACCTATGGAATAAAACCGTCTGTAGGCGAGGAAGATGAAACAATAACATTTGTTGTTACTCCGACTGATGGATATATTGTGGAGGTTACGAGTAGCGATGTGACATTAAGTGGACCGAATGAAGATAATGAATATACCTTCACCATGCTGGATGAGGATGTATCTATCAATGTTTCAGCAACGGAGAATATATATACTGTCACTTTGGTTAATGCAACTGATGCTTTGGTAAGTGCAGGATGTGCTACTAATCCGAGTATCACGGCGGCAACTGCACCATTTGGTATGACGTTTGACCACTGGTCGGTAAGCGGCGGAGCTGATGTAGCAAGTACGACCAGTAGCACCACTACCGTTTCTGCTACAGCAGCTGGTGCCGTAACGGCTGTGTATGTGCAGAGCTTATATGCGTATATCGTCGGACGTTTTGAAACGCACAGTAAAAATCGTCAGTCAACCTACTATACCGGAAACTGGAATACCACAGCTACCAACAACGAGTTTGAATACGATGAGACAAATCATCGATTTGTGAAACATACGTATACTACGCTCGCAGAATTATCCGCAAATAAAGATAGTAACCCACAGTATTTTGAGATCAAGACAACCGAGGATCATGGTGATTTAGACGATGCCTCCGTTAAGTATTACGGCAAGACCTCTAATACGGATATTACCATTGCAGGATCTTCCAATAAAATTGCGATGGAGCAAAGTACTGCCACGGGACACCCGAAATTTAATGGTTCTACCACGGACAAATATGTTGTGATTTATTTGGACAAAGACTATAATTTATGGTTTGAAGAAGAAGATATTCCGGCAGTAATTGACGAAGTGGATCTTTCGGTAACGCGTGTACCGCCAACTGCGCCGATTACGGCTACACCGACGATGTATGATATTGCTGGTGTCGGTACTAAAGCCTATTGCTGGGGCGTATATACGGATGAGGAGTGCACGAGTAAGGTGAATAGTGTAACGTTTAGTTCGTTGGGAGACGGAAAGGTACAGTTTATGGCTCCGCAGACACGGGGTACATACTACCTCAAATTGACAGTTCATTCCTCTGATAATTGTAATGCGACTATAGATGACGAAAAGATAGTTTCTTTCACCGTTACAACCGACCAAATGGTGTTCTTCAAGAACGTACCCGGTTGGGGAAATGTGCATTTCTATTTCTTAGGAGATGACTATTGGAGTGAAACGTTAGGTTCCGGTTGTGCCGGACGAGATGGTGGCGCAGCACGTGGAATGACGCGCATAGGTAACAGTGATGTATATTACTATGATTACAGCGGTAACTCGGTAATGACTACATACCTGTCAAGTCATAGTACATGTTATATCGCCTTTACAGATAACTATAAGCCTAATTCCAATAATTTCTCTGAATGTCAGGCTGTTTATCGTGGCGATTTCTCTGCCTGTGCTCCTATGTTTGTGCCGGAGAACTGGATTACACACTATCTCAATAATGCGGCATACTATAACCGCGGATATTGGACGAACTATATGTCTGCTAATTCTGGATTCACTTTGTATGTTTGGGATGTAACTACTGGTTCCGGTAATGAAATAACCGAACATGAGATGACTGGAAGCATAGGCAATAACTCCTATGAGTTTACCTATAATTTTGCCAATGATCCTCAAAACCACGATATGCCTTATATCTACGGCTTTAAGGTGTTAGGTTGTGGAGGTTCGTATTATGGATCCGATGCTCAAATGGACATGACCAATAGTACAGACTGGAATCTCGGAACAGGAACAAATAACTGTGGTTTGAAAGTGCAAGCTAAGTTGGAGCATAAGTTCATTTTGACGCTTGCGGGTGATGGTCACGTGCAAGTATCAGTAGAATATCCTGTCAGTGTGGGAGACTATCGTCTTTTGTATGATGATAATACACAAGACCATCCGCATCCTTCGCAGTTTATTCGAAAACGTAAAGACGGGAAGGATACTGTATCTATGTTCATTCGCCCGAGTGAGACAGAGAACTTGAAAGTACAATCTTGTACCGGCATAGCAGGCGAAACGATCACATGGGAAGACTATGATTGGAATAGTGGTAGCGCAACTATTGATGTTTCCGGTAAAGAAGATGGTGTATATAACTTCTATTTAGAGCAAGATGCTTCGGGTAACTTGACCGTCAATACATCAGAAACGAAACCTTATTCCGGAAAGTATTATATCCGTACACAAAGTGTAGATGGTGGTTGGAACTCGTATAAGACATCATCGGACAACTTGATGACCTATGCGCAGTATCCGGAGGATAAGGGGTATGGATTTAACTATTATAAAGCTAAATGGGTAGGCTCAACAGGAACGGATGTAACCTATACGATCGCTTGTGATTACAGTCCTTCGTTGTGTGATACTTTAAAGGCAGATCCGGATAATAACCCATTATCAGCTTCTGAGGCTGCAAGTTTGCCGCATACCGCTAATATCCGCTTTGGCTGGCATAGTAAGACCAATAACTTGAAGCGTGAGTATATCAATGGATCATCTAATGTTAGCGACCGTTTCCTCGTCATGATCGGTGATACGAAGTTAATGGATGAAAATGGCAATGCTTTGGCGATTTCGGGATTGAATGCCAATGAGATTAGTTTTACCTATATCAATAACTGGATCTACCGTTGTGATGTTACAGCAGAAGAAGGTGCTGCAGTTAAACTGACGGCAAACTATGATGGTAATGTGCAGTACTTCATCGGAGGCGCAGACAAGACAGAAGAGATTATTGGTGGTTCCGGGGATGATCCATATGTTTTGCGTGTGACCTATGACTTCAAGACTAACCGACTGATGACGGCATGGCTGCCGAATGGAAGTCGAATTACCGATGATGTAGAGTTGAATGCTGACATGATGCTGATTCGCGAAGGTCAACATGCTGCTACTCAGGTTTACTTTAATGGTAGTGGAAAATCTATTCAAGATATTCATACCATATATGGCGTGGTGGAATTCCAGTACGATCACATGGTCGGTAAGTTCCCGAACTGGAGTGCGGAGGGTGCTTATGAGTACCTGATGTACTATATCTCGTTCCCATTTGATGTCAAAGTAAGCGAGATTTTCGGATGCGGTGTGCGCGGTACGAACTGGATTATCCAGAAGTACAATGGTGCAAAACGTGCTCAGATCGGTTGGTTCGCAGAGACATCTACCTTCTGGGAGACCTTGCCGGGAGATAGTACGTTGCATGCGAATGAGGGATATCTGCTTATCTTGGATCGTATTTCCTTTAATGATGGCGGAAGTAAGATATGGGAGAACTTAAAATCCGGAAACTCTGTATATTTGTACTTCCCATCAACAAGCGCTACTTCGGGTACTATTAGCGAAAGTACCGCAACGATTAAGGTGCCGGAACACACCTGTACAATCAATAGGAGCTTTAATGTAGATGGCATTGGCTCTGTTAATCACAAAAACACCGACTCGCATTGGAATATAATCGGAACTCCGTTGTTTGAGAACAAAGTGGCTACTACGATAGCTACACCAGCTCCGGATGGGGATGGAGCAACAACTTTGCAGTTTTATTATGCATGGGATTATGAAGATAATACATTGTCAGCCCGGGCTCTTTCGACAAACACAGAGTTCTTATCTATGCACGCTTATATGGTGCAATATGCAGGTGATGTGACGTTTGTGGGAGCTAAATTGACACCTCCGCCGGCTTCTGTGGCTGCACGTCATATGCCGAGCGATAAGAAGAATTATCTGATAGAGCTGAAGATGGTGAACGAGAATGGAAAGAGCAGCGATGCCTATATAGAGTTGCGCGAGAATGCATGCGATACCTTCGCGCTCAACGAGGATATGTATATGATGCGTTCTTCTTCAAAAGCAGACCTCTATACATTCGCAGGCAATTATGATGTGGCCGCCAACGTGCTGACGGTAAACAATCATATTGTTCCGGTTGGTATGGATGTGAAACAAGCAGGAACGTATCGCTTCACGATGCCAAGTGCATTCAGCGGAACAGTCACCTTAATAGATACGCAGGCGGGCGCACGCACGAACTTGGCGTTGAGCGATTATGAGGTGGCTTTGCCGAAGGGTACATCGAATACCCGCTTCCTCTTGGAGATCGATATCCAACAGATGCCGACAGCTATTGATGGCGTAGGTGGTTCGCTCAAGGACGGCAAAGCGCATAAGTTCATTGAGAACGGCCAGATGTACATTCTCCAGAACGGTATCATCTATGATGCCCGCGGTAATCGCGTTCAATAAAGAATGAAGGAATTAAAGATTTAAGGAATTAAAGAATGAAAGATATGAAAGCAAGAATTATGATGTTAATCATGGCGGTGGCGCTGGTAGCGCTGCCGGCCATGGCGCAGCAAGAGTGGCAATCGACCTCTGCGATGCAGGGATCGGGTAGCGCTTATAGTGCGCAAGTAACGGCTGTTGGTGCTGCGGGAGTAACCGACATGGCCACCACAACTACTTCTACGCCAAATAACGGCCCCCGTAGAGCAAAAATGGATGGAGATTTTGGCCCTGGCGGACAAAACGGTGGTCATAAAGATCCCAATTCTCCTATCGGCGATGTATGGCCTTTGGCGTTCTTTGCTCTGGCAATGGCTGTGGTAACAAGTGTAAAAAGGAAAATGAACTCTAAAATCGAAAAACAATGAAAAAGAATATTAGAATGTTTCTTGCCGCCACATTGTTGCTGATGTGCGGAAATGTTTTGGCTGATAGTTCTATGCCCGGTGGTACGTATTATTTTGATTTTACGGATTGTACAGGAGACAATGCTGTACGCTATGTAGAAATATTTAATGGCATGGGAAGCCATGTATCCATTGTGTCTTCTGCTACATGTGCAGTGAACACAGGTGTTACAAAGGTTGTTGGTTCCGATAAGCAATTTTCTAATTCAGGCAATGATTTTACTTACTTATGTGTGACATTAGATGGTAATCAGAGTACTAGCGAGACTGTATTTATGCACTACCAAATGCCAGGTGGAAGCTGGAAAAATTGGGCAAATTATTCTACTCCTTCGCCTGTTTCAGGAGAAAGCAATGTGTATTTGTGCAAAGTAAGTTATAGTGAAGGGAACTGTACATACTCATGGCACACGGGAGCATTACCGAGTGGTATCTGTAGCTCTACGCCGTCTCTAACCATTGCTGCAGGTGCTAATGGTTCGCTTGGGGAATGTACGGCTGGAGGAACTACTATCAGCGGAACTACAGAGATTGAAGCCGGAACTTCGGTACACCTGATTGCAGATGCGGATCCTGATTACTCGTTCTATGGATGGGTACGCGCAGATGGTTCGGTGGCATCAACCTTAGCGGACTATGTATTCTCCATGCCTTCGAGTTCGCTTTCGCTGACGGCAACTTTCTACTCGGACAATACAGACCCTAGTATTAGCGGTTGTGACGGCTGCTTTAGAATCGAACCCTAAGCAACTTCATCCCAAACTCTCCGAAAGGGGAGGTATATTTCATAATATTTTTATATCCGGTCCCTGCCACGCGTGAGCGCCGCAGGGACATTTTTGTGCAAAAAAAGCCTTAAATACTCATATTTTGTTACTTAAATTTGCATATGTCAAAAAAAAACAGTAACTTTGCAGCCGAAAGTTGCAAAGATTACAAAAATGGCATACAGCAAGTACGACAAATTGGAATGGACGCTGATTTTTGCAAGCGAGTTTGGTAAGCGTTTCGGGTTGTCTCTCAAGCAGGCTTTTAACTACTTGAGTCGTTATCAAGGTATCGCGTTCTTGGACAGCCATTATGATTACGTGCACACTCAATCCTTTACATCTATGGTCAACGATATGGCCGAGTATTGCCATAAAAACGGAGGAGCACTTGTATTAGACAGGTAAAGTTGGTTAATTTTTGAGAGGTAGGAGAAATTGAACATTGTGGGTAGAAAGTGCATAGGTAACGCATAGCACTTGCATAGTACTTGCATAGGTAACGCACAGGTAGGGAATATTGAACATTTTTGCTGTTGTTTAGTTGTCGTTTTGTGCTCGAAAAATGGTAATGGCGAATGGACGAAAGGACGAATGGCGAATGGTCGATTTTTGGTTTGGCACGGTATTTGTTTGATGCTTGGTGAATCGATTCAGGAAAATGAAGTATTAACCTGTTAATTGGAGGACAAAGGTATGAAAACAAAGAGACTATGGGTACTTACCCTTGCCGCATTGATGGTTTGCGGCAGTGCAAGCGCAAAAGGATTCCGGCGAGGTGACGCAAGGTGCAAGAAATGCAGGCAGGAACAGCGTTTCCAGCGCGGTAAACAATGCCGAGGAAAGGAGTTTGTTCGCTTCAATGACGTTCGATTCAAAGGGCCGCGGTTTGCAGATCCGAGGTGCAGAGGGCCGCAATTCAGAGATCCGAAGTTCGGTGATCCGAGGTTTCAAAAAGGCCGTCCGGCGAAGAAGCACGGACCGAAACACCACCGCAGGTGGTAAAAAATAATGAAAAATAGCAAAAAGAATGGCATATGCTTGCATATGTCATTTTTTTTTCGTACCTTTGCGCCCGAAATGGTTTATTACTATGAATGACTATCGTTTTATAAACATCGATCAGGAGCCGAGCGAGGAACAGCTGGCTCAGTTAATGCACGAAGTAGCCGTGGAAGCAAAGGAGCGTTTTGCAAAGGCGCGTTCTGCTTATTTCGAACAAATTCACCAAATGGCTCAAGCATTATGAGAAAACCTGTTCTGATCGTTATTGCCGGTCCTAACGGTTCTGGAAAGACTTCGACTACTCGCCTTGTGATTAAGCACGAGTGGGCAGAGCAGTGCGTCTATATCAACCCGGACGAGATAGCGCAGAGCAGGTACGGTGACTGGAACGATGTTAATGCGGTGCGTCAAGCGGTAGAGTATTGCGAAACTAGATCGTATTTTTACGATAACTCCGTAGATGAGCAAAACGCGCAGTTGCTTTTCCGTTCTGTGGACGGTAAGTTTGCTAAGCGGTATGTAGATTCATTGCCGGCTTGGACAAAAGACATACTTGATCATATAGACCCCAAAACGAAATATACAATCAACTCACATAAAATACTAACACAATGAAAAAAATCTTTTTCTTCATGGCGGCGGCTTTGATGAGCGTGGCTATGATGGCAGGTGAGAACGACCTGCTGTGGGATTACACGGAAGCACAAATCCCGACGAGTGGTCCGGATCGTAACTTGTATTACGGTGCTTATGTGAATGACGCTCCAAGTACGAACTTGGGACTCAACGGCGTTAAGATGAACAGCAGCGGTTATGCGTACTTTACGAAAGCAGCTGTAGCCGGTAAGTTAAAACTGACCTTTGGTCCTCGTAAACAAGGCGGTAAGATTGCGCTGATGGTGCATACCTGGGCAGGAGAAACACCTGCTGCAGAGACTAAGATTGCAGAGACGGAGGTGATGGATGAACTGCAGACCGTTGTTATAGATTTGACGGAGGCGCAGAATAATATCTATATCACGCGTACTTCGTCCAGCGCAGAAGGTGTGCTGCAGAAGATCCAGTTTGTTGAGAATGTAGCACGTACGTTTGTGGACTTCGAAATGATCATGTGTAACATGACGGAAGAGTACGATTTCTCGACGCTGCCGGTAGGTGTAACGGCGAGTGGTACGTTTAACACCGATCAACATGGTTATCGTAACTTCACGATCAAGGTGCCGGTAGATGGAACGGTGAAGTTTACTATCGGTGACTGCTCCTACGGCAATCAGCCCATTGCTGTGAAGAACCCGGTGGGCATGACGGTTGCTACACTGATCTATCCGCAAGCCGGATGCTACAAGAATGACGATAACAATAAGAACAACGTCTTTACGTATATCCATATGGAGGGTCCGGATACGCTGACCTTTGGTCCGATTCAATACTGCAACTATTTCAAAGCAGAGGCTACGGAGATTATGCCATGTGAGATCATTTTCAAGGACCAGAACGGTGCTGAGATCGCTCGTCAGGAGACCTATGAGGGTGCAGAGTTAGGTATCTTACCGGAAGTGAGTGCACTGCCGGAGATACCAACAGGCTATGCGTTCCGCGGATGGTTCTATATGAACAACAAGAAAGCGAAAGTGGGCGATATCATCAGCGGCAACACGACGATCCAGGCGAAAGTGACGCCGGTTGAGGTAGCTACGGTAGGCACTGTATGTACGTATGACTTTGCGGACCAGACTTTCTATCCGGAGGATCACGAGTTGGTTGATGTAGCAAACGGTGCTTATCACGACGGAACGCACGGCTGGTATTTCGATGCCAATGGTTCGATCCATGTGTATTCACCCGGTACTTCGGTGATCGTGGTTACGCTCTGTAAGTATTCGGAGAGCGGAACTGTTAATATTACTTCCGGTTTTGACGGTCATACCGTTGCTTCCTTCGATGTAGTGAAGGACCAGACACCTGACGGCACTGAACTCGTAGCAAACTACAGCAACGGTCCGGCTTGGGTAACTATCAGTTGGACGGCAAAACAGTACATCCACAAGGTAGTCGTTTACAATGTAGAGAACTTCATGGAGAAAGATGAGACGACGGGTTATTATATGGTACCTGCCGGTGATGCCGCTTCCTTCATCTTGGCATTGGTACAAGCCGAATCCGGTGAGAAGATCTTCCTTCCGAACGGAATATATGATCTGGGTGAGACCGTGTTGACGACAATTAGCAAGAATAATATCTCGATCATCGGTCAGTCGATGGAAGGCGTGATCATCAAGAATGCGCCGGATGCAGCTAAGGAGAGTATCGACAAGACGGCTACGTTGAAGATCAATAAGAACGTATCGGGTACGTACCTGCAAGATCTGACGCTGCAGAATGCGTTGGATTACTACAAGAACGATAATGGTCGTGCAGTAGCTTTGTGGGATCAAGGTACGCAG
Source organism: uncultured Bacteroidales bacterium (assembly GCA_902800215.1). Classification (GTDB taxonomy): domain Bacteria; phylum Bacteroidota; class Bacteroidia; order Bacteroidales; family Paludibacteraceae; genus Colicola. The sequence goes on along the minus strand of CADCDS010000001.1, from coordinate 77,095 downwards.
ACCGTTTGCAAGAACGTGCGTCTGTTGAGTTATCAGGATACGTATTACAGCAACCTGCAAGGAGCCGTTAAGTATTTCGAGGATTGCGAGATCCACGGTACAGTCGATTTCATCTGCGGTGACGGTAGTGTTTATTTCAAGAACAACCTGCTGTACTGCGAAAAGCGTAAGAAAGACGGAGGCGGAAGCGATGCGTTGACGGCTAACAACGGTCCGGCGACCGACAAGGGTTATGTGTTCGAAGGCTGTACGGTGAAATCGGAATGCCCGGTTGTTTCCTTCGGTCGTGCATGGAATAACAAACCGAGTGTAGCCTTCCTGAATACGATAGTGGACTACAGTGCCGGTCAGTTTGGTTTCGAAAGCGGCGATATCCAACGTTGGACGAAGAAACTGATGAACGCGAACGCTTGGCCTAAGTTCGGCGAGTACAACACCCATTTGGCTGATGGTACGGTACTGACGCCGGCAAGCAACGTAGTGACCTTCCTGGATGAGAAATCCGGTAATGCTACGCAGAATATTGAGACCGTGCTGAGTGCTGACGATGCGGCTACCTACACGATGGAAAATACCTTAGGCGCTTGGGCAAGTACCGCCGCAGAGGACGCTACGCAGGCTGTATGTGATCTGCTGAACATCGATCCGGAAGGCATCTATCTGATCGAGTATGGAGGTAGTGACTGTGAAATACAGAAGGGTAGTACGTTTAGTCCGGTGGTAGGTATTCCTTTCTCTGTTCGTAAAGCGAACGCACGTGGCGGTTTCGGTTGGAAAGCCGGAGAAGAACCGACGGAAGGTATCACCAACACCGAGGTCAGTAATAGCAAAGTAATAAAAACTGTACGCGACGGACAATTGATTATTATTCGCGACAATAAAGAGTATAATGTGCTTGGCGCACAATTGTAAATTGTAAATTGTAAATTGTAGATTGTGGATTGGTTTTCTAATTTGTTTGTAGGGTCCGGGATAGCACACTCAATTGTGGTGCTGTCCTTGGCCATTGCGGTAGGAATTTTTTTAGGGCACAAGCTGAAGTTCAAAGGTATCACGCTCGGTATTACGTGGATTCTGTTCTGCGCCATTGCCTGCAGCCATTTCGGCATGCGGCTGGATAAGGATGTGTTAGCGTTTGCGAAGGACTTCGGTCTGATCCTCTTTGTGTATTCGATCGGTCTGCAAGTAGGACCAAGTTTCTTTTCGTCTTTCAGGAAGGGCGGACTAAGTCTGAACATGCTGGCCTTGAGCATTGTGCTGTTGGGCTGTATCACGGCCTTTGTGATCCACCTCATCAGCGGGGAGAGTGTGGCTGTGATGACGGGTGTGCTCTTTGGTGCTGTCACCAACACACCGGGTCTCGGTGCTGCGCAGGAAGCGTTCAGCGGAACGGGTGCAGACCCCAGTATCTTAGCGAGCGGTTACGCCATGGCTTATCCCTTGGGCGTGGTAGGCATCATCGTGTCGATCCTGCTTATCCGCTGGTTCTTCCGGATTAAGTTAGAGAAGGAGGAAGAGCAGGTGAAAGCCGAACGCGGTGAAGAGATGCAGATCGAGCATTTTGATATTCGACTTACAAATCCGCAAGTGGACGGTTTGCGTGTTCGTGACCTTAAAGATCTGACCCATGTGGACTTAGTGGTAAGCCGACGTATCAACTCCAAAGGAGAGGAAATGATGCCGGATGCGGATACCATTCTGCATGTAGGCGACAGCGTACGCTTTGTAGGCGACAGCAAGAACCAGCGCACGGCCTTGCTCTTGGGTGAACGCACGGAGGTGAAATGGGAAGAGAAAGAGAAAAATGTACATCTGATCAACCGTCATATCATCGTCACCAACTCCAAACTGAACGGCAAACGCATCATGGACCTTAAGATCCGGGAAGCGTATCAGGTGACGATCACCCGTATCCGCCGTGCCGGTATTGAACTGTTGGCGACACCGGAACTGCGCCTGCAGATGGGTGACCGACTGACCGTGGTCGGTGACCAGGAAGTGGTAGAGAAGATGGCGTCTAAGTTCGGTAACTCGACCAAGAAACTGGATGCACCGAACTTAGCGACTTTGTTCCTCGGTATCATCTTAGGTGTGACCTTAGGTTCGTTACCGGTGGCAATACCGGGTTTGTCGCAAGGCTTTAAGTTAGGTATCGCCGGCGGTTCGCTGATCATTGCTATCCTCATCGGTGCCTTTGGTCCTAAGTTCCATTTAGTGACCTATACCACGTCTTCTGCGAACTTGATGATCCGTGAGATCGGTATATCGCTGTTCCTGGCAGCCGTCGGTTTCGGTGCCGGAGAGACGTTTATCGATGTGCTGGTGGATGGCGGTTACGTATGGATCGGGTACGGTGTACTGATCACGATGATCCCGTTGCTGCTGATGGGTTTTGTGGCACGCAAATGGATGAAGTTGGATTATTTCACGCTGATGGGACTGATCGCCGGTTCGACGACCGATCCTCCTGCTTTGGCGTATGCTACCTCGCAGTCGTCCAATAACGACCGTGCAGCGGTGGCGTATTCGACCGTTTATCCGCTGACCATGTTCCTGCGTGTATTAACCGGACAACTGATGATTATTCTCTTCGTTTGACGACCAATCGGGAAATATTACGTTTAGCCGTTCCGAGTATTCTGGCGAATATCACGATTCCGTTGGTAGGCATCGTGGACACGGCGATAGTGGGGCATCTGAGTAATGCAGCCGCTATTGGCGGTATCGCTATTGGAACGATGCTCTTTGACTTATTGTATTGGAACTTCGGATTCCTGCGTGTCGGCACGAGTGGTCTGACAGCACAGGCGTACGGTCAAACAGCGGTTAGCGGTGAGCGGTTAGCGGTTAGTGGCGAGTGCCGGAAGATACTTACGCAGAGTACGATGATCGCCTTGATGGCGGCCATGTTCATCTGGGCCATCCAATGGTTGTTCGTCACGGCGGTGCTGGCTATTGTGCCGTGTTCGGAAGAAGTGGCGCAAGTGGCTCGGGATTATTTCTTTGTCCGTATCTGGGCGGCACCGGCGACGCTGATGCTGTTTGCGTTCAAAGGCTGGTTCATCGGCATGCAGGATACGGTAAGTCCCATGGCCGTGGATATACTGGTGAACGTGGTGAATATCGCTGCCAGTTACGGATTAGCTGTCTATACACCCTTAGGTGTGGTAGGTGTAGCCTGGGGAACACTGATTGCGCAGTTCACCGGTTTGCTATTAGCCGTCCTGATCGTAGTGTTCAAATACCGCATTGTGCATATCGGTTTGCGGGAGATCATCGCCGCTATGCGTGGACCGGAATTGAAACGGATGATGGCGCTGAATGGCAATCTCTTTATCCGTTCCCTGTGTTTCATGGTCGTTTATGTGGGCTTTACTTCCCTTGCCGGCACGTACGGAGACACCGAACTGGCGGTGAGCAGTGTGCTGATGAAACTGTTTATGTTCTTCTCCTTCTTCGTGGACGGCTTTGCCTATGCCGGTGAAGCGCTGGTGGGAAAGGCTTTCGGAAAGTCAGCCATCAGCCATCAGCCATCAGACATCAAAGCCGTAGTACGGACACTTTTTAACTGGAGTATCGGTGTGGGCGTGGTGTTCACCGTGCTTTATGCCGTGTGGGGTAAAGCGATGGTGGGTATGATGACGGATGACATTGCCGTGCTGGCGGCTACGGATAAGTACATAGGCTGGTTAATTGCCATGCCGATTGTCAGTGCCTTGGCGTTCATGTGGGACGGTGTCTATGTAGGTGCTACTGCCGGAGTTCCGATACGCAATGCGATGATTTGGGCCGCGGTGGGATTTGTGGTGCTGTATGTGGCTACGTTTCAATTCGTCGGACCGCAGGCATTATATATCGCTTATTTTGCGCATTTGATTGCACGAGTAATCTATTTGACGATAATATGGAAAAGAAAATATGGTTTATAGGCCTTGCGGCTATCTGTTTAGTGGCTTGTTCCAAGAGTAACGGAACGAGTGAGACGGATCGTGCGCTGCGGGTGCAGACGACGGTGGTAAGTGCTACAACGGACCCGTCGTACCTGCGTTATGCCGGAACGGTGGAGTGCAGACAGCAGATACCGCTGAGCGTGCAGACGACGGGTAGAGTGGTGTCCGTACCGGTGAAGAACGGAGCGATGGTGCATAAAGGACAAGTGCTGCTCACTATCGATGACACCCAGGCACGCAATGCCTTACACACCGCTGAGGCGACCTTACGCCATGCGCAAGACGGCTATGACCGGATCGTGAAAGTGCACGAGAAAGGGGTGGTGTCGGACCAAAAGTTAGTGGAGATAGAGAGTGAGTTAGCCCAGGCGAAAGCACTGCATGCAGCCGCGAAACGGCAAGTGGATGAATGTACGCTGGTTGCTCCGTGTAACGGTTTGATTAATGGGCTCAATATCGTGCCGGGGCAGTCGGTAATACCGGATGTGACGCTGTGTACGATCATGGACCTGACGGGGTTTCAAGTGCGTTTCACCGTGCCGGAGAACGAGGTCAGCCGTGTCGGTGAGAACGGTGTGATGGAATGTGCTGCCGTCGATTCCGTCTTTCCTGTAACCGTTGTGGAACGCAACTTGCAAGGCAACGCATTGACCCATACGTATGAGGTCGTGGCGGCTGTGGAAGGCGGAGAAGAGATTCTCATGGCAGGGATGATTGCAGTAGTGAAGATCTCCAATGTCCAATCTCCAAGCTCCAATGTGATCGTTATTCCTGCGGCGTGTGTGTCGCTGATGCCGGAAGGACACACGGTGTGGGTGGCGGAGAACGGTCAAGCCGTGAGACGTCTGATCACCGTGAACGGATACATGGCCGATGGGGTGCAAGTGACGGAAGGATTACAGGTCGGTGACCACCTGATTACCAACGGTTACCAGAAACTTTACAGCGGATGTAAAGTCATTGAAGATTGAAGATTGGAAATTGGAGATTGAAGACGAGTAAACACATAGAAGGGGCGATGAGGCGGCACGGGATCGTGCTGACTTTATTCCTGGTACTGATGGGTTTCGGTATCTACTCGCTGCCGCAGATGAACAAGGATGAGTTTCCGCAGTTCACGATTCGGCAGGGACTGGTGGTAGCCGTCTATCCGGGTGCTACCGCTGAGGAGGTGGAGCAGCAAGTGACCATTCCCTTGGAGGAATATGTCAACTCGTTTGAATATATCGATAAATCCTTGACGTACAGCCAGACGCAAGACGGCATTGTCTATGTGTATGTGATGCTGCGGATGAGCAATCTGGATGATGCTGAGGCATGGAATAAGATACGAGCCGGTTTGCCGCTATTACAGAAGACCCGTCTGCCGGCTGGTGTGCTGCAGACACTGGTCATCGATGATTTCGGGAAGACTTCCTCGTTACTCATCGCGGTGGAGAGTGACCAACGCAGTCCCCGTGAACTGGAACAATACGCTCGGCAGGTATGCTCTCATCTGCGTACGATTCCGGAGATGGGTAAGCTGACGATTTTGGGTCAGCAGACGGAAGAGATTGCTATTACCATTGATCCGGAACGCTTGTCACAGTACGGAATCAACCTGTCTGTTGTGCAGACGCAACTGGCCTTACAAGGTCTGCGTACGATAGGTGGAGAAAATGAGAACGGCAGTCTGCAGGTGGTTATTCCTTATCAGTCGGAATATGAGATGCAGCAGCAGATTGTGTGGTCGGATCCCGTCAGTGGTGCAACGATTCGTCTGCGCGATATCGCATCCGTCGTCCGGCGCTATCAGCAACCCAAACAATACGTTACCTTTGACGGCAAGACTTGTCTGATCCTGAATATAGAAATGGTGCCGGGCAATAACATCGTGGCCTTTGGCCGTGCGGTGGATGACCAACTGGCACAAGCTGCTGTTTCTTTACCGCCCGACATCCGTTTTCATCGCATCACGGATCAGCCGAAAGTGGTGAAAGACTCGGTACTCTCTTTCTTGCGAGATATCTTGATTTCCATCTTAGTGGTGATTCTGGTGATGCTGATTCTCTTCCCGTTACGCACGGCGCTGGTGGCAGCTACCGGTCTGCCGGTCTGCACGGCCATCTGTATCGGTCTAATGTACGTGACGGGTATTGAGTTGAATACGGTGACGTTGGCGGCACTGATCTTTGTGCTGGGTATGATCGTGGATGACTCGGTGATCGTGATCGACGGTTATTCAAATCTCTTGGAACGCCATCACTCCCGTTGGTACAGTGCCAATGTGAGTACGAGTATATTGTTTGTTCCGATGTCCTTGGCGACTATGGCGATCTGCGGCATGTTCTTCCCCATGACGCGTATTATCACGGGTCCGTTAGGGGAGTTCGTGCAACTCTTCCCATGGGCGGTGCTCTTTGCCTTAGTAGCCAGTATCTTCTATGCTTCCTGGATCACGCCGTTCCTGGCGTTTCGGTATATCCGGGACCGCAAAGAGAACGAATGGACCTTGTTTGAACGGATGCAGAATAAGTTCTTTGTTCGTCTGCAAGGCGGGTATAAGACGGTGTTAACCGCTTGTTTCCGTCATTCGGTGATCGTTTGGGTACTGTTAGCCGGTTCGTTAGGCACGGGTCTGTTCCTGTTGACACGGCTGAATCTGCAGTTACTACCCAAAGCGGAACGGGAGTTCTTTGCCGTCGAGATCCATTTACGCGATGGGGCCTCCTTGGAGGAGAGTGCCGAAGTGGCCGATTCGTTAGCGACTATCTTACGTCGGGATGCCCGAGTGGAGTGCGTGACGGCGTTTATCGGTCAGTCATCACCGCGTTTCCATGCTACCTATACACCGCAGACACCGGCTACCAACTATGCGCAGCTGATCGTGAACACCCGTTCATCGGTAGCGACGGGTCAGGTGCTGGCGGAGTATAATGCGAAATATGAGAATTATTTCCCCAATGCCTATGCGCGGTTTAAACAGCTGGACTACCAGGCGGTGAAGAATCCGCTGGAGGTGCGTGTGCAGGGGGAATACTGGGAAGACCTCGTACCTGTTGCCGATTCTATCTTGGGCTTTATGACGCAACAACCGGAACTGCAATGGGTGCATTGCGATTATCATAACACGGCAGCCGGCACGCAGATTGTGTTGAAAGCCGACGAGGCGACGCGGTTAGGCATTACGCAGACGATGCTTTCGCTCTACCTGCAACAAGCGACGCAGGGGGCTACGGTTACCACGATATACGAGGGCAGTTACGGAATACCGGTGGTGATCTATTCCGCACAAACCGGTACGGACATCGCTTCGCTCGGAGCCTTGCAGGTGCCGACGGCTATTCCGGGTGTCTGGGTGCCGTTACGGCAAGTGGCGGACATCCAACCGGCATGGCATCATTCGTCTTTGGAGCGGCGCAATGCGGTGCGGACACTGACTGTAGGAGCAGATATGCGGGGAACGCACAGCCAGGTGGATGCTGAACGGAAGGTAAGAAACTGGATAAAGACCCATCTGCCGGAACTACCGGAAGGTGTATCAATTGCGTATGGCGGTTTGACGGAGATCAACGGTCTGATCCTTCCGCAGATCCTCTGGTCTATCGTGGCGGCATTGGCGGTGATGTTACTGCTGATGCTGTACCATTTCGGTAAGTTAGGCCTGGCGTTACTGACGCTGTCCAGTGCACTGCTGTGCCTGTTCGGCGCTATGTTGGGATTGTATGTGTTCGGTCTGGATATATCCATTACGGCGGTGTTAGGTATTGTGTCGCTGATCGGTATCATCGTGCGCAATGCGATTATGATGTATGAATATGCCGAGGACGCACGGAAGTACAAACACCTCTCGTATCGGGATGCGGCATATCAGGCGGGTTTACGACGGATGCGACCGGTGTTCCTCACGTCGGCTACTACCGCCTTAGGAGTGCTGCCGATGATCATTGCGGCTACCAGTCTGTGGATGCCGATGGGTGTAGTGATCTGCTTTGGAACGATCTTTACCTTACCGCTGACGGTTACTATCCTGCCGGTTGTTTATTGGAAAGTGCATGCGCGTCGAGATCTTTGATCATATGGAACAATGCACGGAGGCGGAAGTGCAACGGATGCTTCCGATGGTGAGTGAACAACGCCGGCAACAGGCGATGCGATACAAGCATACCTTCGGTCAGTTCTGTTGCCTTAAGAGTTGGTTGATGCTGCAAGAAGGGTTACGGATTATGGGTTACGGGTTACCGGATTTTAGCTATAACGAGCACGGCAAGCCGTACATAGAAGGCGGACCGTACTTCAGTATCAGTCATTGCAAAGAGGGTATAGCCGTTGCTATAGATGACCAACCGATAGGAATTGACATAGAAGCGATCCGGCCGGCTAAGGAGGATTTGATAGAGCGAGTGATGAATGAAGAGGAGCGGTTACAGATTACGGGTTACGGGTTACCGGATCGCATGTTCACACGCTTGTGGACGCAGAAAGAAGCCGTGGTGAAGGCACAAGGGGTAGGGATTCGGTCTTTTGAACAAGTTCAAAAGATATTGGAGATTGGAGATTGGAAAGTGGAAAGTGTTGAGAAAGAGAAATATATATACAGTATAGCATATGGAGAATTATGTAGTATCAGCGCGTAAGTACCGGCCGCAGACTTTTGAGTCCGTGGTAGGCCAACAGGCGCTTACACAGACTTTGCAGAATGCGATTCGTCAGAACCACCTGGCGCATGCGTATCTGTTTTGCGGACCGCGAGGAGTGGGTAAAACCACCTGCGCCCGTATCTTCGCAAAAACGATTAACAACAACGAACCCGGTTCAGAATGGAATATACACGAACTGGATGCGGCATCGAACAACTCGGTGGAAGATATCCGCAGCCTGATTGATCAGGTGCGTATTCCTCCGCAGGCCGGCAAGTACTCCGTCTATATCATCGATGAGGTACATATGCTTTCCGCCGGTGCGTTCAATGCCTTGTTGAAGACGCTGGAGGAACCGCCTGCCTACGCCATCTTCATCTTAGCGACTACGGAGAAACATAAGGTGTTGCCGACGATCCTCAGTCGTTGTCAGGTGTATGACTTCAACCGTATCACCGTACCCGACACCATCGCTTATCTGCAGAAAGTGGCGGCCAACGAAGGCATTACCGCCGATGAGGAGGCACTGAACGTGGTGGCACAGAAAGCTGACGGCGGCATGCGTGATGCCTTGTCGATTTTTGACCAGCTGGTGGCCTTCTGCGGCAATAATATCACCTACGAACGCACGATAGAGGTGCTCAATGTACTCAATGCCGACTATTATTTCTCTTTGGTAGAACATGCCTTGCGGCACGATGTGGCATCGGCACTGATGCTATTCAACGATGTGCTGAACCATGGTTTCGATGCATCGCATTTCGTGACGGGTTTTGCCCAACACCTGCGCGATGTGCTGGTGAGCAAAGATGTGAAGACGGTGGTACTCCTGGAGGCCAGTGAGGCAATCAAGAAACGCTATGCCGCACAGGCGCAGTTATGCAGTCCCGTTTGGCTGTTCCAGGCACTGGATATCCTCAATACCTGCGATATCAACTACCGTACGGCACGGAACAAACGCCTGACGGTGGAACTGGCACTCGTCAAACTGTGCCAACTCGGTGCACCGCAGAATATACCGGCTCAGGCAGCGCCTGTACAAACAGCGCCTGCACCGGCACCGGCTCCAAAACCGGCACCAGCTCCTGTTCAGCCTAATGCTCCCAGTACTCCTACTCAGCCTAGCGCACCGGCAGCACCCAAGATCCCGAGTATCAGTTTGGGCTTAGGCAAGAAGAAAGAGGAGCCCGTAACCGGTAACCCCTCCCCCGTAACCGCTCCTCCTCAAGAGGAGTCTAATCGCCCTTTTACGGCTGACCAACTCAGAGACGCGTGGGTTGGTCTGGCTGCCGCCCATAAAGGGGAACTGCGTCTGAAAGAGTTGATAGAGACTTATATACCGCGCCTGATTGATGAACAGACGGCTGAGATTCAGATGCCGAATCCGTGGCAGATGGATCAGATGCGGAAAGCGATGCCGGAACTGGCACGACAACTGAGGGAAGCGCTGCATAACAACAACCTGCATGTGCAACTGGTACAAGCCGAGTATTCGCAGGAACAGATGGCCTTTACGGCGGAAGAGAAATATGCGGTGATGGCGGAACAGAATCCGATGATCGCACAACTGAAAGAGAAACTGGATCTACAGATTGATTGATGGCGGACCTGCTGAAATATTTGCCTACCACTCGGAAAGAGACGGACTTACGCGGCTGGGATGAAGTGGACATTGTCTTCTTCTCCGGTGACGCGTATGTGGATCATCCGTCTTTTGCGGCAGCGGTCATCGGTCGTACGCTGGAAGCAGCCGGTTATCGGGTAGCCGTTGTGCCTCAACCGGACTGGCACGGGGATTTTCGGGATTTTAAGAAATTCGGTAGGCCTCGTCTCTATTTTGCTGTATCCGCCGGAAGCATGGATTCGATGGTGAACCATTACACGGCGGCCAAGCGGCGTCGTTCCGATGATGCCTATACGCCGGACGGGAAAGCCGGCATGCGACCGGACTACTGCACTATTACCTATTGCAAGATTCTTAAACAGTTGTATCCGGATGTGCCGATTGTGATTGGTGGTATCGAGGCGTCCATGCGGCGGCTGACCCATTATGACTACTGGCAGGGTAAACTGCTTCCGTCGATCTTAGTGGACTCCGGTGCCGACCTGCTTGTCTATGGTATGGGCGAACAGGCGATGACGGAGATAGCGGACCGGATGGCGAAAGGTGAAAGGCGAATGATTAATGTGCCGCAGACGGCGTTTTTGACGAGTGATAAGCGTGAGATACCGGACGATGCAATTCGTCTCTATTCCCATGAAGAAGCCTTGCAGGACAAGCGCAAGCATGCAGAGAACTTCCGCCTCATCGAGATAGAGTCGAATAAGATTCATCAGACGACCTTGGTGCAGCGGGTAGGGAAACAGTACGTGGTTGTGAACCCGTCGTACTTACCGATTACGCCGGAACAGCTGGATGCCGTCTATGACCTGCCGTATCAATACACACCGCATCCGAAATATAAGGACAAGCGTATTCCGGCGTACGAGATGATCAAATGGTCCGTTTGTATGCACCGCGGTTGTTTTGGAGGATGTTCGTTCTGCACGATCTCGGCTCATCAAGGCAAGCAGATCATTAGCCGGTCTAAGGCATCCATCCTTCGGCAGATAGAACGATTGAGTCAGTTACCGGACTGGCACGGTATCATATCCGATCTGGGGGGACCATCTGCGAATATGTATGGAATGGAAGGAAAAGACAAGTCGCTTTGTGAGAAATGTGCACGACCGAGTTGTCTGCAGCCCAATATATGCAAGAACCTCAATCAGGACTTTTCCAAGGTGCTCGATATCTACCGCACGGTGGATAAACTGCCGTACGTCAAGCATGCCTTTGTCGGTTCAGGAATCCGGTACGACCTGATGAACGAGGAATATGCGCGTCAACTGATCACCCGGCATGTGTCGGGACGACTGAAAGTGGCACCGGAACACAGTTCGGACAACGTGCTGCATATCATGCGCAAACCCAATTGGAAGAACTATCTGGAGTTTAGGGAATTGTTCCTGCGCATCAATAAAGAGGCGGGACTGAACCAACAACTCATTCCGTATTTCATCTCTTCCCATCCGGGGTGCACTAAGAAAGATATGCAGCATCTGGCAGAGGAGACCAAGAAAATGCATTACCGGCCGGAACAGGTACAGGACTTTACACCCACCCCCATGACCTTGTCCACCACCATGTTCTACACCGGTATCAACCCATACACGCGTGAACCGATATACGTAGCGCGTACAGCTGAAGAGAAAAAACAACAAAACCAATACTTCTTCTGGTATAAACCGGAAAGTCAAAAGTCGAACTTCAAAAGTCGAAAGAAATGAAACTGAGCATTCGTAAAAAACATTACCGTATTAACCCGGATACGCTGCAATTGGAGCGCATCGAACATGGCGCAAGATACTGGTTGCGCCGTTCGGGATGGTATCTTTTCGGAGGTATATGTCTGGGCGCTGTGTTCTTCTATATCCTGCTGTATTTCTATCCTTCACCACGGGAAGCATCGCTCATGCAATATAATAAAAACCTGACGGCGGAGATGGAGGTGCTGCAGAAACAAGTGGATCAGATGCAGTTGGTGTTGACCGATCTGGCCCAACGCGATGATAATCTCTATCGGGCTATCTTGGGTGCTGAACCTATTCCTATTACAGCGCGTATGGGTTCGGCACAGCAGATCGCATATTACGATTCGTTGGCGCGTATGACCAATACCCAACTGGCAGCGGATATGCAGCGGAAAGTGGATATTCTGGAGAAGGAACTGTACGTACAGGCACGGTCGTACGAGGAGTTGTTCGAATTAGCCAAGAACCAGGAAGCGCGTATGGAGAATATTCCGGCTATTCAACCGGTGCTGAATAAGGACCTCAAACGCATGGCGTCCGGTTATGGCTGGCGTGTCGATCCCGTTTATCATATTCGTCGTTTCCATGAAGGCATGGACTTCTCGGCTCCTACCGGCACGGATATTTTTGCTACAGGCAACGGGAAGGTTACTTATTCCGGATGGAAACAAGGGTACGGAGAGACGGTGGAGATTGATCACGGATTCAACTACGTGACACGCTATGCACACTGCTCCAAACGGATGGTGAAAGTGGGACAGAAAGTGAAAAGGGGTGACGTGATTGCCTTGGTGGGAAATACCGGTAAATCCACCGGTAGTCACCTCCATTATGAAGTGCATTATAACGGGCGACCGGTGGATCCGAGAAACTATTATTTCTACGATCTCAGTCCGGAAGACTATGACCTGATGGTGCAGATGTCATCCAACATGGGTAACATGATGGATTAAAAAAAGAATCGCGTCTCATCCGAGGCGCGATATTTTTTCCAATGTTTTCTCATCCATGATCTTGATGTGCTTTCCTTCCAGTTCGAGGATGCCTTCTTGGGCAAATTGACTGAGTGTCCGGATGGCATTACTGGTAGTCATGTTACTCATGTTCGCCAGGTCTTCACGAGGCAGTAACATCGCTAAGGTCTTTCCGTCTTCCTCAAAACCGTAGTTCTTCTTGAGCAACAACAGACTCTCCGCCAAACGACCGCGAATATGCTTCTGGGTCAGATTAACCGTTTGGATCTCGGAGAACGCCAGGTCCTTCGCCATCATAAGCATTACCTGATAACACAAGGCATTGTTGTGCTCTACCAATTGGCAGAAGAGTTCCCGTTCCAATCGATAGACCGTGCAGGATTCAAAAGCACTGGCACTGGAGTTATATGCTTCGTGCACCAAACAGGCACGATAACCGAAAATATCGTAAGGTTTCAGTAAACGAATGATCTGCTGGCGCTGACCGATGCCTTCTTTATAGATGCGCACTTTTCCCCGTAAAAGCATCCACATGTAACGGGATTCATCTCCGTCATAATGGATGATTTCGTTCTTGGCGTAGCGAACCACTTCCACATGCGCATTCACTACTGTTTGTTCTTCTTCTGTTAACGTGCTCCAGAGCGGATTGAGTTCCCACAGCGGAGCGAAGTTCTCTTCTTTGCTTTTCATTCTTCGGTTAAATTCCCAAATCGAATGCAAAGATACAACATTTTTTTGATATATGCAAAAAAACAGACAAATATTTGCATATTTCAAATAATTTATGTACCTTTGCGCTCACAAATGAATAATGAGAAGCAACATATCGGGCAATTATTTGATCGCATCGCCGGTACCTACGACGGTTTGAATCACGGTTTGTCTCTGAATATCGACAAGCGTTGGCGTCGGAAGACGGTGCAATGCATGCCTCAGACCCATCATGTGCTGGATGTAGCGATTGGTACGGCGGATCTTACCATCGAGATGCTCAAACGCGGTAAGGCGGAGCAAGTGACCGGATTGGATCTTTCTGAACAGATGATGGCGATTGGAAAGAAGAAAGTTGAAAGTCGAAAGTGGAAAGAAAAAGTCTCCTTCGTTTACGGCAATGCACAACAGATGCCTTTTGAAGACAACTCCTTTGACGGAGTGACTTGTGCCTATGGATGCCGGAATTTCAGTGACCTCGATGCCGGACTGAAGGAGATGTATCGGGTGCTCAAACCAGGAGGACAAGTGACGATTCTCGAATTCAGTTATCCGAAGAACCGCTTTATCCGCTTCGTTTATGACCTTTATTTCAGTCACATCCTGCCGTTTGTCGGTCGTATCATCAGTCACGATAAAACCGCTTACAGCTATCTCAACAAGAGTGTCAAGCATTTCTGCTGGGGAGAAGCATTCGTGCAGCACCTGACCGATGCCGGTTTTAAGGATGCACAGTTTAAACCGCTAACTTTTGGTATCACCACCGTTTATACGGGAATTAAAAATTAAAAATTACGAATTAAGAATTAATATGGTAAAACACATTATCTTATGGCGTCTTCGTTCGGAATTGAGCGAAGCGGAGAAACAAGAGAAAGCCTTGGCTATCAAAGCCGGATTGGAAGGACTGAAAGGACAGATACCGGGTCTTATTGATATCCATGTGCAGGCGACGGGTCGGTTAGAGACCAGTAATGCCGATATTATGCTTGATTCTACATTAGAGTCTTTTGACGCCCTCAAAGGCTACGCCGTTCATCCGGCGCACGTTGCGGTGGCAGACGGTATCGTTCGTCCCAATACCGAGTTACGGACGTGTTTGGATTATATAATGGATTAAATAGGAATGAACACACATTTTGCATTGGTTACGGGTGCCTCATCCGGCATGGGTGTGGAGTTTGCCAAACAGTTGGCGAAGCGTGGTTATAACCTGCTTATCGTCAGCAATGAAGAGGCAATCCATGATCGAGCCATGGAGATAGGTCAAGCGTATCCGAACCTTACTGTTATTGGCTTAGTGCAGGATTTGGGTCAGCAGACTTCCGCGCGCGAACTATATGAATATACGCGCGCGCACGAGATGGAGATTGAGGTGCTGGTCAACAATGCCGGTGTCTATCATGACAAGGATATCTGCGATGACAGCGAGGGATTTACCTCGCTCATTATGAACCTGCATATGTACACGCCAGCCATGCTCTGTTACCTCTATGGTAAAGAGATGCGGGAACGGCGCAAAGGCTATATCCTGAATGTTTGTTCGGTCACCAGTAAAATGGCTGCGCAACGGTTGGGAACGTATGGCGGTACAAAAGCGTTCCTTTGCCATTTTACAAGAGCCTTGCATATCGAGTTACGCAAATACGGCGTTCATGTGACGGATGTCAGTCCCGGTGCGGTGGATACAGGATTGTACAACATCAAGCCTTGGCTCACTAACTTAGGTAAGTGTCTTGGTATCATCGTTAGTCCGCAAACCTTGGCGCGCAGAGGATTGAGAGCTATGTTCTGGGGACTGCCTAAAGCGACTGTTCCGTTTGTCTTTTGGACAATATTAACCACCATCATTCTCTTTATCCCTACATGTGTCTTGCGCCTTATAAGACGTTTCGGCTGGTTCTAAAAGGATAAAATGATGCCTAAAAACAAAAAAATGCATGTCAAGTGCATTTTTTTTGTCGAAAAATTTGCGTATATCAAAAAAAAGCAGTACCTTTGCACCCGCTTTCGTCCGATGGAGCATTTATAGCCCCTTCCGGCGGAGGCCAGTTTCCCCGATTAACGGGGACACTTCCGGGTGCTATCGTCTAGTGGCCTAGGACAACGGCCTCTCACGCCGTAAACCCCGGTTCGAGTCCGGGTAGCACTACTGAAAAACCTGCAATTCGCAGGTTTTTTTTGTTAATTCACTTTTCTTGCTTTCATGAATCCGGCAGGTTGGTCATCGATGTCGGCTTCTGAGCCTTGCACGGCGAAATGAATCTGATTGCTTCCAAATCGTTTGTTGATGTCGTCTATGGCTTGCATGAGACGTTTCTGTTTGGTCGTCTCATCCACTTGATTTGGGGCAAATAGGTCTAACTGCACGGCATCTGCATGTTGCAGTTGACCTAAGATGACACCGGCTTGTTTATATTGGTAGTTCTCCCGAAAAAGTCGATCCAACAATAGTGCCAAGGCGTGAATGATCTGCGTGGAGTCGTCGGTCGCGGTACTTAGTTTGATGGTATCGTCCGCATAGTATTGCGCCAAGTCTTCGCGGTGACGATTTGTGGCAAGAAAGACCGTAACTGTTTGGCATAAACTTTGCTGTTCACGTAACTTCCTTGTCGCAGACGAAGCATAATTGCTTAATTCGCGCAGCAAAACTGCCTTGCTGCTTGTCATGTGAGCGAACGTGCGGCTGTACATGATGGATTTCTGTCGTTCGTGACTTGCGATCGTGATGGCAGGAATGCCGTTCAACTCTTTCCATGTACGTACGCCGACCACTCCGAAGAGCCGATTTACCCATGCTTCCGGACGTCGGGTATAGTCCAAGGCAGTTTGGACACCTGCTTGTTCGATCTTCTTGATACTGCGTCTGCCGATACCCCATACTTCTTTGACCGGCACTTTGGCGAGTGCGGCTTCTCGTTTCTCGGCTGGCATGATACAGATACCGTTGTAAGCAGGATAATGTTTGGCAAACCAGGTGGCTGTCTTGGCCAGTGTATAACTGAGTCCGGCACCGCAACTGACCGGAATGCCGGTTTTGTCTAAGATGAGATCTTTGAGTTGCTGCAAGTATCCGCGAAGTCGGGTAGGGTCATCGTCCGGCATTTGGCCGAAGAACTCGTCCACACTGTATTGCACGAAGTCCAGTACCATCTCTGTTTGCCGCACCTCGTCCATGATATGACGTGATACCTCATGGTATAAATGATGATGCACGTCAATGACCGTAACGTGTTGCTGCTCAATGATTTTGCTTACTTGGAACAGCGGATTGCCGCGCTTGAGGCCTACCGCTTTTGCTTCCGCGTTGAGCGCAAGGATGATGCCGCCGTTGTTACCGTTATCATTGGCAACGACGACAGGCGTACCCTTCAATTCCGGCCGTGAGACTAACTCACAACTGACGAAGAAATTATTGCAATCCAGATGGATGTACATCGCTTTTCACAAAATCGATGCAAAGGTACAAAAAATATTTTAAATATACAACGATGAAAGGGCTGTTTTTTTAGCAAAAACTATTTTTCTCAAACGATTTTTGAGCAAATACTTGCGTATTTCAAATATTTGTTGTAATTTTGCGTGCAAAACAATGATTTATTCACTTAAAATTTTATAACTATGGCAAAGTACATTTGTGATGTCTGTGGGTACGAATATGACCCCAGCGAAACAGGAAAAGCGTTTAATGAACTCCCGGAAGATTGGACATGCCCGATTTGCGGTGTAGGCAAGGACCAGTTTTCTGAGTTATAATTAAATCATATAATTCACTAAATCTGCTTTAAACACAGAAAATCTGCATCAAAAGTGCAGATTTATTTGCATATGTCAAAAAAATTAAGTACCTTTGCAGCGAAATTATCATAAGTATAATAATTATAATTACAATAATTGTATGTACAATAACATCGCAAATCCTTTTGTTATAGGGAGATACGTATCAAAAGAGTACTTTTGTGATCGTGAAAAAGAGACTGAATTTCTTTCCAAACAGATATTTAATGGGCGGAATGTGACCTTGATTTCTGATCGCCGAATTGGCAAATCGGGATTGATAAGCCACGTGTTTGCTCAACCGGAGATGCAGCAAAACTATTATACCATCGTGGTGGATCTATATGCGACAAACAGTTTGGCTGAGATGGTATATACGTTCAGTAATGAGGTGTACAAGAGCATCGATAAACAATCCAAGTCATGGTTAGACAAGTTTTTTCAAGTCATCTCATCCTTACGTATAGGATTTAAGTTAGATGCTATAACCGGTTCCCCTACATTTGATATAGGCTTAGGTGATATCACATCACCGGAGATGACATTGGAGCAGGTCTTTGCTTTTTTAGAGTTGGCGGACAAACCATGCATCGTTGCATTTGATGAGTTTCAACAGATTACCAACTATCCGGAGAAAAATATTGAAGCCCTGATGCGTACACATATCCAGCGATGCAAGAAAACACAGTTTATTTTCTCCGGCAGTCGTAAGCATCTTATGAGTCAGATGTTCCTTTCGCCCTCCAAGCCTTTTTATCAAAGTACAATCAATATGGGACTTGACCCTATCCCTTGTGATACCTACGTGGACTTCGCCAAGCAGATGTTTCGTTTGGGAAATAAGATGATTGATGACCAAGCCGTGATACATGTGTACGATATGTGCCGAGGTATCACATGGTATATGCAGATGTTGCTTAATGAGATGTATTCGCTAACAAACAAAGAACAACCTTGTAGTGTTGAGACGATTGACTACGCGTTAAACAATGTCGTGCTGGTTCAAGAACCATTTTATCGGGAGATTTTGGCGGCTCTACCTACTAAGCAGAAGAGTTTGCTCTATGCACTTGTCAAAGAGAATGGTACTCAGAATATTACTTCGGGAGCCTTTATGCAAAAACACAAATTGCTCTCGGCTAGTTCTGTGCAATCGGCGTTGAAAGGTTTATACGAGAAGGACCTCGTCACAGAGCTGAATGATACATGGTATGTATATGATGTATTTTTAGCACATTACATACGGTAAATCCAATATGCGGTTTACCGCTTTTTTGTTGTGTACATATATCGCGCCCCGCGCGTAAACACATAACACATCAAACATAACACAGAAAATCTGCATCAAAAGTGCAGATTTTTTTGCATATGTCAGATTTTTTTTGTACCTTTGCAGTCGCAAAGGTTATTACTATGGAAGACAATTTTGCTATACAACTTTTTGAAGGAAAGAAAGTTCGCATCGTTTGGGATGAGGAGAAGGAAAAGTACTGGTTCTCTGTGGTAGATATAGTACAAGTGTTAACAGGTAGCTTCGACTATCAGCAAGCTCGTAAGTACTGGAAAGTGCTGAAAGGCCGACTAATCAAGGAGGGGAATGAAACGGTAACAAATTGTTACCAGTTGAAATTGCCTGCAGCTGATGGCAAACGCCGTTTGACGGATATGGCTGATTTACAGGGCATTTTCCGTATTATACAGTCTGTTCCCTCCAAGAAAGCAGAGCCGGTGAAGCAGTGGCTGGCGCAGTTGGGAGAGCAACGAATCGACCAGATGATCGATCCGGAACTGACATTCCAGATGGCAGTAGAAGACTATCGTCGGCAAGGCTATTCGGATAAGTGGATCAACGAACGAATGCGTTCCATAGAGATGCGCAAGGAGCTGACGGACGAATGGCAACGGGCAGGAATAACGGAGCATAAAGACTTTGCGATACTGACGAACGTGCTCACGCAAGCATGGAGCGGAATGACTACAGGAGAGTATAAGCGCCACAAAGGATTGACCAAAGAGAACTTGCGTGATAATATGACGAATGTCGAACTTGCGCTTAACACGCTGGCAGAGGTGGCAACCACAGAGTTGTCGCGTCAACGAAATCCGAAAGGCATGGTTGAAAGTAAACAAGCGGCACAAGCAGGAGGAAAGGTAGCAAAGAACGCGCGGGAAGATCTTGAGCGTCAATTGGGTCGTAGCGTCATCTCCTCCGAACGCGCTTCTGACTATCTTCGCCCGATAGAAGAAACAAAGGCGCAAGAACGACCATATGATGAGGATAAAGATAAATAGTCCCCTATACTCCACAAAATTAAGAAATCTGCATCAAAAGTGCAGATTTTTTTGTATATATCAAAAAAAAGCAGTACCTTTGCACCCGCAAACTCACGCTGGGGTGTCTGCATGGATGTCGCAGGGTGAGGGAGCAGACATATTTAATGGCGTTTGCTAACGCTTGTTTTTGACTTCTTGAAACCTGAGAAACTTCAAAACAAGTCATTTTCTAAAACAAGTCGAAGTAGATGCTCATGGGTGTATAATACGCCCACGTGTACCATATAGGTACGCGTGTGTGCTAATATATACACAGCGTGGGTTTCTGCATTGCTTATTTGAAATGACGGGTTTTCTCAGGACCTCAAGAAGCGGATAAGCAACAAAAGGAATCCGCGTTTTTTTGATGCCCGAAATGGAATACCTGTTTTCTTTCCTTATTCCCATCTTAACAACGATCCGGCAAACGCCAGAGAATTGTTAAGATGTTTTTTTGTGTAAATCTGTTTAATTTGTGGACGAATAACATGAAACCAAAGAGTTTGATCCGGAGACGGAAGACATATCGCGATGAGGAAGGTGTAGTCGTTGGCTATGGAGCCGAAGAGGCGTATTTCGTAGCTAATCCGCGTGACTACTAGACGCATCCTTTGCGTGAGGGTGAGATCCGCAATACCTCAATTTTTCATCGTTCGATGACCGAGGCATTAGCCGAACTCTCCGATCCTGTTCGCAAAGCGGAATGGAGCAAGCGTTGGCACGCGCAACTCAACGAGCTGGAACCCGATGCCCCTGTCGATCGCAAAACCGGCAAGCGGCATATCTATTTGCGCTTGGATCGTTATGTTCAATCTGTCCTCCAGCGCAAAATGCGTAAAGAAGCCGGTTTGCCCGGAACGGAGAAAGGATGAGTGGATGGTGTTACACACATCAAACATAACACATCAAACATAATACATTGCTCGTAGAGCACATGATCTTTGACGTATTTCAAACAAAGCAATCAGTTAAGCTGAATACGATCGGCTATTTGCATAAAATAATCGTTAGACCAGATTTCTGTTTCCTGAGGACGAACAAGGAACGGTGAGACATCCGCCTTCACCAAATTGAGATCTACAGATTGTATTGTCTCATGCAGTTTTTGCGCAAACGCATCCGGTGTCAGATCTTCGTTGTTGAATTGTTTTGCACGAGCTTGCAGATGGGCAAAATGCAGAGGAATCCGATTACGCACATACCATTCAAAGTCGTACCAATCACGTCCTTTGACACGGCTTTTCCATTGACGGTAAAGTAGTGCATGCATTTTCCCTGCAAACAAATCCGGCAAGGCGAAACAACGCGTGTAGAAAGAATAAGGCTGCATCAGAAGTTTCTGCTCGGTCTGAAAATCAAGCGGAGGACATGTATCTGCTTCGATCTTGATTTTGATGGACTTTTCGGTTTGAAATTGCAGATTATAGACTTCAGTGTTGTCTTTTAGAAAAGCGGATTCTACTTTACCAAAGGTACGTTTATCTTTTTTGGTGATAACAACCTGCCTGCCTAAGGATAAAAACTCTTGCTCAATATAAGGAAAATATTTTGTCCAATCAAAATCCTTATTGTTTTGGAGCAACGAGAAATCCATATCTTCGGAGAACCTTGGAAGCCCGTGGAAGATACGCAAACAGGTACCTCCATAAAATGCCGCATGAGCAAAGAAATCGCTACGAGCCAAACCGGCTAAAACGATCTGCTGTGCTACCTCAATCTGTGCATTGTGACGCTCATTGGGAGTGGTTTGCGGGTATGCCGCCAACATGGTGTTATAAATAGGATTCATTGGCTAATGACATTTATCAATTGTTGAATAGATGTTGATTTGTAACCCTTTTCCGCGCAAGCCTGAAAAACGGAGATGTCCATAGAGGACAGCGACTCAGTATCAAATCGCAGATCGTCTTCCAGATACGTGATTACGTCTTTCTTGGAGCGAAAAAGAAGTTTTGGTGTGCGGATGATTAGATCGCAAAGCGCTTTTTCGGGAGAGGCTATAAGAAACGGCATGTTTTCGCTTTGAGCTTGCGTGATACCTATCGGATAATAGGCAGATGGTAATTGTATGTATTCAAAACGTCCGACAGGTGTGTCATACTGCTTATTGAGGCGAAAAGAGGCAGAGATAGTAGTCTGCACAACATCGTCAATCAAGCCATAGAAACCAAGGGCTGTTTGGAAGGAGACATACGAAGGTCCGTATAAACTATTGGCAATAAGTAAGTTATTGATCGGCTTGCCGGAAACATCGGGAGAGACGACATAAAGACCTTGCTTTAGTCGGATGATCTCTTCGGTGAGTTCCTTGCTACTGATGTAGTGTGCAAACGAATTACGGTTTGGTAGCACATTACGTAACGTTGCGGCAGTAACAGGAATGTTGCCTAAATTGTGCAATACATTATTCATGATTCCAAAATTTGCTGCAAAGGTACTACTTTTTAATTAAATATGCAAATAAATTGTAATATTTTTGACAATAAATGCAATTTTTCTGCATTTTCTATATGAAATATGACATTTAGCTTTGTTTGAAACACATAACACATCAAACATAATACATCAAACATAACACATCA
Organism: uncultured Bacteroidales bacterium; assembly: GCA_902800215.1. GTDB lineage: Bacteria > Bacteroidota > Bacteroidia > Bacteroidales > Paludibacteraceae > Colicola. The sequence goes on along the minus strand of CADCDS010000001.1, from coordinate 54,812 downwards.
AACATAATACATAACACATTGCGCGTAGCGCACAGCATTGCTCGCAGAGCATGTAATCTTTCGGGAATGGTTCGATAATCCCTCGAGAATGATTCGGGAATGATTCGATGATGTCTCGGAAATGAAAGGAAAATAGAAAGGAATATGAAATCTGAAATTCACTTGTTTATTCTTTGGCAAAGAGCTAGGCATAAAGAGCGTGAGATTCTTCAAGACATGGAGAAACATTTTTCCATCCTAAAACTTTATGCCATTACTTGGTCTCCCAAATTGGTGTCAAGTAACTTTACGCGTTTTTATGGAGTAAATCTTCCAAATAATTCTTTCATAGAGAAAGAGTGTGGAACAGGGGAGTTCTTGCTATGTGTTGTGCGTGATGAGCATCCGGTTTATGAAGAAAGAATGACAAGTCGTGGGCCAGAGATTGTTAACTCAAATATGTTTGATGCGAAAGAACGATATCGCAGTTGGACAGGTGGTCGACATAAGATTCATGGCACAAATAGCGAGAAGGAAACAAATCATGACCTAACATTGCTCATCGGTAAAAATGTTGATGATTTCTTAAGGGACAATCAGTCTTCTAAGACCCCTAAAGTGCTCAAAAAAGATATTGAGGGCGCATATGGCTGGGCAAGTATTTCTCAATTATTCTATGTGCTCAACAATACTGTTAGTTATGTTGTTCTGCGTGGATATAAGGAACTAATTACTCCAAATCCACAAGAGGATGTTGATATTTTGACGGATGAATACAATAATATGTGGCTGATAATCAATGCTAAAAGCTTTTTATCCCACGTAAGACCGAAGGCTGGAGTATTCATCGGTGATGATGTATACTATCTTGATATATGGGATGCAAAAAAGGATTACTATGACCTTATCTGGATGCGCAAAATGCTTTCTGGGTCAATTATGAAAGACGGCATAAGGGTTTTAGACGAAGAAAATGATTTCTATTGTCTTCTTTATCATTGTTTAACCAACAAAGGTAGTATTGCACCTAAGCATCTTCCTAAACTAAATCAATATAAACAAACTTTTCATATTGAAGAAAAGAATTGGAGTAAGATATTAGTAGATTGGCTAAAAAGCCATAAATATGACATCATTAAGCATAAGGATCCTTCTAATCCGTTCATTATCTCAGATCCTTTGATCAATGAATATGCAACTCGTTGGGGAATATGCATTAGAATAGTTGATTTAAAAACGCTTGATAAATTAAATCATCAAGTACTTCAATGGGAAAGTAGGGTGTATAAAAAAGAAAACTCGTTTATAAAAAAAGGTACACCATGGCTTATCAACAACGAAAGCAGAATATTATCCAGCATTCATTCCTCTTTCACACCGAGTTTAATAGCAAAAGGTACGGATGGGTCTACCTCGTGGATAGAAATATCTAGATTAAGCGGTGTCACTCTTGGTGATTTTTTTGAGGATAGAAAAAATTATACAATTGAGAACATTCGAAAAATAATTATTGTTGGTGTACTTCATTTGTCTGAAATATATCATCAAGGTATAATGCATAGAGATATAACTCCTGACAATATCCTTATTAGTAAAAGTCAGAATGAATTAGAATGGAATCTGATTGATTTTGGTAGTGCAATCATGTACGCTACAGATAATGATTTTCCGAGTCCATGGTATTTGGGAGCAATTTACGTACCTGAGAGTATGTATTCTGATTTTTATTCTTATGGAAAGGTTTTAATGTCTATATGCAGAAAAATGCCATATATCCAAAGAATCGCAAATGAACTTATGAAGGTTCAATGGGAAAATTATACTGATACCTTATTCGTTGAACAAATAGTACAAAATGTGTATCAGCTTTCCAAAAGAAGACTTACTTTGCGTGATTTCTATGCTCTTTATCGAAAGAAATACGCTTCATGGCGTAAATACATAGAATCGCCAAGGTTGGCAATAAAAAAGATAAAAAGTAAAATACGAAGATTAATTAAATGAAAATGAAATACAGAAATAATTCCCCATTAGTCTCTGTTATCATTCCGAACTATAATCATGCTCGGTATTTAGAGCAACGGTTGGATAGTGTGTTTAATCAGACCTATCCGAACTTTGAGGTGATCATCTTGGATGATTGCTCCACCGATAATAGTTTGGATGTTATCAATCGATATAAGGACAATCCGCATTTGGCGCAGATAGTACCGAATAAGACGAACTCCGGTTCTACGTTTAAACAGTGGGAAAAGGGATTCAACCTGGCAAAGGGTGAATGGATCTGGATCGCTGAAAGCGATGACTACTGCGCAAATGATTTTCTAAAACAATTAATGAACGAATGCCTGAAACACAAAGATGTGGTTGTCGCGCATAGTAATTATATAATGTGCGATGAAGAGAACAATATCATCTCGCAATCCAAGGAATGGAAGAATAGAAACTATAACGGAAAACGCTTTGTGCGGAGAAGAATGGCTCGTTTCTGTGATATACACAATGCAAGCGGAGCTATCTTTAAAAAATCCGTATTACCTTTTGTCTCTAATGCCTATCAAACCTATCAAAGTACTGGCGATTACCAGTTTTGGAGTGAAGTCGCAGCTTGTGGAAATGTAGTCAAAGTAAATAAGAATCTTGCCTTTTGGCGCCAAAGTGTAAAGTCTGTTACGGGGACAAAATTATCTAAAGGAATAACCGCTAAAGAAGACAGACGCGTGTACGAATATATCGCTTCAAAGCACCATTTGAATAGTATAGAAAAGTATCTAGCCTATGCTTCTCATATATCAAGATACCGAATAGCGAATCTTGACAACGAGCAAATAAGAGAAGACATCTTGAATCAATGGCAAGATTGTTATTCTCATGGTCGTTTTGATAAGTACGTGTTGTGGTTAATCGGTAGTTTGGAAAGACATTTTGGAATACTAATTTAAAAGCATATGAACATCCTATTTGTATCACCATCGTTCAATCCATTAGATGGAACCGGATGGGGTTCAACCCAGCGGACAAATTTGCTCTTTGAAGCTTGTACTCAGTTAGGGCATGTAGATGTAATTTCATTTGTTGATGGAGTAACATCCAGTCGTGAGGATTGTACGGTATTATATTCCGATTCTGTTCCCAAAGCAAATCAGAAGGAAGGTCGAGTAATGAAATTCCTACGGATGCTCACACCTCTCAATCCGTATGCCATGTTCCCAAAGAACAAACGCTGTGCAGAGATAGTCAAAGAATTCATCAATAAAGGGAACTATGATCTCTTCGTCTGCCGGTATATTCCGGAAGCAATGATGTGCGGACTATATGACTATGCCGACAAATTGGTAATAGATGTGGACGATAACCCTTGCGATGTGGAGCGCACGGCTGCACGCACCTCTCGCACTTGGCGTAATAGAATGTACCATCGCTATCGCGTTGCCATTATTGAGAAAGTAGTGAATAAAATCCAGCGTGCTTGCCGGTTTACGTTTTATGCAAATCCCGTACAAGCAAAATATAAGAACTCTGCATACTTGCCCAATATTCCGTTCTACGAATACGATTTACCTCTTGTCAAATACACTCAAACGAATCCGCGTCTTTTGTTCGTGGGTAATATGAGTTATGGTCCTAATGCGCAAGGAGTGGACAAGTTTGTAGAAAATGCATTCCCTTTGATACGCAAACAAATTCCGAATGTAGAATTGCATTTAGTCGGAGGTTGTAACCAACAAGCCTATTTAGACAAGTGGAGCGAGATAAAAGGTGTGAAATATATGGGCTTCGTAGAAGATCTGAAAGATGAATATAGAGAAGCTCGCATCGTGGTAGTTCCCATTTATGGAGGTGCAGGAACAAACATCAAAGTATTAGAAGCAATGCAAATGCGGCGTCCGTGTGTTACAACAACATACGGAGTACGCGGTTTTAGCGAGTACTTTACCGATAACAAAGAAATCCTTATCGCAGAAGATGATGCTGCCTTTGCAGAAAAAGTTGTCGCTCTTCTGAATGACGAGAAACAAAATCATGACATAGCGACAAAAGCCTATTCTGCCATGAAAGCCAACTTCTCACGCAAAGCATTTAATGAAATAGTCAAACAAAGTTTACTCAACACAACATGTTAGTCTCTTTCATCATACCGTCCTATAACTCCGCGCACACGGTAAGGCGCTGTTTGGATAGCATTTATGCGCTGTCGCTCAAGCCATCCGAATTTGAGGTGATCTTTGTGGATGATTGCAGCACGGACAACACCTGCGACATCGTTGCAGAATACCAATCGCAGCATCCGAACATTACACTCCTTCGTCAGCCGAAGAACAATCGTCAAGGAGCCGCACGCAACAGAGGAGTTTCCGTCGCGAAAGGAGAATATATCTGTTTCGTCGATAGCGACGATGCGGTAGCAGAAGGCATTGTCGCCGCTGTCCGCTTGGCAAAAGACCATAACACGGATATGACGGTTTTCCACTTCGTAAATGCCAACGAATATGGAATCATAACTAAGGAGGCTGACAAGCTATCCTTCAAGGAAAAGCAAGTATTCTCTGGAGTAGAAATGCAAAACAAGCATGCATATTGGTGTTCTGGTCCTGTTGCATATGTATATAAAAACGATTTTCTCAAGCAATCTAGCTATCCATTCAGAGAAGGTGTTCTCTACGAAGATTCCGACTTTGTGGCTGTTCATCTCTACTACGCGCAGAGGATGGCTTACTCTCCCGAACTTGGCTATATTGCCTACTATCGCGAAGGTTCTACCACTCACAGCACAAGTTACAAGAACACGGCAGACTATTTCCTTTTAGGCTCACGCATGTTGGCTTTCTATACCATTATTCAACAAGACATTGATTCGCACGAACGCACAGATGAAGGAATCCAACAATTTGCAGACGGGATCCTTGAAGGAGCGATCCATAATGTAACCATGTCGCTCAAACGCTTGTATAAACTGAATACTCCAGCAGAGATAGTCCGGTACTATAAACGTATCGACACCCAGGTCAACCGACGCGCCATATACACCGATCCGAGAATGTATAAATACACTTACGGCTGGAGCAGAATGGCACAACTCGGCATTCGCCACAAATTTTTCTCTATCTTTATCAATTCATGCTTGCTTATAGCATACCAACTATATGTGAAACTGAAAAAATAATACAACTATGTTCAAATACACTAAACGACTTTTATCCGACATCCGTTTCTGGTGTCAAGAGATCAAACTCCGTCACAGCGAGAACGCAGAGTGGGAACGCATCGAAAATGAAGAATGGCGTCATCCCATGGCCGGCTTCGGTTACTACACCACCATCAAGCGTAACCGCGCCGAGCGGAAAAGGCTGCATGAGGAAGAAAGAGCGAGGATCTATTAATCTCCGATTCTAACAAAGAGCATTTTCCCCCGCAAGATGCTCTTAGACATACTGGATTACCGATCTAGTCGTTCTTGAAAATGTGGCAGTAATACCAAAAGACATTCATAAAAATGTAAATAAAAGCAATGAGATAATTGATAATGTTCCCTTATATGCGATGGGGAGCTATGCCCGACTAATGCAAGGATAAATCATCCTAAATAAGTAAAATGCGGTAATCCACTTAGAAAAGGATTACCGCTTTTTTTGTATGCAAACGAATTTCGTTAATCGCCGCTTTCGATGAGATCTTTGACATACTGACAGTAAAATTTCATAAAAGCGGAGTCATGTACACAGGCACAAGGAGTGTTTCGCCGTCTTTATGCAAATCTTTGGTATATAGTAAATAGCGATTACCAACACGCGAGGAGTATTTTTTACAAAATTCATCCAAAGAAGCGTGCGTTTTATAACCGGAGGACTTGACTTCTATCGGATAAACTTTATTTCCACGCGATAATAAGAAATCTATTTCGTAGTTGTGTTTGGGATCCTTAGGAAAAGTATAATAGAAAAGTTGATTTCCAGATGCTGTTAACATCTGAGCAATCAAGTTCTCATACACATAACCAAGATTAGCATCCAGCTTATCACTTAGCAACTTATTATAGATAATATTTTCCGTGAAGTCTTTATCCCAGAAACAAAGTGTTACGAACAATCCTGTATCTCCTACAAATATCTTGTAAACATTTACATCCTCGGTAAGCAGCATACCGACATTCGGATCATTGGAATGATATGCGACATTCACAGTCATTGAATCCTTCATCATGGCTACTATTTCGCTAACAGAATCTGCGCGATCGTTTTTCAGAACCGTTGATACTTGAAACCGAGAAGCATTGTTCATAAGCTGAGCCGGAGCCGCTTTGAAAAGCAATTCAGCTTTGCCTGTAGAATCTAATTTCTGGAAATCCTCCAGATACAATTCAATGATCTCACGCTTTGTTTGGTCAACCAAACTAAGGTTAGTGGTATCCAAATAGGTATTTACAGCTTGTGGCATGCCGCCAACCATCATGTATAAGCGCAATTCACGCATCTTGGTTCGTGTCAAGGCATCGCCTACAGACATGCGGGCATCCAGTTGCTGTTTCAATAGAGGAATAGTAGCCGTGTCTCCCAATGCCCAACGAAACTCTTCGTAGTCCATCGGATACATATTCAATCGTGTCTCTTCGCTCGGGATGGTGATGTGCTGCGTATTTTTCTTAATGCTGATAAGCGAACCCGTTTCAATATAATCGTATCTTCCATCCTGAACCAGATATTTAATCGCTTGGCGGGCTTTGGGACACTGCTGTATCTCGTCAAAGATAATGACAGACTTGCGATTTTGCAAAATAACTCTATAATGCAGTTGGAGATAAGTAAAAATATCATTGAGGTTGTTAAGGTCATTCCACAAATCAATGACTTTTTGTTCCGCTTTGTTAAAATCAATGAGAATGTAAGACTCATACTCATTTTTGGCGAATTGTTCTGCAATAGTAGATTTGCCGATACGACGCGCCCCTTTGATTAACAATGCCGTTTTGCCATTACGCGTATTTTTCCATTCCAACATTTTGGAGTAGATTTTACGTTTGAATACTCTTTCTTCCATGATGATTCATTTTAAAACGCTGCAAAGGTACAACTTTTTTGCGATATATGCAAATATTTTTACATTAAAATCGCATTTCCCGCAAATTTTTATACTCCAAATACCGCATTTCCCGCAAATTTTTAAGTGCAGAATACCGCATTACCCCAAAATGTTTGCAATCAAGCGGCCAAAACTGACAACAAACAAAACAACAATAATATGGAAAAACTATTATCCATCGTAATCCCCGTCTACAAGGTGGAGAGATTCATCGACAAGTGTATCTCGTCGCTCCTTGTGCCGGATGAGAAGCAACTGGATCTGCTTGACATCGTGGTCATCAATGATGGCACACCCGACAACTCTGCCATCCTTGCAAAAGCCTACGAGAAACAGTATCCCGGCATCGTCCGTGTCATCGATCAAGAGAATAGGGGACATGGCGGTGCATGGAACCACGGCACAGAACTCGCAGTCGGTAAGTACCTCTTTTACCTCGACTCCGACGATTGGTTCGATACCGACCAACTGTCAAAACTAATCACCTATCTCGGCAAAGTCGATGTCGATATGGTCATGCTTGACGGACAAAACTACCATGCTGCAACCGACACCTACACGGAAAAGACCAAACATTGGGAACTGACACCCGAACATCACTACGATGCCGACACCTTCGATTGGTTAGGAACAGGACACGGATATGACATGACTTATGCGCATGACACCGTCTATCGCACGTCTATGATGCAAGCCTACCTGCCGCTTTTCTGCGAGCATGTTATGTACGATGATGTCTCGCTCCAAGCTATTCCTATCGCTATTGCCAAAGACTTCATCTACACCAAACTGAACGTCTATCGCTACTATATCGGTCGTCCGGGACAATCGTTCGATCCCAAAGTGCGGGCTGTCAGAGCAGCAGATGATGTCACCAAAGTGCTCACATTCCTTCTTGATTGGGTGCGCCGTAACCGTCATGTTGTACCCAAAGGAGGTACTCGTGACGCATACACAGAGGAGAACTTCCAATCTATGGGAACATGGCATTATTACGAGTTGAGTCTCTTTGATGCAGCTACCGCCAAACCGAGTCTTGCAGCATGGGACAAGTTCCTGAAGACCCACTATCCGGAAATCAAACCGAGCCACATCGTTCGTATGTACCATCTCCTTCCGTTTCATATCTACTACGCATGGTTCAAGTGCTACTACTTCTACCAACGCGTCATCCGTTATATCAAACGCAAACTAAAGAGAAAATAAATTAGTTCGTTTCCTGCTTTGAATGACAATTCAAAGAAAATATTGATAATATTGGTAATTTTTGACTAAAAGAGAAAACTATGTTCAAATACACTAAACGACTTTTATCAGACATCCGCTTCTGGTGTCAAGAACTCAAACTCCGTCACCGCGAGAACGCTGAGTGGGAGCGTATCGAAGACGAAGAATGGCGTCATCCTATGGCAGGCTTCGGCTACTATACAACCATCAAACGTAACCGCGCTGAACGTAAACGCCTTCACGAAGAACAACGCGCCGCTATCAAATAATTATCGTTTATTGCATTGGATGTCATCCAACAAAGGTGTTTTTAGCTCACGATTTTTATGAGCGAGAAAGATTCTTCGTATTATTCCGACTTGTAGTCGGAGCCATTATCACCTTCCCTTTGACATGTTGAGGTCTCGATTCCATTCTTTGAAAAAATGTACTGAGAATTTTGAGAATTTTGAAAATTCTCAGATTTCTCACTTTTCTCATGCAAATTTTTGCATGTCAGTCTTGTCAGTTCTGTCAGTTTCATTAAAAATTTGCATGGCACTTTTGGCACAATTGGCACTTTCTCCCCCTTAAACTGACAATACTGACAGTGCGTTTTTTTCTTTCAAAGTGCCAAAAGTGTCAATAGTGCCAAGTCATTTTTTTGCATGGCGATATTGACGATATTGGCGATATCGCCAACTTCGCCACTTTCGCCAGTACATTTTTTTATCTTTACGGAGCCATTTTTGCTGTTTTTCACGAACCAATTGACTTTCAAACGTTAGATATTAGTTGTTTATTCCTTAGATATTACTTAGTCATTGTCCTTACTATTACCTACCCCAAAGCATGGCATTGGCTCATTTTCGTTGGGGATTTCGGAATTTTGGCAACAAAAATCGCGGGGGATTTCGGAATTTTGGCAACAAAAATCGCGGGGGATTTAGATTTTTTCGTCAAAATCCTTGCGTATATCAATTATTTTAACACATTTTAATAACCAAAATACATCAAATAAAGACGCGCCTCCATGCGGAAACGCGTCTTTATTTTATTGATTAGACGAATTATTGCTCGTCCTCTACTGCAGCTTGTGCTGCTGCCAAACGTGCGATAGGTACGCGGAACGGTGAGCAGGAAGCGTAGTTCATGCCGACACGTGCGCAGAACTTAACGGACGAAGGTTCACCACCGTGCTCGCCGCAGATACCGGTACGCAATCCCGGACGAACGGCACGGCCTTTCTCTACTGCCATCTTGATCAGCTGGCCTACACCATTCTGGTCGAGTACCTGGAACGGATCCACTTTGAGAATCTTCTTCTCAAGGTAAGCCGGCAAGAAGGAAGCGATATCGTCACGGCTATAACCGAAGGTCATCTGCGTGAGGTCGTTGGTACCGAAGGAGAAGTACTGAGCTTCCGTCGCGATACGGTCTGCCGTCAGCGCAGCACGCGGGATCTCGATCATCGTACCGATCTCGAACTCTACCTCGATGCCGTACTCAGCGAATACCTCTTTCGCTACGCGCTGGATGATCTCTTTCTGTTGCTTGAGCTCGTAGAGGATACCGATCAGCGGAACCATGATCTCCGGCATCGGGTTCTTGCCCTCTTTCTTGAGTTCGCAAGCAGCGGAGAGGATAGCGCGGGTCTGCATAGCGGTGATCTCCGGGAAGGTGATACCCAGACGGCATCCGCGGTGACCCAACATCGGGTTGTTCTCTGCCAACTGAGCTACACGAGTCTGGATCTCCTCAACGGAAACGCCCATCTCTTTCGCCATCTGCTCTTGTCCCTTCAGATCATGAGGTACGAACTCGTGCAAAGGCGGGTCGAGCAGACGGATGTTCACAGGCAGGCCGTCCATAGCCTCGAGGATACCCTTGAAGTCTGCTTTCTGGTACGGCAGCAGCTTAGCCAGTGCTTTCTCGCGGCCTGCGCTGTCCTTGGCGAGAATCATCTCACGCATAGCGATAATCTTCTGGTCGTCGAAGAACATGTGCTCCGTACGGGTCAGACCGATACCCTTGGCACCGAAAGCGCGTGCTACAGCAGCGTCGTGCGGGGTGTCAGCGTTCGTACGAACTTGCAGTTTGGTATATTTGTCGCAGAGGTCCATCAATGCCTTGAAGTCACCGCTGAGCTCAGCAGCCTTGGTCGGGATCTCACCTGCATAAACCTGACCTGTCGAACCGTTGAGGGAGATATAGTCACCCTCTTTGTAGGTAACGCCTTCGATCTTAACGGTCTTAGCCTTATAGTCCACTTGGATAGCACCTGCACCGGAAACGCAGCACTTACCCATACCACGGGCAACAACTGCAGCGTGCGAAGTCATACCACCACGAGCGGTGAGGATACCTTCAGCAGCGCTCATACCTGCGAGGTCTTCCGGGCTGGTCTCGATACGAACCATGACAACTTTGTGACCGTTAGCGTGCCATTCCTGAGCGTCATCTGCGTGGAAGACGATCTGACCGCAAGCAGCTCCCGGAGAAGCGGGCAGACCTTGGGTGATCACTTTCGCTTTCTTGAGGGCGTCCTTATCGAAGACAGGGTGAAGCAGTTCGTCGAGTTTCTGCGGTTCGCAGCGGAGGATAGCCTCTTTCTCGGAGATCTTGCCCTCACGAACCATATCCATTGCGATCTTCACCATGGCTGTACCGGTACGCTTACCGTTACGGGTCTGGAGGAACCAGAGTTTGCCTTCCTGAACGGTGAACTCCATATCCTGCATGTCGCGGTAGTGATCCTCGAGCTTCTGCTGGATAGCGTTCAACTCAGCGTACATCTCCGGCATTGCCTCTTCCATGGACGGATATTTAGCCAGACGCTCAGCTTCGCTGATACCGGCGCGCTCTGCCCAACGTTGCGAACCGATCTTGGTGATCTGTTGCGGCGTACGGATACCTGCTACCACGTCCTCACCCTGTGCGTTAACAAGGTACTCACCGTTGAAGAGGTTCTCACCGTTACCGGCATCACGGCTGAAGCAAACACCCGTTGCAGAGGTGTCACCCATGTTACCGAATACCATTGCCATTACGGAAACAGCCGTTCCCCATTCGTCAGGAATTCCTTCCATCTTACGGTAGAGGATAGCGCGCTCGTTCATCCATGAACGGAACACAGCGCAGATAGCGCCCCACAGTTGCTCCATCGGATCATCCGGGAAATCTTTTCCTGTACGCTCTTTGATAGCGGTTTTGAAACGAGCTACGAGGAGCTTGAGCTCCTCAACATTCAGGTCCTTGTCCAGCTTCACGCCACGGATCTCTTTTACCTCGTCGATGATTGCCTCGAACGGATCGATGTCGGTCTTGTTCACCGGCTTCATACCCAGCACGACGTCACCGTACATCTGTACGAAACGACGATAGGAGTCGTAAACGAAGTGCGGGTTCTGGGTTTTTGCAACCATACCCTCAGCTACCACGTCATTCAGACCAAGGTTGAGGATGGTATCCATCATACCCGGCATGGACGCACGTGCACCCGAACGAACAGAAACGAGCAGCGGGTTCTTCGGATCACCGAACTTGCAGTTCATCAGACCCTCTACGTGAGCAACCGCAGCGTTCACTTCGTCGGTGAGCTCAGCTACGATCTTCTCCTGACCAACCTGGTAGTACTCGTTACAAACTTCCGTAGTGATGGTGAATCCGGGAGGAACAGGAACACCTACTAAGTTCATCTCAGCACAGTTTGCACCCTTACCGCCAAGCAGTTCGCGCATTTGTGCGTTACCTTCAGCCTTACCGTTACCGAAGGTGTAAACTCTTTTTTTCTTTTCCATGAATCGTTAAATTATATTGATTTTTAATGTTTTTCTACTTTTATTTATGGTATCCACACGAAATCGGGTGCAAAGTTACAAAAAAAAATTGACATACGCAAGCGCGCGTAGCATTTTTTTTTCATTTTTTTCTTGCAAGTTTGGCATATTTTTTGTACCTTTGCAGCAGATTTAAATATGTAATCGCAATAAATATGAAAAAACACTTTTCTTTTAGCGGCCTCTTGGTATCCGGATTGGTACTGGTTGCTATGTTCATGAGTTCATGTGGATCCAAACCGAGTTACAAAGCCGCTATCCCTACGGATGCGCCTATCGTTATGGAAATCAACATGCAGAGTTTGACGTTGAAATCCAACATCCTCAGTTACAAAGAACTGTTAGCTGATATCTTGGTCGCCGGTTCGGATGACGGTATCATTCAGAAGTTTGCCGACGAACTGCGTAAGGCCGATGACGGTGGTATGAATTTCGAAAATCCGGTCTATGTGTTCACGGATGCGAATATGGACGGTGCATTCCTGTTGACAGCAGTGAAGAACCGGACTGAGATCACCGACTTGATGTTAAGTCTGCCGAATCGTGCTATTCGTGCCGTAGAAGATGAGGGTGCCGGTGTGACGTGGTTAGAGAAAGACGGTAAACCGATGGGAGTGCTGACCGATGAGTTGTTTATTCTCGGAACGGCGAGTGATCGCCTGCAGTATGAAACGTTGTTGGCTTGCAAGGGTGAGTTCTTCGCTACTAAGATGGGTAAGTCCATGGCGAGTCATGCAGGGGATATGACCTTGATGGTAAACATGCCGGCACTGAATGAGCAGAAGTCGCAAGAGTTAGCCGGTGAGTTGGTTAACAACATAGCTAAACAAGGCAAGGACATCCCGCCGATGATGTTAGGCAATGTGTTCAGCGCCATCCGGAATCTGCAGTTGGTAGCTAATTTGAAATTCCTCAAAGGCCAGATCGTTCTCAATGTGTTTGCTGGGGATGACGAGGATCATCTGATGATGAAGAAGATAGAGCCGGAGGTTTTTGCCAAGATGCCTGCTCCGCGTATGATCGGTATGTTAGCGATAGGTGTGGACGGTTCTTCGATGGCAGAATATGTAACAAAGACCGTAGAAAATTCCGGTGCAGCCTTGGATAATGATACGCGTGTCGGTTTAGCAATGGTCAATTCGTTTATCAAGCAGATGGATGGAACGGCTGCCGTAGCTGCATACCTGAACAATGAACAACCGGAAGTGGGAGTAGTAGGATGGTTGCCTATGGCCAAATCGCGTTTGAACTTCCTCTTCAAGACACTCAAAGATGCCATTGGATTTGATCTCTATCTGGATGGCGACAAAGATTTCTCGACTATTTCCAACATGAGTAAATACCGTTGTGTGGATTATCCGGTGCCGTTTAATATGGCTGAGCATGCAACCTCGTGTTATATGTACGGTTATCTGGATCTGAATATGCTGATCAACAAAGGCTTGGAGATCGGTCGTGCCCATGTAAAACCTTCGGAGATTGAGTTGTATGAAGCGGTGGCAGAGGTGGCTAACGTGATCGATTATGCGGAGATGAAGATGGAGAAATACAATGAGATTTCGTTTGTGTTGAACTTGGCGGATGACTCCCGTAACTCCTTGGATCTGCTTATCGCCAAGACCTTTGAATTGGGTATCTCTGCGTACAAGTATCTGCAGACGCAACAAGTGAATGTATGGAACTCGATTATGCCTGAAGACAACGATGATTTTGATGCACAGTGGGATGCGTTGGAAACAGTAGAAGAAGTAGAATGGTAAAACCTTACCGTTATGATAACAAATATTGATATATTAATCCATCAGCCGATTCATTTTGAGCGTGGTAAGAACTACTGCGTGGAAGCGGCTTCGGGTATCGGTAAGTCTTCGTTGCTGCACTTTATCGGTGGTTTTCGAACGGATTATGAGGGTGCAATCACCATCGACGGACGAAATATCCGAGCCTTCAGTGCGGATGAGAAGAGTGCCTTATACCGAACGGAACTGGCGTATATGTTTCAAGACTTGCGGCTGTTCCCGAACCTGACCGGGTACGAGAATGTGGAGATTGTGAACCAACAGACGCATTTCCGCAAGAAAGAGTATATCCGTGCGCTGTTTGAGCAGTTGGGAATAGCCGAGAAATGGGACCAACCGGCTCGTCTGCTTTCCTGGGGACAGCAACAACGTGTGGCTTTTATCCGGGCGTTGTGCCAACCGTGTTCCTTCCTGCTGCTGGATGAACCGGTGAGTCACCTGGATGATGAGAATGGAAAAATCATGGCAGAGATACTCAAAAAGGATCAAGCCGAGCGCAAGTACGGTATTATCGCCACTTCGTTGGGTAAGACACTTCCTATTCACTATAATCAACACGTACAGCTATGAGACTGATTTGGAAAGTATTACGTCAGAATATCAGCATCGGTCAATTATGTGGCTTTGTGCTGGCGAACATCATCGGTTTGACGATCATCGTGCTGGGTCTGCAACTGTATCGGGACATTCAACCGATCATGACGGACAAGGCGGGATTCATGAAACCCGATTATATGGTGGTGTCCAAGAATGTATCGACGGAAGCAGCGTTGTTCGGTGAGAAACCTTCGCTGTCCATGCAAGATATCGAGGATATCCGTCAACAGGAGTTTGTATCGAAAGTAGGTGTCTTCACCTCCGCCAGGTATAAAGTGGATGTGACCTTGGAACTGAATGCGCATCTGTTCAGTACAGAGATGTTCTTTGAGTCCGTGGATGATGCGTTTATCGATGTGAATTCAGAGGATTGGACTTTTGATCCGGCTAATGAGTTAGTGCCGATCATTCTTCCTCGTGCGTACCTGGACTTATATAACTTCGGCTATGCACCTACCTCCAGTTTCCCGGCTATTTCGGAAGGATTGGTGAATAATATCATCATTGATCTGGAGTTGGGTGACGCGCCGCATAGCATTCAACGGAAGGGTAGAGTAGTAGGATTCTCCTCACGTCTGAATACGATTCTGGTACCGCAATCCTTCATGGATTGGTCTAATAATCTGTTAGCGCCGAATAGTCAGGCGGATGCATCTTCCCGTATCATCGTGCAGGTGACGAACCCGACGGATGAACGCATTGCCGCTTATTTTGAAGCACATGATATGAAAGTGGAGGGAGATAAACTGGATGCTTCCAAAGCCGGTTGGTTCGTGCGTCTGTTAATCGTAGGCGTGATGCTGATCGGTCTGGTAATCTGTATCCTGGCATGTTACGTGCTGATTCTTTCTATCTTCCTGCTTATGCAACGGAACCATGAGGCGATCCGTAACTTACGTGCGATAGGCTATACCGTACGAAAAGTGTCCTTGCCTTACCAACTGATCGTACTGATCACCAATGCGGTGTCGGTATTAAGTGCGATGGGACTGCTGATGCTGGTTCGGAATTTCTATCTGAACTACCTTACCGATCTGGCTCCGGATTATGCACCGGCATCGTTGCTGATTGCTTGGCTGTTTGTCATCGGCATCGGTTTGGTACTCACCGCCATCAATGCGGTGCTAATCCACCGGTCCATCAAGAAGACATGCTAATGCACGAGTGAACCTTGGACGGTATAGATCTGTCCGTTGCGCTCGATATAGAGGTGACCGTCACGCAGGATTTTCCGTCCTTGTGACGGTTCTTCTTGTGTTTTCTCTACGTCCAATTGGGTTGGTTGGATTCCTTCTCCCCATTGCGAATAGAGCCATTGGGTACGATGGTTGAAGCGATTCATAAACTCATCCCGCTTCGCACTCATATTACTGTTGTCACAATAGTTCTGCGTGTTCCGCCATCTTGCGCCGTCATTGGGTGCTGCATCAGTAAGCAAAGCAGCCATCTGATTGATCTGTGTGCGAACAGTGTCCAGCTGATCGTGGTAGAATACGTACCATATTTCCTGCAGACGATTCTGAAACTCTGGCCATGTAGCCAACTGACCAATCCAGTACTGCGCAAATTGGGGCTGATCGTAGATCCATGTGTCCCATCCGCGCATGTAAGCATTGCCGAAGTCCCACACTGGACCGAAGAACCACTTCTCCTGCTGGCCGTTGCGGTCACGGTCTTTGTAAAGATAACAACTGCCGTGGTAACTCTCGCAGTCTTCCAACAATTCCTGAACGAGGTAATACTTTACCGCCTCGTCCAGATCCAACAAACTCCATAACGTGCTTGCGGAAGAACCATAAAGTGCGTTGTTGATGCTCAGTAACTGCCCGGTTACATAATTCCGTTGCGCTTCGGACAATATTTCCGGACTCTTCATCGTCACCCAGATACGCTGACCGTTGCCTTCCCAGAACTCTACGTTACCTTCCTCTTCATAGTTGTCTATCTCGACCAACCAACCGCCGGATACGGAGTCAGTAGCGTTATCTTCCTGTTCCGTAATGTTCACGCGTTTACCGCTTATACGCACTTGTTCTGTCAAAAAATATAGACCTTGATAGGCTCCGTTCAGCACCAACTCTACCGGCACTGTCTTGGGCGTCCAGCGGAGTCCGATCTGCTCGCTGAGCATGTAACCCGCATAATTGCGCAAGTAGCCTAAGTTATCATCCGCATGCGCCATCAGACACCAATGCTTGTTACTTGGCATGCCTAATACTTTTTGTTTTACGTCCAGTTTGATACGGTACGGCTTCTTGTCAAAACCGTTCCAGGTCCAGTTTCCACGCCCCTTGAACTGTCCCGTAACGGGTGTTTCTGCTGTGCCTAAGGCTTCATAACCCGTGGATAGCGCATCGATATAGAGCGCCCCCGGCAGATATTCGTCTTTGCTTACGATAGGTGCGTTGTTTTCTGTGTTGATATAGACCACAGGCAGCGTACCGCTGATCGTGGCAGTACCGACGGTCTGAGAGGATTCCCACGCGGATAGCGTCATCCATGAACCCTGTGCCCAGTTATCGCCGTTCTCCGGAACAAAGATGTCGTTCGCTTTCATCTGTGCCTCCGATGTCGCGGTACGGTATATCTCCAACTGCAGACTTACACTATCCTTAAAAGCGCTGAACCCCTGCTGATAAGTACCAGTACCAATGGACCCGCCAACGAATGTGAAGCGGTACATGTTATACACATTTTGAGGAATATCCACATACCATTTGTTGCCGTCTTGGGTCATCGAACGAACGTACGTGGTACTCTCACTTCCATACACAAAACGGATCGTGTTGTACTGCGTCTTGCTGTTGTCAAAATAGAGCCGCCCTTGAGGTATGGTCAGTGCAAAAAGACTGACGGCGGATAAACCAAGAAGGAATGCTAAAAAGAGTAGTTTTTTCATAGGAGTAATTATTTACATATTCGCATTATAATACTGAGGTTGACCGGTTACTTCTTCGCCTAACCATTCCGGCCGATCAAAGGGTTCGTTTTCGTCTTTTAACTCGATCTCAGCCACGGTTTTTCCGGCTAACTTACCGGTATGGAACACATCCACTTCCCATCGTCCGACGATATAGCGTGTCTTGATGATCGGTGTGGAGTCACAGAGCAGCATCAGTTCCCGCGCATCCTCTATATCAATCTCCCGTTCCCATTCGAACTTAGCCAATCCCGGACGCAGTTTACCTGACTTAATAGTAAGGAACGCCTGTGCGCCACGTATGCGCACGCGAATGGTTTTACCGGGTTCCCGATGCAGATACCCTTGTGTAATCTCGTACTGCTTACTCGCCTGCGCTAAAAAAGCATCGGACAGCACCAAAAACTTACGTTCAATCTCTGTATTTCTCATAATAAACAAAAAAGGCATTCTTTTGGAATGCCTATTCTGCGGAAGAGGGGGGATTCGAACCCCCGGTACAGTTACCCGTACGACAGTTTAGCAAACTGTTGGTTTCAGCCACTCACCCACCCTTCCTAAATGGGTCATTTGCCAAAAAGCGGGTGCAAAGGTACTGCTTTTTTCTGACATACGCAAATTTTTTTGCAAAAAAATGTAAAAAAAGTGAAAATAGGGTAGAAATCAGGATAAAAAAAGAAGGTTGTCTCCCGACAACCAATCTTTTCATTTAACCTTAAATCTAATACCATGAAAAACACGATGCAAAAGTACTGCTTTTTAGCGATATGACCAAATATTTTGGTGAAAAAGTGTTAAAAATCTAAAAATTGTATATTTTAGTTTGCAAAATGGCAGTAATTTTGCATCATCAGTCGCAAAGTGAGAAAAGATCGTCACGAGGATTCACTAACATGACCGGCACTAAAGCGCGTTGAATGGCTTTGCGTTCCGGTGTGCCGAATAGGATGTCATCCAATCCATAATCCCGGCTTGCAGTAAGAATCAGCAGGTCGTGGCGAAAATCCCGTTGCCTTTCTGCCGCTTCCTGCGTCAGTTTGAAGGAGTTCTTTTTGGCTTGTGCCACTTCATACGAGATTGTTTCTCCGGTACGTTCCATTACGCCTTTGATATGCGTGACGATGCGGTTGACGTTCTGCCGGGCATGAGAACCATAGTCATTGGCTTGCAGCAAGATAATATGCGCGCCGGTCTTGCGCGCCAAATAGGTGCAGATCTCTGCTTTATAGGTTTCTTCTTCCAACATCGATACCGGTACCAACAGGCGCCGGATGGGTTTGATATTCATCGTGTTGGTGATGAACACATAGGGCCGGCGCTCTTCACGCAGGGCATTCAGATGCTTTTGAATGATGCTCGCCTTGTTTTCGCATTCAATGCGCACGATATCGTCGTTATTGTCCCAGATCATAGCGTTCAATTCAGCGTGTTCATCATTTCGTGGTACTCGTTGGCCGCCCGACGGTGGATACTGTAATCGGATGAGAAGATATGCGTACCGTCCAAAGCCGGATTGGCGCACATGTAAAGGTAATTGGTTTTTGGCGCATTGAGCACAAAATCAATGGATTGCGGTGCCGCACAACGAATGGGACCGGGAGGTAAACCGCGGTATTTGTAGGTGTTATACGGTGAATCGATCTGCAGATGCCGCGTCAGCACACGCCGTAACGAAAAGTCTCCGTTGGCGTAGATGACGGTTGGACAAGCCTGCAGCAACATCCCTTTATGCACCCGGTTCAGGTACAAAGACGCGATGATCGGCAGTTCGGCTTTGTTATGACTCTCCCCTTCGATGATCGATGCCACAATGGCCACTTCTACCGGTGTCAAGCCGAGTTGGTGCGCTTTCTCCATCCGCTCCGGATTCCAGAAGGTGTCAAATTCCCGTTTCATGCGTGCAAATAGCTGTTCCGGCGTAATGGTCCAATAGACCTGATAACTGTTGGGGATAAACAGACACCGGCTGGTCTCTTTGTTCAATCCGTATTGGGCAAGGAAGGTGTCATCTTCCAGGTATTGCAGTAACTTCACACTATCCATCATCAGTTTGGAGCCTACCGCACCGGCTAACTGTTCCCGTGTCCGGATGGTGTTGTTCCAGGTGAGTGTGATGGCGGTCTGTTTGCCGTATTTGAGCCGGTCAATGAGTTCCCGGTTACTGATGATGGAGTCAAAACAGTAATAACCGGGTTCCGGATAATGGAAATGCATCAACTTGGCATGTAACATGAAATCCTGCCGGCTACCGATCTCATAATCAGCTTCCAACATGTCCAGTACCTCATCAATCGAGGTGCCGGGATATACATAATACCCGTGTTCAGGCTGCTCTTTGGAACTGAAGTTCTCTATCTCCAGACGGTAATAATGCTTGGCTACTTCTGCGGCTACGCCAATGAGCAGGATACAGGTGATCACCAATATCGTTCGCAGAAAATATCTTTTTTTCACTCTCATCTTATTTTCCTCCTACTAATCGTTTGATTTCCGATAGTTTGTTCAGCGCCTCCAAGGGTGTCAGATTGTTGATGTCCAGACTCTTCACCTCATCCCGAATCTGTTCCAGCACAGGATCGTCGAGTTGGAAGAAACTCAGTTGCATGCCTTCCCGGGATTCTCCGAGATGGCTCTTGGCACTTAGCTCTTGGCTGTTAGCACCTTCCAGGTCTTTAAGGATCTGATTGGCTCGTTCGACGATGGATGCAGGCATACCGGCTAACTTGGCTACGTGAATACCGAAACTATGTTCCGATCCGCCACGCACCAGCTTGCGCAGGAAGATCACCTTGCCGTTCACTTCCCGAACCGAGACGTTGTAATTGCGGATACGGTCAAAAGTCTTCTCCATCTCGTTCAACTCATGGTAATGGGTGGCAAACAGCGTCTTGGCATGCCCTTTGTTCTCATGGATATACTCCACAATTGCCCAGGCGATGGAGATACCGTCGTAGGTGCTGGTTCCGCGGCCTAACTCATCGAAAAGCACTAAGCTGCGTTCACTGAGGTTGTTCAGAATCGATGCCGCCTCGTTCATCTCCACCATGAATGTCGATTCGCCCAACGAGATGTTATCGGACGCACCGACACGGGTGAAGATCTTATCCACTACACCAATCGATGCACTCTCTGCCGGAACGAATGAACCCATCTGCGCCAGCAGCACGATGAGTGCCGTTTGACGGAGTAGAGCCGACTTACCCGCCATGTTCGGACCGGTGATGATGATGATCTGCTGGCTGTTATTATCCAGCAGCACATCGTTGGCGATATACTGTTCTCCCGGAGGTAACTGCTGCTCAATGACGGGATGGCGGCCTTGACGAATGTCGATCACCAGACTGTCGTTCACATCCGGACAGACGTACCGGTGTTCGGCGGCCACGGTTGCAAAAGAGAGTAAGCAGTCTAACTGCGCCAGCACATTGGCATCCAACTGCATCTGCGGCACCCATTCACAAAGGGCTAACATCAGTTCCTGATACAGGCGATTCTCAATGATCTGGATACGCTCTTCGGCGGAACTGATCTTCTCCTCGTAGGTCTTGAGTTCATCGGTGATATACCGTTCGGCATTGACCAGCGTCTGCTTGCGAATCCATTCCGATGGTACCTGGTCTTTATACGTGTTTCGCACCTCCAGATAATAACCGAACACGTTGTTAAATCCGATCTTCAAACTGGTTATTCCGGTACGCTCAATCTCGCGTTGCTGGATCTGCAGCAGGTACTCTTTGCCGTTCTGCTGAATCGCCCGTAACTCATCCAGTTCGGTGTCCACACCCCGTGCGATGATGTTCGGCCGTCCTTGTGCAACAGGCGGATCGGGAACGATCTCCCGTTCAATACGCATACGCATCTCGGAGCAGGGATCCAGTTGTTCTCCCATCAGACTGAGATAGGCATTCTCCCGTGCTGCTTCGCAGATCTCTTTGACGGGTTTGACGGCCCGTAAAGCACGGCCTAACTGCACCATCTCCCGTGGACCGATACGACCGGTGGACACCTTACTCACAATACGCTCCAGGTCACCAACCTCATTTAATGCATCCCGCAGGGTCTCCCGTGCATCGGGATTCTTGAACAGATATTCGACTACTGTCTGCCGGTTCCGTATCGGACGTACCTCTTTGAGCGGAAAAGCCATCCAACGATGCAGCAGACGACCGCCCATGGGGGTGATGGTGCGGTCGATGATGTTGTATAAGGTGCGACTCTCTTCCGTCTGACCGCCTACGAGTTCCAGGTTCCGGATTGTGAAACGGTCCAACCAGACGTATTTGTCTTCTTCGATACGACTGAGGTGCTGAATATGTCCCGTCTGCAGATGCTGCGTCATATCCAGGTACATTAGGATACCACCTGCGGCGGTGACACCTGCCGGCATCTTCTCCAGACCCAGACCTTTGAGCGATGAGATACCCCATAACTTCTGCAGCCGTTCCTTAGCGGTGGACTCAACCAGCATCCAGTCTTCCAGTTCGAAAGTAAAGAACTTGCTGCCAAACAGGTTCTCCATCTCTGCCTTACGACCACGGAGGTGGAGTACTTCCTTGGGGGCGAAGTTAGTCAGCAGTTTATCGATATAATCGCTGTCTCCCTGTCCGGCAACGAACTCACCGGTGGAGATATCCAAGAAGGCGACACCGATCACGTGCTTGTCAAAATGCAGACACGCCACCCAGTTATTCTCTTTCTGCGTCAGCGTGGTGTCCGAATAGCTGACACCGGGCGTTACGAGTTCCGTCACACCGCGTTTGACCAGTTTCTTGGTTAACTTGGGATCTTCCAGCTGATCGCAAATCGCTACACGCAAACCGGCACGCACCAGTTTCGGTAAGTACGTATCCAAGGCATGGAAGGGAAAACCGGCCATCTCCAAGGCCTGCGCCGTACTACTACCGCCGTTGGAACGGTGGGTGAGCGTGATATTGAGGATCTTGGATGCACGCACGGCATCTTCCGCGTAGGTCTCATAAAAATCTCCGCAACGAAACAGCAACATCGCATCCGGGTACTGATTCTTGATCTCCCGGAATTGCTTCATCATCGGTGTGAGTTCTTCTGCCATATTATCGTAAATCTACTGTTATCTTTAAATTATATCTGCGTCCGGTTAAATAATTCGGACTGGCCCATTGGTTTCCGTACGCATCGGCCACCCAGAAATAGGAGTTGACGTTGTTCCAGCCTACGAGGTTAAACACCTCAAACTGAATGGCCCATTGCTTGACATGCTTGGCACTCTCTGCACGCATGAACTTGACCGTCTGGGCGTTAAACACATAGGTGGCACCTAAGTCGATACGCCGGTACATTGGCATACGTCCCCAAGCCTGGCTGTTACGCGGCGCGTAATACGGTTGACCCTCCGCAAACTGCATCTTAAGGTGGAACTTCAACTGCGGTAACTGCGGTACATAGTCCTGAAAAAGCATGGAGAAGTTCCATCGTTGCTCTGTGGGGGACGGAATCCAACCGTTCGCCGTTAACCCTTCGCCATTCGCCGTTAGCCGCTGCCTTGCCGTCATCGTAGAAAACGAGATCCAACTGTCTGCACCGGGTACTAACTCACCGTATAACTTCAGGTCCAGACCGGCAGCATAGCCTTCCGAGTCATTCTTTCCCGAATACCGCACCCGAACGTTATCCACCGTATAACTCTCCATCCGGTCGATATACTTGTAGTATCCTTCTGCGGTGAGTTTGAATGGTCGTCCCCATGCCCGGAAATAGTAATCGCTTCCTAACACCACATGCACGGACCGTTGTGCTTTCAGATCCCGGTTGAGACGGATACGGGTGATACCTAACTCGTCCGTCAAGGTGTCGCGTAACTCCTTGTAGAACGGTGCCTGGTAGTACAGACCGGTGGCTAAACGAAAACATACGTCGCGTTTCCAGCCGGGAATCCATTCCACCGATGCACGGGGGGAGGGTAGTACTTCGTTGTTCCAGCTCCACCATTGGATCCGTCCACCTACGTTCAATATCCATTGACCGGCATCGGTGTTCCATTTATGTTCGTTCTGCACATATGCCTGCACACGCACTGACTGCATCGCCGTGTCGCCGCGCATGGAGTAATACAGTTCCATGTTATGCCCGTCGTTGGGTAAGGAATAACCGGCACTGTCCCGCCATTCCCATTCGCTGATATTGTCCCGGATCAGTTCCAATTGACCGTTCACACCCCATTTGAGTGTGTTGTTCTTGCGCTCCCAGGCTCCGTTATGCGCCAAGGTGATCACAGACGCCTCCAGACTGTTACGTGCGTGCTGATGGAACACACCCGTTCCCAAGGCTTCACTCACTTCGCCTGCCTGACCGTTGGACAGCACGTACTCGCCTGTGATATCGAAATTCTCCCGTTCATTGGTGTAGAATCCGCTGAGGTCGATATTGAACATGAACCGTTCGCCATTCGCCTTTCGCCTTTCATTTTTCGCACTCAGCGCACCAAAAGCCGTCAGGAAACGGTCTTTCTCCTGTCCCTCATAATAGATATTGAGACTTTTGGCGTCTTGTCCGCCGAACGACTCACTCAGGCTGTCCGGTGTAAACCGATAGGTATTCTGACTGACGTTCCCCAAGAATGACATCTCCCAGGTAGGTGCCACTTTCCAGGTAATAAACGTCTGGTAATCGAGGAAGGTCGGTTGGTAATTACCTGCGGTGGCCAAACCGCCTAACATATACTTGCTTGTCTTGTACCGCAGACCATGCATCTGACTGTAGGTGCTGTCACCGTGACCGACATAGATATTGGCACCTAACAGACTGGCACTCAGGTTGGCTTCAAAGAATTTCGGTCGTTTATACGTGATATCCAGCACCGACGCCATCTTGTCGCCGTATTGGGCACTGTAACCACCTGCAGAGAAATGCACGTTCTCCACCATCTCGGGGTTTACAAAAGACAAACCTTCCTGCTGACCGCTGCGAATAAGTAGCGGGCGGTGCACCTCAATGCCATTCACATATACGGAGTTCTCGTCAAACGATCCGCCACGGACATTATACTGACTGCTCAGTTCATTCGTCTGACTGACTCCGGCAAAGGTGATCAGCAGACTTTCGATACTTCCGCCCGTCGCATCCGGCATGACGCGCAGTGTCGAAGCAGCAATCTCATCCATCGTGCCTTGTGTATGCTTGATACCACGCACCTCCACTTCATTCAACCATTGTTCGTCTGTCAGTAACTGCACATTGATGTTCAGCACATCGTGCAAGTCAACGATACGCTGCTGCACCGTCGTGTAACCCACCATCGAATAGACGATCGTCACCGTGTCCGTCTCTTCCAGCACCAGTTCGTAAAAACCGTTCTTGTTGGTCGCCGTTCCGATGGGGCGGTCCGTGTCGAGCACGGCTACGTTCACCAGTTCAATACCCACATTGTCCTGGTCCGTAACGTATCCGTACACTCGTGCGTTACGCGCGTATGAGAAAACGGAGCACCCTATCAGTGCCAACAAAAAATATACTATTTTTAAGATTTTGCCCATCTATAGCCGGTAGGACTTAAGTAATGGTTAAGTACTAGGCAAGTACTATGTAAGTACTATGCAAAAATATACACGATTATTAAGATTTTACCTCTTCGTTCAATTGCTCAATATAAGCGGTCAACTCTTCTCCACCAAGTCCCGTTTCAGATGAAGTCACAAACACCGGCGGCAGTTCCTCCCATTCTTCCAACAGCCGAGCCTTATAGACCTCCACGTTCTCTTTCAACCGCACTTTGCCGAGTTTGTCGCCTTTGGTGAACACAATCGCAAACGGTACGCCGTTCTCACCTAACCAGTTGATAAACTCCAGATCGATCTTCTGCGGTTCATGCCGGCAGTCCACCAGCACAAACAGGCATACCAGCTGTTCCCGTAACAGACAGTACCGCTCGATCATTTTCTTCAGCGTCTCCCGTTGCTTCTGTCCTGCTTGCGCAAATCCGTAACCCGGCAGATCGACGAGGTGCCAAGTCTGGCTTTGAGCAGCTTCGCTGCGGTCTTTCGACTTTTTACTTTCTACTAAAAAATGGTTGATCAGCAGGGTCTTGCCCGGTTTCTGACTGGTCTTGGCCAATTTCGAGTTATGGCAAAGCATATTAATCAGACTGGACTTGCCTACATTACTGCGTCCGATGAACGCATATTCCGGCAGGTTACTCTTCGGACAGGATGCCACATCCGGATTCGAGATGATATATTCCGCTGTTTTTACCATAAGTGCAAATTAAATCCTTCGGGTGCTACCAAGATATAACTGATACAAACCACGGTCATGTACGCCGCCGGAATAGCGGCTATCAGCCAGCCGTATTTGTATTTCGAGTTCTTATACAACCATACCGTTCCTGCCCATAAGGTGAAGCAGGCCAGTGTCTGGTTCGTCCAGGCGAAATAACGCCATACCACGCCAAAGTCCACAAACACCATACCGAAAACGCAGAGGAAGAGCGGTAACGCAATGATGAGTCGCTTTGGAATCGGCCGTTGGTCCAGATGCAGGAAATCGGCTACAATCAGTCGGGCACTACGTAATGCCGTGTCACCACTCGTGATCGGTGCAGCAATCACACCGATAATCGCTAAGATACCGCCTACCGCACCTAACCAGTCACGGCTGACGATATCAATGACAGCTGACGGGTTATTGTTATGTTCGCCCAAGAACGCCTGCAGACCGTCAATACCGTCACCGGCGGTGGTTCCGCTGAAGAACGTACCGGCTGCGGCTGCCCAGATCAAGGCTAAGATACCTTCGGCTACCATCGCGCCGTAGAAGATCCAACGGCCTTGCCGCTCACTGGTACAGCAACGCGCCATGATCGGACTCTGTGTACCGTGGAATCCCGAGATAGCACCGCAGGCGATGCTTACAAACATCATCGGGAACAAGGGATAACCCGATTCATGGCGATTGGCCAAACCGTGCTCACCGAACACCTCCGGCATGTCGCCGCCGTGCCAGCCTAACATGATTACCATAATGCCTAAGCCCATGAACAGTAAGATACCACCGAAAATAGGGTAGAACCGACCAATCAGTTTATCCACCGGCAGCACCGTCGCCATCGCATAGTAACCGAAGATGATCAGCACCCACACGATAGGAATCACATGGTCACCTATCGACATCGTGCCTAAGCCTTGCAAACCTTGCAGCAGGTTCGCCGGACCGGAAAGGAAGGTGGTGGTCAGTAAGATCAGCAGCACTAACGAAAGCACCAACATAAAGATCTTCACGCCTTTGCCTAACTCCTCTCCGATGATGTTCGGCAGCGACAAACCGCCTTTTCTTATCGACAGCATTCCGCTCAGATAGTCATGTACACCACCGGCGAAGATTGTTCCGAAGACGATCCACAGAAACGCCGCCGGACCGAAACAGATACCCATGATCGCTCCAAAGATCGGACCCAAACCGGCGATGTTCAGAAACTGCACCAGGAAGATCCGCCACGGAGACATCGGCACAAAATCCACACCATCTGTCTTCGTCAATGCAGGAGTCTTACGTTCCGGCTCAATCCCGAAAATCTTCTCCACCAGCACACCGTAGGTAAAGAATCCCACGATCAGCAATACCAATGCTACAATAAAAGTAACCATTCTTAGCCTAATTTACAATTAGGCTGCAAAATTACAACTTTTTTTTGACATATGCAAGAAAAAACGAAAAAATATTGCGGTTTGAAATAATCGTGCCCTTGTGCTAAGAAGGCCGTAAACGCCTTAAAACGAAGAAAGATACCTTTCGGTATCTTCTCTCGTTTTTGTGGGCGTTTACGGATTCGAACCGCAGACCCTCTGCTTGTAAGGCAGATGCTCTAAACCAGCTGAGCTAAACGCCCTCAAATTTGCTTTGTTTTTCAAAAGCGGGTGCAAAGGTACTGCTTTTTTTTGATATACGCAAATATTTTTGCATTTTTTTTCAAAAAAAGTGATAATTATACCATTTTTTATTATCAAAATGGTGAAATAGAACATAAAATAGTGCACTTATCCCGATTCCGACGACGATTCCGGCAAAGACATCGAGGGCGAAATGTTGGCTGAGATAGATGCGGCTGTAGGCACCAAGCGTTGCAAAAAATACCAGTATTATTTGCAACGCTATTTGTGATTTGTGATTTGTGATTGGTGATTTTTCACTAGTAACCAAAATACACAGCACAAACGCCAAGGCGAAGAAGGAGGTGGTATGGCCGGAAGGGAAGGAGAACCACTCGTTCATATGGACGCCATCCACGGTAGGCAGCGTCACATCGGGCATGTGGGTGGCGAACCAGGTCGTGGGCCGCGGTGCATTGACGAGATGCTTGCAGAGTTGGGTGGTCAGTGCCGAACCGAGCATGCAGGCTGTGGCAAATACACCGTCTCCGACACGGCGGAAAAGCAGTAAGGCGATGCAGACGATATACGGAAACCATTCCGCCACCTGGGTATAGTACCTATAGAATATATCGCGTGCGTGCGTATGACGGTCGCAAAGGAAGAGATGCAGATCGCCTTTCGGTACGCATAAAAGGGCTAAGCCCAATACTACGATGAGTATCAGGCTTAGCGTGAGAAATATGCTGTTTCTTTTAAGCATTCAGCATTCTTATCTTGTTTCACTCGAACGATTATTTCAGCATTCAGACTAGCGTACTTTCTGTCCGTAGATATCGTAGGTGTCATCGCCTTTGATGATGACGAAGCGGTTGTTCTGCAGCGTCTTACGTGCCGGTGCGTTATCGGGATGCACTTCGTAATCAGGTACGCTGTAGATAGTCAACGGACAAGACGGCAGCGTCATACCGCTGAGGTTCGTGAGCTCTACATAGACCTGATCACCGATCTCAAACGTAACACCGTCACCCAAGTAGAGCACACTACTCGTAGCACCTTCGATCGGCTGGTAATTGCGGTACCACTGGTACGCCTTGAAGCTGTAACCGTCATTGCCTCCGTAGCCGCTGTTATACACTGCCAGCACGTTGTTGAACTTATACTTGACGATATCTTCCGGATAGTACACGGCGATGTCGATGGTGTGGGTCTTGGTTTCGCAGAAGAGATCTTCGACGATGATCTGACCTTTGTAGATACCCGGTTTGGTGATCGCTTCCGTAGGCAGCATGACGGAACCGGTACGGGTGTTGGCGTTACTCATGACGATGGTATCGTCCACATAACCCGGAACGACAAAGCGCACGGACTTGATGTCACCCTTGATCTTCTCATAATCGATCGTCAGACTGTTGGTCGGACAGATATGCTGTGCGGCGGAATCGTTATGGAACTTCAGATCCAGACAGGTGATGACATGCACGTAGTACTTGCGATAGATCGTACATTTCTTGCTGTTCTCCGGAGCCTCGATGGTATCGATGACATCGGTGGACGCATAATAGATGGAATCGTTGTAACCCTTTGCCTGGTCGTAACCGGTGATGGTATCGAGTTCCTCTATCGTCTCCCTGCCGTAACTAACCGGGATGACATATACATCGCTGGAGCAATCCGCTTGTTCATACCGGGTGCCACCCAGTGCAATCGAGTCGGCTATCTGTTGTTCGGTATAAGGATCGCCTTTACCGTCGAGACGGCCGTCCAAGTCAAAGCAGTGATGCTGCGGAGTCTGGATGATGGTATCCGGGCGAACGACACGGAAGGTGAAATGTACTGTTCCGAGTTGCACATTATCCTCGGTGGTACAAACCTGATGGCCCCAAAGACTTGCCGTCACGTCGTACCAACCCGGGGTGGTGTATGGGTGCGAGGTCTGCGGCAAACCGTAGTATTCCGTGGTACCGTCACCGAAATCCCAATCGACGCGACTGATCTCGTCGGTACCTACCTTGGCATCGAAACTCAGTTCCGTATCGATACAGAACTTGGTGTTGCTTCGATAGCCGTCGGTGAAGGTCTCGCCATCCACGAGCACACCTTGTTCGACTGCTGCCGAACCGGCAGAGTAGGCATACGACTCATCCTCACCGTTACCATAGACGGTAGCGATCACACCGTGAGCGTTCTCCAGGCGGAAGACGCTGAATTGCTTGGTGCTGGAATCACCGATCTTGGCACGGGCGTACGAGTACGTCGGATTGCCGGGAACCGGCTGCCAAACGAGCAGAGAGGTCTTGTCCAGTTGAGTAGCTCCATAGAGCGCGATGAGTTTGGTGTTTTGGCACGTAGCCGTTTCGGTTACGACATTGAGGAAGTGATCCTTTGTCTTGTCGGTATAGCAGGTACCGAAAGTGATCTTGTTGATCTTCTGCTGGATAGGCGATACCCATACAGAGGACGGGTCGCCCTTGCCGCCTACGATCTCATCGGTGGTCTTACCCTTGTAGGAGTTACCGGTATCGTAGTTATACACGGCACACGGACAACTGGTCTCGATAAACGCCACATCGGCGGTTACGACGAGGTCAATGGGACTCTCACCGGATTTGTTTCCGTTGGGATCTCCCGCGCTCTGCAGCATGATATAATAGGTCTCGCCTTCACCGATATAGGCCTGGGTGTAACCATCCACCTTGATCTCCGTACCGTTGGTGGTAGCGGTGATACCGATGAGGTTTCCGTTTTTCTCCAGCGAACGGGTGACAATGAACTGGGTTCCCCAGTATTCGATAGGCATCGGTTGCTCAAACAAACAGTCACGAGCGGCGATACCGGTAGGAATATTGGTGATAGGTACACCGCAATAGACAGCTATCTTACGACCTTGTTTTGCGCGGATATGCGTACCTGCCAGGCGGTCGCCTTTCTTGGTGACCATATAATAGGTCTGACCCTTGTTGAGGGTGATCGTGTACAGTTGACCGCTCTGATGACCGTCATACGTGTCGCCGTTAGGAATGATTTCCACCTCGGTGTTGTCCTCCGTTCCGAGGATGGTAGTCAGACCGACAGCATCGTTGAAATCGCTCTTTACCTTGGACCAGTAATCCTGGGTGTAGTACTCACTTCCCAGTGCCGTCAAGGGCAGGATGTTACTGGCGTCCATGGAGTGGAGGGAGCTCAGGATGACATAGACGGAGATATCCTCGGTAGCGGTGATATGCAGACCGTACATGTTCTTCTGCCCGGCTAAGGTATAGACGTTATTGGCATTACTCATAGCGGTAGGATACCATGCACTGGCATCCATCGGCACCTTGATCATGCCTTGTGTCGGATTGGTCTGAGAAGTCGTTCCGTTTCCGAACTCGTTCCAGGAACCGGCTGCTACCTGCTGGGTGATGTTGATGGCATTGTTCACACCACCTTGGATCTGCACCGTACATGCTTTCTCAGCCGAGATAGCGATGTAAGGGGTAGGGGTGGCTTTGTCCGGCGAACAAACCAAGGACGAACTTACCCAGAACTCTTTGCCTTGCGTGGACTGTGCCCAAGAGGGAATAGCCAGACTGCAAAGTGCTGCAAGTAAAATAACTTTACTGATTTTTTTCATATCGTTCAATTGTTCTTATTTTCACTTTCTCGGGAGATGGTCCCGTGATGATCCTGTTCTAAACAGGACATACCGCTTATAGTATCTCGATCTCTACACGACGGTTATTCTGACGACCTTCTTCAGTGTCGTTGGTGTCAATCGGTTGGGTCTCACCGCGACCTTCCGCTTCGATGCGATCGGCGGAGATACCGCGTTCGATCAGGTCATCGCGAACGGCATTAGCACGACCGTCTGACAACTTCTGGTTGGCTGCGTCCTTACCTACGTTATCGGTGTGACCGATGATCTTGATACGTACTTCCGGATTGCGATCCAGGTACATGAACAGGTCATTCAGCGCTTCCTCGGAACTGGACAAGATACGCGTCTTGTTGGTCGCAAAATGCAGGTTCTTCACGATGAATACTTCACCCTTCTTGATCGGCGTCAATGCGATATTGATCGAGTCGCCGATATAGAGAATCGACTGATCGACCGTCTCGTAACCCATCTGCTCGATATGCAGTTTGTACAGCGGACCTTCGGTGAGCATCTGCTGTGCCGAACCGGAAGTGGAATCAGTGTTCAGGCTGTAGGCCGGAGTGGTAGCACCGGCTTCCAAGATCTGCACCGTTGCCGGTACCGGATTACCGGTCTCGATATTCGTTACGTGTACACGGAGGATCGGTCGGCGCATCAAGGCCAAAGTGATCTCCGTCTTACTACCAACTTCCTCAATCAGGTATTTGTGGTTCATCGGATAGTATCCGTCAGCCTTCGCTTCTACGTTATACGAACCGAGCGGATGTTTTTGACTGGTTCCCTTCACACCGATCTGTTTCTCACGCATAACGGCCTTGCCGGTGTTGTTGTCGTAAGCTGCAATCAATGCTTTCTCCAGCGGTTGACGGGTCTCGGAATCTATGACAGAATAGATGACCGTGGAGGGTGGGGGAGCCAACTGTTTCTCTTGCTTACTCGGTACTTCAAACTGGATGGTGAACTTAGCACCGACAAAGAGGTTGTTTAACTTCGTGTCGCCGTTCATAGCCAGCAGGGTATTGCCGTTCTTGACTTCAATGGCATCGGTAGCAAACTCCACCGGATTGGCTGCCGGTGTGGCATTCGTATTCAGCACACCGTACTCGGCAAACAAACCGATGCGGTAGTGTACGTGCTGACGACCAAACGGCTGACGCTCACCCGGTTTCACTTTCACTTTCTTCTTCGGATCCGGATCTTTCTGTAACCACTCGTCCAGGTCGATACCGATCTCGGCAGCGGCACTGATATCCGGTTGTTTGAACACGATCTCTTGACGCGTCTGACCGTTCATCTCATAGATACCTAAACCGTAAGGCTCTATCAATGCCGGGTCGTTCACCACGATATCGTATTTACCCTTCTGGCTGTAACCCATCGGCAGACCGTAGTGCACCTTGGCGCCTAAAAGGAAGTAGAAACGGTTGAACTGCGCACCGAACATCACCGGTACACCGAACTCGATCATGTTCCGCATCTCCCGTACGTTGTCAAACAGATAACTGTAAGTCGTTCCCGGGTAGGTGAGGTCGTTACGGATGGCAGTAAAGCCATAAGCAGAAGTGGAATTGAGGAAACGGAAGTCCAGACCGGTCTCAAACAGGAAATGCTTGTATTCCAGGTTGTAGGTCACGTTCAGTCCGGCACCGCCGCCACCTTTGAGTTGCTGCAAGGCGTTACTCTGGTTGATTGTTCCGGCCCCCATATAACTGCCGTTGATCTTATCCATCATCGCCGAGTAACCGGCACGGATACCCAAGTTGAAATAGGAAATCACCGGTGTCTTGGGGTGCTCTAACTCCTCTTGTTGTCTCTTATAGGCTTCCACCGCCTTTTGCTCTTCTGCTAACCGAGCGGCTTCTTTCTTCTCGATAGCTTCCTGACGCTCTTGTGCGGCTTTCTCTTTTTCCTTCTGTTTAGCAGCTTGCTCTTTGGCTTTGGCTTCCTGTTCTCTTGCCTTTGCGGCTTGCTCTTTCGCCTTTGCCTTGGCTGCTTTCTCCTTCTCCTTGGCCTTAGCGGCTTTTTCTTTCTCTTTCTGTTTAGCCGCTTTCTCTTTTTCTTTCTGCTTTGCGGCTTTCGCTTTCTCAGCTGCTTTCTGCTTGTCGGTCTGCGTAGCAGGAACCGGTTCCGGCATAGTAGCGGCTAACACCGGTGTCGCATTTAAACCTAAAACAACACTGATAATCAATATGTATCGAACTGTATTTTTCATTGTTTTGTCCTCCTGAATGTGTTGTTATTGAATGATGAATTTGAAACTGCGACTGCCTTTACCCGTCACCACACGCAGCAGGTACAGACCTTTGACGGCCGGTGCGGCGATGGTGCATCCACCGTCTGGGATATTGAATTTCAGGTCGTTATACACATGACCGGCGGCATCGATCCATTGCGCATAGCACTCGATATCCGTTTCGCCTTTGTAGTCGGCATTGACGAACACTTTTCCGCCTGCCAGCACGGAGTAGTTGGCCGTGATCGTCAGACCCGTCTGGTCCGATTCAAACTGATGCTTCGTGCCGTCCGTCACAAACGCCTTGGCGCATGCGCAGGTACGCACCTCATCCGCCTGACCTTTATTAATTGTGAAGCACACGTAATACGCTTCGTTCTTGTCACCACCGTAAGGGATGTCGTAGAAGTTGAGGTTCGACGAAACCTGACCTTCCAGCGCCGTGCTGTCGGAAGTACGGTACCATTGGAAGTCACTGAGTGTCTTACCGGCGAACGGTGCGGTCAGCAGACCGAGCACGTTATCATACCGCTGGTCAATGACGTTATTGTCAAAATTGATCATGAAGTTCATCGTGGTGTCTGCACCGCCACAATCGGAGTTGATCACGAGGTGAATACCGTACAGCGTCTCCGGTTTGGCACCGCTGTCGCCTGTCGGAATCTTGATCTGGAAATACGAATCGGTGATCACCAGTTCGGAATCCTTGAAACCGGCTGCCTTGGCCGCTTCGTCAAACTCAATGGTCACATTGTCGCCATGCAGATTGACCTTGCCTTCGTTGGTGTAATACACCTTACCGATATATTCTTTTCCGTCTTCCGGACACGGGATGTCGATATCGTCAATAGAGAACTGGTACCGTCCGATCGTCACCTTGATAGGAATACTGTCGATGGCATTCTGACCGGCACAGAGGTTACTGCTTTCGCGGTAGATGAGCACATACGCGTTGTATGTGCCCGAGTTCGGATAGTAATGCGGAACGGAGTCCTGATTGGTCAAATCACTCTGACCGTCACCGAAATACCACTCAATCTTATTATACTCATAATCCGGATGGCATGCGAATTTGATAGTGTCCTCTCCGCATAGCGTATTCTCGTTGTCCGGCGTAAAGATCTGACCGTTGATCGTGATATACTGCGTCAGCGGTTTGGTGGCACCTCCGGCGGAATAACCGTACGACTCATTGGATGTAAAGCCGTACACGTGAGCGATGAAGTTGGAACCGTTACTCTTCAAGGTATGCGAGGTAGCGGTACTGCCTAACGAGATCTGTGCGTAATGATAGGTGTTGGAACCGCTTACAGCGCTGAAATTGGAAGCGATAGACGCTCCGTCCAATGTCATCAAATCCGGTTGGTCGGTCACTACATTCACGTAGTGCGCCGTCGTTCCGTTCTTGCTGGCATAGGTTGCAAACGTCACCTGGTCGATCTGCTGCTCTATAGGGTTGATCCACAGCATCGCCGGGTCACCGCTGGAGTTCTTGTCGCCATGGTACTGCTGCGACACCATGAACAGGTGTACCGCACACGGACAGGAAGTGGTCACCAGACAACTGCCGTTCTGGGCATATTTACCTTGCGTACCGATCTCAAACTCCCAATAGCGTTTGGGGTTGGTCGCAAAATTGAATGTGTACACGGAGTCGCCGTTAATACGCACCTCCGTCTCATCGTTCAGCGCCAGGATACGGATCTTATCCACCGGACGGCTGGCCGAAGCGGTCAGTACAAAGGTGTTGCCCCAGTATTGGGTTGGCATGGCCTGCGAGAAGATATGATCACGCTGCTTCACTTGATACGGGATATTGGTATGCGGACAGCCTTGGAAGACTGCGATCTTCTTCTTGTCGCGTGCCTTGACGTACGTACCGGACAAGTCACCCGGTGTGTTGTCTTTCTTTCCGGTCCATACATAATAGACCTGACCAGCCATCAGAACCGGTGAATGGAGCGTGTCGCCTACTTGGAAATTCGCCAAGGCCAACTGCTCGTCACTCATGCCGATACCTTGCGAGAAAGCATAAGCGCTCTTGGCCTCATCAATGGCTTTGGTATCCACCGTCGGACAGTAATCCACTACCGTATTATCCTCTGCCGCAATAATGGCAAAATGACTACCTTGTGTAGCTCCCGTTCCACCGTGATCGGAGGGAGTATAGGTCTGAATATAATATTCGTCTAACAGCGATGCCGTTGGCAGCACGTTGGTGGCGTCAAACGTAGCACGCTTGTAGTTGGTGGCGAAAAGAGAGATGTTCGCCGTGGAGGTCACATGCAAAGCACAGGTGTCCACTTGCTCCGAGTTCACCGCGTAACAAACCTTTCCGGAAGTAGCCATAGCGGAACGAGCGTTGGAAACAAGCACGTTTCCTTCGTACAGCTCCACCAACTGCATCTGATTAGCCGTCACGGTCACGTTCTCCGAATAACCGGTGAAGGGATTGGTGATCGTCACCTGACAATCTTCCCGTGACGAAATAGAAAGCGATAAAGTTAAGTCATTGTTCGGATCCTGGTCGGCTTGCATAAACGTCACCCAGAAATCCTTACCTTCAGTCGATTGACCATCCACTACTGTGCTCTGCGCTTTACCCGCTACAGGTATCATCAAGCAGCATAGCAGCGAAATGAAGAGTTGTTTTCTCATATTAGTTGTTGTGTTAAATGTGTGCGTTCTAAATCGGGTGCAAAATTACTAATTTTTTTTTACGCGCGCGTGCATATTTTCACGAAAAATGTGTAAAAATTGACACACCTATCGAATTTCCTGTCCTAATGGGGTAAAAATTGACGCATTTCGAATAATTACCACTTGTCCTTCCCTAAGTTCTTTACTGATAGACAAGTGTTCCTTGGGCCGGATGATAGCGGTGGGATCTCCTTTTACTTGCAATAAATACAACTCCTGCATGCAGGCCCGTATCGTCGTTTTCCCGCCTACAGAGATGATCTTAATGCTGTCCGTCCCGGCAGGGATAGTGGTGCGATAATAGAGTTCGTTCCGTGTGTTTTGAACCACTTTGTCTTTGATGGTACGAATCAACGTCTCGTTTGCATAGATATCCAGTTGCATCGAGTCAGCGGTATTGAATATAGACGCACGGAAATCCAAGATAGCAGAGTCAGTCAAGTTCAGATGATTAAAATTAAGATATCCGTCTGTCGTACTGGCTCCCATGGTAATGGATCGCGTTCCGTTACTTTGTATCTTATCGCTGGCAAAACCGGAAATCTCTCCGTTCGTGTACGCATTCACAATCGCCTTGGTTAAACCGGGTAGGTTGATAAGCGTGTCGTAGGTTTGCGGATCCGGTTCCGGCACGATCGGTTCCGGACACACACCGCTTTCAAAGGCACAAGTTAATGTGGATAAATCAACGCTTTCTCCTTTTCTGTTTCCCCAAATCAATTCCACTAACTCGGGGTAGTCGATGTACGGATTGCGGTTCCCTTGAATATCCGAGATCCGGTCTGCTCGGCATCGTTCTTTGTCGCTTACCGGATCGGCACGATGCCAATCCAATAGTACTTGTACTATTGTTGGCGAAAAACGAAGATAGGAATCATTGCTTACATAGGCGCTGTAGGTGTCACTCCAGGTCTGCTCTTCATATGCCGTCACCATGTAGAAATACGTTCTTGCAAAATCACCGCGATATTCCGCTGCCGGTTCCCAGCATATATAGTCGTATTGTGACTTAGACTTCGAATCCATGCGGAAGGAACCGTTGTCGAACTTATCGCCTTTGCTTACATGCCCCGGTGCATAGTTGCTCTTATTGGAATTGGCTTGCGCGTCGGAAGGATTCAGATTATACAAATCCCGATAGATCGTATCCGTCTTGACACCTGTTCCCCACCAACTTTTCGGCAAACAATGTTCGATATTCAGCGAACAACCGGATTCTCCTTTATCCTTTGGATAATACCGCACGCAATTGGAATACATATCCCAGATAATACCATCCGGATGCATGTCCGTCATGGGGAAGGCATACCATGTGCCGTACCCTTTCAAATCACCCTTTTGCCACTCCGGCGGATTGGATGATGTATGGTACTCATTGTTTCCGTAGAAATACCGTTCGCCTCCTTTGATAATCCGGTATAAAGTAGATTTGAGAACCGAGTCCTGCGTACCTTCAATCGCGTCATAGTATCCCTCCGGGATGTCAGCGGCACAGATGCTTACCGAGATAAGTACCGATGCCCAAAGAATCACGTGTCGTTTCATGGTATATCGAATTTATTTTTTCTTACGAAAGCACATCAGCAAATTTAACGCCACGTACCACACGATGCAGGCCGTGCCGCTGAAGAGTGCAAAGGCAACTTTTTGGTAGGCGAGTGCCTCTATCACGCAGAATCCTATTAGGATCAGGCAACCTACCAAGAAACTGATAATCAATGTCTTCTCTCGTTTGAACGCTTTAAAACTGAAGAACGGAATCTCGGCATTCAGCAGGTAACCGCTGATCAACGAAATGCCCACTAAGGTCCATGCCAACCACGCATTGCTTAGTATCTCCATCGGCAGACTGCAGATACCTCCCCAGAAGATGGCATTGGCCGGTGTAGCCAAACCGATAAAGGAGTCGTGTTGCCGTTCATCCACATTGAATTTCGCCAAGCGTAAGGCCGACATAGCCGCCATCACCAACGCTATACCTGCCCACCAACCGATTACCGGTTTGACAAAGCAGAACAGCATCATCGACGGCGCCAAACCGAAGGTAATATCGTCCGCCAACGAGTCCAATTCTACGCCGATGGGACTGGATGCCTTCAACAGACGGGAACTCAGACCGTCAAAGAAATCAAAGAATGCACCGGCTAAGATCAGCACAAAAGCCCAATGAAACTCACCCTGCGTAGCCATATAAGTGGCCAAAGCACCGCAGATCAAATTGCAACTCGTAATTCCGTCCGGAATAATGCGTTTATAATTCATTTTCTATTCTTTTAAACGTTTGTAAACAAAGTATGTAACAATAAAAGTGGTGACGCTGCAGGCATTGGCGATCCAGAAGAATGCCGTGTATCCCACTGCCATCTCAATACTTCCCGCCACAAAGCCCGGAATCATCATCGACAAGGCCATGAAAGCGGTGCAGATCGCATAATGCGCCGTCTTGTATTTGCCTTCCGAGAAATGCATCATATACATCATATAGGCGGTGAAACCAAAACCGTAACCGAACTGCTCAAAACCTACCGCAGAACCGATGATCCAGGTCGATTCCGGCTGCGCCATGCTCAGGTAACAATACACAAAACTCGGTAATGTCAAGGCCGCGGCCATTAACCAGATCGAGCGTTTCAAGCCTTTCCTTGCAATATAAATTCCCCCTAAGATACCACCCACCAGCAAGGCGATCACGCCAATCGTACCGTATAGGATACCTACCGTGTCGGTACTGAGTTCCAGACCGCCGCCGATGATCTTTCCGTTCACGATGGACGTGTCTCGACTCGCTACCAGGAACGGTTGGCATAACTTCACCAAGAATCCTTCGCTTAAGCGGTACAGCAGCATAAACACAATCGCCAAGACTACACCCGGCTTGGTGAAAAAGGTAGCAAAAGAAGCACCTAACTCACGCATTGCACCGTTGAAATCCTTGGTTTCCCGTAACTGATCTTCCGCTGCACGGGGAAGGAAAAAACAATGGTACAGAGTGACTAACAGCAGGATAACACTCGTCGCTCCTAACGTGACCTGCCAGGACCACGGAATATCATTCGTGTCTTTCTCAATCACACCGGCGATATATACCAGCACACCTTGCGAGAAGATGGCCGCAATGCGATAGAAGGTCGAACGGATACCGACAAAAGCCGCCTGACTCTTCGCGTTATGAGCTAACATGTAGTAACCGTCTGCCGCGATGTCATGTGTCGCAGAAGCAAAAGCGGTGATGATAAAGAAAATCAACGTCCACGTGAACAGTCCTACTGAGGTCTGGCTGTTGGCCATCATCTCCGCAGACGGGTGGGGAAGGGTGAGTGTCAGTAAGATACAGAGCACCGTCATCAACACCTGCATCGAGATGATCCACCATCGTTTCGTGCGGAAGATATCGATAAAAGGACTCCATAACCCCTTTAAGAACCATGGGAAATAAAGCAAGGTCGTGAAGAACGACAACTGATCATTCGGTACACCCATCTTGGCAAACATCATCACCGAGATGTTGTTCACCAGGAAATAGGGGATACCTTCCGTAAAATACAGCGTCGGCACCCAAAACCACGGAGATATATTTCTTTCGCCTTTCACCATTACATTAGCCTTTCTCCATTATTCGTCTTTACTATAAAGGAGAGTCCCCGTGAGAGCACTCTCCTTATATAATTACACGCGTGCGCGATTAGAAGCGCTCCAGATCGTTGATTTTTACACGAACATTGTTCGTCAACTCCTGGATAGCCTGCTGGAACTTGGTTCCAATAGCCTGCGACAGACGTGCTTTCTCGTTCTGTGCCGCTTCCTCGGTATATTCCTCAGCACCATCAAGACGGGCACCGGTCTTCACGATATACATACCGCGGTCACCCTTGATCAAACCGCTTACTGCGTTCTCTCCTTGTGCAAAAGCAGCACCTACAACTGCCGGATCCGGATAGTTGTCAGCCAGCGACATACGTGCTACGCTCTGAACCGATTGGCCCCAAACCTGAGCTGCTTCGTCCAAACCGTTTACGTTCATCTCTTGCTCGATATACTTAGCCTTGGCGTCGTTAGCCGCCATGATACGCAAACCTTCACGCACCTTATCCAACGGCATGTAATGCTCGTCATTCGCTTCTACAACGGCTGCAATCACGATGTGGTCACCACACTTGATCGCATCGTCGCAAGCATTACCCTCAGCGGTCTCAAAGGCTTTCAGAACCACCTTGCGGCAATCCTGCAAACCACCGATCTTCTGGGTCAACTCCTGAACCGTAGCGTATTGAAGCGGCAGACCTTTTTCTCTTGCCATCTGCTCGAACTCCTCTACCGTTGCGTGCTCACGAACCAGTTGACGGTATTCGTATTCCAGATCTACCTTCGTCGGCTCCGACGGATCCACAACGCGGCGTACAATAGCTAACGATACATTCTTTTTATCCAGCGCCATGATACGAGCCATCGAATAGACATGCTCGTTCAGCAGAATTTCGGAACAATCGCCTACTTTGGCCTCTTTGTTCGCTACAAACTCAGCAAACTCTGCCGGTACAGCGTCGATAGCAAAAACTTTAATATCTTGGTACTCTGCATCCGAATAGGACTTCAAGAGTGCTTCGATGTCATTCGCCGTACGGAAATCCTCCTGGATACTTGCCATGAACTCAGCCTCTTTGAGCATGTCAGCCTCACTCGGCTCATAATTGATCACGGTGTATTCAATCCGACGCATCGGCTCCGTTCTGAACTGCGATTTGTATTGGTCATACAGCGCCTTGATGTCTTTCTCGCTTACCTCTACCAGCGAATCAGCGATCGCATCGTAAGGCAGCATCACATATTCTGCGCTGATAGCCTGCTGACGGCTGTTGAAAGCGAACTCGGCTTCCAACGAGTTAACCGCCAAGGTGTTGCGCAGCAAGGCCATGTATTTCTGCTGCAGATAGATACCTTTGGTAATGTGCTCCGGCGCACCGTACGGAAGACCGAACACCTGCATCGCACGCTCATACTCGTCGTAGCTGATGTCCATGCCGATCTTCTCAGCCTGCGGTTTGAAAGTGTAATAAGTCACAAACTCATTCCACAATAACTGGTTGAAGTTCGTGCTCTCTTTGATCTCATTGGCCAGACCCTTGATGCCGTCCCATGCCTCTTTCCATTGCTTCTCCAGCTCAACAGCAGCCTCTTCGTCGAGATTGCCTTCTTGCGCTTTCTGTTGAAGCTCGGTAATCGTGTTCATGTGCGCACCCAATGCCTCACGTTGTGCCTCGCTTCCGTACAGACCTACCAACGCATACGGATAAGCCTCGTAGAACTGCTGTGCTGCATTGAAATCATTGGATTGAACAACCTCTCCTGCAATCGAACCCAACTTGTTCGGATTCTCACGGAAAATACTCGTGCTGTTGTTTAAGAAGTCACTGAGAATAAATGCTAACATGGCCAAACCGATAATTACGATCAAAAGTGGGCCATGATTTCTGATTTTTTGTAAACTTGCCATTTTTTGTTATTGAATTTAAATATTTTTTGCGTTTTAGAA
The DNA here is from genome assembly GCA_902800215.1 of uncultured Bacteroidales bacterium. GTDB lineage: Bacteria > Bacteroidota > Bacteroidia > Bacteroidales > Paludibacteraceae > Colicola. Next base: position 13,453 of record CADCDS010000001.1, on the reverse strand, counting down.
ATTAAAAATTCGGATTGGTCGATTCCACTACATTACCTTGCGTCGGTTCGCAGGTGCCGTTGTAGTTCTGAATCTTGGCTTCCACCAGCACCGTGTCACCAATAGCCACCTGGTTCGCATTCGTGAATTTTGCTCCACCTTTGGCTTTCAGACGATAACAGGTAGCTACACCAGAACCGTCCGAGATATTGAAGGTTGCATTACCGTACGACGGATCCACCGTGTCCACACTCGTCACTACACCACGGATCTTGTAGGTCTCAGTGGAGGTCTCTTTGCTGGCTAACTTAGCACTCACTTTCTCCGCTTCCGTCACACTGATCTCACCTTCACCCGGCACCGGACATCCCGGGAATATCCACGGGAACATCTCATTGAAATGCGCGTTGTTCGATGCATAGGTATGGCATAAACCATTGGACTCGTATGTACCGTTATAGTTCATCGGATAGCAACTGATCACAATGAAATCACCTACTTGTATGCACTCCAAATCCGGGAACTTCGCACCAAACTTACCTAAAATGCGATAAGCATAGAACTGCTTCGTTCCCTTACCGTCCTGACGGGCACTCAAATATACAAAATCATTACCGTATTTCGGGAAATCGGTATCGAACGTGTTGCCGCGGTTGAAACCAACTACCCATCCTTTGATGAAATAACGGTCTGCCGAAACCTCTCCTGCCGCTAACTTCTTAGCGATCTTCACCGCCTCGTTCACGTTGATCGTGCCTTCCGGAATATCTACACCCTCGGGATCCGGCGTGGGATCCGGATCTGCGATAGACGGAATCGAATCCGGTAACTGATCTACCATCTCGCCGGGACCGTTAATGTACGGACTCTCTTTACAACCAAAAAATACCATTGCGACCGCTGCGGTCAAAACGATAACGCTCTTTTTCATATATGTAGTATTTAAGATATTTCGCATAAAATCTCAAAATAGCGTGCAAAGATACAAAAAATATTTCACGCGCGCAAATAATTTAGGAAAAAAGTGAAAAAAAATGCATTTTTCTTGCGTATATAAAAAATTTTTAGTAATTTTGCACGCTTTTTCGAATGTGGGGCATATCGTGCCCGGGCGAGAAGGCTTATTATTAACCATAAATAGTTAAGAATATAGCAACTGTTACTCCCAGACCACGCGGTGGTCGTGTAATCAAAGAAGATCCGCATCGTATCAATGATAAGATACGCGGTGTAGCCCAAGTGCGCCTGATTGGCGACAACGTAGAGCAGGGTATCTATTCATTCCAGCAGGCAATGAAGATAGCCGATGACCAGAACCTCGATCTCGTCGAGATCGCTCCGACTGCCACACCTCCCGTGTGCCGCGTCATCGACTACCAGAAATTCCTCTACGCGCAGAAGAAAAAGCAAAAAGAGGCGAAAGCTAATGCCAAGAAGCAAGAAGTCAAAGAGATTCGTTTTGGACCCCAAACCGATGATCATGACTATAACTTCAAACTCAAACACGCTATTGAGTTCCTCAAAGAAGGCAATAAGGTCAAATCCTACGTCTTCTTCCGTGGACGCTCTATCGTGTTCAAAGAGCAGGGAGAACTGCTTCTGGCACGCTTTGCTGCCGACCTTGCCGAGTACGGCAAACCCGACAATGTACCGAATCTCGAAGGCAAGAGGATGATTATGAACATCTCGCCTAAGAGTAGTAAAGGATAAAAACCTGGTCATAACCTGGTAATGTCGTATCCCACATCACCCTATAATATACATAGTATATTATCCCGTGATTTTGAAAAAAAGCCGTCCGAAGGCTTACCTTGTTTTGCGCTGCCTATCGGACGAATTATTAACAAATTAAATTATATTACAAAATGCCAAAGGTAAAAACGAACTCCGGTGCAAAAAAGCGTTTCACGCTTACCGGAACCGGTAAAATCAAGCGTAAGCACGCTTACAAGAGTCACATTCTGACGAAGAAGACTAAAAAGCAAAAACGCAACTTGACTCATGTTGCACTTGTTGATCAAACGAACCTGCGCTCCGTACGTGAGATGCTGTTGCTTCGCGTTGCTTCGCGCAACCGTCGTAAGAAGATCATGTCGCTCACCCGTGGTAACTTTGGTGGTCGTGCTAATGTATGGACCGTAGCAAAGAACACATGGGAAAAAGGTTTGCAGTACGCTTACCGCGATCGTAAGAACAAAAAACGTACATTCCGTGCTCTCTGGATTCAACGTATCAACGCTGCCGCTCGCCTCGAAGGTCTGAGCTACAGCCAACTGATGGGTTACCTCAAGAAAGCAGGAATCGTTATCAACCGCAAGGCACTTGCTGACCTCGCTATGAACCAACCCGCTGCTTTCAAAGCAGTTGTTGATCAAGCGAAAAAGAAAGCTGCTTAAGGCGGAGAATCATCTAGCTAGATGTTCTTACAAAAACGAGAGATGGTCATTTGGCCATCTCTTTTTTTATCTCTTCTTGTAATTCCTTACTTGCGGGAACGAGCGGCAGTCGTAGATAATTCTGAATAATTCCTTTCTGCGCCAGCACCGCTTTGATGCCTACCGGATTACCTTCTTTAAACAGCAACCGCACCATCTGCTCGTACTTCGCCTGTTTAGCTTGGTCCTTTTTATGTACGATATCCCAAAAATCTTCCGGGAAAGCGTTACTTGCTACCGATATCAGACCTGCTCCACCGGCTTCCATGATCTCGCAGGCAATCCCATCGTCTCCAGAGATGACGAGAAGATGTCTTTTGTCTTTTGTCTTTCGACTTTCTACTATCAATCGCTTGATTTGCTCTACATTGCCGGATGCCTCTTTGATACCCACGATCTTATCCGGTACGGCCTCATAGATCCGCATCACCGTCTCCGGTAACAGATTCACACCCGTGCGCCCGGGTACATTATAAAGAATAACCGGTATAGGAGACGCCTTTGCTACGGCACAGAAATGTTGGAACAGACCTTCCTGATTGGGTTTATTGTAATACGGACAAACACTCAAAATGGCTTCAAAACCCGTCAAGTCAATGGTCTTTAAGCTCTCGCAAACAGCGGCTGTGTTATTACCACCAACACCTAACACCAACGGCAAACGACCAGCTACGTAATTCCGAATAAACGTTCTTACTTCCCGTTTTTCCTCCTCGGTCATCGTGGCCGCTTCACCCGTCGTGCCCAGCACCACGATATAATCAACCTTGCCCGTTAACTGGGTGTCTAACAGTCGTGCCAAGGCCTTGTAATCGACACTTCCGTCTGCCTGAAACGGCGTGATAAGTGCTGTACCAATTCCTAATAATTTACTCATAAATTATAATTCTGTTTGGGGCCCCGCAAATTTTAATTTGTGGGGAGAGCGAGCACATCCGAGTACTTACTACTAAAATAAATTTTAGTACATGTACGAGGATAGTGTGCGCGTCAGTCATTGCTCTTAATCGTCGTTAAGTAATTGATAATCTGATCATACAAACCCTTGACATCGGGATTCTCCATGCCCATCAGCATATCGTGTAATCCTTCGCCCATGCTCAGTCCCACTTTGAAATCGGCATCCGTGTACATCGCCAGATAACGCAAGGGTAGGAGAGGCTGCGTCGAAAGATCAATCAGCAGATCGTAATGTTCTGCTTTCAGATCCGTCAATACGTAGTCCTTCGGTTTACCTAACCAGTTATAGTCACCCAGTCCTAAGATTCGACTTTGCGGTAAAATCAAGGTTTGGATCTCTTTTCTTCCCAGATATCCCCACATTGTCACGTCCATCTGCCGCCTCAACAAATCCTGCCGAATGGCCTTGATGGCATCGTTCCGCTCCAATGGGTCACTCTCATAGATCACCATCACCTTCAGCGACTGGTCCAAATGCGGAAAACGAACCTCCCTTTCCGGCATCCGCTTCCGCAAGTATTCAAAAATATATTGCTTGATCTTATTCATTCTACCTTTCAATTTTCACCTTTCAATTTTCAACTATTTCAAGGAATTCCTCCTCAGTCTTGAGAGGAATTCCGAGATCCTCCGCTTTCTTCCGTTTCTCCGGACCCATGTTCTCGCCAGCTAAAATAAAGCTCGTCTTCTTGCTTACGGATCCTACATTCTTTCCGCCGTGCGCTTCAATCATCGCCTTGTACTCGTCTCGACTGTGCTGCGCAAACGTACCGGAAATAACAATACTCAGTCCGGCTAACTTATCACTCGTCGGTGCGGCCTCCGCTTCGCCTTCCATCTGCAAACCCGCTTGTCTCAATCGCTCCAAAATCTCCAAATTCTGCAGGTCCTCAAAATACTTCACGATATTCTCCGCAATCTGCGGTCCCACATCTTCGATGGCACATAACTGTTCGGCCGTCGCCCATTGTAAACTGTCAATCGTGTTGTATTTGCGTGCTATCTTCTTGGCGGTTGTTTCACCTACCATCCGGATACCCAACGCAAACAGCACCCGTGACCACGGCACGTTTTTCGAGGCTTCGATACCATCTAAAATATTCTGTGCACTCTTCTCGCCCAACCGCTCCTGCGCTGCGATGTCCTCTAATTTCAGATCGTAGATATCGGCGATGTTCTTTAACAATCCCTTCTGGTAAAACAGATCAATCGTCTCTTCGCCCAGACCATCGATATTCATCGCCTTGCGACTCACAAAATGTTCAATCTTTCCCTTGATCTGCGGTGGGCATCCACTCTCGTTCGGACACCGCCATGCTGCTTCGCCTTCCACGCGGATGAGTGTCGCACCGCACTCGGGGCAAACAGTAGGAAATGAATATCCTGAATCCTGATTCCTGACTCCTGATTCCTCACGCCCGACGATCTTCGGTATAATCTCGCCGCCTTTCTCTACCCACACACGGTCACCCGGTCGGATATCGAGTTGTTTGATAAAATCCTCATTATGCAGTGTCGCCCGTTGCACCATCGTGCCGCTCAACTGCACCGGTTCAAGATTGGCTACCGGTGTCACCACACCGGTTCTTCCCACCTGGTACGTGATCTCTTTCAGCAGCGTTAACTGCTTCTCGGCGGGAAACTTATAGGCGATTGCCCATCGTGGCGTCTTGGCCGTGTAACCCAATTCTTCCTGCTGCGCCAAGTCATTCACCTTCAGCACAATACCGTCGGTGGCTACCGGCAGATTCTTCCGCTCCGTGTCCCAGTAAGCGATATACGCCATCACTTCGTCCACGTTATGGCACACCTTAATCGCGTCAGATATACGAAAACCCCAAGCCTTGGCTGTCTCTAAGCGCTCAAAATGCGTACTTCCCGGTAGATTCTCCCCTAACATATAGTACAGATACGCATCCAAACCGCGCCGTGCCACTTCCCGTGGATCTTGCAGCTTGAGTGTTCCTGAAGCCGCATTTCTCGGATTGGCAAACAGCGGTTCTTCCTGTTCCTCCCTTTCTTTGTTCAGCATCTCAAACCGCTCCCAAGGTAACAGTACTTCGCCTCGTAACTCAAAGAACTCCGGCACATCCTTTCGCTCAATCCGCCAAGGAATAGAAGGAATCGTCTTGATATTCTCAATCACATTGTCCCCCTGCTGTCCGTCCCCTCGTGTGAGTGCTTTCACCAGCACACCATGCTCGTACCAAAGCGAGATAGACAAACCGTCATATTTGAGTTCGCAAACAATCTCCACACCCGAAGGCAATTTCCTTACCCAATCCTCAATCTCTTCGCGTGAATAACTATTCGCCAACGACAACATCGGGTACTTGTGTTTGACCGTCTCAAACGCTTTATTGCTTTTGTCTTTCGACTTTTTACTTTCTACTAAATCTGATCCCACATGCTGGGTAGGCGATTTAGGATCAAACATATCGGGAAACATCGCCTCCAAGGCTTGCAGACGATGCATTTTCTCATCGAACTCCCGGTCGGAGAGCGTAGGCATGTTCAGTACGTAGTACTTATAGTTCGCCTCCTCCAACTCCTTCCGCAGGCGTCTTAACTCCTCCCGCTCCGGTGCTTCTATTTCAGAAAATAAATCGTACATCGTAAATCGTCCAATCGTTAATTACCTCACCACGATTCTTCTCGGGTACGCCGTGCCTTTATAGTAGATATACAGCAGATACACACCCGGCGCTTGCGGCAGATCCACCGTGTGGTATAGCGACGTGATTTCCTGCTGTTCCTGCAGCATTCCGCTTACGGTGTAGATCGCATAGAAACTCCGCAACCCCGGTTCATATGCATTCTGAATCACAAGCTGATGATCCTTCTTCTCCAGTATATCCAAACTGTTCAAGTACGGCACAATCGGTTGGGATAGGGTGCTGTCTAACTTCAGACCCACTAACACCGGATCATGGTCCGAACAACGGAACATCGACAGGTCACTCGACTTGTCGTACGTGTATTTATCGTCCTCATCGGAATTGATATGATAGGCTGACATACCCGTCACCTGCCGCCGCAAGGTCTCGTTACTGATGGCATGGTCGATGTAACTGGCCATACCGCCGAACATGTAACTGTAACTGCTGTCCGCATGGAACGCACGGTGCAGATCAATCATGTTATTCTTCTCTGTGAACGTCAGGATAGGATCCGTGAACGCGTAGCAGTTGAGGTCACCCATAATCAGCAGGTCGTTATCCATAATACTGCGGTTCTGACGGTAACTGTTATACAACTTGATCACAGCCTGCGACTCGTTCACACGCCGGTCACTGCCACCGCTGTTCATCGCTTTGAAGTGGTTGATCGAGTAAATGAATTTCTCGCCCGTCGCTTTCTCACGGAAACATACCATCTTCTTGCGGTTTTGCACCTCCACGTCCGTTGCCACCGGCGTGTTGATCGGCTCCACTTTATTGACGTCATACACGAAATCCACTTTCTGGAACGTTCCCGAACCTAAATCGTGGAAGTACTGATAGTTCCTACCCACCGTGTTCTTGTTCAAGTCACTCACGATCTCCGCAATCGCTTCGTCTCCCTGCTGTAACTCCACCAGTCCGTATATATCCGCGTTGATCTTCGCTAACGCTTTACTCACCTTCGCCCGTTGGTCCTGGTGCTCCGAATAACTGTCGGCACCCATCGATCCCCAGGTCATGTAGTAGTTCTCTAAGTTAAATCCGCACACCAATAACCGGTAGTCACCCAAATCCGGTATCCCTTTCTCCAAATCCGCACGCGTGTTGCCTCTCCATGTACCACCACTCATCGTCAACTTACTCGTGCTCGTCACCGACGCCTTCAGGTTATAGATCTTCTCGCCGCAACGATGGTATCCGCTTACACCACTCATACTGAACATACACGAGTTGTTAATCCGCACCGTCTCGTTGTATTCCTCCGAACCCATCACACCGTGACTCTCCGGCTGAAAACGACGCCATGGAGATACCACGTAGTTCCCGTTCGCATTGGCACAAACCACCATCGGAACATCGAAGATTACCGTCTGACCCACATAAGGCGACAAAGCTTGACCACTCCAACTACCGGAATCGGGTATCGAGATATGCACCTGAGCGCTCATTTCGAGCACTAAAAACAGCATTGCAACCAGAGAAATACGTGTTTTCATTGTTATTTGTATAAAATCGGCTACAAAATTACAAAAAAATTTTCATATATGCAAAAAAAGTTGTATCTTTGTGCCGGATTTTATAAAAAACACGCTAAATCGGATGGATTTTTCGAAGTGGAAAGGCTATATGAAGTTCGGGAAATGGGGTAAGTACCTCATCACCATCCTCGTGTTCCTTTTTATCTATCTCTTCGTCGGTGACCAAAGCCTCGTGCAGTTCTCCCGGCGAAACAAAGAGATCAAGTCGTATGAGCAGCAGACAAGGGCGTACCGGAAGGAAACCGAAAAAGCGGAACAGATGCTGCAAGTGCTCAATAACAAGGACAGCCTCGAGCGCTACGCGCGTGAACTATATTATATGCACGAAAACAACGAAGATATCTACGTCATAGAAGAATGAGAAAATCGACTATCCTATTACTGATCGGCGCGTTTATCGCTGCTGTCGGTGCCGGACTGAGTATCGCCAACATCGAGCCCTATGCTGACTATGTGCTCGTCTTGGGCGCTGCCATCATCATCATTCGCGGTTTTATCCGCAATCACGAAGATTAGAATAATAATCGTGCCCTTGTGGCTAAGAAAAGGACTAACAGTTTAACAATTTAACGGTTTAACAGTTTAACGTCCATGCTGGACAAAGTCCGTCAGGAACATATAATCTTAGGCGTCGATCCGGGTACCCTCTATATGGGTTACGCGGTGTTGCATACCGTTGGACAACAAGTTGAAATACTGGAGTTTGGAGCGTACGACGTGCATAAACTCGAAGGACAATATCCGCGGTTGCAGAAGGAGTTTTTCTTCCTGCAATCGATCATTGACAAATACCATCCGTCCTGCCTGGCTATTGAGACCCAGTTTGTGGACAAAAACCCGCAGACCATGATCAAGATCGTCCATGCGCAAGGAGTGGCCATCGCAGCCGCTTTGTCCAAAGACGTGCCCATCTATGAGTATTCACCGATGAAGATCAAGATGGCCATCACCGGTAACGGACACTCCACCAAACAGCAGGTGGCCGGTATGCTGCAGCGTTTTCTCCACATCCCCGAAGAGGAGATGCCCAAGAAACTGGATGCTACCGATGCACTTGGTATCGCTTACTGCCATTTCCTGCAGTTAGGCTTACCTACCTCCGGAGGAGGAGCCAAAGACTGGACTACCTTCGCCAAGCGCAAAGGCCTCACCGACAAAGGTCTCACCGGTCCCGCCGCCCAACTCGCCGCTGCCTTGGCTACCGTAAAAAAGAAAAAATAATTGCAAAAAATTTGGTACATTCAAAAAAAAGTTGTACCTTTGCAGCGTCAATTGAAAAATTGACCAAATTGTAAATAAATCGTACATCGTAAATCGTTAAATCGTAAATATTAAAATTATGGCTTACAAAATTTCAACCGACTGCATTGCTTGCGGTACATGTATTGACGAGTGCCCGATGGGTGCTGTTTGCCCAAGTGGAGCTATTAGCCTCTAAAAAGTGTTTTTTTTAACAAAAAATGTGTATTTTTGAGGGTTCACAACCGTGAATCCTCATTTTTTTATTAAAAAATGTAAGGTAAGTATTGCAAATATGGATTTTTTTTTGTAATTTTGCAGCGATTTTTAGTAAAAAACTCAATTTTTGCAAAAAAATGGAGAATATCGAGCCTATTATTGAAGAGCAATTGGAGCCGAAAGAGCCCCAACAAATGACCTTAGATCCCTTTTTTAGGATCCATGATTTCCTCGTAGCACACGCTTTTATGCCCATTCGCCGGCAACTGATGGACGAGATCGATTGGGAAGATCGTCTGATCGCTATCAAAGGCGGAAGAGGTGTGGGAAAAACCGACTTCCTCCTTTCCCGTGTCAAAGAGATTGAGACGGAGTGGCGCAACATGCCCGAACCCGAATACAAGGGAAGACGCAAACCGCGTAAGTCCCTCAAGGATATACGCCCGTGTCTCTATGTCAGCTTCAACGACTTCTGCTTCACCGAGCATACCTTGCTCGAACTGGCCGGTGCGTTTGCGAAGACAGGCGGTAAGTACCTCTTCTTGGACCAGCTGTTCAAGTACCCCAACTGGAGTAGGGAACTCAAACGCTGCTATTCCAAGTACCGCGACCTCCATATTGTCTTCTGTGCTACACCCGTCATGCCGATCGATGAGGATAACAACGATATCAAAGGCATCGTGAAGACCTATAACCTGCGTGGTTTCTCCTTCCGCGAGTACCTTAATATCCAGACGGGACTTAAGCTGCGCTCTTATACGCTCGAAGAGATCATCCAACGCCATGCCTCTATCTCTCGTGAGATATGCGAACGCGTTCGGCCGCTCGATTATTTCCGGAACTACCTCGATCACGGTTACTATCCTTCCTATCTGGAGTCCAAGTCCTTTGAGACCGAACTGCTCAAGGTGATGAACTCCCAGCTTGAAGTGGATGTGCTCATGATCAAGCAGATCGATGTGGCTTGTCTCCATAAACTGCGCAAACTGCTTTATATCCTGATGCAAGACGCACCTTGTGCGCTTAACGTCAGCAACATATCCGAAGCCATCGGTCTCAGTCGGGCAACCACGATGAACTATATCAAGTACCTCAAGGACTCCCGACTTATCAACCTCCTCTATCCCGAAGGCAAAGCCTTCCCGATGAAGCCGACCAAGGTCTATATGCATAACACCAACGTCGCGCAGATGAATATCGCACGGGTGATTGCACCGATTGATCTGTATGAGACTTATTTCTACATGGCCGTACACGGTGCGCATAAGGTGAACGCAACCGATCGTTCGGCGATGTTCATCGTCGATGGAAAGTACTACTTCGACGTGCGTGAGAAAGCCTCCATGCGCGACACGATCCGTCCGACTGCCGTAGGCGAAGTCGAACTCGGTCGTGGCAACCAGATGCCTCTCTGGCTTTTAGGATTCTTGTACTAAAATAAGGGTCATTACGTGGTAATTACGGGGTAATCACGTATCCTACACCACCATATAATATATTATATATATTATCCCGTGATTTTGAAAACAACGTCAAACAACGTCAAACAACGTCAAACAACGTCAAACTATTATAAACAACTGTTTTTTATGGCAAAAGAGAAAAAATTTATGACTATGGATGGTAACGCCGCTGCGGCGCATGTAGCTTACATGTTCACCGAGGTAGCAGCCATCTATCCTATCACGCCGTCATCGCCTATGGCGGAGAACGTGGACGAGTGGGCTGCCGCAGGTCGCAAGAACCTCTTCGGTGAGACCGTTCTCGTGCAGGAGATGCAGTCTGAGGCAGGTGCCGCAGGTGCTGTTCACGGTTCGCTGAACGCAGGTGCGCTCACCACCACTTTCACGGCTTCGCAGGGTCTGCTGCTGATGATCCCGAACATGTACAAGATCGCCGGTGAGCTCATCCCGTCTGTCTTCCATGTATCGGCTCGTACGCTGGCAAGCCACGTGCTCTGTATCTTCGGTGACCACCAGGATGTCATGGCTTGCCGTCAAACCGGTTTCGCTATGCTCGCTGAGGCTTCCGTACAAGAGGTGATGGACCTCGCAGGTGTGGCTCACTTGGCTACAATCAAGAGCCGCGTACCGTTCCTGAACTTCTTCGACGGTTTCCGTACTTCGCACGAGTACCAGAAAGTAGAGGCGATGGATATGGAGGACCTCCGTCCGCTCGTTGACTACAAGGCACTCCAGGAGTTCCGTGAGCGTGCTCTCAGCCCGATGCGTCCTGAGATGCGCGGTATGGCTGAGAACCCCGATGTCTTCTTCGCTCACCGCGAGAGCTGCAACCGTTACTATGACGGCGTAGCGGACATCGTTTCCGACTACATGAAGGAGATCTCCAAGATCACCGGTCGCGAGTATCGTCCGTTCAACTACTACGGCGCTGCTGACGCAGAGAACATCATCATCTGTATGGGCTCGGCTTGCGAGGCTATCCGCGAAGTGATCGACTACGAGGCTGCTAAGGGTAACAAGAAACTCGGTCTCATCAACGTACACCTCTATCGTCCGTTCAGCCTCAAGTACTTGCAGGAGGCACTGCCGAAGAGCGTGAAACGTATCTGCGTGCTCGATCGTACCAAAGAGCCGGGCGCTAACGGCGAACCGCTTTACCTCGATGTAAAAGACGCACTCGACGAACTCGGTCTCAAGGACCTGCTCGTTGTAGGCGGTCGTTACGGTCTGGGTTCCAACGATACCACTCCGGCACAGATGCTCGCAGTATTCGAGAACCTCGCGCTGCCGCAACCGAAGAACCACTTCACCGTGGGTATCAACGATGACCTCACCTTCACTTCTCTGCCGGTTGGCGAGGAGATCGCGATGGGTGACGCTTCGCTCTTCCAGGCTAAGTTCTACGGACTCGGTGCTGATGGTACTGTAGGTGCTAACAAGAACTCGGTGAAAATCATCGGTGACACGACCGACAAATACTGCCAGGCTTACTTCTCTTACGATAGTAAGAAATCCGGTGGATTCACCTGCTCGCACCTCCGTTTCGGCGACGAACCTATCCACTCGACCTATCTCGTTACCACGCCTAACTTCGTGGCTTGCCACGTTCAGGCTTACCTCCATATGTACGATGTGACCCGCGGTCTGCAGGACGGCGGTACGTTCCAGTGAAGAAATACTTCGCTGACCATAAGATTAAAGTTTATTACATCAACGCTACGAAGATCGCACAGGAGATCGGTCTGGGCAACCGTACCAACACCATACTCCAGTCTGCTTTCTTCCGTATCACCGCAGTCATCCCTGTTGAGAAAGCCGTTGAGGAGATGAAGCACTTCATCGTCAAGTCTTACGGCAAGAAGGGTGAGGATGTCGTTAATAAGAACTACGCTGCTGTGGATCGCGGTGGTGAGTACCAAGAGCTCGCTATCGATCCCGCATGGTCGAAACTGCCTGCTGATCCCGCTAAGGACTACGGAGATGAGCCGGAGTTCATCACCAAGGTTGTTCGTCCGATCAACGGTCAGGACGGTGACCTCCTCCCGGTTAGCTCGTTCAAGGGCATCGAGGATGGTACATGGCCTGCAGGAACCGCTAAGTTCGAGAAACGTGGTGTGTCTGCCTTCGTTCCGGTTTGGACCGCTGACAACTGTATCGAGTGTAACAAGTGTGCGTACGTTTGTCCTCACGCTTGTATCCGTCCGTTCGTGCTCGACGAGAAAGAGCTCGCAGGCCTCAACGGCGCTGCTACCCGCGAGATGAAAGCTCCGGCTGCCATGAAGGGTATGCACTTCCGTATGCAGGTTGGCGTTATGGACTGCCTCGGTTGCGGTAACTGTGTCGATGTATGTCCGGGCAATCCGAAGACCGGCAAGGCACTCGCTATGGTTGACCTCGAGAGCCAACTCGGCGAGGCTGCTAACTGGGATTACTGCGTAGAGCACGTAGCTACCAAGCAACACCTCGTTGAACTCAACAACGTCAAGAACAGCCAGTTCGCAACTCCGCTCTTCGAGTTCTCCGGCGCTTGCTCCGGTTGCGGTGAGACACCGTATCTGAAGCTCATCAGCCAACTCGTCGGCGACCGCGAGATCATCGCTAACGCTACCGGTTGTACCTCTATCTACTCCGGTTCGGTTCCTTCTACTCCTTATACCAAGAACGAGAAGGGTCACGGTCCGGCTTGGTCTAACTCCCTCTTCGAAGACTTCTGCGAGTACGGTCTCGGTATGCAGATCGCACACCGCAAACTGCGCGAGCGTCTTGCTGCTCTCATGCAGAAAGGCCTCGAGTGCGCTGACTGCTCCGACGAACTCAAAGCAATGTTCAAAGAGTGGCTGGAGAACCAGAACTCCGCTGAGGTTACGAATCGTCTCTACGAGCCGATGGTAGCTGCTATGGAGAAATGCGGTTGCGACACCTGCAAGGCTATCCTCGCTGAGAAAGACCATATCGTT